>NZ_OZ251603.1:2130000-2785897 GCF_965243865.1 Hyphomicrobium sp. 1Nfss2.1 | reverse complement strand
GAACGAACTGACGTAGGCCCAGTCGGACGGGCGAGCGGACTTATCCGCCGCAGGCTGGAGGCGCGCGCGCGCGACCGTGCGGCGGCCGGAACCTGTCGGGCCGACGACGAGCAGGTGATAGCCCGGTCCTTTGATGCCGGCGGCGAAGTCGATCGCCTCGATCGCCTTCTCTTGCGCGAGCGGTCCATCGGCTGGCTTGAGGTCGGCGGTGGTGTTGAAGCCGAGGCTGTCGGCAACAGTGGCGCCGGCGGAATCCATATAGGCGCCAAGAGGCAGCCCAGGCTCGCCATCTGCCTCGGCAGGCTTTTCCGCTACAGCTTGTTCGCTCGAACTGCTGTCGGATGCGGCCTCGGCGGCCTTGCTCTTGTCTGACTTGAAGAGTTTGAAGAACATGGGGTCAGGCGCTCGTCCCTCGATGAGTTGCCCGCGACTCCTAAGAGCAGATTCGAGCGGGTGTGGGCCAGCTCGATCGGCAGAGGGCCCGAGTCGAGGTGTGTGCGACTCATTCCCAGAGCTACTGCCGGCAATGCTCACCTGCCCATGGTGGTCAAATGACGGCAATGAACGATAAAGCCGGGGAAACTGGCAACGGTGTGGCAGAGCCTGCGTGCACTGAAGCCACGGCCTCGTATTCGAGTGGCGAAGGCGTCCGCGAAGGCCGCGATGCCGTGACGCGCGAAGTGTGCCGCGGCGTGGGCCGTCTGTTGCAGGCCATGTCGTTCGCGATTGTGACCGAGCTGCCGCTGCCAAATGGGCGGCGCGCTGACGTGGTCGGGCTGTCGCCGTCGGGCGACATCTGGATCGTGGAGGTGAAGTCCTGCCTCGACGACCTGCGCGTCGATGCGAAGTGGCCAGAGTACCGCGACTACTCGGATGCCCTGTTCTTCGCCGTGGCGCCGAGTTTTCCGCGCGAGGCGCTTCCCGACGACACCGGTCTCATTCTCGCCGACCGCTACGGCGGCGAGATTATTCGCGAGGCACCGCTTTTGCGGTTGGCAGGAGCGCGACGCAAGGCGATGACGCTACGCTTTGCGCGTTCTGCCGCATTCAGCCTGCAGTTGCTGGCCGATCCAAGTCTCGACGTCTTGTGACGCGAATTGCGCGCCGAAACTACTTCGGCGCGCGCTTGGCGAGAATGCGCTGCAACGTGCGGCGGTGCATGTTGAGGCGACGCGCCGTCTCCGACACGTTGCGATTGCACAGCTCGTAAACGCGCTGAATGTGCTCCCAACGGACGCGATCGGCCGACATCGGGTTCTCCGGTGGCGGGGCCTTGTCGTCGGAAGGCGCAAGCAGAGCGTCGGTCACGTCGTCGGCGTCCGCGGGCTTCGCGAGATAGTCGACGGCGCCGAGCTTCACGGCGGTCACCGCGGTCGCGATGTTGCCGTAGCCGGTCAGCACAATGGCGCGAGCATCCGGGCGAGCGCGAGCAAGCTCAGCGATGACGTCGAGGCCGTTGCCGTCCTCCAGCCGCATGTCGACCACGGCGAAGGCGGGGGCGCGTTCGCGGATAAGGTCGATGCCCTCGGCGATCGAGTGCGCGCCACGCACCTCGAAGCCGCGAAGCTCCATGGCGCGGACGAGACGCTGCGCAAACGCGCGGTCGTCATCGACGATGATCAGCGATCGATCCTCAGGCAGTTCGTCTTGACGGAAGGAAAGATCTTCAGGTTGGTTCATTGTTCCTCCGGCCAGCCCGGAATCGGCGGCAGCGTGTTTCGCCTCCACGAACGCCTCCTACTTAAGCGTGGTTGTCTTCAAGGGTCCGGCCCCGGGTTGGGACCGGCTCGTGCGGAGCCTTGCTTGATTTACTCGCTAAGGTCGCACCTTGTCGCAGGTCTGTCAGCATCAAGATAGGGATTTTGTCAACGCGGAATTAGCCCGGGGGCGGCCTAAGTGGCTAAAAAGGTCAAAGATTTATTCTGTTTGGTGGCTACGAGGTGAGAATGAAGGCCCTCGGCCAGCTCACGGTGACCACGGCCCCCATCCCTCCGCGCATCCGATTCGCGAGGCTAACGGTCGCTCCGGAGCGCTCCAGTAGGGTCTTGGCGATGAAGAAGCCGAGCCCCAATCCCGCCGAATCTTCCTCCAGAACCCCATCGACGCGCTCGACCGGCCGCGTGGTGACATAGGGCTCGCCGATGTTGTCCATGATTTCGGCGGGGAAGCCGGGGCCGTCGTCGGCGATGGTGACCACGAGGCCTGAAGGGCCCCACTCAGCGCCGACGTCCACCCGCGACTTGGCGAACTCGGTCGCGTTCTCGATGATGTTGCCCAATCCGTAAATGACGCCCGGGCGGCGCTCGAGTTCTGCCTGGCGGCGGCCGGCACTGGCCATCTCGGCCGTGGGCGCCGCAGTGATGTTGATGGCAACCTTGTCGGAGAAGTAGGGAGCAGCCGCTTCTTCTAGCATCGCACGAACACTGACCCTCGCGTGCATCGGGTCTTCTTCTCCCGGATGGCGGGTCAGCTTCTGCAGGATCTCGCGGCAGCGGAGTGCCTGCGCCTTCAGAAGCACGATGTCCTCGCGGATGGAGTCGTCCGGCTTGATCGTGTGCTCGAGCTCCTTGGTTACCAGCACGATGGTGGAGAGCGGCGTGCCGAGCTCGTGCGCTGCAGCGGCGGCAAGACCATCGAGCGCGTGCAGCTTCTGCTCGCGTGCCAGCACGACGTCGGTCGCGGTGAGCGCGGCGGACATCTGCCGGCCTTCCTTCGTCAGCCGCCACGCGTAGAGGCCGATGAACGTGGTCGATACGCACAGTGCTGCGAACGCGCCCACCTTGTAGATGACCGGCAGCTCCAGCTCGACGCCGGGATACCAGGGCAGGGGCTCATGTGCGACGACGAGAACGGCAGCCGACATCAGTGTCAGCAAACCGAGCGCGATGGTGTTGCGTAACGGCAAGGTGGCCGCAGAGACAGTCACCGGGGCGACCATCAGCATGGCGAACGGGTTGTCCATGCCTCCGGTAAGGAAGAGCAGCGTTGCGAGCTGGAGAATGTCGTAGCCGAGTAGACCCGTTGCGTAGGGCACGGTGAGCCGGTGACGCGACGGGTACCAGACCGCGAGGAAGACGTTCATCCACGCCGAGAGCGCAATGACAGTAAGGCAGGCGCCGATCGGTACGTAGAAGCCGAGGCCGAACGAGACGAACGAGATCGCGGCGAACTGGCCAAGCACGGCGATCCAGCGCAAGCGAATGATGGTGTGCAGGCGCAGGCGGTTGCTGACCGGATCGGCCAGGACTTGCTGGCCTAGCTTCTTCTTGCGGCGGTCGGAGGACTTCAGCACGGTCGTTTCCCTGGGGCGGCTCGCCCCTCGAATATGCTAGCGGGGGCCGATGATCCACCAGCTATTTCAAATCGCGGCTTCCGCGTGTCGCATTATAGAACCGGTCTGGAGCGACTAGCACAAGGCGCCGGGCTCAGGTCGCTTCGCTCCTCAGCTCGGTTAAGGCGGAGAGGCAGAGTTGCGCGAAGCGCTGTTACGGCTTAACTGCGGTGGCGGAAGAGGAAGCCCAGCCCAATGCGTGCAAAGATAATTGCGAGCGTCATCGCAGGTCTCGTTCTCGGCGGCATCGCTGCCATCGCGATCATCCCCGGAGCGCAGGAGCGGGTCTTTGGCCCTTCCGGCACGGCAGGTTCGGGCAAGGCGCTCGTGGGCGGGCCATTCACGCTCACCGATCAAACGGGGAAGACCGCCACCGACAAGGACTTCCGCGGCCGCTACATGCTGGTGTTCTTCGGTTATACGCACTGTCCGGACATCTGCCCTGCCGGACTGCAGCTCATATCGGCAGCGCTCGACAAGATCGGCAGCAAGGCTGACAAGGTCACTCCGATTTTCGTGAGCGTCGATCCGCAGCGCGATACGCCCGAGACGCTCGCGACGTACGTGAAGAACTTCAACGACCGTATCGTGGGCCTCACTGGTACGCCAGAACAGGTGGCAGCTATCGCCAAAGCTTACCGCGTCTACTACGAGAAGACGCCGAACGAGAACGATCCATCGTCTTACGGCATGAACCATACATCGATCATTTACCTCATGGGACCGGACGGCGAGTATGTCTCGCACTTCACGGCTATGACGAGCCTCGATGATATGGCCGCGAAACTGGGTAAGATTCTCTAGCGCCGGCGCGCGGCGCGCTGCGATGCGGCCACAGTGTTGCTCCATCGACGATGCCGCATGGCTTTGTCACTGGCGGGACGCTCTAATTTCGATTAGGTGAGGAAGTGCTCGTCTTCCAAAGTGTGGCGCTTTGGTTGAGCCGAGTTTCCGACCAACGTCGTGTTGTTCGATTTTGCACGAGGGGGAAGTCGGTGCGGAAGTCAGTTCGGGGGCCTGCATTGAAGCGTCCGCGCATCGAAGAGCTCGATTGCCCGGTTGAAGTTCGACGACATCCTGGCGCGCGCCGCCTGACGCTACGAGTCAGCCGCACGAGACGCGCCGTCATCGTGACTCTTCCTGTGCAGTGTGACCTTGGTGAAGCTGGATCGTTTCTCGACCGAAATATCGAATGGGTGCGCGAGCGCCTCAACAGCATCCCGCAGCCAGTGCAATTCGTCGATGGCGAGCGCTTGCCGGTGCGTGGTGAATTCCACAAGCTGACGTTTACAGGGCGGCGTGCTGCTGGCGGTGGCGTGGTGCGTGCGCATCGGACCGCCGACATTCCGGAATTGCGCATCTCGGGCCGCGAAGAGCACGCACCGCGGCGGTTGCGCGACTGGCTCGCCGAAGAGGCGCGGCGCGATCTCGATGAACGCGTGCAGGTGCATACGCGCACGCTCGGCGTCAAAGCGAAGCGTATCGCCATCCGCGATCAGGCGACGCGTTGGGGCTCGTGCTCGACGACGGGCGTGCTGTCGTTCTCGTGGCGTCTGATCCTCGCGCCGCCGCGCATTCTCGACTATGTCGCTGCGCACGAGGTTGCGCATCTGGCCGAGATGAATCACGGCCCGCGCTTCTGGGCGCATGTGGAGCGGCTCGTTCCTAGCATGAAGGAAGACAAGCTGTGGCTGCAGCATTATGGGCTGGAGCTTCACCGCTACGGACCAACCGCCGACTGAAGCGCGGCTATTGTCCGTCGAGCAATTTACCGATTGAGCCGGTGTCAGAACCCGCCGTGTCGTCCATCGTGCGGGCGAAGAAATCATCGCCGATGCGCTCACCGGGGTGCGCGCTGCCGGCCACCGCAGTAGCGGCGGAGGAAACACCCAAAGGCAAGGGCTTTCGGCCCGCATGCGCGCCCAGCATGATGGCGCGCCAGACTTCCGCGGGAAGTGCGCCGCCAACGACATGGTTCATCGGCGTGCTATCGTCATTTCCAACCCATACGCCCGCTGTGAGATACGCGGTGTAGCCGACGAACCAGGCGTCGCGGAACCCTTGCGAGGTTCCGGTTTTACCGGCGGCAGCGTAAGGCGGGATCGCAGCACGGCGTCCTGTGCCTTCGGAAAGCGTGGCAGCCAGCATGTCGTTCATAGCGGCTATCTGCGCGGGCGCGACGACCTGTTGTGGTGTCCCATCGGGATGCGTGAAGAGAACCTCGCCTTTGGCGCTGCGGACGCGGCGCACGACGTAAGGCTCGGCAGCGCGGCCACCATTGGCGATGACGTTGTACGCACCCGTCAGCTCGAGCAGCGAGACCTCGGAGGTACCGAGTGAGATTGTTGCGTCCTTGGCGAGCGCGGACTTGATGCCAAGGCGACGCGCGGCTTCGGCGACGCGCTTGGGTCCGACCTTGAGCGTGAGGCGCGCAGCGACACTGTTCACCGATTTCGCCAGCGCCGTGCGCAACGCCATCGGTCCCAGGTACTGGCCGTTGTCGTTGCGGGGGGCCCAACCCGAAATACTCAGCGGAAGATCGTCGACGACGCTGTCCGGCGTGTAACCGGCTTCCAGCGCGGCCAGGTAGACAAACGGTTTGAAGGTCGAGCCGGGCTGGCGCATGCCCTTAACGGCGCGATTGAACTGGGTCTCTGCGTAGGAGCGTCCGCCGACAAGCGCCAGGAGCGCGCCATCGTGATCGAGGACCACTGCGGCCGCCTCGCTGGCGTTGAGTTCAGGGCCGCGGAGGGTGATCACCTGTTCGACGACGGCGGATGCGTTGGCCTGCAAAGCACGGTCGATCGTCGTCTCGACGATCAGGCCTTCGGCTCCGCCGGCAACACCCGCCAAATACGCCGGCCCGAGCTGATCCATCACGTAGTCGACGGCATATTCGGCGCCCACCGCCTCGGCCCGCGCAGAATTCTCGAATGAGCGGGCCACCTCGTCGGCTGCCTGGCTCTCCTGTTCCTCGGTAATGAAGCCCACGTCCTCCATCTGCGAGAGCACGAGGCGCGCACGGGTGCGGGCAAGTCCCGGATTGGAGAGAGGCGAATAGCGCGAGGGAGCCTTGAGCAGGCCCGCAATCATCGCGGCCTCGCCAAGCGTCAGGTTGCGCGCAGACTTGCGGAAGTAGCGGCGTGCCGCTGCGTCGATGCCGTAGGCGCCAGAACCAAGATAGACACGGTTCAGGTACAGCTCGAGGATGTCTTCCTTGGAGAGCTTCATCTCGAGCCAGAGCGCGAGCGTGAACTCCTCGATCTTGCGCGAGAGGGTGCGATCGGAGGTGAGGTAAAGATTCTTGGCAAGCTGCTGGGTGAGCGTGGAGCCACCCTGGACAGTGCGCCCTTCGCGCAGATTGATGAAGGCGGCGCGCATCATGCCGATTGGATCGACGCCGTGGTGGTCATAGAAGCGCTGGTCCTCGGTCGCGATCACGGCATCGGCGACGTAGTGCGGCAGCATACCGATCGGGACATAGTCTTCGCGTCCGTGCTCGGACACCACCGACCCGTCGCGCGCCAGTATCTTGACGTAGGGGACGGTCTGCTTGGGCCGCAGGGAGAGGGGATTTGGATAGATGGCGGAGTAGTAGACCATCAACGCAGCGATCGCGAGCGCGCACGCCGTCGTCAGCGCGAGCAGCGGGGCGAGCACCAGGCGGTATCGCAGCGACGACTGCGACCGTGCCGGCGATGATGAGAATAGGCCCATCGTCAGGCCCTGCTCCTGCTCGAAAAGTTATTGACGAAAGGTTGCTACAAATTTCTGTCGCGCTGCCAACCTAACCCCACAGCGTCTAAGGCGCAGTAAACCTTGAGTCGCACCGGCTCAACACCTGTAACGTCAAGTTTTTTCGCGCAAAAGCACAATAGGATAGAGGACTACAGCGAGGATGACGCGGGCGATCACGGTAAAGAACATCAAGAGGAGTTGCCGCTCCTCGAGCAGAAGCTCGAGCCAGATGTTGTACTTGGCATTGAGCCCTGTGGAGGTGATCAGCCCTTTGAAGCTGCGCGCCCAGCCGAGCATCATCGAGAGCGTCTCCGGCGAGTAGATGGCGACAACTGCCATCAGGAGCGCGCCGAGAATGAGCGAAAAAACGAGATTGCTGATCGAAAGCACGAGACGCAGCACTGGAAAATCCCCCCAACCTGCCCGACGGCCACAGCCTAGCATTCGAGTGCGAGCCACGAAACAACCCTAACAGGATGCTGAAGTGCATCCCCATATGGAACGAGCGCAGCGGCGGCCGGGTTGCGGTCGACGAAACTGCGGGCGAAGCGGGATGGCAAATGGCTTACGTTAAACCGGGGGCGCCGGGCACATTCGAACGGATCGAGCGCCTCGATCAGGCGGAGGTAGAGGCGGCGCTCGCGCGGCTCAACGCGCTGGCGCGGCTGATGGATTCTCTGTTCGTCATACCGGGGACGCGGCTGCGTATCGGCGTCGATGCGGTGTTGGGACTGGTGCCGGTGGTGGGCGATGTCGCGGCGCAGCTCGTCTCCGCTTATCTCATCATGGAGGCAAAGCGGCTCGGCGTATCGAAGCTGGTGCTGTGGCGCATGGTGGGCAATTCGCTGATCGACACGGTGGTCGGTGCCGTGCCCGTCGTCGGCGATGCTTTCGATGTCGCGTTCAAGGCGAACGTCAAAAACTTGCGGCTACTGCAGCGGCACCTGGAGAGGCGCGGCTATCGCACGGGCAGCCGCGACAGCACCGTTATCGATGGTGAATACGAGCGCGTCGCCTGATCACGCTGCTCGGCGTGCGAGGCGGGCTTCGGCGACGGCGATCATGCCGCCGCCGACAAGCACCCATCCGACTAGACGTCGAGGTTGGAGACGGACAGGGCGTTGTCCTGAATGAACTCGCGGCGCGGCTCCACGACGTCGCCCATCAGCTTGGAGAAGATCTCGTCGGCCTCGGAGCCTTCGCCGATCTTCACCTGCAGCAGCGTGCGGATGGCGGGATCGAGCGTCGTCTCCCATAGCTGATCGGGGTTCATCTCGCCCAAGCCTTTGTAGCGCTGCAGCGAGAGGCCCTTGCGGCCCGCCTCGTAGATGGCTTCGAGCAGCGTGCGCGGCCCGTAGACGTCGATGTTCTCGGACTTGCGGCGCAGCTTGCCGGGCACCCCATAGACTTCGGAAAGATGCTCTGTGCGCTCGTTGAGGCGGCGCGCATCGAGCGAGCCCAGAAGGGCGAGGTCGAGCGTGTGCGCCTCGGTAACGCCGCGCACCTCACGCTTGAAGTGATAACCGTCGTTGCCGTAGCGGCCTTCCCAGCCCTTCTCCGTCTCTTCGGCGATGTCGTTGAGCCGTTCGGCGATCTTGGTCGCGAGCTCGCTGGCCTTGGCGGCCGACTGGGTGATTTTGGTGTCGAAGGCCCCACCGATCGCAGCCTGCTCGACGACGAGGCGCGAATAGCGCGAATGGAGGCCGTCGATCACCGAGGAGATCCCGCGGGCCAGATCGACGATCTGGCGCAGGTCGCGTCCCGCCCGCTCGCCCTGACCGGTGGAGAGGACAGTGTCCTCCAGGCCGGTCTCGATGAGGTAGTCCTCAAGAGCGCGCTGGTCCTTCAGGTAGGTTTCGGATTTGCCTCGCGCGACTTTGTAGAGCGGCGGCTGAGCGATGTAGACGTGGCCCTTTTCGACCAGCTCGGGCATCTGCCGATAGAAGAAGGTGAGCAGCAGTGTGCGGATGTGGGCGCCGTCGACGTCGGCGTCCGTCATGATGATGATCTTGTGATAGCGCAGCTTTTCGACGTTGAAGTCATCGCGGATGCCGGTGCCGAGCGCACCGATGATGTTGGTGACCTGCTCGGACGAGAGCATCTTGTCGATGCGCGCACGCTCGACGTTGAGGATCTTACCTCGGATCGGCAGCACGGCCTGAAACTCGCGCTTGCGACCCTGCTTGGCGGAGCCGCCTGCCGAGTCACCCTCGACGATGAACAATTCGGTGTTGGTCGCGTCGCGGTCCTGGCATTCGGCGAGACCACCGGGCAGACGCAGGCCGTCGAGCGCGCTTTTGCGGCGCGTCAGCTCGCGGGCTTTGCGCGCGGCCTCGCGGGCAAGAGCTGCCTCGACGATCTTGCCGACGATGGCCTTGGCTTCCTTGGGGTGCTCCTCGAACCAGGCGTTGAGCTGATCGGCGACGACGCTTTCGACGACGGGCTTCACCTCGGACGAGACGAGCTTGTCCTTCGTCTGGCTGGAGAACTTGGGATCGGGCACCTTCACGGAGAGGACGCAAGTGAGGCCTTCGCGCGCGTCCTCGCCTGAGATATCGACCTTCTCCTTCTTGGCGATGCCGCTGTCGACCGCGTACTTGTTGATCACGCGCGTCAGCGCTGCGCGGAAGCCCGCAAGATGGGTGCCGCCGTCGCGTTGCGGGATGTTGTTCGTAAAGAGCAGCACGTTCTCGTGGTAGCTGTCGTTCCACCACATGGCTGCCTCGACGACCACCTTGTCGCGCTCGCCATTGAGCATGATCGGCTCGGGGATGAGCGACTGCTTTGAGCGATCGAGATAGCGTACGAATGCGGCAGTGCCGCCATCGTAGAGCATTTCCTCGCGCTTGATGTCGGCATGACGGGCGTCGGTGAGAACGATCTTGGCGCCAGAATTCAGGAACGCGAGCTCGCGCAGGCGGTGCTCGAGCGTGCCGAAATCGAATTCAGTCTGCGTGAAGGTGTTTGGGCTCGGCAGGAAAGATACTTCGGTGCCGCGCTCGCCATTGCCGTCGCCGACGACCTTGAGCGGGCCGGTGGGTACGCCATCGCGAAATTCGACCAGGTGCTCCTTGCCCTCGCGCCAGATGCGCGCCTTAAGCCAGGTCGAGAGAGCATTGACCACCGAGACGCCGACGCCGTGCAGGCCGCCCGAGACCTTGTACGAGTTCTGGTCGAACTTGCCGCCAGCGTGCAGCTCCGTAAACACGATCTCGGCAGCCGAGCGCTTGGGATCGTGGTCATCGTCATTTTTGATGCCGGTAGGGATGCCGCGGCCATCATCACGCACGGTGCACGAGCCATCCGGATTGAGGGTGACGAGGCACGTCTTGGCGTGGCCAGCGAGGATCTCGTCGACGCCATTGTCGACGACCTCGTAGATCATGTGGTGGAGGCCGGACCCATCGTCGGTGTCGCCGATGTACATGCCGGGGCGCTTGCGGACAGCGTCCAGGCCCTTCAGCATCTTGATCGACTCGGCGCCGTACTCCTCGGCACCCGTGGTTTTCTTCGCGGGCAAAGCGCTCATTTATCGAATTGTCCTAGGGGTCACTCGGGCTGAGACCACGTATAGCACAAAGGCCCGCCGAAAGCACGTTGCCGGCCCGCTCAACCCCAACATAAATAGTAATATTTTCCGCTAGTTAGAAGGCGCTGCGGCACCTTGTTCGGGCGCATTGGCCAAACTTGTCAAAAACCCATCCTCGACACGCCAGAATCGGGCCTTGCCGGCGAGCCAGGAAAAGGCTTCGGCGTCGGTTCCCGTCATCCATGCCTGGGCGCCCAGGCGGATGATTTCCTGGAACAGTGCGGCACGCCGTTCGGCGTCGAGATGGGCCGTTACCTCGTCCAAGAGAAGGATCGGGGCTGCCTCGCGGCGGCGGGCGACAAGCTCGGCGTGGGCGAGCACGAGGCCGATCAGCAGGGCTTTCTGCTCGCCCGTGGAGCAGAGCCGCGCAGGCATGGCCTTGGGGGCGTGCGCGACGAGAAGATCGGAACGGTGCGGGCCGTCCAGAGTGCGGCCGGCGGCGCGGTCGCGCTCGCGCCCCTGGCGCAAGCGCTGCAGGTAGATGTCCTCCACCTCGATGGCCGGCAGGTGCGCAAGGTCCGCCTCCAGCGCGCCCTCCAGCGCCAGGCTGGCGGCAGGGAAGGGCGAAGATGGATCGCGCTCGGTGCGCTCTGCCATGATGGACGCGAGCGCTGCCACAGCTTCTGCGCGCTGCGCGGCGATGGCGACGCCGGTCTCGGCCATCAGCAGCTCAAGGCCCTCAAAGCGGGCACTGTCGCGCACGCCGTCGGCGAGGAGGCGGTTGCGCTGCTGCATGGCGCGCTCGAAGCGCGAGGCGCCAGTGCGGTACTGAGGATCGAAACACAGGATGAGGCGATCGAGGAAGCGGCGGCGATCGGAGCCCGGGCCGGTGAAGAGGCCGTCCATCGCGGGCGTCACCCAGACAACCTCAACGTAGTCGGCAAGGGTGCCCGCGCCCATCGTCTCGCCGTTGATACGCACGATGCGGCCGGCGCGCTCGTTGCCGGCGTTCTCTGCGAGCAGGCCGGTGCCGATGTCGACGGGGCCGGCGTGCGTATGCGTGCGCGCGGCGACGGCCCAGCTGCCATCGCCCGTGCCGCGTGAGATGTCAGGGTAGGAGGCGCGGCGCATGCCCTGGCCCGGCGCCAACAGCGATACGGCTTCGAGCAAGTTCGTCTTGCCCGCGCCGTTTGCGCCGATCAGCACTTGTGGCTCAGGGCCCGCGTCGACGGCGGCCCCGGTATAGTTGCGGAAGTTTGTGAGCGTGAGCCGCTCGACCCAAAGCATGCGTTCGCTAAGCGTTGTGAAGCGCTGCGCCGAGCAATGCAGCCACGGCTACACGCGCATCGGCATGAGCACATAAAGCGCCGTCTCGTCGCCCGGGTCGTTGACCATAGTGGGCGAACCGGGATCGGCGAGCTTGAATGTCGCCCGCTCGCCTTCGAGCTGGCTGGCGATATCGAGCAGATATTTGGCGTTGAAGCCAATCTCAAGGGGCTGGGCCGTGTAATCGACGCTGATCTCCTCGGTGGCGCTGCCGCCCTCGGGGTTGTTGACCGACAGGATGAGCTTGTCGGGCTTGATGTTCAGCTTCACGGCACGGCCGCGCTCGGAGGCGATGGTCGAAACGCGGTCGACGGCGCTCATGAACTCGGCATTGGAGACGGTGAGCGACTTGTCGTTGCCCTGCGGAATGACGCGGCTGTAATCGGGGAAGGTGCCGTCGATCAGTTTCGACGTCAGCGTAACGGAGCCGATCTCGAAGCGCACCTTGGACGGACTGACCGCGATCTTCACCGGCGCGGAGCTATCCTCGATGAGGCGAGTCAGCTCGTGCACGGTCTTGCGCGGAATGATGACGCCGGGCATGCCCTCAGCGCCCTGCGGCAATGGCAGCTCGACCTGAGCCAGACGATGGCCATCGGTCGCAACAGCGCGCAGCGTCGGCGTGCCATCGGACTGAGCGGTGTGGAAATAGATGCCGTTGAGGTAGTAGCGCGTCTCCTCGGTGGAGATGGCGAAGCGCGTCTTGTCGATGAGGCGCTTCAAGTCCTGAGCGGTGAGCTCGAACTCCTGGCCCATGTCGCCCACGCCGATGTCGGGGAAGTCCTCAGCGGGAAGCGTCTGCAGCGCGAAGCGCGCGTGGCCGGCAGTGAGCGTCAGGCGCTCCTTGTCGGATTCCTTGCGAATGTCGACCTCGCTGCCGTCGGGCAGCTTGCGGACGATGTCGTGCAGCATATGCGCGGGCACGGTGACGGCGCCGGGCTGCTGTACGTCGGCGGCGACACCTTCGATGACCTCGCGTTCGAGGTCGGTCGCCTTGAATTCCAAAGTCGATTCCCGTGCGCGGAGCAGCACGTTCGACAAAATAGGGATCGTCGTGCGCCGCTCGACGACGCTGGTCACGTGGCCGAGCGCCCGCAAGAGTTCACCACGTTCGATCACAAGCCGCATGGATGGATCCTCGGCGCCTTCTGTGCAGCCAGTTCAGTTGTCCGAACCACCGCGCCCTCGGTCAGAGGTCGAATGGCGGCCCGTGTTGCGAGATGGGGATGCTCGGCGGGACCAGAGACTGGCGTCTTGTATGGATTCGCCCCCGGCCAACATGCCCCGAGGCGACAGTAACTTTCAAGGGCCGGAGGTCAAACGGCGCGATTTGTCGACCTTTTTGGCCCAACACCGGGTTTTCGGGCCTTCGAACCGGCAAAAGGAGCGGCGCCAAGGACGCCGCCCCTCCCCGCTTAGACCGCCGCACCCGTACCCTCGGCGCGGCGGCCTGTTCCGTGAAGGCCAGCGTTAGTGGCTGAGAAGGCGCTTCAGCTCTTCCAGCTCCTCTTTGAGGCGCGGATTGCCGGCCAATTCGCCCTCGATCTTACGGATCGCGTGCAGGACGGTTGTATGATCACGATTGCCGAAGCGGCGGCCGATCTCGGGCAGAGAGCGGGCGGTGAGCTGCTTGGCGAGGTACATACCGACCTGACGCGGCCAGACGACCGAGCGATGGCGGCGCTGCGAGAGGAGATCACCCTTCGACACGCCGAAGTGGCGCGAGATGATGCGGAGGATGTCCTCGATCTTGATGCGACGGGGCTCGAGGCCCTGCACCAGATCGCGGATCACCGTCTCGGCAACGTCGGGGGTGATTGGCGTGCGCATGTACTGCCACGTGGCGTAGAGCCGGGTGATCGCCCCTTCGAGCTCGCGGCCGCTTTCCGTCAGACGATCGGCAAGCAGCGCGAGGATGTCGCGACCGAGCGCGAAGGAAGGATCGTTCGCCCGCTTCTCGGCGAGGCGCTTCTCCAGGACCTTCTGGCGCAGTTCGTGATCGAGGACGCCGATCTCCGTCACGAGGCCACGCTGCAGGCGCGAGCGCATGCGCTCGTTGAGACGCTCGACGTGGTTGGGTGCACGAGCGGAAGCGACGACCACCTGACGCCCGCCGTCGAGCAGCGAGTTGATGATGTGATCGAACTCCTGCTCGGTGCGCTCACCGTGCATGAACTCAAGATCGTCGATGAGGAGCACGTTGATGCCGCGGAACTTCTCCTTGAAGGCAAGGGGATCCTGGCTGCGCAGTGCCTCGACGAACTGATAACGGAAACGCTCGGCGGTAAGATAGAGCACCTGCGCGTTGGGCGAACGACGCTTCACTTCCCAGGCAATGGCGTGCAGCAAGTGCGTCTTGCCGAGGCCAACGGCCGAGTGGATGTAGAGCGGATTGAAGCCCGGTGTTTCGCTGAGTGCAGTCTCTGCCACCTGCGTCGCGCCGGCGTGCGCCATACGATTGGATGCGCCGACGACGAAGCTGTCGAAGGTGTAACGCGGATCGAGGGGCGAGCCTTCGAAACCACCGACGCTGGTGCGGCCGGCCGGAGCCGGTGCAACGAACATCGGACCGCGCTGGCCGGCGTCTGTCGCTGTGCCATTGCGAGCATTGGAAGCCGGCTCGCTCTGATCGATCGCTTCAGCCTCGGCGCGTGCACCCGGCGCAGTACCGGGCTGACGCAGGACGACCTCAACCTTCTCCGCGCCTTTGAACTCAGCGCGACAGCAAGCGAGGAGATCCTCCGAATAGTGCGACTGAATCCAAGTGCGCAGAAACTTGACCGGCACCGAAAACTTTACAGCGCCGCCCTCGAAGCTCTCGAACTCGAGCGCGTTGAACCAGCTTGTGAAGATGTCGTCTCCGAGCCGTGCGCGCAGCATGGCCCGCACCTTCTGGCCGCGCGGCTCGTCGTTGCTGGTCGTGGTCGTCAGAGCGGAGCTGGAAGCGCCGCCTGAAATGGTGGTTGTCGTACGTTCGTCGAGTCCGCCCTGAGCTGCGCCCGCAAAGCCGCCAGCAACGGAATGATCCGCCTTATGAATCGTCTGCATGTGTGAAACCCCCGCACTTAATCGAACTTTTTCGACCTGCACCTCAAAGTCACCCAGACAAAGATCGACCGACGCCGTCCGCCGCCGCGGTTGCGCAAGAGGTCCAAATCCGGGTCTTCCGTAACGGGTGCGCTAACCTTGCACCCAAGCTAAGCCCGCGGCTTTCCAGCCAGCGGCCTGCCCTCGGTGGCGATCGGCATCGAGAGGCCCCTCGAAACCGTCCGCCACATTACTGCATCGTCGATAGCCAGCATTTGCCAAAGCTTCCGCAGCCAAGCGGCTGCGTGCGCCAGATCGGCAGATGAAGAACAACTCGCTATCTTTTGTAGCGCCCGCCGCATCAAGCGCCTTGGACATCCGATCCGTGAAGCCTGCTTCGCCGCTGCCTTCCGGATACGTCTGCCATTCCACCGTGAGAACCCGCTTGCCGATCGATGAAAGATCGGGGAGCCCCACGAATGTCCATTCCGCCCTGGTCCGCACGTCGATCAGAACGGCACCCGCATCTTCCGCCAGACGAGCCCAGGCCTCTTCCACAGGCACGTCTTCGATGTGGACGACTTCAACCGACTGCACCCTACGTCCTCCAACACGCAGATCCGACCCGAGCTTATCGCCTCAGATCGAACTGCTCACATGCCCGGCATGCGATAGAGGAAACGATCTCCTCCACTTTCCGAGCAACTGCTCAGAAAGATACGCAGAACCGAACATAAGCTACGCTGAAACCAGGGACGCGATACTGTACAAAACCTGGCGATGACGAGCGCCGGAACACTGGATAAATGCAGGCGCCTCGACACCCAGGACCGTAGCTCTTAACTCTGCCTTAAGCAAGCGTAACCGGTGCATGAATGATCGGTTGCAGAGGTGCGCACGAGAGTCCTCAATGCGTGGATATCCTGTGTATTGCACGTAAGAACTGTGGATAGCAGCGCGCGCAAACTCATGATTTTCAAGGCGCGATAGCGAGCGCGCACGACCAGAGAAACTTGTCCTCTGGTACGTCGCTCAATTGTCATTTTGTGTTTGGTTCGCCCGCTCATCAATTCGGGCAAGAAGCGGGCGAGAGGCCCGCGCCGCGCGCGTTGAGCATCGCGGAATCCGTCACTTAGGCCTGTTCAAGACTCGTGTGGTGACGGTGGATGGTGCGGTAGTGCTGTTGCGAACTTACCGCACCGTCATTGGTAGTCCCCGAAGGGAACGGCGTGCGTGTTACGCCATCGCCTTGATGCGTGCGTTGAGGCGCGAAACTTTGCGGCTCGCGGTCTTCTTGTGCATCACGCCCTTCTGAGCGGTGCGCGCAAGCAGCGGGCTCGCTGCACGCAGTGCTTTCGTCGCAGCGTCCTTGTCACCCGACTTGATCGCTTCCTCGACCGAGCGCACGGAAGTACGTGCACGCGTGGTACGCGCCTTGTTGACTTCAGTACGGCGCACCATCTGGCGGGCCGCTTTCTTTGCAGACTTCGTGTTGGCCATATCGTCGTTCCTCTTTAACACCTGCCGTCGCCCGAACGCAGGCGCCACCCCAGGTGTAGCCTTGTCCAAATGCGTCTGCCGCCCGGAGCATAGAGCTTCGAGCGGCGTCAAGTGGCGATCCTATAGACGCGACAAAGTGTAGGGTCAACGGCGCTTCCGGGCCGTTAAGCGTCTCTCAGGCTTGCCAGATCGACGTTCCCCAGGCTCTGTTGTCGCTCCAAGCGGACGCTGTAAGGGGGAACAATGATTTCAGTAGGGCTGTGGGTGGGCGCTCTGGTGGCTGGGACGGCCGCGGTCAGCTATGCCGCGACCCAGGGTTACTGGTTGCAGATGGCCGTCGCTGCCATCACTTGTGCCATCTTCGTTCTGCTCGCTCTCGCCCATCGCGTGCGGCTGGCGCGCTCCGGCGGCTCGGAACCGGCGTTGGCTGGATCTACATCGGCCTGGATGGGCCTCGTGTGGGCGTGGGCCGGGTTGTCGATGCTCGTGACCTACCAGCTCGTGCTGAGCTGGCACGAGTGGTGGCAATACGTCCTCGCTGGCGTCGGTGTCGCGGCGCTTTGCCTCGGCTTTAGCGCCATGATGGCGAAGGACGCGGCGGCCGGGCGCGAGGATCAAGCGCTGCTCAACATCGCGCGCTATCTCACCATCGGCCAGTTCGGGGGCATGATCATCGCGATCATCGGCATGGTCATCGACGGCAAGATGCCGCGCAACCCCGCCGAGCCCGACTGGGCGGCAAACGCTGTGTTCTTCTTCGGAGCGGTTGCGCTGGCGGTCATCAGCGCGAACGCCCTATGGGGGCCTTCGGCGCGTCGGCGCTAGAATTACAAAACAAGTTCGGACGGTGAGGGATCGATGCCGGTGAAACGAATGTTGCCGACACTGCTGCTCGCTGCGGTGTTGAGTGTGATCATCGCCGTGCTCGCAGCGGCGCGGCAATCGCAGCCGATCTTTGCGCTGGCGGCGGCCCTCTACGCGCTGCAGGTGATCATGTTCCTGTTGCGCATCAACGTTCCGCTGTGGCGCCCAGGCGCGGGGGCGGCAGATGCGCGGTGGGCATGGGACAACTCAGTGCTGACCGCGGCAACCTATGGCTGGGGTGCGGCGGTGATGTTCACCGCCTATTCGCTGGGCGGTCTAGTGTGGCGTCACTGGTGGCAGTACGGCGCCGGCATGGCGCTGCTCTGCTTCGCGGCGCTCGCGGCCGCGAGCTACCTGATCGGAACCCGAGCGCCGTTCCGTAGCGGTGCGGGACTTCGGCGCCTGATGCAGCTGACGCTGGCGCTGGTAGCGGCTGTCGTTGTCGCGCTCATTTACCTGATCGCTTCGGGCAAGCTCGCGACGCCCAAGGACGACTGGGCGGCGAACATCGTGTTCCTGACAGGCGGCCTGACGGTGCTCGCGATCTCGGTCGCGTCACTCATCACGTATCGGCGCAGTCACCCGGCTTAGCGCTGGCAGCGAGGGCAGTAGAACGTTGAGCGTCCGCCTTGCACGATGCGGTGCACTGTGCCGCAGCCTTTGTGCCGGCACGGTTTGCCCTCGCGCCCGTACACCCGGAATGAATGCTGGAAGTAGCCCAGCTCGCCGTCGGCCTGGCGGTAGTCGCGCAACGTCGAACCGCCTGCCTTGATGGCGTCTTCCAACACAGCGCGGATAGACGCGACGAGCGCGACCGCGCGCTCATTCGGGCGGCCGGTCTTAGTGGCGATGGTGGCGGCGCCGCGCTCCGGCGAGAGGCCGGCCCGATACAGCGCTTCGCACACGTAGATGTTTCCCAGGCCGGCGATGATGCGCTGATCGGATAGGAACGCCTTGAGGTTCACCTTCCTACCGTACGCCCGCTGCGCGAGGTACTCGGGGGTAAGCTCAGCGCTCAGCGGCTCGACACCCAGATGATGCATCAGCGGATGCTCGGCGAGTTCCTTCTCCGGGATCAGCTTCATGAAGCCGAAGCGGCGCGTGTCGTTGTAGGAAATCGTGGCGCCGTCCTTCATGTGAAAGACGACGTGATCGTGTGCGGCGCGTCCGGGCCCGTCCTTTGCGTTAACCGTTCGGCCCTTGCCGTCGACCGTGAAGCGGCCGGTCATGCCGAGATGCATCAGCAGCACGTCGCCGCCCGACAGGCGGGCCAGAAGGTATTTGCCGCGGCGCTCCAGACTCAGAACCTTGCGGCCGCGCAGACGCTCGGGGAAATCATCGGGCAGGGGGAAACGCAGGTCGGGCCGATGCTGCTCGACGCTGGCAAAGGTATGCCCTTCAAGGGCCGGCAGCAGGCCGCGGCGGACGATCTCGACCTCGGGAAGCTCAGGCATTGGGGGGCATCTGTGTCGCTGGGGGCATGGGCGCGGGAGCATAGCGCCGAGGCTCGGGCTTCGCTATTGTCGCGCGCATGAGCGAGCCATCAGCAGACGACACCAGCAGGACCTTCGGGTTCCGGCGCATCGAAGAGACCGAGCGGCAGGGTCTCGTCAACCGCGTGTTCGCGAGCGTTGCCGAGCGCTACGACCTGATGAACGACCTGATGTCGGGCGGGCTGCACCGGCTTTGGAAGCGCGACCTCATCGGTACGCTCAATCCGCCGCGCGGCGACCAGCCGTTCCATCTGCTCGACGTTGCTGGCGGCACCGGCGACATCAGCCTGCGCTACGCGCGGGCGAGCGGGCCGAACGCTGTGGCGACGCTGTGCGACATCAGCCCGGAGATGATCGCGGTGGGCGAGCGCCGCGTCGCCGATGCGGGGCTGCAGAACCGGATCAGCTTCAAGGAAGGCAATGCGGAAGAGCTCCCCTTCGCGGATCGCTCATTCGATGCCTACACGATCGCGTTTGGCATTCGCAATGTCACGCATATCGACAAGGCGCTGGCCGAAGCCTACCGCGTGTTGAAGATCGGCGGGCGGTTCCTTTGTCTCGAGTTTTCACACGTCGACGTGCCGATCCTCGACCGCCTCTATGACTTCCATTCGTTCGAGGTGATCCCGCGCATCGGCCAGGCTGTCGCAGGCGATGCAGACTCCTACCGCTATCTGGTGGAGAGCATCCGCAAGTTCCCCAACCAGGAGAAGTTCGCGGCACTCATCCGCAATGCGGGCTTCGAGCGTGTCAGCTGCCGCAATCTCACCGGCGGCGTGGCTGCTATCCATTCGGGCTGGAAGCTCTAACCAACGCCGTCTCGCGTTACAGATACTGCCCCCCGGTGGCCGTGCTGCCGGCCGTCCCGCCGGGCAGCGCGCTGGCGCCGCCGCCGAAGGTGTTGACCACCGAATTGCCGCTGATGTCGTAGCGCTTGCCGGTTGCCGATCCGCTGTACGTCATGAGCAGCGACACCACCATCGACAGCGAAGTGGCATAGGCGAACGCTGTCGAGAAGGCAGGCGTGCCGGTCAGCGTCACGGTGCAGTTGACCGCTGATATGTTGGCCCCAGAGACGGATGCGAAGTGCACCCCGGCGCCGCCTGAAATTTTGTAGCTGATCGACGTGAGGTCGATGTTCGAGGCATCCGCCGCGCAATGGTACGTGGCAGCAGAGCCGAACTCGATGGCCCCGGTGACACTGATGCGAGCGCCTTTGCCCGCCGACAGGCACGAACCCGAGGTGGTGGTCTGCAGCTTGAAGCCGGAGACATTGAGGTGCACGCCGTCGCCGGAGGCGGAAATGCAATGGCTGCCGGTGGTCGAGATAACCACGTTGGTGGGTGTCGTGGGATCTCCACGCAGGGTGACCGCGCCCGCGCCGACGAACGTTCCCGCGAGAGAAACACCAGCCGTGTAGGTGCCAGCTCCCACTTGGACGGTGACGTCGTAGATCGAAAGGTCGAGTGTTCCGACGACATCCAGCGCCTTCTGCATCGTGGCGAAGGCACCTCCTGACGTATTGGCCAAGCCGTTGTTGCTGTCCGAACCGTCGGTGCGGACGTAGTAAGTGCGGGCCGCGGTCAACAGCTCGCGCGTAGCGCCGCCACCACCGCCGGTTGGCGCGGCCCACGATCCATCGGCACGCAGAAACTTGCCGCCCGCGGCGTCGCCAGCAATTGGCGCCGGCACCAGGCCTTTGACGCCGCCGCTGCCGCTGTCGCCAGTGAAGGCGGACAGATCGGCGGTGAGCTGGGCCGGCGTGCGGTTGCTCCAGGCGCCGGACTTGCGCTGGAGCACATCGTCGTTCGAGGGCGTCAGGCCGGCAACGGCCGTCAGGTCGCCGTCGAGCGGCTGGAAGGCGGCGTCGACGGCGGACTTGCTGTAGAAATCGGTGCCCGCCTCGAGGTCGAGCTGCGCGCGCATGGCGGCATAGCTCGCTGCGCCGAGCAGCGACTGCACGTTGCTCGAAGCCGCAATGGCGGCGAAGGTGGTGAGGTTGGCGCTGTAGGCCTGGACGTTGGTGCCGATGGCGAGGCCAAGGTTGGTGCGCGCCGTTGCAGCGCTGGCAACGTCAGAGAGATTGCTCGCGGCGGTGAGCTTACCGGCGAGCCCCGCGGCGAGTTCGGCGAGAGTGTCGTAAGCCGAGGACACGCCGTCGCGCACGGCGTCAATGGCGGATGCGACGTAAGTCTTCACCGCCTTTTCGGTCGGCACGTTGGCGTCGCTGTTGGCAGCGAATGTTCCGTCGATCGAGAAGGCTTTGCCGCTGTCCGCGATTGCGTCGCCGCTGGTGCCATTGAAGGTCGCGATGTTGCCGTCGGTCGATGAGCCGGGCCCGCCGACGCCGCCACTGCCGCCAATCGTCGTGTTGGGGAACGACACCACGCCGGTGTCCTTGTCGATGACGATGGCCTCGTTCCAGCTCGTGCCGTCGGCGCTGACCTTGAAGTGGAAGTCGTCGTCGCCGGCGAGGCCCATCTCGGCGCGGCCGGAGAAGCCGGTCTGATACAGCAGGCTTGCGGTGTCGGTGGCGGTCGCCTTGTTGATCTTGAGGCGGTGATCATCGCCATCATGGCTGAGCAACGTCGCGTCGGCGGAGACCGCGAGGCGGTTGGTCGTGTCGGCGTCAGTGTTGATGCCGAGCGTTGCAAAGTCGCCGGAACCGCCGCCGCCACCTTCGCCGGTCGACAGCGCCGTCCACGCGGAGCCGCTAAAGACAACCGCTGCCTCCTCGTCGGCGACCCAGGCGATCCAGCCTTCGCGCGGCAAATAGAACATCCAGGCGCCGTCCTGGTAAGCGGCGACATCACCGGCGTGGTCGGCCCAAGCGCCGGTCGGGCTTGCGGCGACGATATAGCAGGCGCCTTCAGCGGGAGATTCGGGCGGCTCGCTCAGGTCGCGATCGAGCACCGAGAGCTGCACAATCGCATCGAGGGCACGGATGGCCTCGTTGTGGGTGACGTGCTTCTGGGATTGGGCCGCCATGATGTAAGGCAGGCCGAGGTTGGGCGTATCGTCCACGCGATCCTCGCAACTGAAAACTCGTTGCGCGAGGATAGGCGCCGCTTTTCCGTGCGGGGATAAGCGCGGACAGCGTTAAGCGGCGGCCTTGCTGCGGGCTGCATCAGCGGCCGAACGGATGGCCGCGATGTTCGCCGCGTAGGATTCCTGGCTGCCGCCTTTGAAGACGGCGGAGCCCGCAACGAGCACGTTGGCGCCCGCGGCGGCGACAAGCGGCGCGGTCTCCGGGGTGATCCCCCCGTCAATCTCGATGTCGATGGGACGCGAGCCGATCATCGCCTTCACGCGGCGCACCTTGTCGACCATCGCGGGGATGAAGCTCTGACCGCCGAAGCCGGGATTGACCGTCATGATCAAGACGAGGTCGAGACGATCGAGCACATACGCGAGGCAGTCTTCAGGCGTAGCCGGATTGATGGCGACGCCCGCCTTCTTGCCCAGCGCCTTGATGGTCTGCAGGCTGCGGTCGAGGTGTGGGCCGGCCTCCGGATGCACCGTGATGATGTCAGCACCTGCATCGGCGAAGGCTTCGAGGTAGGGGTCAGCCGGCGCGATCATCAGATGCACGTCGAAGATCTTCTTGGAGTGCGGACGCAGCGCCTTGATGATGGGCGGGCCGAAGGTGATGTTGGGCACGAAGTGTCCGTCCATCACATCGAGATGGATCCAGTCAGCGCCTGCGGCTTCGACGGTCGCGACCTCATCGCGCAAGCGGCTGAAGTCGGCCGACAGGATCGACGGAGCGATGGTGACGGTACCGGCCATTTCGTTCGTTCCTCCAGAAGACCGCAAGAGGCGCGGTTTGCCAGATTAGCTAACGTCCGTCAGCCTTTCTAACAACTCGGCAGTTCCGCTTCGAGCCCGGTTCTGTGCAAAAAATGCTGCGTCACTACGCGCGGCGCCGGCGCTCGACGAGCGCCAGGATGTGCGGCGTCAGGATGAGCTGCATGGCGAGGTCGAGCTTACCGCCGGGAATGACGATCGAATTGGCGCGCGACATGAAGCTGTCGGGGATCATCGACAGGAGATACTGGAAGTCGATGCCGCGCGGATCGCGGAACCGGATGATGACCATCGATTCATCGGGCGTCGGAATCCAGCGCGAGATGAATGGGTTCGAGGTGTCTACGGTCGGGACGCGCTGGAAGTTGATGTCGGTCTCGGTGAACTGCGGGCAGATGTAGTTCACGTAGTCGGGCATGCGGGTCAGGATCGCGTCGACGGCTTCGTCGTGGGAATATCCGCGCATCGACTTGTCGCGAATGAGCTTTTGAATCCACTCGAGGTTGATCACAGGCACGACGCCGATTTTGAGATCGGCGTGGCGAGCGATGTTCACTTTCGGCGTGACGACGGCGCCATGCAGGCCTTCGTAGAACAGCAGGTCAGTGCCGCGGGGAAAGTCCTCCCACTCGGTGAAGGTGCCGACCGGCGCTTGAAGCCGCTCCGCATCGTGCTCGTCGTGGACGTAATGCCGGGTCCTGCCGAGGCCGCTTTCGCCGTAGTTGCGGAACACCTCTTCGAGCTCGGCGAGCAGGTTCGCCTCTTCGCCGAAGTGGCTGAAGTGGTTATTGCCGAGGTTGCGCGCCTCGACGATGGCCTGCTCCATCTCGATCCGGCCGTAGCGGTGGAAAGCGTCGCCCTCGATGAAGGCGGCGCTGATGTGCTCGCGGCGGAAAATGTTCTCGAACGTCTGGCGCACCGATGTGGTGCCGGCGCCCGACGATCCCGTGACCGAGATGATGGGATGTTTAGCTGACATGGCCCCGCGATAGTGCCTTATAATTATTGATTAATTAGAACCGGAGGAGGCCCCGGCGGCTGAACAGCGGCGAGCGTTCGCCGCGTACTTGGCGCCCGTCGTGCAATCTTACCACATGCTCGACCTCGTAGCGCGATCCGGCGACGAGCGGGATGCGCTGGTGCAGCGAGCTGGGCCGCACCTCCAGCACGCGCTCGCGGCCGGTCGAGGCGGCGCCGCCAGCCTGCTCGATCACCCACGATATCGGGTTCGCCTCGTAGACCAGGCGCAGGCGGCCGTTGCGGAAGCTGCGGCGCTTGTCGCCCGGATAGAGGTAGATGCCACCGCGCGAGATGATGCGATAAAAATCGGCCACCGGAGAGCCGGTCCAACGCATGTTGAAGTCGCGTCCGCGAGGGCCTTCCTTGCCGCGGCGACAGTCATCGATGTAGGTGCGGACCGGGTCGTCCCAGTGACGCGAATTGGAGTCGTTGATCGCGTACTCGGTGGTGCGTGACGGGATCTCGACCTTGGGGTGCGTCAGCACGAACGTTCCGGTGCGGCGGTCGAGCGTGAAGACCTGTGTGCCGGCACCGACGGTCGAGACGAGCACGGTCTGCGGCCCATAGAGGAAGAAGCCGCCGGCGAGCTGATTGACGCCACATTGCAGGAAGGCGGACGGCTCCTCGTTGTATTCGAGGGCGGGAAGCACCGTGAAAATCGTGCCGATTGAGGCGTTGGCGTCGATGTTGGATGAGCCATCGAGCGGGTCGACGGCGACCAGCAGCGGCTTCTTTTCATCGAGGAGCAACGGGGCGTCCATCTCCTCGGAAGCAATGGCGGCGACGGGTGCATCGCGCAGCACCTCGACGATGCGGTTGTTGGCGAGGAGGTCGATCTCCTTCTGCTCGTCGACGTCGCCGACCTTGCCGGTGCCGCGACCCAGGGGACCGGCAAGGGCGCCCTGGCCGAGAAGCTCAGACAGCTCGATGGCGACCGTCGCGAGGGCGCGCATCGTCGATGCCACGGCGAGCCGCGCTGGCCTGTCGCCGGCCCATCCGGCGAAATAAGCCGCAAGTGTCTGTGGCTGGCCCATTTTCGAGTGTCCCCTCGCCATCCGCTGCTGCGGTTTTTTGGGCCGTTGGCGGCCATTTCATCGATCTATGCCATGCGGACGCGCGCGGATCGAGGGCGCATAGTTTTTTTCCTTACGGCGTTTGAGCTTATCGGGAAGGCATGACGGGGTGGCCGCTTCTGCATCACGACGCGCGACAAAGCGCTTGACCACTACACACCACAAACTACAACCTATAGTTGTTTGTAAATGATGTGTTCGCCTCGCGGCCCAGCTCGCGAATGCGCGCGTTGCCGATGCCGAGGGGGCAATGGCGATCAGCCAACCTGCGGACTCAGAACGATATTACGCGCGCGTCGCGGTTGCCATGCTCGGCGGACGCGTGCTGGCCGTCGCTTGCTTCTACACGGCGGTGCTGAACGTGCTGGCTCTCACCGGACCCGCCTACACGCTGATCTTGTTTGGGTACGTGCTGCCAAGCGGCAGCATGGGCGAACTGATTGCTCTGACCGGCGGCGCCTTCGTGTTGTATGCGCTCAGCGCGTTTGTCGACCTCAGGCGCCAGGTTCGGATGGGGGCGTGTGGCAGGCGGGCCGAGCGGCGTCTGGCGGTTCTCTTCAGTGGGCGCGGCGAGCGCTTCGCTATCGCGCGTGTGCTGCGCGGGCCGGCACCGGCGGCCATTTGCGATGCGCCGTGGCTGCTCGTCTATGTTGCCGGCCTCACCCTGCTGCATCCGCTACTTGGCGGCTTTGCTGTTCTGGCGGGCAGCGCGGTGGCGCTATGCGGCGTGCTTTCACGGCCGATCGGGGAGAGACAGACGCCCGGCGGCTCGCGACGGGAGTTGCATGCCGCGGCTGCACTCAGGGCGCTACGTCCGGCGCTGCAATCGATGACGCTAGGGCTCGGCGGCTATCTGGTGCTTTCCGGCTCATGCGATTGGTCGACAGGGATTGCCGCGGCGATCGTGCTCCCGCGTGTGATAGGACCGATCGAGGTTCTATCGATCAATTGGCGGGACATCGCTGCAGCGCATGCAGCGGCTATACGCTTGGCGCGCTCTAATCATGCTCGCGAAGCGACCTCGCGGGTGCCAGCGGCAAACCGCGAGGTCAAAATCGTGCTGCGGCGGAGCCGCGACTACGCACTGAGCGCCACGCGCGCGGGGACCAGATCGGCCTCGTCCGACTTGCGGCCGACCGCCCAGTAGCGGAAGCCCGCAGCGTGCGCCAATTCTGGCGAATAGACGTTGCGCAGATCGACGAGCACATCGCCGCGCATCTTCGCCTTGGCGGCGGTGAGGTCGAGGCCGCGGAACTCGTTCCATTCGGTGACGGTGACGAGCGCGTCGGCGCCGACAGCCGCCTCTAGCGCGTTATCGCACCACACGACGCCGGGAAGCAGCGGATCAGCCTGTTTGCGGCCCTGCGGATCGACGACGCGCACCGTAGCGCCGCGCTCCTGCAGCATCGGCACGATTACGAGGCTGGGCGCATCGCGCATGTCATCGGTGTTGGGCTTGAAGGTGACGCCGAGGATGGCGATGGTCTTGCCGCGCACGGAGCCGCCAGCGGCGGCCTCGATGCGATGCGCCATCGATATCTTGCGCTCGTCGTTGACGCGCTGCACCTGCTCGATGATCGACACGGGCGACTTGTGCTCGCGCGCGGTGCGAATGAGCGCCGAGACGTCCTTGGGGAAGCAGGATCCGCCATAGCCAGGGCCGGGATGCAGGAACTTGTCGCCGATGCGGCGGTCCTTGCCGATGGCCGAGGCGACCTCCTGCACATTGGCACCAACCTGCTCGCAAAGGTCGGCGACCTCGTTGATAAAGCTGATCTTGAGGGCAAGGAACGCGTTGGCGGCGTATTTCGCCAGCTCGGCGGACTCGCGACCGACGAACACGACCGGCGCGCTGCGCAGCGCGAGCGGCTTATAGAGGCGTGCCATGATCTCTTCGGCGCGGTCATCGTCGGTGCCAACGAGGACGCGATCGGGATGCATGAAGTCGCCGATGGCGGAGCCTTCACGCAGGAACTCAGGATTGGAGCAGACGGCGAACTCGGCGTCGGGGCGCGCTGAGCGCAGGCGGCTTTCGATCTCGCGGCTGGTGCCGACGGGCACAGTGGACTTGGTGACGATGACGGTGAAACCGTTGAGGTGCGGGGCGATCTCATCGACCGCGGCATAGACATAAGAGAGGTCGGCGTAGCCATCGCCGCGGCGCATCGGCGTGCCGACCGCGAGCAGGATAACGTCGGCGTCCTTGGCTGCCACGCCGAGGTTGTCGGAGAACACAAGGCGGCCGGCCTGCATGTTCCGCTGCATCAGATCGTCGAGGCCGGGCTCATAGATGGGCGATTTGCCGGCATTCAGCTCGGCGAGGCGCTTCGGGTCCTTGTCGACGCAAGTGACCGTCCAACCGAACTCTGAAAAACAGGCTGCGGAAACGAGGCCGACGTAACCGGCGCCAACCATGCAGATGTTCATGTTGTCCTCCCCCCAGCTTGGAGCTGTCGGCCAAAGATTTTGAAGCTCCACATGGAGCAAAGCAAATGGCACCGCAAGCCTAGCCGCTGTTAGGCGGCAATTGCGGCGTAATCGCATTTCCTACCGGCCGCCACTGGGCAAATGCGCGCCTTAGACGTCGAATTCCTCGATTTTGGTGAATGCCTCGCGCAAGGCATCGGACCAGGCGTGTGACAGATTCTTGAAATACTCATCGTCCTGGTAGATGCGCTTTTCCCGACGCAGGTCGAGGCTGTCTCGCTCGTAAAGCACAATATCGATCGGCATGCCGACGGAGAGGTTGGAGCGTAGGGTCGAGTCGAAGCTGAGCAAGATCAGCTTGGCAGCCTCGCCGAGGCGCATGGTGGGCTGGGCGACGCGATCAAGAATCGGTTTGCCGTACTTGTGCTCGCCGATCTGGAAGAAGGGCGTTTCGTCCGTCGCCTCGATGAAGTTGCCTTCGGAGTAGATCTGGAACAGCCGCGGGGGCTCATCGCCGATCTGGCCGCCGAGGATGAACGAGCCGGTGAATCCGGTCTTCGTGGCTTCGAGGGCGGGGCCATCGATAGCGCGGATGGCACGCACGGCGTCGCCGATGTGGCGCGCGGCGCGATACATCGAAGGAATGTTGAACAGGTTGACCGCGTCGGGCTCTCTCTCGCTTTCGGCGATCTGCTCGTTGAGCAGGCTGACGACCGACTGCGTCAGAGAAAGATTGCCGGCGGTGAGAAGGACGAGCACGCGCTCACCCGGCTGGCGCCAAGTGTGGACCTTGCGGAACTGAGCGATGTTGTCGACGCCGGCGTTGGTGCGTGTGTCGGCGGCGAATACCAGCCCGCGGTTGAGCCGCAGGGCCACGCAGTAAGTCATCTGTCGTCCCCAGTCCAAACTTAAAGGGCGCCCGGTGGGCCCCGTCAGGGGGCTCTATTGCTGCTGGGCGCTGCTTTGCTGCTGGACTTCAACGAAGACGTCAAGGATCTCGTCCATGCCGCCGCGACGGCTCCCGGTGATTGGGGCGGCGGAACCGGCGTCGAGACCGGTGGCGAGACGGATGTAACGGTCTGTCGGGCAAAGTTGGTTAGCGGGATCGAAGCCGAGCCAGCCAAGACCGTCGATATACGCCTCGGCCCAAGCGTGCTGGGCCTCTGATGCCAGCTCTTCACCGGTGACGAAGTAGCCGCTGATGTAGCGCGCCGGCAGTCCCATGAGCCGCGCCGCGGAGATGAAAATGTGCGCGTGATCCTGGCAAACGCCGCGACCATCGCGCAGGGCTTCGGTGGCGCTGGTGTGGGCGTTGGTCGCACCCACGACGTACTCGACACGCTCGCCAATGACTTGCATCAGCTCGTGCAGGCGATCAATGCGATCCTCGGACTTGAGTTCGGCCACGATGTCGGTGATGGCCTGATCTGGCTCGGTCTTGGCCGTCTGACGGCGGAAAATGCGGATCGGCGATACTTCGGTAAGGCCGCGCACGAAGCCGGACTTATCGTGAGTTTCGATGGTGCCACGGGCGATGATCGCCAACTGCGTGTGCGAATAGGGGATCGACACGAGATGGCAGACGTTGCCGAACGCGTCGCGGTAACGCAGCGCGCGATCGATCTCGGGCATCTCCACGCGCCAGCTCACCACCTTCTGACCCTCGAAGCTCGGCGGCGTCATGCGCAGCGTGTGGATGCTGTAGCTCGCAGGCGTCGAGTATGCGTAGCGCGTGACATGACCAATTGAGACGAGCACGTGGCGACCCCATCAACCGTTGAAGTGGTAGACCTCGGCAACCTCGTTGCCGAGCCGGTTGTTGCGGATGATGAAGTCCTCGATGAATTCGTGCAAACCAGACTGGAAGATGTCGTCAATATTGCCGCTCGACAGGAGATTGCGTGTGCCCGCAGCAGTCTCATGGCACGCGGAACGCTCCCCGTAGAGGTTGGCGAGATCGCTGAGCGCGATGTTGATCTCATCGTAGCAAGAACGCAGCGAGCGGGGCATCGCCTGGTTGAGGATCAGGTACTCGGCGATGCGCCAAGGCTTGTAGTTCTCCTTATAAACCCAGCGATAACTGCGATGGGCGGAGACCGAACGGAGGATGGCGCCCCACTGCACGGCATCGACGCCGCCGCCGACCATCTCAATCTGCGGGAGGAGTACGTAATATTTCACGTCGAGAATGCGGGCCGTGTTATCGGCGCGCTCGAGGAAGGTGCCGAGCTGGCTGAAGAAGAAGGTATCGTTGCGCAGGATCGTGTTGAGCAGCGCGCCGCGATAAAGCGCGGAGCGCGAGCGCACCCAGTCGAGCACGCGCGGCAGCTCTCCCGCGGTAATGTTCGCAGGATTGATGTTGGAGAACTCGATCCAAGCGGAGTTCAGGCTTTCCCACATGTCGCGCGTGAGCGACGTTCGCTGGGCGCGCCCGTTGCGGCGCGCGGCGGCGAGACATGATTTCACGCTCGAGGGATTGGAAAAGTCGAACAGCAGGTAGTTTATGACGTCGCGGGTATTGAGAGTCTCGAACTTCGAGAAGTAGCCCTGCGCGCAGCCGGCGCCCGCCAGCGTCGAACGCCATTCCTCGTGCGTCCCGTCGCCGTCGCGCGGCAACAGAACAATGCGATAGCCGACCTCGGTGAGGCGAGCCATGTTCTCGGCCCGCTCTACGTAGCGCGCCAGCCAATAAAGGTCGTTGGCCGTCCGTCCTAGCATGCGATGTGAGCGCCTGTTTGATGCTTGTTGTCAGTCCTGAAGAACCCAGGTGTCCTTCGTCCCGCCGCCCTGGCTGGAGTTGACGACGAGTGAGCCCGCCTGAAGCGCGACGCGGGTCAGTCCGCCGGCGCTGAGGCGCACTTCATCGCCAAAGAGGACGAAGGGTCGGAGATCGAGGTGACGGGGAGCCACCCCGGCGTCGACGAGCGTGGGGCAGGTCGACAACGCGAGGGTAGGCTGGGCGATGTAGTTGGTGGCGTTGGCCACGAGCTTGGCCCTGAATGCCTCGATCTCGGCCTTGGACGCCGTCGGGCCAACGAGCATGCCGTAGCCTCCGGAGCCATGTACCTCCTTCACGACGAGTTCGGGCAGGTGCTCGAGCACGTACTTGAAGTCGTCAGGCTTGCGGCAGTTGTAGGTCGGCACGTTCTGAAGAATCGGCGCGCGGCCGGTGTAGAACTTTATGATCTCAGGGATGTAGCTGTAGATCGCCTTGTCGTCGGCGATGCCGCCGCCCGGAGCGTTGACGATACTGACGCGGCCGGCGCGAAAAAGATCGAATAGGCCGGGCACGCCCAACACGGAGTCGGAACGGAACACCAGCGGATCGAGGAAGTCGTCGTCGATGCGGCGGTAAAGGACGTCGATGCGGCGAAGACCCTGCGTGGTCTTCATTTGCAGACTGCCGTCGAGCACAACTAGATCGTGGCCTTCGACAAGCTCGACGCCCATCTGGTCGGCGAGGAAAGAATGCTCGAAGTAGGCGCTGTTGTACTGGCCGGGCGTCAGAAGGGCGATGGTCGGCTCGCCTTCGAGGTCGCGCGGGGCGACGCTCGCGAGAGTCTTCAACAGGTTCTCGGGATAGTCGTCGACGGGCGCAACGCGATTTCGCGCGAAGAGGTCCGGGAACATGTGCATCATCGTTTCCCGGTTCTCGAGCATGTAGGACACGCCCGAGGGGGTACGCGTGTTGTCCTCGAGAACGAAGAAATCGTTCTCGGACGTGCGCACGATGTCGATGCCGATGATGTGGCTGTAGATGCCGAGCGGCGGCTCGACGCCCATCATTTCAGGAACGAAGGCGGAGTTGCCGACGACAAGCTCTTCGGGGACCTTACCGGCCTTGATGATCTCCTGGCGGTGATAGATGTCGTACATGAAGGCGTTGAGTGCGCGAACACGCTGCTCAATGCCGGCCGTCAAACGACGCCACTCGGGGCCTGAAATGATCCTCGGGATGATGTCGAAGGGGATGAGGCGTTCAGCGGCCTCTTCCTTGCCGTAGACGGCGAACGTAATGCCCGTCCGGCGAAACATCGTTTCTGCCTCAAGCAGCTTCTGCTTGAGGTCTTCCAGCTTCTGCGTGCCGAGCCATTCGGACACTGCAGTGTAGGGCGCGCGGACACCGTCTCCGGTGCCGTTCATTTCATCGAAAGCCTTGCGGAGCGCCTGCGTGGCTTTGACCGACGTCTGTTCCTGCTGCTGCAACTTCCGCCCCAATTGCCAAACCAAGCTGCATCATGCCCGTATTCCAGGAAAAGTGGCAGCAAATCGTACAAAGAACGCTGCCTGAAACACGGGCATTTGCCTTGATAGAGAGCAACTGGGGCAGACTGCTTATAGCCGACCCTTGGAAATCCTTGGGTTAGAACAGACCCTCAATCTGGCCGTCGGCATTGAGGCGGATAGCCTCAGCTGCGGGCACCCGCGGCAAACCAGGCATGGTCATGATCTCGCCCGTGATGACGACCACGAACTCGGCGCCGGCCGACAAACGCAGCTCGCGAACCGGCACGACGTGACCCGTCGGGGCGCCACGCTTGCTGGGATCCGTCGAGAACGAGTACTGCGTCTTCGCCATGCACACCGGAAGGTTGCCGAAGCCGGCAGCCTCCAGATCCTTGAACGCCGTTTCCACGGATGCATCGCAAGCGATGTCGGAGGCGCGATAGATCTCGGTCGCGATGGTCTTGACCTTGTCGCGCAGCGAGACGTTATCGGCGTACAGCGGCTTGAAGTTCGACGGCGTCGTGTCGGTCAGCTCGACGATGTGACGGGCCAGGTCTTCGGTGCCGGCACCGCCATTCGACCAGTGCGTGCACACGAAGGCCTTGGCGCCGAGGCTCTCGGCTGCCTTCTTCACCTCTTCGAGCTCGGCGTCGGTGTCGGTGACGAACTTGTTGATGGCGACGGCAACTGGCACGCCGAACTTGGCCATGTTCTCGAGATGGCGCTTGAGGTTGTCGCAGCCCTTGTTCACCGCGAGCACGTTCTCGTTCTTCAAGTTGTCCTTGGCGACGCCGCCGTGCATCTTGAGCGCGCGGACGGTGGCAACGACCACAGCAGCTGCCGGCGCGAGGCCCGCCTTGCGGCACTTGATGTCGAAGAACTTCTCGGCGCCGAGATCGGCACCGAAGCCCGCTTCGGTGACGACGTAGTCAGCCAGCTTCAGCGCCGACTTGGTGGCCAGAACCGAGTTGCAGCCGTGGGCGATGTTGGCGAACGGGCCACCGTGAATGAACACGGGGTTGTTCTCCAGCGTCTGCACGAGGTTCGGCATCATGGCGTCCTTGAGCAGAACCGTCATGGCGCCATCGGCCTTCAACTCGCGCGCGCGGATCGGCGACTTGTCGCGCGTGTAGCCGACAATGATATTACCGAGGCGGCGCTCAAGATCCTTGAGGTCGAGTGCGAGGCAAAGGATGGCCATGACCTCGGATGCGACGGTGATGTCGAAGCCGTCGGTGCGCGGGAAGCCGTTGGCGACACCACCGAGCGAGTTGGTGATCTCGCGCAGCGCGCGGTCGTTCATGTCGAGCACGCGGCGCCAGGCGACGCGACGGGTGTCGAAACCGAGGCTGTTGCCCCAGTAGATGTGATTGTCGATCAGCGCCGACAGAAGATTGTGCGCCGACGTAATGGCGTGGAAGTCGCCGGTGAAGTGGAGGTTGATGTCCTCCATCGGCACGACCTGCGCATAGCCGCCTCCGGCAGCACCGCCCTTGACGCCGAAGCAGGGCCCGAGAGAGGGCTCGCGCAGGCACATCATGGCCTTCTTGCCGATACGGTTGAGACCGTCGCCAAGGCCAACCGTGGTCGTCGTCTTGCCTTCGCCGGCGGGCGTGGGGCTGATAGCGGTGACGAGAATGAGCTTGCCGTCCTTGGCGTCCTTCAAGCTGTCGATATGCTTGAACGAGACCTTCGCCTTGGTGTGGCCATAGGGGACAAGCGCATCGGCGGAGATGCCGACCTTGGCGGCCACCTCGGTGATCGGCTTCATGGTCGCCGCGCGCGCAATCTCGATGTCGGACTTGATGGTCAAGGACGGGTTCCTCCCAAACTTGCTCTTATTGGCTGCCCCCGACGGACCGCACTCGGAGCCGGCTGATAATTCGCGCGCCGATATTGTCGGTTCAAACTCCGCGCGCAAGTGTTTGAACAGCGTGGAACCGTCACATCAGGCAAACCAAACTCTGCAAATGTGCGAATGCCCCACCGACTCTATTCCTGCGAGGAAAGAGTATTTCTTGCTAATCGAGCTTCCCGGTGCGTGACGAAAACCGAGGCCGCGAAAATGACAATAGCGCCAACCCAGGTCCAGACGTCGATCAGCTCGCCGAAAACCAGATAGCCGACGAGGACCGAAAAAGGCAGCCGGCTGAAATTGAACGTCATGGCGAGCGAGGCATCGGCAATGGCGAACCCGCGCACCAGCGTCATGTGGCCGAGCACGGCGAACACCCCGAGGAGAACGAGTTGCGGCCAGACGGCGAGCGGCGGCCAGGTCCACACCCACAGCGCGGGGATGATCGAAAGCGGGACCGAGACGAGGTTGGTGATGAAGACTATGCGGTCTGCGTCATCCGATTCCGTCAGCTGCTTGATGAGCGGACCGATCAGGCCCATCGATGGGGCCCATACCAGCGCTGCGATTTGGCCTGGACCGAAGACCCCGCCGCTCGGCCGCAGCATGATCATGGCACCGGCGAACCCGGCGAACAGCGCTAGCCAGCGGTCGAGGCCGACGTATTCGCCGAGAAGGAAAATCGCGAACCAGCGCGCCGAACAACGGAGCGAGGAAGCCGATGGCGGTAACCTCGGCCATCGGCAACAAGGCGAGTGCCTCGAAATAAGAAAGCATGGCGACGAAGCTGACCGCGACGCGAAAGGCGTACAGCTTTGGCTGCTTCGTGCGCACGAGGGATGCGCCGCGACGCCAGAGCAGCGGCAGCATCAACACGACGCAGAAAAAGTTGCGAAAGAACATGATCTGCAGTGGGTCTACGCCGGACAGCGCCGCACTGCGCGCAACGGCTGCAATCCCGACGAGGAGGGCCATGGAGGCGGTGACGAGCAGGAGTGCCGCAACTGGGTGATTGCCTGCTCCCGGATCGCCGCTGCTCCGCAGAGCCAGCGCAATCTGGCGCAGGCTGTTGCGCGTGCCTGGGGACAAGGGAAAGCTCACCGCTTCAATTCCGACCGCCGCTCGCTCCGGGCGAGGGCCTTTCGGGGCGTCTTTGCACGAAGCTCACCATTGTCGCTGCCTGACAAATTGCCCCGCGGGCGAAGTGGTATAGTGGGCAAACAAGGAGAATGCGGATGGGACATCATCACGGGCACGCTCATAGTCATGGCTCCGGCCACGGTCCGCATGCCGGCGGTGCTGATGGCGATGCGGGCTCAGGAGGGCGCAACGAGCGCCGTCTGCTACTGGCTGCCGCACTGACGACGGTGACGCTGATTGCAGAAGCGGCGGGCGGGATCATTTCAGGATCGCTGGCCCTTCTCGCGGATGCCGGCCACATGCTGACCGACGCTGCAGCGCTGATCCTGGCGTGGCTGGCTGTCCGTTTTGCGAGGCGCCCTGCGGATTGGAAGCGCACGTACGGGTTCGACCGGTTCGAGGTTCTCGCCGCCTTCGCGAACGGCCTCGCCTTGTTCTTCATCTCGGCGATGATCTGCTACGAAGCGATCGAGCGCATGTTCAATCCGGTCGAGGTGCTGGGCGGGACGATGCTGATCATCGCCGCGATCGGCCTATTGGTTAACGTTGTTACGCTGCTCATTCTCAATCATGGCGGTGACCCAAACCTCAACGTCCGGGCGACGCTGCTGCACGTGATGAGCGATCTGCTCGGCTCCGTGGCCGCGATCGGTGCTGCCGTCGTGATCCTCTACACCGGCTGGACACCGATCGACCCGATCCTCTCGATTGTCATCACTCTGCTCATTCTGCGCAGCGCGTGGCTGATCACGAAGGAAGCCGGTCACATCCTCCTCGAGGGGGCGCCAAGCGATCTCGACGTACGCGAGGTGCAGAAGGATCTCGAGGCGACGGTGCCGGACGTGCAGGGCATCCATCATGTTCACGCTTGGTCGCTGAGCGAGAACCGCCGCGTCATGACGCTGCACGCTCTTACTTGCGACGACGTCCCGCCGGAGCGAGTTGCAGCGGCCATCAAAGAACGATTGAAGCAAGCATTCGGGGTGGTTCATGCCACCGTCGAGGTCGAACATCGCGAGTGCGCAGACGCACAGGGGAAGGCCTGCGGAAAGGTGTAGAGGCAAGCCATTTTTTCGCGATCGCCTCTTGACCGAATCCTTCAGGTTCGCTGCTACCAATGGCTGAAATGGCGGACTCATTGCTTGCAACCACGCAGGGTGCCCAACGCCCAACGGTCATGATCGCGGACAAGAGCCCGGTCGTGCGCTCCGGCTTGCGCGACTTCATCACCCGCGATGGCCGCTTCGACGTGCTCGACGCGGTAGCTTCGGGTACGGAGTTCGTTTCCGCGATCGAGCAGCGGCCGACCGACATCGGCATCATCGGCTGGTCGTTCCCCGATACGACCGGCGCGGAGATCCTGTCGGCCATAAAGCGCCGCCATCTGGGGACGCGGATCGTCGTCTATACGGGCGAACCCGGGAAGGAAGTGCTGCGCCAGGCCATCAGACTTGGCGCCTGGGGTTTCATCTCGAAGAGCGATGAACCGACGGTGCTGGTCGAGAGCATTGCAGCCGTTGCACGCGGGCGCATGTCGCTGCCGTACATCGACCTGCAGGCACTGACGACTGATCCGTTCTCTGAGCTTACGTCGCGAGAGCGCGAACTCCTTACTGCGCTTGCGAACGGTTGGACGAATTTGCAGATCGCATCGCGCATCGGCATTTCGCGCAACACGGTCAAATACCATCTCAAGAATCTGTACGACAAACTCGGCGTTTCAAATCGCGCGATGGCGGTTGCGCTCTACATGCAAACGACGATGGATCAGCGCTAACTGCGCGCTGAAAATTGACGCGCTGCACAATCGATGCGCGCGTTTTTGCACATTGCTTCGGCGTCACGAACGGCTAATGTTCCGGCGGGTCAGCGGCGCGGAAAAACGTGCGCGATCACCAGCGGAAATCGGCTGGCAATCGCGCCCGGTTTGGTGGGTAGGAATGACTACCCTCAAGCACAACTAAACCACTACCCAATCGCGTCCAACGGCTGCCCGATCGGGTGTTGTGAAGGCATCAACGTAAATAGATGCTCCCGGCCCAGCCGCAAGCAACAGACAACGGTCCGCCTTCGGGCGCGATGGTAGGGCCCCGCGCTTAAGGCGCATTCATATCCAGACGCCAATTCAGACGGCAATTCGGAGGAGACACATCATGCTCGTTACGCCGCATCTCTTTATTCCTGGTCCGACGAATGTTCCCGAGGCCGTCCGTCGCGCGATGGACATTCGCCAGGAGGACATGCGCTCTCCCGAATTTCCGAAGTTCACGCTTCCGCTGTTCGAAGACCTGAAGAAGGCTTTCAAGCTCACCAACGGCCGCGTCTTCATCTATCCGGCGTCGGGCACGGGCGCTTGGGAATCGGCGATCACCAACACGCTGAACACTGGTGACAAGGTTCTCATGAGCCGCTTCGGCCAGTTCTCGCTGCTGTGGGTCGACATGGCACAGCGCCTCGGCCTCAACGTGCAGGTTCTCGACGAAGAGTGGGGCACGGGCGTGCCGGTCGAGAAGTATGCCGAGATCCTCGCCGCCGATAAGGGCCACGAGATCAAGGCAGTGTTCGTGACGCAGAACGAGACCGCGACGGGCGTCGCCAGCGACGTTGCCGGCGTGCGCAAGGCGCTGAACGACGCCAAGCATCCGGCGCTGCTGTTCGTCGACGGCGTTTCGTCGGTCGGCTCGATCGACATGCGCATGGAAGAGTGGGGCGTCGATTGCTGCGTCTCCGGCTCGCAGAAGGGCTTCATGCTGCCGACCGGCCTCGGCATCCTCGCCGTGTCCAACAAGGCGCTGGAAGCCAACAAGTCGGGCAAGATGCCGCGCTGCTTCTTCTCGTTCGAGGACATGATCAAGAACAATGACCTCGGCTACTTCCCCTACACGCCGGCAACGCCGCACCTGCGCGGCCTGCGCGCGGCTCTCGACATGCTGTTCGCCGAGGGTCTCGACAACGTCTTCGCCCGTCACCACCGTCTCGCCGAGGGCGTTCGCCGCGCCGTCAACGCTTGGGGGCTCAAGGTGTGCGCGAAGGAGCCGAAGTGGTACTCCGACACCGTCAGCGCCATCCTGGTTCCGGAAGGTGTCGACAGCGCCCAGGTCGTGAAGACCGGTTACTATCGCTACAACACCTCGTTCGGCGTCGGCCTCAACAAGGTCGCCGGCAAGGTGTTCCGCATCGGTCACCTCGGTGCGCTCGATGAGGTCATGGTCGGCGGCGCTCTGTTCGCGGCCGAGATGGCGCTGCGCGATTGCGGCGTGAACCTCGTCCCGGGCTCGGGCACCGGCGCTGCCGCCGAGTACTTCCGCGAGACGACGAAGGCCTCGGCGACGAGCCGTCCCGAGCTGAAGCTCGCCAGCTAATCGAATTGGAAGCGGCGCCGCACAACGGCGCCGCTTTACTTTCTGCGACTTGCAAGAACAGCGGCTCGGTGACCGACATATCGGCGGCAGTCGCGCCAACTGAAACCAAAAGCCTTCAGAGGAACGCCTCCAGATGAGCTACACCCTTTATCCCCTCCGCAAATCCCGCCTGCAGCGCTCCGAGCTCGCCGTTCCGGGTTCCAACCCGACGATGATCGAGAAGGCGCTCGCCAGCGCCGCCGACTACGTGTTCCTCGACTGCGAGGACGCCGTTGCTCCGCCGGACAAGGAGCAGGCGCGCAAGAACATCATCCAGGCGCTGAATGATCTCGACTGGGCCGGCGCCGGCAAGACCGTTTCGGTTCGCATCAACGGCCTCGACACGCACTATTGCTGCCGCGATGTCGTCGACATCGTCGAGCAGGCCGGGCACAAGCTCGACACCATCCTCATTCCGAAGGTCGGCACGGCTGCCGACGTCTACGCGATCGAGAGCTTCGTCAGCCAGATCGAAGTCGCCAAGAGCCTGCCGCACAAGATCGGCATGGAAGCGCTGATCGAGACGCCGCTCGGCATGGCCAACGTCGAGTCGATCGCTTCGGCCAACAGCCGCCTCGAAGCCATGCACTTCGGCGTTGCCGACTACGCCGCCTTCAACAAGGCGCGCACCGTCGTCATCGGTGGTCTCAACCCCGACTACCCGGGTGACCAGTGGCACTTCGCCCTGTCGCGCATGACGGTTGCCTGCCGCGCGTTCGGCCTGCGTCCCATCGACGGACCGTTCGGCGACTTCTCCGATCCTGCCGGCTACACCGCGGGTGCAAAGCGCGCCGCCGCCCTCGGCATCGAAGGCAAGTGGGCCATCCATCCCTCGCAGATCGAGCTCGCCAACGAAGTCTTCTCGCCGACGGCGAAGGAAGTCGAGCGTGCCGAGCGCATCCTCGCCGCCCTCAAGGAGGCCGAGGCTCAGGGCAAGGGCGCAGCTTCTCTCGACGGCAAGATGATCGACGCTGCTTCCGAGAAGATGGCGAACAACCTCATCGCCACCGCCGCCGCCATCAAGAAGGGCGAAGCAGCCCGCGCCAAAGCTGCAGCCGAATAAGCACCCTTCAGAAGGAGCACGGATAAATGGATATCCACGAGTATCAGGCCAAGGAGCTTCTTTCGAAGTTCGGCGTGCCTATCGCGCGCGGTGGTCTCGCCTACAGCCCTGAGCAGGCTTCCTATCGCGCCACCGAGATCGGTGGCAGCAAGTGGGTGGTCAAGGCTCAGATCCACTCTGGCGCCCGCGGCAAAGCCGGCGGCATCAAGGTGTGCTCAACCGATCGCGAGATCGAGCAGGCCGCCGAAGCGATGCTGGGCAAGAAGCTGGTGACGAACCAGACCGGCCCGTCCGGCAAGCTGGTGTCTCGCCTCTACATCGAAGAAGCGACCGACATTGCCAAGGAGATCTATCTCGCCCTGGTGATGGACCGCGCTTCCGAGCGCATCATGGTCGTCGCTTCGGCGGCCGGCGGCATGGAGATCGAAGAGATCTCCGCCAGCCAGCCGGACACGATCATCCGCGTGCAGGTCGACCCGGCTGTCGGCATGCAGCAGTTCCAGGCCCGCGAAGTTGCCTACGGCCTGGGCGTCGACCCCGAGATCATCAACAAGCTGGTGCCGACCATCATGGCCTGCTACCGCGCGTTCCGTGATCTCGACGCGACGATGGTGGAGATCAACCCGCTGGTCATCACCAAGGACAAGAACCTCGTCGCGCTCGACGCAAAGATGAGCTTTGACGACAACGCTCTGTTCCGCCGCCCGCACATCGCCGAGCTGCGTGACAAGAGCCAGGAAGACCCGCGCGAGACCTATGCGTCCGACCGCGGTCTCGCCTACGTCGGCCTCGACGGTGACATTGGCTGCGTCGTCAACGGCGCCGGCCTCGCCATGGCGACGCTCGATATGATCAAGCTCGCCGGCGGCGAACCTGCCAACTTCCTCGACATCGGTGGCGGTGCTTCTCCGGAGCGCGTTGCCAAGTCGTTCAAGGCGGTGCTGAAGGACAAGAACGTGAAGGCGCTGCTGCTCAACGTCTTCGCCGGCATCAACCGTTGTGACTGGGTCGCCAAGGGCGTCGTCGACGCCGTGAACGACCTCAACATCAAGATGCCGGTGGTTGTCCGTCTCGCGGGCACCAACGTGGAGGAAGGTCGCCGCATCATCGACGAGAGCGGCCTCACCGTCATTTCCGCGGAAACGCTGGCTGAAGCGGCCCAGAAGGCCGTCGCTGCCGCAAAAAGCGCCGCTTAAGGACAGGGAGATCGTTCAAATGGCTATTTTCATCAACGAGAATACCCCGGTCCTCATTCAGGGCTTCACGGGACGCATCGGCACCTTCCATGCTCAGGAGATGATCGACTACGGCACCAACGTCGTGGGCGGCGTCACCCCGGGCAAGGGCGGCACCACGCATCTCGGTCGTCCGGTGTTCAACACCATGAAGGGCGCCGTGCAGGAGACCAACGCTGAAGCCGCCATCGTGTTCGTTCCACCGCCCTTCGCTGCGGACGCGATCATGGAAGCGGCCGATGCGGGCATCAAATACTGCGTGTGCATCACCGACGGCATTCCGGCTCAGGACATGATCCGGGTGAAGCGCTACATGCGGCGCTACAAGAAAGAGAACCGCATGGTTCTCACCGGGCCGAACTGCGCCGGCACCATCTCGCCGGGCAAGGCGATGCTGGGGATCATGCCTGGGCACATCTACCTTCCAGGCCGCGTCGGCATCGTCGGCCGTTCGGGCACGCTGGGCTATGAGGCCGCCTCGCAGATGAAGGCTCTCGGCATCGGCGTCTCCACCTCGGTGGGCATCGGTGGCGACCCCATCAACGGCTCCTCGTTCCGTGACATCCTCGAGCACTTCGAGAATGACCCGGAGACCGACGCCGTGCTGATGATCGGCGAGATCGGTGGTCCGCAGGAGGCCGAGGCTGGCCAGTATGCGCGCGACCACATGAAGAAGCCGGTCGTCGCCTACATCGCCGGTCTGTCGGCCCCCAAGGGCCGCAAGATGGGCCATGCCGGTGCGATCATCTCCGCGTTCGGCGAATCCGCTCCCGAGAAGGTGGAAATCCTCAAGGGCTGCGGCGTCACCATCGCGCCGACACCTTCAGAGATGGGAGCGACCGTCGCCGGCGTTGTCAACGCTCTCAAGAAGGTTGCGTAAGACTTCGGGGCCCGTCTCATGCTAGACGGGCCCCGGCCTGCCCCTCGGCGTCTCCCGAACTCTTCACGGATCGGCGTTCTGCCGAGGGCCGGCGGTTAGCTAGAGCCAAGCGTGGAGATATCAATGCCGAACGACGTGCAGCCGATCGCCCCCGGAAAACTCGATGAGTTCCGGCTTCGCGATGAGCTTCGCGCCCAGCGCACGCAAATCCCTGACACGCCTGCGCTCAACCCAATCGTCAATCTGGCGTTCAAGCTGTCGCGGCAGCTCGAAGGCGGCGAGATCAGCTTTGCCGAGTTACAGGCCCTGGCTACGCGCCTGATGGACCGTGCCGGTGTGCAGCGCGCACTGCATCTGCGGGAGCGCGTGGGCTTCGTCGATCGCGCCACAACCTACAAAGAATTTGCCGAGTTCGTCGAAGGCGCTGCAGCAGCCGCCGACTTCGATACGTTCAAGGCTCGCTGGGAGCGTGCACGCACAGGCATCGTGCTGACGGCACATCCGACGTTCGGTCTTTCGGACGCGCTATCAAAGAGGATCGTGGAGATCGCCGTCGCCGACGATGTCGATCCGAACATGCGCATTGGCGTGCCGCACAAGCCGGACGACAACATCGATCTCGCCTACGAGCACGGGCGGGCGCAGAATGCGATCCAGAACTTGCGCAACGCCTATGTGGAGCTGCTCGACAGCTTCTTCTCGGCGGCGGTGCACCGCTTCGGCGCCAAAGCGTTTGAACTTAGGCCGAAGCTGGCGACGTTCGCTTGCTGGGTCGGCTACGACCTCGACGGGCGCACCGATATCGACTGGCGCAAGTCGTTTATCCTACGGCTCAAGGAGAAGCGCGCCTCGCTCAACGATATCCGTGAACGCTTCATCGGACTGAAGAACGAGATCCCCGCGGATGGCGAGGCGCAGCGCCTGTCGCGTCAGGTTACAGGCAAGCTCGATCTCACCATCGCCGCCGTCGACGAGCAAATCGAAGCGCTCGACAGAGTGATGAAAGCGAAGGCACCGCTGGCCGAGGCTGCGAACGTCATCTCGCGGCAGGACGGCTACAACATCACCACGGTGGAGCCGATCGTCAGCCTGCTCCGCGCGTTGCTGGAGGCACTGCCGGAAGGCAAGGGCAAGCGCGACGTCGCGGTGCTGTCGGGACTGATGGAAGCAACCGGCCTCGGCACCGCGCACATCCACGTGCGCATCAATGCCGTGCAGCTCAACAACGCCTTCCGCGCCTTCGTGCACGAGCCGTGGACGCGCGACCTGACGGAAAGTCAGGCGCTGGCGCGCATCGTCAGCATGATCGAATCGGCGCGCAAGGAGACGGTGAACTTCGAGTCGCTCGATCTCGAGACGGCAACGGCTATCCGCCAGTTTGCGCTCATTGCGCAGATCAAGAAGCACGTCGATCGCGAGACGCCGGTCCGCTTCCTGATTGCCGAGACGGAATCGCCGGCAACGGTGCTGATCGCCATCTTCTTTGCAACGCTGTTCGGCGTCGACGACATCACCGACGTATCGCCGCTGTTCGAGACCCCGCTGGGCCTCGAGACCGGCGCGCGCATCGTCGAGCGGCTGCTGGAAGAGAAAGCGTATGTCAATTACGTGCGCCGCCGTAACCGCCTGTCGCTGCAGACGGGCTTTTCGGACGCTGGCCGCTTTGTCGGCCAGATCGCCGCGACACTGGCCATCGAGCGTCTGCATCACGGCGTCGCCGAGGCGATCGACAACTCCGAGCTGAAGGGCGTCGAGACACTGATCTTCTCGACGCACGGCGAGTCGATGGGCCGCGGTGCGCACCCCGGCAGCATGCACACGCGCCTACACTATCTATTCTCGGACGAGGCGCGTCGCCGCTTCGCGCGCCATGGGATTCCGATCAAGCACGAGACGAGCTTCCAGGGCGGCGACGGCTATCTGTTCTTCGCCAACCGCCGACTGACAACGCGCGCCCTCGCGACCGTCATCATGGACGGCGAGGTGCCGGCCGAGGCCGAGGATCCGTTCTACGAGGATATGGACCTGAAGCTCGATTTCATCGGGCGTCTCAGGGCCTACCAGGAACATCTGTTCGCGCATCCGGGCTACCGTGCGGTGCTCAGTGCTTTCGGTGCCAACATCCTGTTCAAGACGGGCTCGCGCCCGGTGAAGCGACAGATGGATTCAACCGGCGCCGTCGATCGCAGCGCGGTATCGCGCATGCGCGCCATTCCCAACAATGCGATCCTGCAGCAGTTCGGCTATGTGGCGAACGTCGTCGCAGGCCTCGGTGCTGCCGTCGGCTCCGAGCGTGAACGCTTCATCGAGCTGGCGCGCAATTCGCAGCGGCTGCGTCCGCTACTGGAAATGATTGCGCGCGGCAAACAGCTTTCGAGCCTCAACGCGATGGGTGCGAATGCCATCGTGTTCGATCCGGGCTTCTGGGCGTGGCGTGGCTCCTGGGGCCGCGAGGCGGGTCTGGATCCTGCATTCCGGGCACTCGCAACGCTGCTGCTCGACGATGACCGGAACGGCGAGATCAATAGCCTCGTGCATCACCTGCGGCTCGATGCGGTGGAACTGCATGCGATGCTGGAGGAAATCGGCATCGAGGGCGGCAAGATCCCCGACGATACGCGTCTCGAACTCGACCTGCTGCAGGCCGTGCGCCTAGCGTTGATCATGCGGGTGTTCATTCTCGCGGCACAGATGCCGCGTTTTGCGACGCGCGAGATCTCGCACCGGCAGCTGTTCGAGTTGGGGCTGATGCTGGAAGTGCCGGCGGTTGTCGAGGAAATGCGCAAGGCGTTCCCGCGGCGCATGGACTCGGCGAGCGATGGTACGCAGTTCCTCGAAAAGGCGACGTACCGGCCGCACGGGATCGACGACTACGGTCGTATCGAGACGGAAATCCTGGCGCCGATGGAAGAGGCGTATGAGCTGATCCGAGAAATCGGCACGGGCATCTCGCACCACTTCGGCGCGTTTGGCTGATCCGCCTACGCCTCGCCTTTCAGAGAGCCGGCTTCACTCGCGTGGCCGGCTCTTTGCGCGACATGCGCAGATCGGCCCGGTTGTCCGCCCAAGCCAACCGTGGAAGATTGCGTTGCCGATAGATGAGAATGGAGCCGTCCGCGATGTCCAATCCCTTGCCGCACGCCTGCAAGACGCTGAACGATCTCAGCGTTGGTGATGAAATTCGCCGCAGCTATTCGGTCAGCGACAGCGACGTACAGAAGTTCGGCGAGATCTCGGGCGACTTCAATCCGGCGCACTTCAACGAGGACTACGCGAAGGAGACCGTGTTCAAGGGGCGGATCGCCCACGGAATGATCTCACTGGCCAAGTTCTCGGGCATCTTTGGCATGGACATGCCGGGGCTGGGCGCGATCTGGGGCGGCCAGACGGTGAAGTTTCTGACGCCGGTGAAGCTGAATGCGCCCTACACGGCGGTGGCGCAGGTGAGAGAGAAGAACGAGAAGAACGTCGTCTTTGCCTGCTGGGTGGAAGACCAGGAAGGCAACCGCGCGCTCGAGGGCGAAGCGGTGGTCTATCCCATTCCGCAAAAGGTGAAGGACAAGATGGTGGCCGAGGGCAAGCTAGCGACATTGCTCGGCTGAGGGGCGCTCCACTCGCGCGATCAAATAAGAAGAAGGCCGGGCCTTGCGGGCACCGGCCTTTATCTTTTCCTGCGGCGCTGCGGGCTTAGTGCTTGCCCCAGACCTGGACGGTTGCATAGGCGCGGTCGCGCTTCGAAGTGGCGATCGCACGCGAGCGCCAAGTGGCCTCGATCTCCTTTATGGTGGCCCCCTTCTTCAGGTCGACCGGCCCGAAGGCGCCGTCCGCATCCACCTTGATGCGGTTGGCCTCGATCTCGTCCTTGGCGCCATCGGAATAGACAACGGCCAGGTTCGTCATGGTGATGTCGCGATCCTTGACCGAGACGCGCAACTGCTTGAAGCCACCTTCGTTCTGGCCGACCGGGATCTTCACCTTGTCAAAGCCGACGCTGCCGGCAGTGTCGGTGCCGAGCAGCACCCAGCCATCGTTGTATTTGCGCCCTTCGCCGTTGGGGCCGAGCCAGCCGTTCTCGTATTCACCAAACACCTCGACGCGGGCCTGTCCCTTGAAGTCAGGCTTGGAGCGGTAGACCAGCTGGATTTCCTTGATGAAGCCCTTGTGGTTCAGCTGGATCCAGTCGGTCTTGCGGTTGGCGGGGATCTTGGCGTCGGTGAGCAGAGTTTCGCTGGAGCCATCCTCGAAAATGGCCTTGAGATCAGTGACGTAGATCTCATTGCGCAGCACGCGCAGACGAATGCGGTCAAACTTGCCGATCTCCGAGCCGACGCGGATCACGTCACGGTCGACGAGGAAGCCGACGTCCTGGACGCCGAAGAGGACTTCACCGTTGCTCGCCTGTCCCGGTGGGATGGCCGAGGTCTCGGGGGCGGTATCGCGTGTCTCAACGTTGCGGCGACGGCGCTTGGCCACGTTGATCACAGGGGAGGCAGACCGGCTGCGTTCCAGCGCCTTGCCCATCGGAAGCACGCTCGCGTCGCGCGCCTGCGGCGTGGACATCAATCCCGCGGCGCCCAGAGCAACAACCGCCAGCGCCAGCCTGATCGTCATGAACCTCTCCCCTCGTTCGTGAAGACGCGCACCGACAAATCGTTTCCGCAACAGGTTATTAACGCAGTATCCGCGGCAACAAAAGCTGAAGCAGGCAGATATCCAGCAATGGCGCGGGAGACGCTCGTCGGCCGCGACGGCCACCCTCCGGATCTTAACTCGATGGGTGCTAGCCAGGACGCGGCTCTGAAAACAGCGGGCCGGACAATTCTCGAAGGTTCGCCAAGCCGATGAAAAGCCCAAGGCAATTCGAGCTTCTGATCAACGTTGGCGCCGCTATCGCCGGCATCGGCGTGATCGGCTACATCGCCTACGCGGCTTTGCACAAAGACGTCGACCAGCCGTGCAGCACGCGTTATCCGGCGGCAACGCGCTTTTCTCTGCACAACAGCGAGGGCAAACCCCTCAGCGCCATTGCCCTGCAAGCGCGCGCGGGGCTGCGAGATCTCGGCGTGATCGACAATGCCAGTGTGGTGCGATCGGCAGGCGGTCCGGCGGAGGATGTTCTCGAGGTGAAGCTGCGGCAGCTCCCGGCGGGCGCAGACCAGGACGCTGCTGCCCACAACGGGATCGAGTTTCGCTGGTCACCTCCGGGCATGAAGCCGGCGACCGCTGCGTGCCTGAGCTACAGCGTTCTTCTGCCGGACAAGTTTGCATTCGGGAGCGGTGGATTCCTGCCCGGTGTGTTTGGCGGTACGGCTGGGCTTTCGCGTGACTCTGCGGCCGGGTTGTCCGTGTCTCCGGAGTGGGAGCGGGATGGACGTCCTTTGATCGCGTCGACCTCCGCCGGCCGCATCGGCCGCATATCAGGCAATAAGTCAGCATGGCCGACGGGACGCTGGGTCCGGATCGAACAGGAAGTGGTGCTGAACGAGCCGGGCAAAGAATACGGCCAGACGAGCCTATGGGTCGATGGCGTGCTTACGCTCGATAGCCGCAGCGTGCTGCTGCGCAAGGATGCCGGTGAAACGCTGTCCGGCGTGCTGGTCGCGGCCGGATATCACGGTACGCCTCCCGAAGCGTCGAGCCTGCGGATTTCGCCGTTCGAGATTTCGTGGCGCTGACTGAAGCGAGCGTACTGACACGCTTCAGCTAGGTCTCGCCCGACCGTGCCGCCCTTCTCAAGTCTACCCGCCCGTCCCCATATGAGCTGCCGGTATGCGCCGAGGCCGATTGAGGCCAGATGCGCAGAAAGGGGATACGGCATGCCGAATGTCTTTGGTTTCCTTGGCGGAATGCAGCCTGCTCACGGCAATTCAGCGGCGGGCGGAAGCTTCGTCGATGACGGGGAACTGCTCGATTCCTATTCGCGCGCTGTCGTCGACGTGGTCGATGCCGTTGCGCCCGCCGTCGTGCACGTCGAGGTGAGCGGGCTCCGCGATGGCCGACGCGCCGAAGGCACGGGGTCGGGCGTGCTGGTGTCTCCGGACGGGCTGATCCTCACCAATAATCACGTGATCGAAGGCGCAAGGGACGTGACCGTTTCGTTGTCCGACGGGCGGCGTTTCAGCGCGCGCTCGCTCGGCCGCGATGCCGACACCGACCTTGCCGTACTGCGCGGCGAGACGAGCGAGACACTGCCGGTGGCGCAGCTGGCAAATTCAAAGGGCGTACGGCAGGGACAGATCGCAATCGCCATTGGTAATCCGCTTGGATTCCAGTCGACGGTTACCGCGGGTATCGTCAGTGCTGTCGGGCGATCATTGCGGGCGCAGAATGGGCGCCTGATCGGCGACGTCATCCAGACAGACGCTGCACTCAATCCGGGTAACTCGGGTGGCCCGCTGGCCAACTCGGCCGGACAGGTGATCGGTATCAACACCGCGGCAATCGTCGGCGCGCAGGGCATCTGTTTCTCAGTCGCGTCAAACACGGCGCTGCACGTGCTGACGCAGATTCTCGCGCATGGGCGTGTGCGACGGGCACGCATCGGCATCGTCGCCGAACAGGTGCCGCTGCCGGCCCGCGTTGCCTATCGGGCGGAGCTAAAACAGCAAAGCGCTGTTCGCGTGCGCGAGCTTCAAGCGGGGAGCCCGGCGGCAGAAGCGGGGATGCAGCAAGGCGATCTGATCGTGCGCCTCGACGACGAGTCGGTGACAGGTGCAGACGATCTCTTCCGCATGTTGGACGAAAGGAGGATCGGGAAGTCTGTCAGGGTAACGATTGTGCGACGCAGCGGCGTTACTGAGTTGATCGTGCGACCAATCGATCGCGAGCTGTGAGGCCGATTTTTCGGTTTTTTTGAAAGGTCTGTTTCGCGAACCTTACCGCGCCGCAATGAAAGAAGCAGCAATAGGTAAAACATTACGGCAATGTAAGCTGTTTCTTAACTCTTGCAAAAAGAGGCCCCGGAATTCCTTGCAAAATGGCCGGCAATAGTATTCCATATGGGCATCGAACGTGGCGCCCTCCCACCTGTCCCCCCTAAGCGGCGTCACGCATCGCAGCCCGCGCTCTTCCCCCGGAGCGCGGGCTTTCCTTTTTCGCGGTATTGCTTGCCGCGTGTCGGTCAGGATTGCTCAGCCGATTTGAAACCGGCCTGCTGTGCTTCCGTCTCCGAACAGAACCAGCGCTCTCCCCGGCGCGCCACGCGCACCTTCTCGTAACCGCGTGCCCAGGGCACGTAATAGCGCTTGCCGCCGCGCACCGTCGCTTTGATCGGGCAGCCGTCTGGTGCCGAACGTTTGGCCTCTTCCCACTTGAGCTCGCGATATTCCGCCGGGCGTGCGGCTTCGCCCCCCCAGAGACCAGCTTTCTCGGCGCGGGCCTCGTCTTCAAGGCTACCGTACGCGCTGAACAGGCCGTGTATCGCGAATACGTTTCCGCCGCGTACCAGCTCTGCGGCGAGGTCGCGGTCTCCCACCTTGCACTCACCCGTGCCCAGGCCATCCTCGGAGCCGCTCAACTCGCAGGATACGCGATTGGAGCGCAGCAATTGCGCCATGGCCTGGCGGGCAGCATCTCCGCACGACCAGCTGCTCCCTTTGGCGCTGGTGCAGGTTTGATAAAGGAGAGGTGCCTCGATGCCGTCGAGGCGCACAACGGTCGATCCGATCCGCAGAGTGTCGCCGGTGACTGCGCTGCCGCGGCCGGAGATTTCATCAGTGGCGGTACTGCCCGTGGCAGATTGCGGCTCGACGCGTGCCTGACGGCTCGATTTGACGGTTGTGGGCGATGCGGCGCCCCAGACGTGCCAACCAGTAGCCACCACAGCAAGCGCGATCAATGCGACAGCCAGCCCACGCTGCACGATGGGTTTCGACGAGGCGGTTTCCAGCATGCGGCGCACGGCGGCAAGCACTGACGAGAGCGGCGTTGCCAGCCAGGCAGGCAGCCCCGATGAGACGTGCGCCAAGGCCAGTGCGCCGAGCAGCCCAACCCCGATCAGCAATACGATCCAGGTGTCCTGTACGAAACCGTCGGCCAATGCGCGGATGATGCCGCCAACCAGAGCCACGCTGCCGAAAAGCAAGACCGCAAGCCGCGGCAAAGGTTGGCGCAGAATGCGGCCGATAGGAGCCAGCGGCGGACCAAGATAGTCCGCAGCGATGCCGACGAGGGTGCAGAGCACGGCCCAGGCATAGGCCAGTGCGTAGAGGGTCCACGCCCCCATGCGCTGCAGGTAATTGCCGGCAACGGGCATGGCCGCCCGTAACCGTTCGGCGCCAGCCATGGCTGCGGCGGCACCCAGCTTCGCGCCTTCGGCTCCGAGCTTGGCGCCTTCCTTGCCGTAATGCAGCACGCCGTCGCCAACGGCTTTGGCACCCGCTGCACCCAATGCGGCTCCTTGCGCACCGAGATGCACAGCGCCGCGGCCGACCGCAACGACGCCTTCGGCACCGGCTGCAGCGCCGCGCTGGCCGGCAGCTTTCAGATTGTCGACGGCTGCTTTGCCCGCCTCGCCGATGCGGTCGCGTCGCTGCTTGCGGCGCACGAGGATCGTGGTGCGGACATATTCGCGCCACTCGAAGCCATCGTTGCGCTTGCGCCAGCCAAGCATTCAGCCTCCAGAACCTCAATTGCAAATGGTCGCCGGCCAGCAGGCTGCGGCGAATCTCAAGGTTCCAACGAACCGGTACGAGAAAATGGCAGGCGGCCCTGCATCGGCGCCGCCCGCCATTCCCCTCAGTGGTAGCCTTCGCCCTCGCGGACCTTGCCGCGGAAGGACCAGTAGACAAACACCGTATAGCCGAGGATCAACGGCAGCATCACCAGCACGCCTATCAGCATGAAAAGCTGTGACTCAGGTACAGCCGCGGCCTCCCAGAATGTGATCGACGGCGGCACGAGATACGGCACGTTGGAGATGGCGAGGCCGGCGAAACCCAGCAGGAACAATGCAACAGCCGAGAGGAACGGCATAACCTCGCGCCCATGCGTCAGACCATACCAGCAAGCGAACGCGGCTGCCGCGGTGAGCAGGGGAATGGGCGAGAGGTATGCGAGGTTCGGCCAGGAGAACCAGCGGTCGGCAATGCGCTCAAAGACGAGGGGCGTCCACAAGCTGACGACTGCCATGATGACCAGAACCGCAAACAATAAGTACTGCGCCCAGCGCCGGGCATTATCAGCCAGTTCGCCCTCGGTCTTCATCACCAGCCAGGTCGTGCCTAGAAGCGCATAGCCGACGACAAGCGAGGCTCCAGTGAACAGCGGGAAGGGTGCAAACCAGTCAAACGGGCCGCCGGCGAACCTGCCATTCTCGATGCTGATACCCTGCAACAAGCCACCGAGGATGACGCCTTGCATGAACGAGGCGACGATGGACCCCCAGGCGAAAGCGTTGTCCCATAGCTGGTGGCTGGGTTTGGCAGTCCAGCGGAACTCGAAGGCGACGCCGCGGGCGATCAAGCCGAGCAACATGAGGATCACTGGCAGATAGAGCGCCGGCATGATGATGGAGTAAGCCAGCGGGAAAGCGACGAACAATCCGCCGCCACCTAGGACGAGCCACGTTTCGTTGCCATCCCAGAAGGGCGCTACCGAGTTCATCATCACGTCCCGGCGCTCCTCTTCCGGTGTGAACGGAAAGAGGATGCCGAGCCCAAGGTCGAAGCCGTCGAGGATCACGTAGAGCGCAACGGCGGTGCCGATCAGCGCAATCCACACCAGGGGGAGCCAATAATGGATCTGGTCCATGAACTAGTTCCCCCCGATGGCGTCGTGCGCAGCCGACTCGGCTGCCGACAGCGGTCGTGACGGAATGCCTTCCGGCGCCTCTACGGCTTCGCCCTTGGGGCCATATTCGATGAGGCGGTTGATGTAGAAGATGCCCATCGAGAACACGACGCCGTAGACGAGAACGAACAGCACCAGTCCGATCAGCACCGCGGAGAAGGCGACGGGTGACGCCGCGTCGAGCGTTCGCAATATCCCCGTAGCGATCCAGGGTTGTCGGCCGATCTCCGTGACGTACCAGCCGGAAAGGATGGCGATGAAGCCGAGCGGCCAGGCATATTGCACCCAGCCGAGGTACCATTTGCTGGTGAAGAGGCGGCCACGGAACCACAGCCAGGCGCCGACCATGCCGATGCCGAGCATGATCACTCCGAGGCCGACCATGATGCGGAAGGCGATGAACACAGGGAACACCGGCGGTCTGTCCTCACGGGCAAACTGCTTGAGGCCGGGGAAGAGACCGTCGGCTTCGTGCTTCAGTATCCAACTTGCGCCGTCCGGGATCGAGATTTCGTAATCGTTGCGCTCCTCTTTCTCGTTCGGGATGGCGAAGAGAACGAGCGGCGCGGGCTTAGAGCCATCCCAATGGCTCTCGATCGCGGCAACTTTGGCCGGCTGATACTCGAGCGTATTGAGACCGTGCTGATCGCCGATGAAGATCTGCAACGGCGCCAGGATGGCGACCATGCCGAGCCCCATGCGCAGCATGGTCTTGGCTTCCTGCGGATAGCGATCCTTGTAGAGGTAGCGGGCACCGACAGCGAGCACCACCAGCGAAGTGGTGAGGTAGGCTGCGGTGAACATGTGCGCGAAACGGTAGGGGAAGCTCGGATTGAAGATGATCGCGAGCCAGTCCACCGGGTAGGCGATGCCGTCGCGGACCTCATGGCCCGCCGGGGTCTGCATCCAGCTGTTGGCAGACAAAATCCAGAAGGCGGAAAGCGACGTGCCAACGGCGACCAGAATCGCGGCGAGCACGTGAATGTTCGGCGGAACGCGCGTCCAGCCGAAAAGCATGATGCCGAGAAATGTTGCCTCGAGGAAAAAGGCCGTGATCACCTCATAGCCGAGGAGCGGGCCTAAGACATTCCCGACAACGACGGAGAAATTGCTCCAGTTGGTGCCGAACTCGTACGACATGACGATGCCGGACACGACGCCCATGGCGAAGGAGACGGCGAATATCTTGGTCCAGAAGCGCGCGAGCCGATGGAGGTGCTCTTCTCCGGTGATGCGCCATCGGACGAGCAGGGTGGCGATGAAAGCCGCGAGCCCAATGGTGAAGCTCGGGAAGATGATGTGGAAGGAGACCGTAAACGCAAACTGGATACGGGCCAGAAGAACTGCATCCAAGTCCATGGCACCCGCTTTGGTTTTTTGTATTGCCGATTGCGGCCGCTATTGTGGCCCGCTTCGACGACGACGTCGAGACAAAGGGATGCGGCTCGCTGCCTCCTGCAACAAGCTGTGCACAGTTGCTGACCTCAAGTCAGAAAATGCGCGACAATATGCAGTTATTCGCGCGCGATCGGTCCAATATGCGTTGCCCACAGGCGCACGCGACCGTCGATGCCCGCGGTCATCAGCTGTTGCCCGTCCGGCGAAAACGCGACAGACGTAGCTCCGCCAATGTGTCCAGTGAGAGCGCGCAGCAGCCGACCGCGTGGCATCTCCCACAGCCGCACGGTGCCATCCTCGCCAGCGGAGGCAAGGCGATCACCCGTCGGTGAAAATGCAACGTCGGCGACGCGCCCCTTGTGACCGGATAGGGCGCGCAGACGGCGCGATGACAGCGTCGACCACAAGTGAATGCGACCATCGAGGGCGCCGGCGGCCAGCAGCTTGCCGTTCTGAGAGAACGCAACCGACGTGACGAAGTCGCGCGGGCCGGAATATTTGCGCTTGAGGCTCAATGTGTCGAGGCTCCACAGCCGCACCGTCTTGTCGGCGCCGCCGGAAGCGAGCTGAAGCCGCTGCGGCGAGTAGGCCAATGCCTGCACCGCATTCTCATGACCGTCGAGCACTTGAAGTGGTGCCGAGGCCTGCCGCGCGTCCCACAGGGTCACTTTCCAATCGTGACTCGCGGACGCGAAGTGATTGATATCGCCAGTGAACGCGACGGCCCAAATATTCGCCTCGTTGCGCTGGACAGTCGCGATCTTCTCGGCGCTGTCGAGGTCCCACAGAACGATCTTGCCGTTGGCGTGGCCGGTGAGCGCGCGGCGGCCGCTGACGGCCAGGGCGGTGGCGGGGCCGTCGTCCAACTCGATTGTGCGTACGAGGTTGCGGCTCGACGCATCCCAGATCTTCATCGCGCCGTCGGCGCCGGCAGTGATGATCTGGCGGCCGTCGTCGCTGTAGGTGGCGCCGGAGACTGTTCCGCGGTGGGCGTCGAACTCCGCCACAGGCGTAATAATCGTCGGGGCCGGAGTGCGGGCCACCTGCTGCGCGGGAAGGGGCGTCGTCGTGCCGGTGGTGATGCCCGAGCCGCGGCTTTCAAACTGCGGGAAGCGATCCTGCATGGCGACCGCTGCGCTGGCCACGCCTACACCCACGAGAAGCTTGAAGAAAATCGGAAGCAGGCTGGGTCGGCTTCCCTTCAGCCGACGCGGGCGCGCACGGGCCGGCGACTTGACGACGACGAGCGCACGCTCCTTCGGGATCGGCTTCTTGGACTGAGACTTCTTCTTCGCGGGCGCGGGCGGTTCCTTCTTGACGACGATCGGCGCTGCCGCCGGCTCAGCGGATGCGGGCTGATCGGCGCTCGGCTTGCGGCGCAGGCCTTCGAGAAAATCGAGCACGCCACCTTTGGGCGTGGGCAAGTCGGCGGCGGGCGCCTCGGCCGCGGCAGCGGGGGCCGGGTCTGGGACCTTCGCCTTTGCGGCTACCGGCGCTGGCATTGGCGCTTCGACGGCAGCGGGCTCGGGCGTGCGCGGAAGAGGCACGGTGGCGGCAACGGCGGCTGCGGCGGGCTGCGGCGCGACTGCAGCTATCGGTTCCTCGAGCGGCTCTTCTTTTGCCTTGGAGCGGCCGAGCCAGCGCGTGCGGACGGGGTCGGGTGCAAACAGATCGTTGCGCCAGGCGGCGATCGATTGCGGGCGCCCCTCGATGTTCAGGGTCAACGCCTTGTCGATCGCCTTGAGGAAGCCGGCGCGATAGGAGCTGAGCGCGGCTTCACGCGCGGAGATCAGCTCGTCCTTGACCATGCGCGAGGGCGAGTCGGGCGGGCGCTTGCCGGTGATGGCGTGATAAAGCGTGCCGGCGAGGGCATACATGTCTGTCCACGGGCCCTGCTGGCGGCTGGTCTCGGCGTATTGCTCGTAGGGGCTATAGCCAGGCTTCACCAGGGCGGAGACGGTCTTGGTGTGCGATGCGATCTCGCCGCGGGCCGAGCCGAAGTCGATCAGCACCGGATCGCCGGCCTTACGGATGATGATGTTGTCGGGGGCGATGTCGCGATGCAGGAAATCCGACTTGTGGATCAGCTCCAGCGCGTCGAGCAGCGGTGCTAAGATCGCGTCCAGCTCCTTCTGGCGCGGGGCGCGGCCGAGGCCCTTGAGCCATGCCTTGAGGCTCTGGCCCTCCTCGAAATGGAGGACCATGTAGCCAGTCTTATTGGCGCGGAAGTAGCGGTAGACGCGGACGATGTGCGGGTGGTCGAACTTCGCAAGGGTCTGTGCTTCCTCGATGAAGCGGTCGAGGCCCCAGCGATAGTCGCCGGCATAATCCTGTGAGCGGGGCACGGCGTCGATGCCGCCATCACGCGCTGCGATATCGCTCGGGAAGTACTCCTTGATGGTGACCATGCGCGCGAGCGCGATCTCATCGGCGAGGTAGGTCACGCCAAAGCCGCCGGCTCCCAGCACGCGCTCGATGCGGTAATCGCCTACGAGCTCTGTTCCATTCGGCAATGCGATGAGATTCGTCATTGGTCTCCGAGACGTCGATGGTCGCGCTCACATGCTACGCGCTGCGCCGCTCGTCAATTTGCTGTACCGCCTTCGACACACTTATGACGACCAAATGTGGCGCAGGCTTGAGCAAGGAAGACGGGAGAACAAATCTCGACAATGGGCCTAACTGCCATGTTATCGCCGTCATGGGGCCCGAGGTTCACAACTGATTTGATCCGAGACTTAAGACCATGACATCGCCGTGGTCGCCACTGCCGAATCTGTCGATTGCGACGGTCGCGATCTCTCAATTCAGTGTTGCAACTGCAGCGGGCGCTTCGGAGTCGGGGCGGGCGATGAGCGCTGGCCACTTCGTGGTGCTGGCGAGCTTGGCCGAGACGTGGTCGCAGATCAGCACATGGCTCGGCGACAGCTATCACAAGGCTCCGGCGTTGATGCTGGTGCTGGGGGTGCTGATGGCACTGCCGCTGCTCGCGGTCGCAGGGCTGATGCTGAGGCGCCAGCGGCAGTCATCGGATTCGACAGTGCTGATCTCGCGGCCATCTCTGCGCGCAGGACGACGCGACAGAACTGCCCGAACAGAGCTGTTGTCGGCGTGGCCGACGGAGGCGTGGGTCGCCCTCGACGGGGCGAAGCACATCATAGGCCGTACCATGCTGCGTGTCGGGCGCGAAGCCGACAACGACATATGCCTGCAGGAGAAAACCGTGCATCGCTATCACGCCGTGATCCGGCGGACGAGCGACGGCGAGGTGATCGTCACAGATCTTTCAGGCCCCGAAGGCAATGGCGTTCTCGTCAATGGTGCGCGGGTCGGCGAGGGCCGGCTCAAGCCCGGGGACGTGATCGCCATTGGAGAAGTAAAATTGCACTTCGACGCGCGCCCCATCTGACGTCTATTGATGAGGATGGCGGCGTGCGCTCGACCGAAACGATAATCCTGCGCATGCGGAAAGGCGCTTAGGCTCAACGGAGGATACGATGTCTCAGCAGGGTACGAAGCACGCCGGGTTCCTGGGCTCCTTGAAGGACGCGCTGGCTGCGGCGAGCCGTGACGACACGCAGCGCGGGCCAGCGCCTGCCGCTGCCGAGCCGACGACGCAGCTCATCAAAGCCGAAACGCCGAAGCCTGCTGCGGCAGCAGAGCCAGCGAAGGCGGAGGCCGCGGCGGTTCCGGCTGCGACCGCTGCAGCGGCGCCCGCGCCGAGCCCGAGCGCTGCCGAGGCCGCGCGCGAAGTGAAGGCGCAGACGTCGCTCAAGGCTCCGGACAAGCACGTTGAGTTCGGTGCTCCTCCGACGACGCGCGTTGTCCGCGGCGGCGCACCGAAGCCGACGCCGGATCCCATCGAGACGACCGATGCGCCCCGCACGCAATTGGTGCGCGGCAAGGTTCAAGTGAAGCGCGGCGAGTTCGAGCACGATCCTGTCGTCGGGTGGCTGGTCATCGTCGGCGGACCGGGGCTCGGCAGCTACCGGCCGATCTTCGAGGGCAACAACACCGTGGGCCGCGCATCGAACCAGCGCATCCCGCTCGATTTCGGCGATGATGCGATCTCGTCGGAAGAGCAAGCCTACTTGCGCTATGACTCCTCGTCGCGCTCGTTCCTATTTGTACCGAACCTCGCCAAGACCAATATTGTATCGATCAACGACAAGCGCCCCACCGGCGCCGTCGAGCTGAACCAGATGGACGTGATCACGATCGGGCGCACCCAGCTCGTGTTCGTGCCGTTCTGCGGAGCAGATTTCGATTGGGCCGAGCTGACAGATTCCAAGGACTGATGCAGGCTTACGACCACGCTTGCCGCGCCACCAAAGGCGCGCGCGATTATCAAGAAGACTCGAGCGCCTTCTGGCCGCCGCGCGATCGCGCGCCCGGAAACGCCGACGTGCCGCCGACTGCCGCCAACAGCACGCGTCTCGTCGCCGTGCTGGCGGACGGCATGGGCGGACACACAGCCGGCGCGCTGGCGAGCCGCATGGTGTGCGACAGCTTCATCTCGGCGTACTCGGGGATGAACGGCGCACGTTCGGACCGCCTGTTGAAATCGCTGAGTGCCGCGAACGATTCCATCGCGGCGCAGGTGGAGGCGAACCCGATGCTATCCGGCATGGGGACGACACTGGTCGCCGCGGTGTTCACCAACGAGGGCGTCGAGTGGGTGAGCGTGGGCGACAGTCCGCTGCTGCTGTTCCGGCGCGGCGAGATCGCGCTTCTGAATGAAGATCATTCTTTAGCGCCGGAGCTCGATCATCTCGCGGCGATCGGCAAGATCACGCCCGAGCAGGCGAAGACCGATCCGCGCCGGCACATGCTGCGCTCGGCGGTGACGGGCGATGAGCTCGACCTCGTCGACATCTCGCGCAAGCCGCTGGTGCTGGAGGAGGGCGATTACATCATCCTCGCTTCGGACGGGCTGCATACGCTGGAGACGAGCGAGGTGGAGCGGATCATTTCAGCTTATGCGGCCGATGGCGCCGAGGCGGTGTCGAACGCGCTGATCCGCGCGGTCGAAAACATGCGCGACCCGCACCAGGACAACACCACCGTGCTGGCTGTGCGGCCGCTGGGTGGGGCGGGTGCCTCCACCTAGGCGAATTTGTTCCTAAAATGTTCTTGCGCGGACCCGGCGGCAGCGCTAGCGTTGCAGAGGCTTTGTGACGCGGTTTGCGGTGGCCGCCCTGAAGGGCAGGGATCGCGAGCCGTCCAGCCTCGGGGGCGGGGATGTACGGGCACATTTCGACTTTGGCGTTCGTCGGCATCGAGGCGCGGCCCGTCGAAGTGCAGGTGCGCATCACACCGGGCAAAGCGGCTTTCGTCATCGTCGGGCTGCCTGACAAAGCCGTGGCCGAAAGCTCAGAGCGGGTGCGCAACGCGCTGCACGCGGTGGGGCTCGGCATGCCCTACAAGCACGTCACCGTGAACCTAGCCCCCGCGGACCTGCCGAAGGAAGGCAGCCAGTTCGATCTGCCGATCCTGCTGGCGATGATGGTCGCCATGGAAGCCGTGGCGCCCGACGCCGTTGCGGGCTTTGCCGCGCTGGGCGAGCTGGCGCTCGATGGCTCCATTCGCGCTGTGCCCGGCGCGCTGCCGGCGGCGATCGGCGCCAACGCGATGGGCAAGGGGCTGATCTGTCCGGCGGCGTGCGGGCCGGAAGCTGCGTGGGCCGGCGAGGACGTCGATATCATCGCGGCGCCGCATCTTCTGTCGCTGGTCAATCACTTCAAGGGAACGCAAACGCTGTCGCGGCCGACGCCGGGGCTCGGCGCGGATCCGACGGCGCGGCCCGATCTTGCCGACGTGAAGGGTCAGGAGAGCGCCAAGCGCGCGCTCGAGGTGGCGGCGGCGGGCGGGCACAACCTTCTGCTGGCGTGAACGACGGACCCCAGATTATTCGAACCCCGGCCAATCTCCGCGCGCCGTGAGCGCCGCCATATTGGGAGTCAGCACCAATTCTTCATGCTCCCAGCGCCCCCGACCGCTGTGGCTGAGCGAAAACCTTTCTAGGTTCACTTCGGCCTTCAGATCGAAGGCATTGTTCGGATGCTGGCCCCACTTGTTAAGCGCAGTGAAATTGCGCCGCGTGAAGAAAGAATTGAAACGATCCAACCGTTCGATCATGCGGAGGTAAAGATGCGAAGCACGCCGCATCATGCGTACGCCCTGTTCAAGGTGGTCTAGTCGGCTATTGTCGCAGATCCAGTCAAAGGCTTCTTCTTTGCTGGCCGCCCTCGGAAGAGCAGCTAACAATTGCGCCACGTCAGCATGGTCCTTCACGGGCTGGAATCTGGAATAAAGCATGGGGGTGTCCGGCAGATATCCGAAAGATACTTGGCTCGCTGCATCCGTCGTGAGTCCTCGCTCCAACCCTCGCGGGCCCACAACCGCAATCTCTTCTGAAGCATCCTCGGGTAACTCTACTGCTAGCGACACGACCAGTTCGAACCCGTTCCGCCTCACCAGCTTAAGTTGATCCAGGATATCCGGGATGAGCGTCCGAATCTGCGTGTAGAGACGCTGCGCTTCGGCAGCCGCCGGCCGGACCCTTTCCAGGGCCACGTGCATCGAAAGAACCTTCACAAGGTTTGCCTCAAGAAACTCTTCAGCTACGCGCTGCCGCTCATCGATGCTGTACTGTGCCTTGGCGCCCGCATACATCTCTCCGCCAAATACCGCATCGCCGCATTCGGGACCGATAGCCCGCAACGCGCCCTCGTCTGGGTACCAAGTTAGGTAGCCTCCGCGCACAAACTTGGGATCGTCCGGTGAGCAGATGGGACACGGCGCGAGGTCTCCATTTGGCCTCTTCTTCCGCTCAACGTCGAAGCGTCGCAAGTATATGGGACGCGAGTCTTGCTTGGGTCTGGAGCGGTCGATCGTCGGGAACGTCTCTGGTTGGCCGGTTGCCCGGACGTGCTCCAAAAATTGCTGAATCACCGCCTCACTGGGGCGATGCGGATAGTGCGGGCCCAAGCCCTCAGCGGCCGATAGGGATGGCACAACCATGGATGATCTGCCCTCGGAGAATGGCGAGGGGGATAAATTGTGCCGATTCTCAATCCAGGGGAAATACGTAACTTCACTCGTTGGCAACACGTAGGATTCACAGTCGGGAAGACGCGTGACATACTAGCTGTGTTGTCCGTTCTCAATGAAGCGGCCCCGACTTGGTGCGTCAACACCAAACCGAGGCCTCGACCGGCCTGCCCACAGGAGGGGCTACCAGCCGTGACCCACCATAACAGCCGCGCCGCGCGCGGCGTAGCGACTACATCTGCATTCCTACTTGTACTAGCAAGCGCCGGGTTCGGTGCTCTCTTCGCGTGGACAACTGGCAGCAAACACGGGCCGCTGCTCGGTGCCCTGTCAGTGGCGATGGCACTCGGGCTAGAAGGCGCGAAGCCATTTGCCGTCGCTGGTGCGTTCAACGCATTTGGTCGCTGGCAATTGGGGCAGGGCTTGGCCCTCGCCTCCGTTGGCACTCTAGCGGTCCTCTTCAGCCTCACCGCAGAACTCACCTTCATGGCGATGGCACGCGGTGACCTTGTGGCGGAGCGCTCCGGCGGGGCCGACAGCGCCCGAAAGGCTGAAGCGCGTTACGTACGCGCGGAGGCTGAACTGCAGAAGCTCGCCCCAGCCCGTCCTGCCTCGGAGTTGGCTCCCGAAATCGCGAAGCTCAAGGCCACTCCGGGGGCGAACGCCTGCAACAAGGTCAACGGCAAGATCAGCCGCGAAGTCTGTGCGGAAGTTGCCGACCTCGAAGCGGAGTCCGCGAGGGATGCCCGCAGGCGGGAGCTTGAGGCCACCATGCGGGAGGCTGAAAGTGAGCGCGCAGCAGCGCCCCCAATAGTTGTAGCCGACCCTGGGGCCGCTGCTCTAGCCGTCTACGCCGCATCCCTGGGTGTCACCGTGAGCCCCGAAGTGCTCAGCATGTGGCTTCCGCTCGTAGGCGTACTCGCGCTTGAGATTGGGTCCGCGTTCGGCGTGCTGCTCGTTAGGGCTGCGGGACCTGTCTCACACGAAGCCGTCCCAGGTGTTGCCAGCAACCGTGCGTCCCAAGCATCGCCCGTGTCACACGAGGACGCGGCGCCGCCAGCTCTCGTTGCTGTAGCGTTGGGTGTCCCCAGGCCGGCTCAACCATGCACGTCGTGTCCCAAGACCAAGGACGATGACGACCCGAGCGGTCCTCGGCAACGAGCCATGGGCGAACTACTGGAACGGCTCAAGACAGAGGGCGGCGAGCTGACGGGGACCACCCGTGGCTTAGCCAAGTTGATCGGGACGAGCCGAGGGACGGTACACCGCGCCATCGCTGATGCCGTGGCCGCTGGGATGGTCCGAGTTGAAGCAACAATGTCTGGCACGCGCATTGCGCTCGCTTAGAGGAGGGACGACCATGACGACCAATCAAACGACGGACGACGGCGCAGCTACATGGGGCCTTCGAACTAACGTGCTGATTGAGGGCATCGCGGGGAGAGATGTTTTCATTGGGCGGGCGCCGTCTAATCCCCGAACCCTCTCCGTCAAATGGTCTCCAGACGTGGCGGTCAAAGCGGGTAGGTGGGTGGCTATTGCCTCGCGAACTTTGGCGCGGAGCATTCGCGACTAGGGGAACCCTCGTGTGCCCCGCTTCTGGGGTTGCTCAGACGCCGTCAATAGAACGCCCTCCAGCCCAAGCCTGGAGGGTTTTTTGTTGACTCTGAAGCGCGCTCGAAAGGCTTCGGTTGCAGATGCCGCCGGGCGCAGCGGAAGTGGCCGCTCCAGGGCCGTTAACCGGCCGACGTAACAGAGTAGTCGGATTACCAGCTTCACCGGGTTTGCTGGACGACATGAGTGCCTCGTGCCTTGCTGGAGACGCAGCGGGTGCGTCCCGCTCAGGCGCATCCCCGGCCACGCCAAAAAAGTCGCCGGGCCGTAAGCCCTGACGCGGATAGCCGGGGCGGTCCTAGTAGTCACACCGCCAGTGCGCGGTGAGACTGGTTTCGGGGCTGGGCGGCAAGAGCGGGTAAAGCCCCCTTGCCGTGACATGATTTTAATCTCCGAACAGCCGGCCTTGATGTGGGTCGTCCGTCCTCAGGGCACCCAACACCCGCACTAGCAGGTCATCGCTCAAGGGGTCGGCTAAACGCGTGCCGTTATAGGCAAGCACTTTCAGCACTCTCATGCTTCTGCCCTTCACGTCGGCCCGCTGCGCCCACTGAACTCGAAGGGTGTCCATAATCGCAGGAACGATGCTTCGTGTGTCGACAAGTGCCCAAAAGCTCTCATCCTCGATGCGAAAGAAGCACTCGCCACCCCGGGAATTACGCCCCTTCCACTGTCGCTGGTTGTCGCTTCTATCCCAGTTTGGTGACGTCACCCGAATGTCTTCAATGCCCGTGATCCACGAAATGTGTTCCTCATCCTTGGCCGGCAACGCGACGTGAAAACGGATAAAATCACTTCGTTCGATTGGAAACTGCTCTTCGTCGCGAAAGCCCAATGCCTCCACTGCGGGATCACGTAGACAGGCCTCATAGAAGGCGTTCCTTGCCTCGAACGACTCTCGGAACTTTCGCGCCGTGATGCCAGCCCGTCGCAACGCTGACTCTTCCGTCTGCAGGAAGCCTCTTGTCACCTCAACAACTAAACGCGAACCCACGTCCTCCAGCTTGTCTGGCGGTAGCGAGGCTCGATCCTCAAACGAATCGAGTTGCTCGCGAAGCTCCTCGCCAGCGAGTTCCGCCCAGTAGGCCGGCTCGTGGGTGGTCAACCCCTTGATGAAAGCCTTTCCGACATCGCTTTCTATCGCAATCCAAAGCACGCTCAGAGCTGCCGGAACAATCCAAATCCCCAATCTGCTCTTGAAACTTCCGGCCTCCGGCGGGAGCACAAATATCCGATAACTCAGGCCACCGCCGAATATCTCGTGATTGAGGCCCTCAATGACGGCCTGCGTCTGACGCGCAGTCTCTACGAATGTAGCCAGCCGCAGATAGCTTTCCCGCACATCGAAATGGATGGGGAGAACCGCCAACGAATGCGGCCCTTCAAAACTTTCAACCATGAAACCCGCCCCCCCTGGGGGAATACGTCAACCGCAGCACATTAATCGAGGTGCAATGCCAATCAAGCGCCCCCCGCAGTCCGGCCCTCAGCGACTCCGCGCGACCGCCTCACCAGTCAACACTATGATGAGGCCCGAGGCTCCACTACTCGAACCCGACTCGGCGCAGCCCACCGAACTCCTGCAGCTCGCATACTCCCTCCGCGACCTCTTCCCGCGTCTGGCGCAGCTTGGCGATTCCTATGTGCAGACCATGGCCGACGAGGGCGAAGCCGAAGCGCTCGGGCTGCGACTGAAAACAGAAACGTGCGAACTAACTGCTCGTATCGAGCGAAGCGACGTGCCGCCGGATGCCAACCGTGCCGCCCTTGAGTTAGGCCACGGAGAGGACCTCGCACGCCAAGAGTTCGAGCAGGACATTTATCGGCGCTATCTCGGCGAAAACACGGACTACTCAGTAGACGAACGAGGCAACGCCTTTGACCGCGAGCGCGGCGATTCCGACGCTTGGCTGGCCGGTGCCATCGCTGAAAAGGAACAAGCCGCTCCGAAGACTGCCGCAGCCCTCCTCGGGTATCGCCGTCGATGGACGGTTACCGCAAGCGCCTCATCGAAGAGCAGACAGCATTTGTCGGTCAGCGCACGAAGGAAGCGAACCTCAACGTCGCCTATAAGGACCTCTACGGCACCGCAGTCGGCTCCGTCGCAACGGGTGAGCGCAACGTCGAAACGATCCACGCAAACATGCGGGACGCCTTCGAGAAGACACGCAAGCTCCACCTTCTGACACCGACCGAAGCTGACGACGCAATGGCGGTCGCGGCGAACTCGATTGCAACGCAGGGCATCCCCGGCAATCCTCAGCTTGGCGTCGACCTCGTGAAGGAGATTTTTCTCGGGCAGCGTGCCGGCGTGCCGCCGCTCGGCTCCTCCGCGAAGTATGCGGACGTGCCCGTCAAGACTATCGAGCAGGCGGAGACCACAGCACGCGAGCTGCAGCGTAAGCTCAACGTCACCCTCGCGGTGGACTTCAAAGAGGCCGCTTCAACGGGCACCCTCCGCGAAAAGGAGTTCATCAAGTTCACGGAGGACAACCCGCACGTCTTCACTCAAGCCGAACGCGAGGGCATCCTCCTCACTAACCGCACGTCCCTTGAGTCCGCTCGCGAGAAGCAGCTCAAGCTTGCCGATACGCTGAAGCTCAAAGCGGAGGCGCAGGCGTCAGAGCAGGACATCAACGTCATGCTCGCGCAGCGTGGCACCGAGGGCTCGCTCCTCACGATCCCCGGGAAAGTCACTTACAAGAAGGACAACGGCGAAACGGGGACGTACTCGCGGCAGGAACTCCTTGACCGCGCCGTTGAGAACAAGCTCACAGAGATTGACGCGTGGGCGCAGTCCGTCGCGAAGGACCCGGACGCGAAGGGCGTTGACGTGCCGGCGCTCAAGTTTGACCGGGAGCTGGACTTCTTCAAGCGCAACCCGGTGAAGCATCCGCAGTGGACCGACCTTCTCAACGCCGGCTATAGCTCCGCCTCGCCCGATGCCCTCGCCGGAGGTCAGCCGCCCCCTCACCTGCTCGAAGCGGTGAAGCTGTACGAGAACCTCGAAGCGAAAGCGCCGGGGCTACTGGAGCGGCACCTCAACTCGCAAGGTGCGAAGGACTTTTACCAGACGTATCGCACCGCGCGGACGCTCCTCCGGCAGGACGAACGGCAGGCGATGCAGACAGCCGCACTCGCCACCAAGGGCCTTGTGGATGAAGCGCAGTTCACGCCGTCGTACGACAAGCTCGAAACGGAGCTATCGCGAGCCGAGTCATTTTGGCCGTGGGCGCAGGGTATCGAGAACTACGGCGAAATGCTCCCCGAGGTTCGCCGCTTGGGCCGCGTTCTGGTGCGCGCTGGTGCGTCCCCTGAGGATGCCCTCACGCGTGCCGGCGAAGCTGTGCGCGGGGAGTACACGAACATAAACGGGTACATGGTCCGCACGTCCGACCGGAACATTGAGTTCTTCGGGGTCAACATGGCCGCACTCAAGCTGCAGCCGCGCGAGTTCACAGACGTAGTGCAGGACTACCTCCGCCGCTACGCATCGGACCAACACGACCCTTCAACGCTCAGTATCCGCCCGATGACGAAGGGCGTTGGAACGTGGGCCGTTGTCGACGCTGTGACCGGCTTCCCGATTGAAAGCAACTCGGGCTTGTCTCCACAGTTCTCCGTGCGCGAGCTTCTCCAGTTTGAGAAGGATCAGCAGGAGGGCAAGATTGAGGAGAAGCTCAAGGAGCTACGGAAGCCGGCGCGCAGCATGACCCCGCTTAACCTCATCCGCCGCGCCTTCGGGTTAGACGACGCGGACCTCTTTGGGCATGACGAGGAGCCGGCACCGTGAAGGTGTGGAAGGGCGGACGTCCTTAGTGCGCCGAGCAAGACTGAGGCAGGGCGGCTCGGCATACCGTTGATCTGAGTTTCAAACGTTCCTCAATCCAGAAAGGCGTGGCAGGGGCAGCCTGTGGCTGGAACACAAAGCGGCCACGTCATCGAAGAAGGACGCCGGGGCCTCGGGATGCACAACTACTTCTTCAATAAGGGCCGCAAGATCAACGCGCGGTGCGAAGGAGCCACCAACGATGTTTCCTGCTAGATGCTGCGCGGAACCGTTAGGCACCATTGCGCCAATTGAGCTAGCTACGGCACGCACTTCGTTTTCGTATGCATAATAGCTTCGCTTACGCATGATGTAGTCGTACATATTGCTCAGCTCTGCCCCCTCTGTCGCGTAGTCGATATATTTCACTAGACCCAATTCGACTTCCTGCGGGAGACACGCTTCGAGCTTTCGAAACGTCGTCACTATAGCGACGCTATGCGGTGGTCCGACGATCTTGTTCCCGCATTTGTCGCAACTTACATCGTCGCCGGAATATATGCGCCAGAACGCGAAATTCTCAGAAGTGCCTGCGTGCCAACAGCTCACGAACCATGTGTCTCGAAACATCCGAACGAAGCCGGCCATCGTCTCTAGGTTCTTGCGGTGAATCTCGGCAACTTCAGGAGTGGCCTCGTCAGCGAGCTGTCGCAGCCATGCAGCTTGCGCGTCCGGCATCGTCCCTTCGCGCGAGTCATTGGCAGCCAACTGCGCTACCCGAGGCATGTACAGACGGCCTTCTTCAAGCAGCCACTTAAACTTCCCTGCCGACATATACCGCCACAGGCGAGTATCGATGTTCTCTGGCCGCGTAAACGAAGGGTGCAGCAGACGTGAAGGAGTAGGCTCGTGATCCATCCTTCTCTCCAATGTCGATAATCGGTCCTGATAATTGGGGTCAGAAATCTGAGCGCCTTTAATAGAGCGGATCGGGCGCGCGATCCCCCCGTGCCTGTTCGCGGGCACGCGTTGCCGGCTGCGGATAACCCGTCGCCGCTTGAAACCGGGGCGCTAGGGGGAGGCGCGATCGCATTCCTTCTCGTGCGCGGTAGCCGGCTAGGCTGCGGCAGTTTCGGCGCGCATCGCCCTCGCCACCTTGTGCACCGTGCTGGTCCCGCAGTTGAGCAGCTTGGCCGTCTTCAAAATGCCAGTGCCCTTGCTCAGCTGGGCGCGGATAGTGTCCTCACTCGCGTCACCCTTTCGCGGTCGCCCGAGGCGCTTCCCTTCAGCGCGAGCACGTGCCAACCCCGCATTGACGCGAGTGACGATTACTTCGCGTTCAAATTCGGCGAATACACCCAACATTTGGAACAGCATTCGGCCGGTGGCCGTGCTCGTGTCCAGTGCTTGTGTATGGATGTAAAGTTGCCGCCCCGTCTCGTTCAGGGACTTGAGCGTCTCAAGTAGATCTTTTAGCGACCTGCCCAACCGGTCGGACGACCAAACGGCTACCAGATCAAACTCGCGCCGGGTAGCGGCCTTCAACATTGCGTCTAGCCCCGGCCTCTTGTCGCGCCCCTTGGCTCCACTGATGCCGTTGTCCTCAAACACCCGGACCACTTGGTGACCGGCCCGCTCGGTCCACGCCTTCAATTCTCGCAGCTGATTTTCCACCGTCTGTCCACCAGTTGAAACGCGAACGTAGATGGCAACTCGCATGACCTTAGCCATTGATCCCTCCGCCAAATCATACGAGAGACTCTATACGAAATCATGTGTTTTACAATAGGCCTCCGCCCGGTCGCGACACGCCCGTGAAACAAGGGCCTCAATAACGAGATCCGACGGGGGCTTTCGTATGGGCTCCCGCTCGCGGCCTGCAGACATGACCGGCGGCGAAGCGAGGGCGGTCCCGAGTGGCCGCCTGCAGTCATTTCAGAGGCCAGCATCCGTGCCTCTCTGTCTCACTCATCTATCAACAAAGGAGTACGAATGAGCCATCCGCACTGGCCACCCAAGCCGCCCCGTTGTCGCCCCTTCGAGCCACGCCGTTGCGCGGCAACGCCTAGAGCCCATCAGTACGTCGCTGAGGCATAAAACCCGCCGGGTTCCCTTCGCGAATATTATCGTTGGCTCCGTAGCGACTGGAGCACCGCGGAAGGGGTCGCCTTTGGTACAGCCATCGAAGCCGTGCTCGGTTGACCTCGCCCTATTGGCAATCGACCAAAGCCAAGATGCTCCACGCTATCTAACTGTTTCAAAGGCCCAGGTAAGCGAAGCCCAAGCCGTCGCTCCGACAAGCGTACTTGCCTATTTCCCCGATGCCCTCATGGACCTCGGCGGGTCAAGGTTGGTCGACCTCGCGGCGCAACCGTACGGGCCAGATGGACCGGGGCAGCTTCCCTTCGCGGCCCGAGACGAACTCAACCAAATGATCGGACGGGCCGGTCTGGAGGCGCACGACTTCGGATGCGCGACCCTCGCCGAGCGCCAGGTCCTCCGCCATAGCCCACGGAGCAGCCCTGGCTAGCTGGAGCCCGAAAACGAAACTAACGGCACTGAAGTGAGACTCTAGAGTCCTCCTTAAGTGTCCTCTTCAGCGCCCCTCTCAAGTGTGGGGGATGTGCTTTGTATTCAGTACGCACTCCCCTCCTCTTGAGCCGCTCTTACACGCTCACACTCAAGTGTCATTCACTAAGTAGTCGAAACCCATAACCGCGTCCGCTCTGGGCGTGGAAAGGACTAGTCATGCGTACACGATCCACAACCCTCCGCGGGCTCACCCGCAAAGCCACCCTCGCACGTCGCAAGGGAGCAGCCGAATTTCGCAGGCTGCAATGTCTGACGCCGCTGCTCCACGAAGTTCGCAAGACGGACCCTTGGATGACTGCGACCCGACTCCTGATACTTCTGAATGTCCTTGAACGAGGATCGATTTCGCAGGGCGAATTGGTGGACCTGCTCGGGACAACCGAAGCCACCGTCTCACGGAACATCAATGAGCTAGACCTCCGGTATCGCTTTCTAACGGTGCGCAGGGAGCCCCCGAGCGGAGACCAGCGCAAGAACCGAGTGTCAGTGACACCCTGGGGGCGGAAGCGTGCGCGCGAGTGGGACCGCGCTATGGACTCCGATAGCTGCACTGCCTAACCGGATCACCAATTTTCGAGATCTACACCGAGCACCGCGAACGCTCCTGCTCCTGAGGGTCGTAACTTTGGCCTCTCTCGGCTGGCCGAATCACTACACCCTAGGGCTGAGCAACAGGCGAGATGGAGCATCCATGCCCGACCACATTCGCATATTGCAGGCGCAGCTGCAGTGCATTCACCAGCAGACGGCTATCATCCATCAAGTGTGGACTGAGGTGATACCGGGCGCCCAACAGATCCTGCTGAAGAATGAGCTTCCATCGCACCCAATGATGGCCGTCTCTGACTTCCTCCAGGAGGCAGGTGAGCTTCGCGTCGCCCTCGCAAAACAGGCAAGCCCAAACGGTGACCCAGCTTAGAGAGGCAAACATGGAATCGGCTTCCGCCGCGGAAAGCTTGGTCATGAAGGTGCTGCTTGGCCACGTTCTTGCGGAACTTGCACGTCTCAACCAGAGTGACCCTGGCACTTCCACTGAAAGTTGGCTTTTCGATTTGGAATCCAGGGTGGTTGGCGAACTCAGAAATGCTGCAGTCCAGCCGATAGGCGAACGGGAGTCAGCGCGCTTAACGGCTGACGCTGTGAGTATCACCGAGCGCTTTTTTACCAGGACACGTTACGTTGCAGCGGCGAGAGCAGATGAAGAATCGGCCGACGCTTGGCTGGCGGGGCGCCTTTGGATCGTGCCGGGCGACCATCCTTATTGTGCCGGCCGGTGTCACGCACCGCACGTCTATGCGATTGGTGGGAAGTGGCGGATTGTTTGGCGAACCTTTGATTCCATGAAGCAGAATGAAGAATATTTGACTGAGCAAGAGGCACGAGAGGCGGCCAAAAAGATTGCCGAGCGGCAGGTAACCGCAAGCGCGTGCGATGAAGACCAGCTTAGGCAGTTCAGCGAATATTGGATCGAAGCCGCGGGCCTCCCGAAGGACAGTCACGCTAGCTTTGAGTTCATTGAAGTTACCTAATTGTTTCCGCTAGAGCTAATCAGTCATGACGGATGGACCTCTCCCGGAATGGTTTGAGATGCGCGACATTCGTCGTCGTTGGTTCAGTAGATCCGTTTGGGTTCCATTGAGAGTCTCCGCGACAATCTGCAAGACCGGCGAAGCGGGGCAGCCTGGATTTTCGGAAGAGTGGTTCGGTTTGGGCTGCGTGGCTGTGCCGACAGCCAACCGAGCCGAGGCGGAAAAGTTAGGCTGGATGGATATCGGCATTTCTCATGACGGCGGCCCGTTTGCGTTTAAGGACGGCCGGTACAAGCCATGTGAAAGCTTCCAACATGACGAGGGCGTGGACCTCGGGATCAGCCTCGTCTTCGAGCAACACATTACCGGGCATCCTAGTATCTGGCATCTGAACCAAGACGTCGTGTTGGCCCTAGGCTTGCTGAATGAGGGTGACGTCTGGGTGCGGCCTGATGAGGACTATCGCGAAGTAATCCGACAACAGCGCGGAGCAGACGGGCGAGTCGTTGCGATTGAGATGCATAGCGAGTATCTGCGCGACTACCTCGCCGCCAGAGGCATGGCATTGAGGCTCGCGCATTACCGCACTCGCCGCGCGGTCTTCGATTTTCCGCCTTCGCCTGTGTGGCCTCCCGACGGTCTTCTCGAAGAATCGCAGAACGAGCGCTTTGTGACGCGCGTCTATGAGATCGATGAAGGCGGTGGTCGGTTCGGCGGCGATGTGGCTGTCTTTAAGGCGTGGCGCACGGATGCCGACCCGGAGGAGGATGTTCCCGTATTCGGTCCTCCAGACGGTACAAATACCGACAGCGAGTCTTACACTTACACCAGAGCGGGGCGCAAACTCTTGCGCGTGGAGGGAGAACTCTGGCGACAAGAGTGGATCGATCCAGGAGACAAAAGTGAGCGAGTTCGCGGCGACGCTCCAGCTGATTTGGTCTCGTTCATTGTCGATCAGAACGGCGCTCGAATGGATTCCAGAGTCCTGAACGATGAGGATATTGGACGCTACTTGTGGTTTGAACCGCGAGTGATATCTGCGCTGGCGGAACGCCGTGGCGGCGCCCTAACGTGGTACACTCGTGATACTGGCGGCGTTCGGTGCACTCACGGCGTCCACACACACTTCGGGATCAACCGTATAGGCCTCATAAATGCGTATGCGTTCGACGTAGCGAGGCGACCGCAATGGCAGCAAAGGATCTGGGCTGCGCACAACGTGGCGCCAGATGGTGGAGTGTCTGCAGAGCTGTTAATGGCTCAGATGGAAGCCCAGCCTGCGGATACCCATGCACCCGAGGAAGCGCTCCCCCAACTGTTCAAAGCACTGGATGAGCTGTTTGACGGTTTGGTCGGATCGTCGCTATTTCGGCCGCATCACGCTACGGACGATATTGCACGGGGTATTCACCGGTTTCGTGCCGTCGAGTCGAAGGGCTTGCTCGCGCTCGCCAAAGACATTGCGCGGTTAACCGCCGATAGGCTTGACGTCGGATCGCTACGGAAGGTAATTCAACCATCAGCCGACCAAACGTGGCGCTCGCTTAAACACCTTCAATGTGCGCTCGAAACCGTGGTGCCCCCGACCGAGGCTCGAGAGATCGTTTCGCCGTTGGTAGGGGTTTACGAGCTTCGCCTTGGGGATGCCCATCTCCCTGCTAGCGACTTTAGAGAAGCCCTTCGACTCGCTCGCGTTGATCCGAAAGCCGGAGCGGTGGAGCAAGGCCGGCAATTGCTTGAGGGGGTAGTGGGGGCGCTTGATCGCGTTGGTGCGGCCTTCGCGCATCGTTGAAGCCAGTGGGCGCCTACGTTCTCAGGGGGTGCCAACCCTCCCCCGTGATGCCGCCGTCGAGAAATCCGAGAAGTCGTCCGCTTGCTGACTCGTACACGGCGCCGCAGTAAGTGCAGCGGTTCAGAGATCCGGCACCGCCGAGCAGCCCAACAGCGCGGACCTCATTTTGAGTTAGCGAGCGCTGCCTTTGCGTGCTGCCCCCACTGCAATCAGGCGCGGGGCATCGCCCGGCCTCCCCACGAACCATGTCTCACTCCGTCGCTCCGGCGGCAGATCTTGCCCCCGCCGTTGCCTATGCGCCCCAAAGAACGGCTGTCTCGCCCCCGTGGTGCCATCGGAAAGCTAGCAGATTCATATCGTACTCGACGAATATGCCTTCGCACATCTGGCGTAGGATAGCGTTGGCTCGCTGGCGATCCACCGTGGACTCTTTGCACACCTTCGAGAGTTCGCGAGCACGCGATACTATGCTTTGACCGTGAGCCGCACTGACGCGCTCGATTTCTGCAGCATGCTGCACGCGGAGCGACTCGCGAATCGAGGCAAAGCTCGCCAGCTTGAGCGTGTCCTTTGGATTGATTTTGTTTATTTGAGCATCAACGTCCGCCAGCATTCGTTCAATCGCGTGGGCATCACTGGCTGCTACTGTGCGTTCGCTTGGTATCTCACGGATGAGATCCGATACGCCACCGAGAAACGCCTGTTCAAGCGGCTCCAGAGGCACCGCGCGATACACGCACTTGCCTCCCTGCTTCGCGACAACGCAAACGAGGTACGGCTTGCCGCCCTTGGGGCCACTGCCCTTGCTAACGCGCGTCATCGTTGAGTGACACTTGGGGCAGCGCGCCAGCCCACCAAACAGATTCCGAAGAGCGCTAGACGACCGGGTTGCAGGAGCCCCTCGGCTCAGTGCCTGCACGCGCTCGAAGTCGGCCTTGGAAACGACTGCGGGGAAATACCCCTCGACGACTTCAGCCGGTCGACGCCGCCGCTTTCCATCCACATACTCGACAGTATGCGGAACGAACGTCCCGACCGTTGCGGGGTTGCCGAGTACCTTGGCGATATAGGACCGCTGCCAATATCTGCCTTTTCCGAACGTCGGAATACCTTCGCGGTTGAACGTGGCTGCGATGGCATGCTGCCCCATTCCAGCTAACGTCATATCGAATACCCGCCGAACGACCGCTGCGTGCGCACCGACCAGTTCCAACGCTCCGTTTTCGCCCACTCGAATCCAAGCGGGTGTGCGGGACGTGACGGGCTTCTCTTTTGCTCTGCTCCGCTTGGCCTTCCATGCCGCTTTGAGACGGCCCGACTTCATGGCGCTCTCTTCGTGCGCTCGCATCATAACGACCAGGGCGAACATCAGCGCCATCGGGTCCTTGTCGAGCCCTTCGGAGTCGTATCGCTTCCCGTCGGTCAGGGTGATTACGACAATCCCCGCGTCGCAAATCTCCTCAAGCTGGTGCAGGGCCTTGCGCGCGGCGGCGCGTGAAAGGCGGTCAAGAGACTCGACCAGCAAATAACTGCCCTTGGCGATGGCGCCTTCCTCGACCGCTTCAAGAAACGTCCGCAGCATCCCCGAGGAGGCGTTCTTACCGCGGAATGCGGAAACGCCGAGGTCCTCGAAGCTCCGGTTATCCAGTTCCAGCCCTTCGGCTGCAGCGTACCCCTCGGCCAGCTCCTTTTGGCGGCGGAAGCTGTCGCCCCGCTGCTGCTCGGGAGTACTGAACCGAAGGTACGAATATGCGCGTGGCTTGCTCATGGCCTATGGATAACCCGCACTTGGGTCCGTCGTCAACGCTTCGCTGATGATCGGACCGCCGGGTTCAGGCAAATCCATGCTGGCGGCGCGGCTGCCGTCGATCCTGCCGCCGCTGACGCCGGAAGAGATGCTCGAAGTTTCGATGGTGCACAGCCTCGCAGGCGAACTGATGGGCGGCAAGCTCGCGGCGGAGCGCCCGTTCCGCGCGCCGCATCATTCAGCGAGCATGGCGGCGCTGGTGGGCGGGGGCACCCGTCCGAAGCCGGGCGAAGTCAGCCTCGCGCACCTCGGCGTGCTGTTTCTCGATGAGCTGCCAGAGTTCCAGGCGGGCGTGCTCGATGCGCTGCGCCAGCCCTTGGAGACGGGTGAGACGATCATCGCGCGGGCAAACCATCGCATCCAATATCCTTCGCGCATTCAGCTGGTCGCAGCGATGAACCCGTGCAAGTGCGGCGGCTCGGTCGGCGTCACCTGCAAGCGCGGAGAGCGTTGCGCGGCGGAGTACCAGGCGCGCATCTCGGGCCCGCTGCTGGACCGCATCGATCTGCAGATCGAAGTGCCGGCGGTGAGCGCTGCAGACCTGATCCTGCCGGCGCCGTCGGAGGGAAGCGCGGAGGTGCGGGCGCGGGTGGCGCGGGCGCGCGAGGTGCAGCGCGCACGGTTCAAAGCGCTCGGCGCAAAGGGCATGCGCACCAATGCGGAATGCTCGGGTCGCTTGCTGGAAGACATCGCTGCGCCGGATGCCGAGGGCGCGAAGCTGCTGCGTCAGGCCGCGGAAGCTTTGGCGCTATCGGCGCGCGGGTTTCATCGCGTGATGCGCGTTGCGCGTACGCTCGCCGACCTCGATGCCTCAGAAGGCATCGGGCGCGTGCACATTGCCGAGGCGCTGAGCTATCGCGGGGAGACGCTGCGGCAGAGGAGTGCGGCTTGAGGAAGGGATCAGGTTTCAGGGGCTAGGGGCGAAGGTAAGTAACCGACCCGCTCCTATTCTCTAAAACCTAATCCCTACAACCTCGAACCTAAGCGGCGAGAGATTTGATGCCGCGCTGCATGAGAGCAGCCTCGACGGTGTTCTTCAGGAGGCAGGCGATGGTCATCGGGCCGACGCCGCCCGGCACCGGCGTGATGGCGCCAGCAACCTTCGCGGCCGAAGCATAGTCGACGTCGCCGACGATCTTGCTCTTACCGTCTTCCTTGGGCACGCGGTTGATGCCGACGTCGATGACGATGGCGCCCGGCTTGATCCAATCACCCTTGACGAACTCGGGCTTGCCGATGGCGGCGATGACGAGATCAGCGCGGCGCACGACTTCAGGCAGGTCCTTGGTGCGCGAGTGGGCGATGGTGACGGTGCAGTTCTCGCGCAGGAGAAGCTGGGCCATCGGCTTGCCGACGATGTTGGAACGGCCGACGACGACGGCGTCGAGGCCGGACAGATCATCCTTAAACGATCTTGCCAGGATGACGGAGCCGACAGGCGTGCAAGGCGCCAGGGCGCGCTCGCCGATCGACAGGCGGCCGACGTTCATCGGGTGGAAGCCGTCGACGTCCTTCAGCGGGTCGATCAGCTCGAGCACCTTATTGGCGTCGATGTGCTTGGGAACGGGCATCTGCACGAGGATGCCGTTGACGGCCGGGTCGGCGTTGAGCTTGGCGACGAGGTCCAGCAGCTCCTGCTCGGGCGTGTTGACGTCGAGCTTGTACTCGAACGACTGCATGCCGACCTCGACGGTCTGCTCCGCCTTGTTGCGCACGTAGACCTTGCTGGCCGGGTCCTCGCCGACGAGCACGACCGCGAGACCGGGGACGAACCCGTGCTGGGCCTTGAGGCGGGCCACGTCGGCGGCGACGTCGGCGCGCACCTTTGCAGCGATGGCCTTACCGTCGATGGCGTAAGCAGTCATAGTGAGAGTTCCTCCCTCGTGTCGTTAGAATTGCACCCCCAGGTGCGCCAATACGTTATGCAAAGCCGAGCTTGGCCCTGAGCCGCTGCTCGAGGCTGATCGTCTCCCCACTGATGGTGAGCGATTTGATGCGGGATTTTCCGCCCGCAGTCACGCGCACCGTGCTCTTCGGCACGTCGAGCCAACGGGCGATGAGCTTTTCCACCGCCGCATTGGCCTCCCCCTCGGCCGGCACCGCGCGTACGCGGGCTTGCAGCGCCATGCCCTCCGCGCTCGGGATGACGCCGTCGACGCCTTCTATCGAGGATTTCGGCGTCACACGCACGCGCACGATGACGCACCCGCTGCCCGCCCGCCATGGTTGCTCGGCGGCCGTCATCCAGAAGCGAGGATCAGGTCACGGAGCGACCCGAGCACCACGCTTTGCACGAAAAAGCAGAGCAGCAGAAGCACGACGGGCGATATGTCGATGGCGCCCAGATTCGGCATCATGTTGCGGATTGGGCGCAACAGCGGCTCGGTGACAGCATTGAGGCCCTGCCAAATGGCGCGGACCGTCTGGTTGTAGGGGTTGACCACCCCGAAGGCCATCAACCAGCTCAGAATTACGCCGGCGATAACCACGTAGACGTAGAGCTGGATCAGGTAGCTGAGGAAGTCGATTAGGCGTAGCAGGACCATCGTGTGCCGCTCCAGTATGCTGGGGGCCACGTGTAGCCTCTGAGGGTGGCGCCCTGCAAGCAGATGAGCCGCTTATACCGGGGCCGGGCACGCGTTTTCTTGACAAGATTCGGGGCGACGCCGTAAATGCGCGACCTCAAGGGGCCGTAGCTCAGATGGGAGAGCGCTGCAATCGCACTGCAGAGGTCAGGGGTTCGATTCCCCTCGGCTCCACCATGTATCCGCTCACGCGCCCGAGGGGCGCTCCGCGCGGGCGGCGCAAAGCGCCGGGTCGCCTTGCGACCTGTGAGCCCTCCGGGGTGAAAAAGCGTTCTCCGAATATCGCTCACGCGCCTGAAGGGCGCTCCGGGTCCATGCAGAGCATGGCTTCGCCATGACGGCGGCGCTAACCGCCGGGTCGCCTTGCGACCTAAGCCCTAAGGGCTGAAGAAGCGCTAGTTCTGAGGGCTGACGGGGCGATCGGTGTTGAGGCGAAAGCCGACGGCGAGGGCCGCCACCATGGCGACCTGGGCAGCGACGGTCTGGACCGTTGGGAACACACCGACAATGGGGATGCGGGGCATGGCGGCCAGCGGCGCGATGCCGATGATCCCGGCCTCCTGCAGCGCGGCCACACCCTTGCCCGCGAGCACGACGGTGAGGACCGCCATGAGCCAGGAGCTGTAGCGGAAGAACTGGCCGATTGGCAGGCGACCAGCGTAGCGCAGCATAGCCCAGGCGATCAGTGCGAGAGCGACACACGCCGTCGCCGCGCCGGCGAGCATGGCTCCGCCGTTTCCTTGAGTCCAAAGGGTGGCGTAGAACAGGATGGTCTCGAACACCTCGCGGTAGACCGCGACAAAGGCGAGGCCGAACAGCACCCAGGCCGACCGGCCCGACAGTGCGGTCGACATCTTCTCGCGGATGTAGCGCTGCCACTGATCGGCGTGAGACTTTCCGTGCATCCAGATGCCGACGGACAGCAACACGAGCGCGGCGAAGATCGAGCCGAACCCTTCGGTCAGTTCGCGGCTGGCGCCGCTGATCTCGATGAGCCAAGTCGCCGCTGCCCACGTCAGGAGACCGGCGACCAATCCGCCGACCCAGCCGGCATGAACGTGAGGCAAGACTTCCGTGCGTTCGGCCTTGCGCAAGAAGGCAATCATGGCGACCACGATCAACATCGCCTCGAGGCCTTCGCGCAGAAGAATCGTTGCTGCGCCGAGGAACGTTGCAATCGGGCTTCCTGCGTTTGGCGCGAGAACTGCCTCGGCGCTGTCGAACAAACCGTTCAACGCGGTGACGCGCTCGGCGAGCACTTGCGCGCTCTCACCGCGGGCGATGGCCGCGCGGTATTCCATCATCCCTCGTTCGATCTCACCGAGGAGCGCGGAGTCGCGAGCGCCAAGCGTCGGCTCGACCGGCTCAAAGTGATCGAGATAGGCAGACAACGCGAGTTGGCCTGCTTGCTTGTGATCACCCGCCTCGTAGGTTTTGAGGCTGTTCTGCAGTTTATCCTTCAGCGCGGTCAGCGAGCCCAGATGCTTCGCGCTGGCGACGGCTTCCGGATGCAGGCGCAAATAAGCCATCACGGCATCTGCCTTGCCTGCGTCGATACTGTCCGCGAGCGATGTAGGCGTCATCCCGGTGAGCGCCTTCAGGTCGGGGATCAACGCGTGAAGCTTTTCATCGGTGTTCCAGAGCTGCTCACCTTCGGCCGCCTGACTATCTGAGGCGAAGTGGCCCGCGTAGAACGCGAGCGCCCATCGATCCTGGGCGGATAGACTTGCAAAGCTCGGCATCGGCGTGCCGTCGATGCCCTGCGTGATGACCTGGTAGAGTGCGAAGATGCTGCGCTGGCGCGCGCGCTCTCCATCGGTGAAGGCGATGGGCGGAGTTTCGAGCGAAGAGGCTTGCGGGCCGTGGCCGTCTCCGGTTTCGCCATGACACGAGGCGCAGCTTTCCTTGTAGAGGGCCGCACCGCGTTCGAGGGACGGGGCCGCGTTCGGTGCGAGCGGAACGGGATAGGCCGCCAGAAGCGCGGCGGCCAATTGGTGCGCGATGCGCGCGACCTCGGCAGGATCGGATTTGCCGGTGATGGCCTGCTTGAGGCGATCGGCTTCCTTGATCAGAGAATTTTGCGCTGGCCTCTGCGGCAGGCTCTCGATCTTTGCGCGAGCGGTATCGGCGAACTCAACCTGTTCGGCGTATTCGGCCTCGTTGGTGACGGCCCCGCCCGAGACCGCACCCGCGTAGTCGACGGCGATGTAGTCGAGAAGGCGCCAGACCGTCTGAACGCTGTTATCATCCGCCCGAGCAGCGAGCGACGAGCAGATGACCAGCAGAGCGATAATAGTTTGAAAGATCAGGCGATGGAGTTTGCTGGCCATTGGCGGCTCGTGACGATCCCCCGCGATTGGGAAGGTCTCGTTAGCACAAAAGATGCCGGCGTAAATGCCATCCCCCGCCCGCCTGCGACGATTGCGACAGCCTAAGTTCAAATGAGACGCCGGGAAAATGGCCACCTCGCAACCGGCCGAGGATTGACAACCCGCAGCGGCCCTAGCGCACCCGTCCGTGTGTAGCCTGCAGGACCGAATAAATCTCGCGGTAGGTTGCAGTGGCAGGGATCAGCACTTGCTCAGGCCGGCCAGCATTATTGTCGAACCTGACAACAAAAGTCATCGGCGTCTGGCCGGTCGGAAAGATTTCGCTGGGACCGATCTGGAGATCGTAGATCGCGTCTTTGATCTGCTGGATAGCTGTGTCTCTGGTGAGCTTTGTATGGTTCATTATTTGCTCTTCCCGCGCAGTGCCCGGATGTCGGCACGTTCGGCGACCGGCGCATCGTCCCCAGCGCCGTATGCCCTAGAGCCGCAGGGTAGGAGAGTGTCAGCTCCAGCGCCCCCGCTGAATCTACGCAATCGAAGACGCGGGACTACGCGCACAAGGGGCGAAACCGTGCGCTTTCCCACCGCGGTCAGGAGCGTTGTAGTAGGGGCGTGATCTGGCGCAGATCGCAGAATGCCTGCGCCTGCCACAAACGCAGCGTGCCGACAAAGGCCAACCGGGAGGGGAAAATGGGAAAGTTCTTCCGCGAGTTTAACGACAGACCGCAGTCATCTTCGCCGTCGTTCACAATCTTGCTCATGGGCATGCTGATGTTCGGCGGCATGGCGTGGCTGCTTCACTGGGTCTCGAGCCAGCCCCCGATGACATTCACGCAGGCTTTGGCCCACACTCAGGCACTTACCCAGTAGAGACATCCCGCCGATCCCGCCGCAACATCCGGCAACGGTGAACGGGGGCGGACCAGATCCGCCCCTTTTTTCTCCTGCTTGTCCGAACAGCGATGCACAGGGGATGCGCCGGCTGAGTGTACTGCGGCCGAATAAGCAGCTAAAATGGGTCCAAAAGGATCATAAATTGGTAGGGGGCGTGATGGCGGCAACTGTCGAAGCGGTGATCGCTGCACTGCGTGTCACTCTCGAAGAAGCGCAGAAGAGCCGTGAAGCATCGTGGAAGGTCGAAGCGGTCAATCGGTGGATCGGCCAGCTACCCGGCTCATGGAGCGGGCGTTGGCGTCGGCTAGTACTAAAGTCGGACGCCTCCGGTAATGCGCGCCGTGACGAACTGGTCGCACATGTGCGTGCAGTGATTGCTTTCCTCGAGACTAACCGGCAGCAAATCGCGCAGTCGCGCAAGTGGTGGCCGTTGCGCCGGCGTTGGCCGGCAAACTCGCCGATCGCGAATGCGCCGGTTGCCGCGCCCGCTTCATCGTCGGCGCGACCGGTCAATCTCCTGCGCGTACGCAAACCGATGCCGGGGATACACTAGGCCCGGCCGGGCAGTCCCAGCCTACGAGGCGCGGGAAATTTGCACTCGTGGCACGCGGTTCCTTAAGAAGCGGGCGCGAGTATGGGACCGCTAGCGTCCGCGGCGGGTCATCGAAGTCCGCTAGGTGCAGCAGCAACCCCTGAGCGCGCCTCCCACATGACAACTGCCAGCCCGGCTAGGCTTTCGCGGACCGATGTATCTTTTCCAATCGACGGCATGATGTGCCGTGCCTGGCTGTATCAGCCCGATGCGCGTACGTCCCCGCCAGCTCCTTGTATCGTCATGGGGCATGGCCTCGGGGGGACGCGCGATTGCGGTCTTGCCCCTTACGCAGAGCGCTTTGCGGCGGCCGGCTTTTTCGTTGTGGTGTTCGACTATCGCCATCTGGGTGACAGCGAAGGCGAACCACGCCAAGTCATTTCCATCGAAGGACAGCTCGAAGATTGGCGCGGCGCAGTGGCGTTCGCGCGAACGCTGCGCAATGTCGATCCCGAGCGGATCGGGCTTTGGGGCACGTCGCTTTCTGGCGGGCACGTGATCGTCACGGCGGCGCGTGACAAGAGCATCGCGGCTGTGTCGGCGCAGTGTCCGATGCTCGATGGGACAGCCAGTGCGCGTATGGCGATCGTCGACGTCGGCGCTGTGATGGCTGTGCGGATGACAGGCGCAGCGATGCTCGATCTCGGCACAATGATAGCGGGACAGTCGCCGCACTACGTTCCACTCGTCGGGCATCATGGGGAATTAGCGGCGATGGCCACGCCGGGCGCTTATGAAGGCTGCATGGCGATCGCTCCACCGGGCTGGCGCAACGAGGTAGCTGCGCGGTTCTTCATGGCGCTGCCGCTCTATCGGCCGTTCCTCTACGCGAAGGACATCTCGTGCCCGACGCTCGTCATTGCGTGCGAGCGCGACACGGTCGTCTCGCCGGAGGCAGCGGCCGATATCGTCACTCGCATCGGCGATAAGGCCAGACTGTCGACACTGCCGATCGATCACTTCGACATATACCGGGGCGAGTGGTTCGACCGGTCGAGCGAAGAGCAAGCCGCCTTCTTCAGCGCGGCTTTGCGCTGCTGATCACCGTTAAACGCATTTGAACAGTGCTTTACCGATTTGCCTGCCTCGGCAAACGGCCTTGTTTGCGCGCGCCTTCTGCTTACCTCTCAATCAGGCTCGAGCCTGCGCATGGTGCCGCGGTCGTGTAACCGCAGCACAGCCTGGAAACGCCTCCTGAATTACGCAGAGGCCAGCGAGAACGAGACGTTTCCTCACGATCAGTTGAACACGGAGGAACCCACTCATGGCAAAAGTTCTTTGCGTTCTCTATGACGATCCCGTCGACGGCTATCCCAAGACATACGCGCGCGACGACATCCCGAAGATCGGTCATTATCCCGGCGGCCAGACGCTGCCGACGCCGAAGTCCATCGATTTCAAGCCAGGGCAGCTTCTCGGCAGTGTTTCGGGCGAGCTGGGCCTGCGGAAGTTTCTCGAAAGCCAGGGACACGAATTCATCGTCACGTCCGACAAGGACGGCCCGAACTCGGTGTTCGAGCGCGAGTTGCCCGATGCCGACGTCGTCATCTCGCAGCCCTTCTGGCCGGCGTATCTCACGGAAGAGCGGCTGAAGAAAGCAAAGAAGCTGAAGCTCGCCATCACGGCAGGCATCGGGTCCGATCACGTCGATCTCGATGCGGCGATGAAGAACGGCATTACCGTGGCGGAGGTGACGTATTCGAATTCGATCAGTGTCGCCGAGCACGTGGTGATGATGATCCTGTCGCTCGTACGCAACTACATTCCATCGTACCAGTGGGTGGTGAAAGGCGGCTGGAACATCGCCGATTGCGTGGAGCGCTCGTACGATCTCGAAGGCATGAACGTCGGCACTGTGGGCGCAGGGCGCATCGGGCTTGCCGTGCTACGCAGACTGCACCCGTTCGATGTCAAGCTGCACTACACCGACCGGCACCGGCTGCCGCGTGAGGTCGAGAAGGAGCTTGGCCTCACCTATCATAAGGACGTCGAGTCTCTCGTTAAGGTGTGCGACGTGGTCACAATCAACGCGCCGCTGCATTCGGAGACCGAAAGCCTGTTCAATGCCAAACTGATCGGCGAGATGAAGCGCGGTGCGTATCTCATCAATACGGCGCGCGGGAAGATCGTCGATCGCGATGCCGTGGTGAAGGCATTGGAGAGCGGCCATCTTGCGGGGTATGCGGGCGATGTGTGGTTCCCGCAGCCAGCCCCGAAGGATCATCCGTGGCGGAAGATGCCGCATCACGGCATGACTCCGCACATCTCCGGCACGTCGCTTTCCGCGCAGGCGCGCTATGCAGCAGGCACGCGGGAGATCCTTGAGGACTTCTTCGCCGGGAAGCCGATCCGCAGCGAGTATCTTATCGTCGATAAAGGCAAGCTTGCTGGAACCGGTGCGCATTCCTACAGCAAGGGCGATGCGACGAAGGGGTCGGAAGAGGCTGCCCGCTTCAAGAAGACTGCAGCTTAGACGCACGTTGGAGCGCCGGGCGGTTGCGAGCCCGGCGCCTTCCTCAGGCGGCGAGGAACGGGCTCAAGTCCTTAGGTGTCGCGCGCACGCCCGACAGCGGCTCGGCGTCAAATGACAATCCCAGCTCCGGCTGCATGTGCATGAGCGTGCGCTCAGCCAGCGCGGTGATGGTGAGGAGTGGATTGACGCCGAGGGAACGCGGCATCATGGAGCCGTCGATGACGTAAAGCCCGGCGTGCACATCCGTCGCCCCGCGCCCAGCGCCTGCGTCGAACACCTGCCCCTTGTGATTGATGGCGCCATCGGCGCGCTCGCGCCCCATGCCCGCGCCGCCGAGCGGGTGCGCGGTTGCCGGTTGATGGCCCATGACGGTGCCAGCGAGCGGGTTTTTCACATAGCTGCCGCCGGCCTGTTTGACGACGGCGGACAACATGGCATCGAGGCGCGCGTAGACCGGCTCATTCTTTGCGTTGGGCCAGACCAGCGAGAGGCGGTCATCGTCGAGGACAAAACGTCCCGAGGCACTGTCGTGCGAGACGGCAAAGAAGGTCTGCAGCTTCGCGAAGGGTCCCTTGTAGACGCCGTTCACGAGGCTTTGCAGGGCACCGAGCAAGCGGCCGTTTGGAATGAAGAGGACGGGGAGGACGGGCGCGAGGGCAGATGGCAGCACTCCCTCCTGCACGCGCAGCTCGTTTGCAAGCGTTGTCGCGTCATCGATCTCGAGCTGACCGCTGACCGCCGCGCCGATTTCGACGCCTTCGATTTTGGGCGGATAGCCGATGCCCACGGCGTTAACCGGCTCGCGCGCACCGTAGCCGAACGCGATGATGTCGCCGTTGGCCGAGAAGCGCTCGCCCACGCGATCAGAGAGCGCCAGACCGGCGGCCTTCGAACGCAGCAGAATTTCCGTTGTCCCGAGCGTGCCGGCCGCGAGCACAACCATAGCGGCGTGCAGCTTCATCTCGCCGCCAGCGCCGTCGAGGCGGCGCACGAGCACCTCCCATTCGCCGTCATTCGTCTTGCTGAGGTGACGCACACCGGCATGGGTGAAGAGCTGGGCGCCGTGGCGGACGGCGTCGGGCAGGTAGGTCAGGGCGACAGAGTTCTTGGCGCCGACGTTGCAGCCGCCACAGCAATCGCCACAACGGGTGCAGGCGGGCTGCTCGATGCCAACCACGTTCGTTCCAGCCTCGAAGCTGACGGTAACGGTGGGGCGGACGATGTCATGGCCCAGCGCGGCGCCGGCGGCCTCGAGGGTCCTGAACTTGGTGAGGTTGCCCGCGTTTGGGTCGCTCTGCGGATTGAGCCAGAGGCGGGCCCGGCGGAAACCCTCCTCCAACAAGCCGTCCTGGGCGATCTGGCCGGGCCAGCACTCGTCAGCAAACACGCGATCATCGGGGCGCAGGGCGACGCCGGCATTGATGAGCGAGCCACCGCCGAGACCGCAGCCAACCAGCACATGCATGTCCTCGCCCAAGCGCACATCATAGAGCGCGGACGAGGGGCCGGTGCGCAGCTTCCTGCCGGAAACCTGCATCTCGTTCTTGAGATCAGGGAAGCGGGCGGGAAAGCTGCCGGCGAGAACTTCGCGGCCGCGCTCTAGCACGGCTACTCTCTTGCCGGCACGCGCCAGCCGGGAGGCGGCGACACCGCCGCCGTAGCCAGAGCCTACGACGATGACGTCGTAGCGGTTGCAGACGTGATCGAGGGTTCGCGATAGCCCGGTCATGCACTGATCCTGCCTACCCGTGAGCTAGCTGATTTCAGCCGGGTAGACCAGTGGCGAAGATCGGCAATCATCAACGAAGCGACTGCCGATCCGGCCCCTCAGTTCAGTGAACCGGGAGCACCGCAGGGACAGTACCGGCCTGCTTGGCGGGTTCTGCGGGGTACTTTTTCTTGGACGTCACCTTGGCGAAGTCGGTGAACTCGCCTTGCAGAGCATCGGCCATCATGCGGCCGAGGCAGCCGTAGCTCAGATCGTTCGGGTGGAAGAGGTCCTTGGCCAGCAACTGCTGCGGCGTGTACTGCGCGCTGGTGACCAGGTGCTTCATGATCGCGTAGCGCTGCAGGATGGGGATGTCGCGCTGCTCGGCGATCTGGCGCATGGCAACGAGGAAGCGCGGGAAGTCGCGCACCTTTTCTGCGCGTGGAAAGTACTGCATGTCGAGCAGGACGACGTCGATGCCGGCACGGCGCATCTCGTCGATGCCAGTCAGCACGGTCTCTCGGAAGCCCTCGACCTTCACCTTGCGCAGCGCGTCGTTGACGCCGGTCTGCCAGATGACGAGCGCCGGTTTGCGCGGGATGACCTGCTGGCGAATGCGCGGAATCATATCGGTGGCGAGCTGGCCGCCGACACCGAGGTTCTCAACGGTGATCTTGCTCTTGGGGAAGCGCTGTTGCAGCTCAGCCTGCAGTCGGACGGGGTAAGACGTCGTAGGGCTGGAAGCGCCAATGCCCTGCGTGCTGGAAGAGCCGAGGGCGACGATACGAACGGGTTGACCCGAAGCGAGGGCGGCCGAAAACCCTGGTAAGGGGGCATCGAAGCGCACCAAATCCGCCGGGGCTTGGCAGCGTTGTGCGGCCTCGGCGGGGATGGGTGAAACGATGCTGATCAGGCCTGCAATTGCGCAAGCCCAGGTCGACGCTCTGCGAACAGTCTGCGTGCCGGCTGAGCCCAACCCCAGTCCATGCCACTCCCGCGCTTCGACAGACCCCATGCCATCCCCAACAAGATTGCAATGCCGACGACGTTTACCAGGATCTGTAGTGCGAGTCCGTAGCCGGATTCAACCAATGCAATCCATCCGACGAAAGACAGCACCGTGCCGACGCCGAAGATCTCTAGGGAATGCCGGCCGCAGTGCCCAATGCCCCTGGCCAAGGCCCGACTAAGCCATTGACTTTGCGGCGAGAGTAAGAAGAGAGCCAGGTATCCCAGAGCCACAACGTTAAGGACACGCCACGGCGAGGCATAGGTTTTATCGATGTTGCCCAGCATATCGGGGGAAAAGAGTCGCGCTTTTTCCAAACCCGGAATTTGGGTCCAGGGAGCAGCGTACAGGAAGGCGAAGCCCAAGTAGCCGACAGCGAGCCACATCAGCGACCGCGAGAAAGGTATTTCTCCCTTGCGGTAGAAGTGTGCCGTGAGGGCGCCGATGGTGATCAGCAACTGCCAAGCAAGCGGATTGAACACCCAACCCTTGGGGTGCTGCATGCTGGGCAAGTTGGCCGACAGCAGATTGGCGGCCGCCCACAGGCCGACCGAGAGCACCAGTGCCTGCCACGGATTGCGCGGGAGCAGCCACAGCACGAAGGGAAGCCAGAACAGCATCAGGACGATGTACAGCGGCAGGATGTTCAGGGAGTTGGGCTGAAACACCAGCAGCCCGGCATAGACTGTGCTGCGCGTCGGGTCCTGCCCAAAGAGGTTCACGCCGATGTTCTTGACATAGGGGTAGTGGCCAAACTGGTGCGCAGCCCAAGTCAGCAGGATGCTGCAAACGACAATCAAAGCCAGGTGCCATATGTAGATGTCCCGCACCCGGTCGAATACGCGGCCGAACCCGGCTTTGAAGCCGTGTCCCTCGAACGTGCGGCTATAGGCCAGCACGGCGGAGAAGCCGGCCAGCAAGACGAACACCTCTGCCGCATCGGCGAAGCCGAAGTTCCGCAGGGTGAACTTGGCCAGCACGTTGTCGGGCACATGGTCGATGAAGATGAAGATCAGGGCCAGGCCGCGGAAGAAATCAATACGCAAGTCGCGCTGTGCACCCGAGCTAGCAACGCTCTTCGGCATATTTTGGTCACCCGGCCACTAGAGGGATGTTTGAACCGTTATCGTGATAAACTGGCACGTTCTTTCGCTGTGAACAACGCGACACACGGTTAAGCAGTTCCTGCACCAGAATGAGGCGGGGTGGGGGCTGCGGCATGGCCGGTCTCGCAATTGTATGAGTGCGCCGCCAGGAATTCCGACTGCCTCTGGCGTCCGGAGCACACTCAACCATCCGGCGCATGAACCGAAGCTGAACCCCGCAGCTTGGTTACAAGCCGTAGACGACCGCCGCTCCGGTAAGGCCGGCGCCTGCCGCGCACATCAGGATGCGCGTCCCCGGCTGCCAACGCTGCGAGGCGTTGGCGAGGGAAAGCGACAGCGGGATCGTTGCCGCCGAGCTGTTACCAAAGCTGGCAATGGTCGAGACGGTAGCTTCGGGCGTGACGGCGAGCTGCTGGGTAACCGCGGCAGTGATCCGGCCATTGGCCTGGTGGGGGACGAAGCGGTCGACGTCCGCGATATCGATCCCGGCCTTATCGAGCGCCGCACGCGAGGCTGTAACCATCAAGTCGACCGCTCGGGAAAAGACTGCGCGGCCGTTGCTGATGATCATCTGCGTATCTTCGATCGGCACGTCGGCTGCGAACGGGCGGCGGCTGCCTCCGGCCGGGATCTGGATCAGGCCATAGCCGCTTCCGTCGGATGAGAGTTGGCAGCCAAGGACGCCGGTTCCGGCCCGGTCGGAGGGAGCCAGTACGACGGCGCCGGCAGCGTCGGCAAAGAGAATGCTGCTGCCGCGGTCGGCCGGGTTGATACGCCGGGACAGGATGTTGGCGGCGACTATCAGCACCGGCGCGCCGTGCGTGCGCACGAAGCCGTCTGCCAGAGTCAAAGCGTAGAGGAAGCCGCCGCAGGCACCGGCGAGGTCGATACCGCCGGAGTTTGCAAGGCCGAGGCGATGGGCCAACAGCGGCGCGGACGGCGGCAGGAGATGGTCAGGCGTGCTGGTTGCAAGGAGCGTCAGCGCCACTTCCTGGCTCGCAAGACCGGCATCGTCGAGCGCCATCTGAGCGGCTGGCACGGCCATGTCAGTCAGCGCCTCGCTCGGCGCTGCATAGCGCCGCTCGGCAATGCCTGTGCGACGCAGGATCCAGCCGGGCTCCAGGCCAAGGCGCTGCTCTATCTCGGCATTGAGGACGCGACGCGCGGGGACATAGTGCCCAAAGCCGATGATGGTGGAGCCGCGGACGGCGGTCATGGGCTTTCCCCTGCCACGGCTGCGGGCGCCTCGGCGATGGCGGCATAAACGAGATCGAGCTCGTCTGGCGTGATGCAGTAGGGCGGCATCACATAGATGGTATTGCCCAGCGGCCGCAGCAGCACACCACGGTCGAGGAAGTGCTGCATGAGCCGCAGGCCGACCGAAGCCAGGTAGCCGGCATCGGAGACCTTCAGATCGAGCGCGGTGATGGTGCCGATCTGGCGGGCGTCCGAAAACGCGGAATGGCTGCGCTGGGCCGCGAGCCGTTCTTCCTGCGCCATGGTCAACGCGGTGATCTTATCGAGCACCGGCTCCTCCCGCCAAATCTCGAGGTTCGCCACCGCGGCGGCGCAGGCGATCGGGTTGGCGGTGTACGAGCTGGAATGGAAGAAAGTCTTGCTGCGATCGCTGGAGCGGTGCGCCTCGAATATCTCCGAGGTGCAGAGGGTGACCGCCAGCGGCAGAGAGCCACCGGTGATGCCTTTGGCGAGGCAGAGAATGTCTGGCGTTACCCCGGCCTTATCGCAGGCGAACAGAGCGCCGGTGCGTCCCCAGCCGGTCATAACCTCGTCGGCGATGAAAAGGGCGCCATGGTGACGGGCGATGCGCTGCAATTCCTGAAGAACGCGAGCGTCGTAGACGAGCATGCCGCCGGCGCCGAGCACGAGCGGCTCGACGATGAGGGCGGCCGTCGGCTCATTGGCGCAGGCGGCATCGAAGGCGTCGATGGTGGCCTGCTCGTTGCCGGGCGAGGGGAACGGGATGCGCTCGACCTCGAACAGCAAGGGCTCATAGGTGGCGCTGAAGATGCCACGAGCGCCCACCGACATCCCGCCGATGGTGTCGCCGTGGTAGCCGTGCTCCAGAGCTACAATGCGGCGGCGAGGCGCGCCGATGTTGCGGAAGTAGCCGAGCGCCATCTTGAGAGCGACTTCCACCGACGTCGAACCGCTATCGGAAAAGAAGACGTGCGCCAGCCCTTCCGGAGCAATGTCGATGAGGCCGCGCGCCAGCATTTCGGCGGGCGCATGGGTGAAGCCGGCGAAGATCACTTGATCGAGGCGTCGCGCCTGTTCCTCGATCGCGCCGACGATGCGCGGGTGACAGTGACCATGGGTGACGACCCACCAGGATGAGATGGCGTCGAGGATCAGCTCGCCGGCAGGTGTTTTGATCCAGGCGCCGCGCGCGCTGCGCACCGGGATCATTTCCGGTTGCAATCCGTGCTGGGTGAATGGGTGCCAGATGGGGCTGGAGGTCGTTGTCGCTCTGGAGGTCATGGGCGCACCGCGGCGAAGAAATCGGCGATGTCGAAATTGACAGCAAATGCTGACCGCAGCGTTGCGGCGTCGAGTGGATCGAGATGCGGCAGGCGGCCGAGCCGACGCGCGCCTGCCATCGCCGGAATGGTGCGCTCGGTATCGGCGTTCTCCTCGCCGGTGAAGACGATACCGAGCAGCGGGATGCCGCGGCGGCGCAGTGCTTCGACAGAAAGCAGAGAGTGGTTGATGGTGCCTAGACGCGTCGAGGCAACAAGGACGACCGGAAGGCTCCAAGCGGCGAAGAGATCGACTTGCAGATGCTGCCGGGTCAGGGGGACCATAAGGCCGCCGGCGCCTTCGATGATGAGCGGTGCGTCCACGCGGGGCAGCGTCCTGAGCCGTGCAAGGTCGATCTCGATGCCGTCGCGCTCGGCCGCCAGATGCGGCGACGCTGGCGTCGTCAGGTCGTAGACGCTCGACAAGATCCGCTCGTCCGAGAGACCGGCGAGGCGACGCACCGTTTCTGCGTCGGCCTCGGGTGCGCGTCCAGCCTGAACGGGCTTCCAATAGTACCCGCTAAGGGCGGCGACGAGCGCTGCCGCAAACACGGTCTTGCCGACGTCGGTGTCGGTGCCGGTGACAACGATGGCCGGGGTCATGCGTCGAGCCTTTTCAGCTCCTCAGCTAGGGCCGCTACCATGGCGGCGACCTGCGCCTCGTCAACGTTGAGGGTAAGGGAGATGCGCAGCCGGGCGGTGCCCTCGGGCACCGTCGGCGGGCGCACGGCGCGGATATCGTAGCCGCGCTCCTGCATCGCGGCAGCGAGGCGCGTTGCGCGTTCGTCAGCGCCGACGATGACGGGCTGGATATGCGTGCCCGATGGTTCGATGCCGCATTGCTGCGACAGCTGAGCGCCGGCGAAGGCGACGAGTGCAGCCAGCTTCTCGCGCCGCGGGCTGTCGAAGCGGCAGATCAACAGCGCGGCGCGTACGATGGCGGCGATGAGCGGAGAGGGCGCTGTCGCATAGATAAACGGCCGCGAGCGGTTGACGAGATAATCGCATAGCACTTGCGGACCTGTGACGAGCGCGCCCATAGCGCCCAGCGCTTTGCCGCACGTGTGAAGGGCAACGATGTTAGGCTGGCCCTCGAGATGGGCGCCCAGGCCTCGCCCCATGGTCCCCAGCACGCCGGTCGCGTGCGCCTCGTCGATGACGAGGACGCCTTCGTGCCGCCGGGCGATCTCGGCGAGGTCATCCAGGGGTGCGCGGTCGCCATCCATGCTGTAAAGGCTTTCCACCGCGATCCATGGCGTGCCGGTGCCGCCGGCCGCGCGCCAGTCGGCAATGAGATCATTGAAGGCTTGCGGGTCGTTGTGCCTCGCCTCGGCGCGCTCCGACTTTCCCATGCGCAGCCCATCGTGGACGGAGGCGTGGATAAGGGCATCGTGGACAACGAGATCGCCGCGTTGCGGCAGCGTCGAGAAGAGCGCGACATTGGCGAGGAACCCGCCAGCGAAAAACAACGCGCTCTCGGTGCCGAAGAAGGCAGCGGCCTCGGATTCCAGGGCCTCGTGCTCGCGGTCGTTACCACGCAGGAGGCGCGAGCCACCGGAGCCGATCGCGACATCGCGCTCGATGGCTGCACGCGCCGCCTGCTTGAGCTCAGGCGACTGGGCTAGGCCCAGGTAGTCGTTGGAGGAAAAGTCGAGGCCCGTTCGCGCGGACAAAGCGCGGCGACGACCGCGACGCGTCAGTGCCTCGAGGGCTCGTTCATGATTCTTGTACATCGTCCCGCTCGCACGAGCCCATTTCGAGCTCGAGGGGCTTCAAACCGAGCTTGTCGAAGAGAACGCTGTCGGCGTCCTCACCGGGGTTGTCCGCCGTCAGCAGCGTGTCACCGACGAAAATGGAGTTGGCTCCGGCCAAGAAGCACAGCGCCTGCGTCTCATCGCTCATCTCGGTGCGTCCAGCGGAGAGGCGTACAAACGACTTCGGCATCATGATGCGGGCGAGCGCAATCGTACGCACGAACGAGATGCCATCGATCTTCTCGGTTTCGGCGAGCGGCGTTCCCGGGATCGGGACGAGCATGTTGATCGGCACACTCTCGGGATGCTCAGGCAGATTGGCCAGCGTGACGAGCATGTCGACACGATCTTCCGGCTCCTCGCCCATGCCGACGATGCCACCGCAGCAGACCTTGATGCCGGCTTCGCGCACGCGCGCCAAGGTTTCCAGTCGATCAGCAAATGTGCGCGTCGAGATGACCTTGTCGTAGTAGCGCTCGGACGTGTCGATGTTGTGATTATAGTAATCGAGGCCGGCGTGCCTTAGCTTGCCGACGTCGTCGTCGGACAGCATGCCGAGCGTCATGCATGTTTCCATGCCCATGGACTTGACGCCTTCGACCATGGCGCAGAGCACGTCCATGTCACGGCCCTTGGGCGAGCGCCAGGCGGCGCCCATGCAGTAGCGGGTCGCGCCCTGCTCCTTGGCCTTGCGGGCCTCGGTCAAAACCTTCTCCACCTGCATCAGCTTGCTGGCTTTGAGGCCGGACGCGTGATGGGCGGACTGGCTGCAGTAGCCACAATCCTCGGCGCACCCGCCGGTCTTGATGGAGAGAAGCCGGCTGCGCTGGATGGCGTTGGCGTCGAAGTAGCGCCGGTGCACGCACTGGGCGCGGAACAGGAGATCGTTGAAGGGAGCGTCGTAGAGAGCCTGGGCTTCTTCGCGGGACCAATCATGACGCAATTCCCGATCAGCCGATTGGCCGGTCGCGCCCGACTGCACCGTCGCTAGTTCCATCATCTGCAAAGGCTCCCTCGATATGCACGGCGCGCCGACGAGCGACGCGCGAGGGATGTTTGGACCGTCAGGGGGGTGCACCGCAAGATCTAACCGGGCGCATAGCACCGCAGGGCGGCCGTCGCTAGGCATGGCGCCCCGTGGAATGGCGCCCCGCCAGGGGGGGAGGGAGAACCTGGCGGGGCTATCTGACCCGGAGGCTTGCGAGGGGGCGCGATCCGTGGCCAGTTATTACGTGCGCGAGCATTGCCGCGTTACATTCGAAGAAAACTTTTGTATTTCGGATTGATCCAAACGCGCGGATCATCACTATGAAGATCAGTGATGAAATAAGGGTGGACAAGCTTAGAGCCAAAGCAGAATGTTCGTGCTATAGTGAATACGGTTATTGTGCTCTTGTACGCAGTATTGGTTGTTTGCAGGAAAGCGACGCATGCATCCTATGTAGTGCAAAGGTTTTTGCGGGCTGGGGCCGTTTGTTTGCAAATGCGCGGCAGCGGTTTTCACACGCTTGCGAGGCCGTAAAGCGAGGGCTTCCATGACGGTGGTGGGAAGATTTTCAACTCGGCCGCTTTATCTTCAAGTCAAAGATATGTTGGTCCAGCGCATTGCCGCTGGCGCGTGGAAGCCAGGCGCCGCAATCCCAAATGAAATTGAGCTCTCCAGAGAACTTGGAATAAGCGTCGGCACGGTGCGGAAAGCACTCGACGAAATGGAGCATGAGCGGCTTATTTCTCGCCGCCAGGGTCGCGGCACCTTCGTTATCGACCAAACATCGAACGAGCATGCCGTTCGTTTTTGCAACATCCGCGATCCAAACGGGATTCGCATTAATGGCGATATTGGGAGCAGCACAATCGTGCTGGCTTCAGCCAATGAAAGCGAAGCCCACCACCTCCAGTTGAGAACCGGAGAGCCAATCTATCGAATTCACCGGATTCGAGCCCACAACGGAATGCCGTTTATGGTGGAGGAATCCGTGGTGCCACAGGCCTTTTTCCCCGGGCTGGAAAAGGAAAAGGATGCCTCTCCAAGCATCGTCGTGCTGGCACACCATTACGGAGTGTTATTGGGACGTGCCGAGGAGGTCGTCAGGGCGGCCTCCGCCAAGGGCGAGATCGCCAGGCTACTTGAGGTTGAGGAGGGGGCACCAATCATGCTGCTCGATTGCGTCGTACACGCGATCGATCGGCGACCGATCGAGTGGCGTTTAGCCAGCTGCAACCTGCGCGAGAACCATTACTTCGCCGAGATGAGCTAAGCCTCTGGCTCGCGGCTTCAGCGGCCAAGCCCCAGAGCACGCGCCATGGCGCGGAACACAAAGGTGTTGTCGCGGCGCCCATGGAGGACGTCGGCGCCCGGGCCCATTGCGGTCAGCACCACATCATCAGCCGCATGGACGCCATTTCGCGCGGTGATTGGCAAGTTGCCGATCCGGCGGGCTGATCCGCGCTTGCAATAGACCTCGTTGGCGACGGCGGGGCCCTCGCTGTCGCCGGACGATGCCGGCTTGGCGCTTCCAGTTGTCGTCGGTGTGCCCGGGACCGGCTCCGGCGTGGCGCTTCCAGTTGGCGTCGGAGTGCCTGGGACCGGCTGGGCCACCCCTACGGCCTGACTTTCCTGCTGGATCGCCGGCATGTTCTCGCCATCGAGATAAGGGCGGCCGGTGTCGCAATAGTCGGGGTAGGCGGCGAACACCAATGCGAGGCGGCGCGAGACATCGACCTTGTCGGGGAAGCCGTCAGCGTCGGCGGGGGGATAATCCGGGAAGCCGGCGTCGGCATATGTTTGCAGACGGTCGCGCAGTTGCTCGCCCTTGGCATCGTCGTAGGTGCCGATGATCGAAACCGGGTGCGCGTGGTCGGGCACCACGATGACCAGGGTGTCGCCTTTCTTTTGCGCGTACTCCTTCGCCATCGCGACCACGTTATCGAACATGATCGTATCGTACACGGCGCGCTCCCAATCGAGCGAATGGCTGTATTTGTCGATGCGGCCAGCCTCGACCATGAGGAAAAACCCATTCGGGGAGCGTGAGAGCACCTCGAGGGCGGCGCGCATCTCATCGGTTAGGTCGGGCTGGTTGGGAAAGCGCGCAACTGTACCCTTCTTCAGGAATTTGCGGTCGAGGGCGCCATCGATGTTCTTGTCGTTGAAGAGGCCCAGCAGCCTGGTCGTTTCCGGGTTGTTCGCGGCTTCGGCGAGTGACTGCCTGGTGTCGGCGAACCGATATCCGGCGCTCTGGAACTTGGCGATGTAGTCCTCGCCATCCTTGCGCTTGCCGCCTGCCTCGCCGGAAGGCCGGAAGTTGAGGCTGCCGCCACCGAGAACGACTTCCGGCTGAAGCCAATAGAGCATGCGCACGATGTTATCGTAGTCGGTGCGCAGACGCGTGTGCGCCACCATGGCGGCGGGAGTTGCGTCCTCGATTTCGGTGTCGGTGACGACGCCTATTGCGAGGCCCAGCTTGCGCTTTGCCAACTCAGCAATCGTCTCGACGTTCGGGTGCCCGAGCGCGCTGCGATTGCGCGCGCAATAGACGCCGAGAGCTTTCACGCACGACTTGTGTCCGGTTGCGTAGGCGCTGGCAGCGTTAGCGCTGTCGGTGACGATCGAATCCATACCGGACGTAGAGATGAGCGCCATCGAGGGCATGTCGTCCATGGCGAGTTCCCCACCATAGCGACCCTGGCGCATACCCTTCGAGAGCATGCGCGCGGCGGTGCGGTGAGCCATAGACATGCCGTCGCCGATGAGCAGGATGACATTCTTGGCGAGGCGGCCTTCGGGCGTGTCAAACGCATCCCACTCGACCTTGGAGCGGTTGGTTCCGTCCGAGGCCTCGATGACATAGTGCCCGGCCTTGGGCAGGCTCACGCTACGCAGCCAATAGGCCGTGTGGCCGAGGCGGTCTTCGTCCCGGTCGATGAGCGGGTCGCGGCCGAGGAATTTGCCGGCGTCTTCGCCGTTGATGGTCACGCGGACTTCGGATGGAGCTGCCTCCACGCCGTCCGCGGCCTTGGGGGCTGGCGGGAACTCCACCTTTAGGTCGAAGCGCGCGCCAGCGAGAAGCTCTGCGCGATCGATAGGGTAGATGGTCTGGCCAAGCGCTGTCGTTGCCAGCGCGCCAAGCGCCAGGGCTGCGCAGAAAATCCGCTGCATCGGGCATTCCCCCTAATTTGGCGAGAGGTCAGGCCTTACCGCCGCTGCATGTAGGCTATGTGACATCCATAGTCGCCCGCGCCGTCAACATGGCTAATGAAATCCGAATAACGGCACCCGTTTTACTTGGACGAAGATGGGTTCTGCTTAACAGGTATTATCGCTTTGCTAACGAACACGGGTGCGAATTATTGAAATTGCGTTTTTTTCGCTCAACTCTCCGACTGCATCTGCTGGGGAGGCAGACGCAGCCCGAAGCTGCCTGAAGTGGCGCGCGGGCATCTGGGACAAGAGTTGCGAGTGGGGGAAGTTAAATGCCTGAAGCGCATAACCGCGAGCTGTTTAGCCTCCTCGAGAGGAACGAGGTGCTCAAGGCACGGGGCTATTCTCTCGCCTATGACGAGGATGGTGGCGTGGTCATCGATCGCGCAGGCCACGTGCACGGCATCTGGAACTACGACAGCCGCAGCTATGCGTGGATCTCGCCGGACAACAGCGAGCCAAAGTTTCGCACGGAGGACGTGCGGTCGGCGGTTTTGTTTACGGTCGTCGTCCTGGCCCAGGAGTGATCGGCGCCGCGCCCCAGTGGGAGCGCTGGCGAGCAGGATCTAGTTGGCTTCTTCCGGCAGACGTGGAAGGGCCACGATCTCCACCCCTTCCTCAACGAGGGAGCGCGCCTCGTCCGGCGATGCAACGCCGCGGATGGCACGCTGCTCGACCTCGCGATAGTGGATCTTGCGGGCTTCCTCGGGAAAGCGATCGCCTACGTCCTCGGTCCCGGCGGCGATGGCCTTTGCGACCTCGCGAACGAGGTTGCGATAGCGCGCGGGCATCTCATCGTCATGTGGGCGCGACCGTACCGAAACGTTCGGCGCCATGATGGACTTGCTGACGTCCCGGCTATCGCACTCTGGGCAGCAGACTTGGCCGGTGGCGACCTGAACCTCATAGGAGCCGCTCGAGGCAAACCACGCCTCGAACTCATGATCTTCAGAGCAGTGCAAACGGTATTTGATCACGACGCGACCTCGTTTGGCGGCGTTTCCCCCGCGTATATCACGTCGAACGGCCGATCATGCCGAAGCGAGGGCACCTGGCGGCGAACGTCATCCAGGCGTTGCAATTCAACATCGGCGAAGGTGACTGAGGGCTGAACGCCGGCCTCGGCCAGCACTTCACCCCAGGGCGAGATCACGAGGCTATGGCCGAAGGTTTCGCGGCCGTTCTCGTGCATGCCACCTTGGCCAGCGGCGAACACGAAGCACTGGGATTCGATCGCGCGGGCGCGCAGCAAAGTGTGCCAGTGAGCGATGCCGGTCGGCTTGGTGAACGCCGCCGGGACAGCGATGAACTTGGCGCCACCTTTTGCAAGTGCGCGGTGCAATTGGGGAAAGCGCAGGTCGTAGCAGATGGTCATGCCGAGCTGCCCCCAGGGCATGGTCGCGATCACGGCCTCACGTCCGGCCTGGTAGTTGGCGCTTTCCTTGTAGGATTCGCCGTTGCCGAGATCGACGTCGAACATATGAATCTTGTCGTAGCGGGCGACGATGGCGCCGGCCGGCGAGATGAGCAGCGAACGGTTGACGGGCTTTCCCGCTTCGCCCAGCAGCGCCAGCGAACCGATGTGCAGCCAGATGCCCAGCTCGCGCGCAAGAAAGCGAAGCTGCGTCAGGCCCGGATCGTCGCCTTCCGCGCGCAGCGCCGGCAGCAGGCGCTCGCGGTCCAGCTCCATGATGTTGGTCATCTCGGGGGTCTGGATGTACTCGGCGCCGCCAGCGGCCGCCTCCCGGATGAGTGCGGTTGCAGCGGCGATGTTCTTTTTGACGTCGCGGCCCGAGCACATCTGCACGAGGCCAACGCGAAACGCCTTTGGTGCGTCCGGCATATCGATTGCTTCTTTCTTCGTGCGCCCAGCCTTCGTGGGATCTGAACGGGCGTCGCGTAGCTGCACTTACGTCGTGAGCAGCCCGTCGAGTTTGCCCTCGCGGTCGAGGGCGTAAAGATCGTCGCAGCCCCCTACATGGCAATCGCCGATCCAGATCTGCGGCACAGTGTACCGGCCGCCAGCCTTAGCGGTCATCTCGGCGCGCAATTCGCGCTGGCTGACGTCAATTTCCTCGAAGGCAGTGACGCCCTTCTTGCGCAGCAGCTCTTTGGCCATATGGCAATAGGGGCAGAATCGGGTGGTGTAGACGGTGACCTTGGCCATGGAATTTCGCAGCATCCCCTTTCCCGCGACCGCCGGATTGGACAACGGCAGCACGCTTTCAATGTAGAGCTTTTGCCGTGTGCGCGCAAAGGGCGACTCGCCCAGCCCCATTATTCACGGCGCGGTTCAAGGCGAGACGAGGGCAGCATCGGTAACCATGGCCAGAGCCAGAATATCGACGCGCGCAGCCCCTGCGGCCTTAAGCGTGCGGGCGCATGCGCTCACGGTGGCGCCGGTGGTGACTACGTCGTCAACAAGGACGATCTTGGCGCCGGCGATCGCCGCCCGCATGACGTCAGGCACGGCGAAGGCCCCTGCGACATTCTCCTTCCGCTGGGCGCGGGTGAGGCCGACTTGGGGCGGGGTGCGGCGCGCGCGCCGGAGCGCCATCGGCTCATAGTGCCGTCCGGTGATGTGCGCGACCTCCTGGGCCAGAATTGCCGACTGATTGAAGCGTCGCGAGATGAGGCGGGTGCGCGTCAGCGGAACCGGAATGACCAATTGGGCGTCGGCGAGCAGTTCGGCGCCCGCTTCCGCAAGCCAACGGCCAAAAAGGCGGCGGGCGTCGTGGCGGTCGCGGAACTTAAGGTCGTGCACGAGGTCGCGCATGACCCCATCGAAGCGGGCCACGGCGCGGGTGCGATCGTAGACCGGCGGATCGGCTTCGGCCGCGGCGGAGATCATCGGGCCGCCGACATCAAACGGCATGGGCAGGCCGAGGCGATCGCACAGCGGGGCGCGGATGAAGTCGATCTTCGACCAGCAGCCGGCGCAGACGGCATCGTGCGTCGAGAGGGGACGATGGCAGGCCAGGCAAGTCGGCGGGATGAGAAAGTCGGCAATCGCGGCTGCCGCGCGCGCTAAAGTTGCCGATCCCCTGCTCTGCGTATGCATGTACCCGGTGGTTCCGTTGCCCAGTGGACTAGCTAGCCGGACTGGCCAAGTCGCCGCCCAGGACGCATGTTAGCGCCCATTCGGATCGACCGCGAGCCAGCAGCGAAGAAGGCCCCCCTTGCCCGCTGAAGACACCCCGCACCGGATTTTCGACCGCGCGCTGCTGGCGCAGCGGCGTCAGCGCGTGGCCGCCTCTGCGAAGGATTACGATTTTCTGCTGGCGCGCGTCTCGGACGATCTGGCTGAGCGGCTGGCGATCGTCCGGCGCACGTTTCCGCTGGCCGCCAATATAGGCGCGCATCATGGATTGGTGTCGCGGGCAATTGCGGGGATTGCCGGGGTCGAGACCATCATCGATGTCGATGCGACGCCGGAGCTGCTGACACGCTGCCCAGGTCTGCGCGTCGTTGCCGACGAGGAAGCGCTGCCGTTTGGAGATGCCTCGCTCGATCTCGTCGTTTCGGGGCTTTCGCTGCAGCTGGTCAACGACTTGCCGGGGGCTCTCGTACAGATGCGACGGGCGCTGAAGCCTGACGGGCTGTTCCTCGGCGCGCTTTTTGGCGGCGCGACGCTGAGAGAGCTACGCGAAGCCTGGCTCGCAGCCGAGGCGGAGATGACCGGCGGAGCATCGCCGCGGGTCGCCCCGTTTGCGGACGTTCGCGACATGGGCTCGCTGTTGCAGCGCGCAGGGTTCGCTCTGCCCGTCGTCGATTCCGATACGGTGAAGGTGACCTATGCCGATCCGCTGGCGCTAATGCGCGAGATCAAGGCCATGGGCGGCAGCAACATGCTGAGCGCGCGTGGGCGCGTGCCGGTGACGCGCGGGCTGCTGCTGCGGGCGGCGGAAATCTACGCGGAGCGCTTCGCCACTGTAGATGGGCGGGTGCCAGCAACGTACGAGATCCTGACGCTGACAGCGTGGGCGCCGGATGAGAGCCAGCCGAAGCCGCTGCGGCCGGGGTCGGCGCAGACACGGCTGGCCGATGCGCTCGGCGTCAAAGAGACGAAGCTGAAGGAGTAGCGCGGCGCCGCGGCCTGCGGACGAATTTCAGCCTAGGAGGTCGCGGAGGGGTGCGATCAGTGGTTCGTCCGCGGGCGGCATCGGATAGTCGGTAAGGCGCATAGCGCGCACCCATGCAAGCTCCTGACCTTCGCGCGCGGTGACAACGCCGTCCCATTGCCGGCAGAGGTAGAGTGGCATCAGAAGGTGGAACTTCTCATATGCGTGGCTCGCGAAGGTGAGCGGGTGCAAGCAGGTGGGGCACACGTCGATGCCCAGCTCCTCTTGAAGTTCGCGGCGCAGGGCATTCTCGGGTGACTCTCCGGCTTCGACCTTGCCGCCAGGAAACTCCCACAGACCCGCCATTGAGCGGCCGGGCGGGCGACGCGCAAGGAGAACGCGATTATCAATGTCGACAAGGGCCGCTGCGGCGACAAGCAGAATGGGCTGGCTCATGGCCAGCCCATAGCTGAGGATCGCTTTCGTGGATAGGGGGAGGCAGCGTCAGCCGGCAACGTAGCGCTGTCGCAGAGCCTCGAACATCTCGACCTGCTCGGGGATCAACTCTCGGTTCGCGTCGCGGCGAACGAAGATCTTGAACATCGCCTCGCCGGCAGCATTGTAGAACTGCACCGACATGCCGACGCGCTTCAGGCCGCGCACCACGAAGGCGATCGCCTTGCAGTTGTCAGCCTTGATGTGTCCGCCGATCGGACTGTCGCCATGGATGTTGAAGTATCCATGGGCAACGGTTCCCGGTGGCAACGTGCCCGAGCATTCGAGCACGATGTCCTGGTTGTGGATCAGGAACAGGATCTCACCCCATGTGGTGATGTCCTGCATGATGTCGGCGAAGGCTTCGCCGGGCACGACAGTCGCCTGATCGGCCGGCAGGTTCCGCACCACATCGAGCGTGCTCACGCCGTAGTCGCGGGCGATCTGCTCCAACAGATCGCCCGGGCTCGACGCGGCGCGCTGCGCGAGCGAAGGACGCTCGTCGATGACGTCGCTCATGGCTCGCTTATCTCACTCGGCAGCGACGGGACGCGAGCCGTCAGCCTTGATCTCCTGCAGCACCGTGAAGCCCTCGAACTCGGGATGACCGAGATAGAGCGGCTTGTTGCCGCCGGCGCCAGCGTGGGCTTTGCGAAACTGCTCAGACTTTGTCCAGGCCTCGAAGTCCTCGTAAGCGCGCCAGACCGTGTGCGAGGAGTAGAGCACGTGATCCTCGCGCTCGGGGCCCTTCAGGAGATGGAACTCGACGAAGCCCGGCACCTCGTTGAGATGCGTATCGCGGCTCAGCCAAACGTTCTCGAAGTCCTTCTCGGAGCCCTTGAGGACTTTGAATCTGTTCATGGCGATGTACATGCTTGTTTCCTTCGCTGTATGCGGCCGCGCCGTCGGCTTGGCCAAATGTGCGTCGGCGGATGGCCTCATCCGCCGACACTGGTCTCTTTTAACGCGCCGCCGACCGTGCGGCCACCGAACCACTTGTCCCGTTCCTGCTGCTCCGGCTCAGAATTGCGCGCGGGTGGTGAGTAAGAACGTGCGCCCGCGGCCCGTGTCCACACCGGTAGAACCGGTGGGGACGGTATTGAGCGCCGGCGTGTAGGAGCGATCGAAAACGTTTTCGACTGTCAGCCCTAACGTCAAACCCTCATACGCCTCGTAGGAGCCGAAGACATCGGCGAGCGTGTAGGATTCCTGATAACTGCCGCTACCGAGATTGGTCTGCGAAACGTAGGTTCCACGCGCGCCGACGACAAGCTTCTCGTTGAGGAAGCGGAGCCCGCCGGTCATCGAAAAAACGTGGTCAGGCATGTAACTCTCTCCGCCAAGCCCGTTTTCGTCTTGAGGGATATCACTGTGCGTATACGTATAGGCGAGGTGGGCAAATGCGTATCCGGCGTCATAATCACCTTCAACCTCTACGCCCTGCACATTCGTCGTTCCGAAGTTGTTGCAGAAATATGCGTAGTCGCGCTGCGAATACGGAGGCGTGAACGTCTCAACGATGCATGACGAGATATAGTTCTCTACATCCTGTCTGTAGTAGTCTGCCTTCAGACGGAATTTATCCTTCGGTGCAAGAAGACCATCCTTCATGATGTTGACGCCGAATTCCCAGCCCTTCTGCTTCTCGGGCACCAGGAAGGGGTTAGGGACGAACTCAAGAACGTAGTACGGCGGGAAGTAGGGATGCGTCGCCGCCATGAGTGTCTCATTCACGGTGGGCGCGCGCATGGACTGCGAATACGTCACGTATGGCTGCAGCCAATCGGTGACTTTCGCTGCGAGCGTGACTTTGGGATCCCAACTCGAGTCGCTTTGATCGAGATCGTATGTGCCCGCAGGCAGCCCAAAGGGATTCGCAGCTGTCAGTATCGCCTGACCGTCGAGGTTGAACTTCTGATAGCGGAGACCGCCGATCAGATCCCAGATGCCGTACGAGAACGTTGTCTGGGTGAACCCGCTGCCCAGATCCGAGGTGCCACTCGGATTGACGCCCCCGTTCGAAGCGCTGACGTCGTCGTAGTAGTATTCGAGACCGTAGTTCGACGTTACACGCACATTGCCCAGCATAAATCGAGAGGTGTTCGAGATGTCGGCGGTGATGCCGCGATCCTCGATAATACGTCCTTCTGCGTTCTCGATGGTGGATGGCGTGCCCGCGTATTGCGCGCCGTATTCCATCTCCACATTGCTGATCGCGATGTTGGCGCGCAGATCGACGAGCGGATTGTCGGCAGGACGCAGCACGTAACCCATTTTGTAGATATCCGACGTGAGCGTCTGATCATAGGAGTTGGCGACGAAATCGTTGTTGTAGCGCATGGCCTGGAAAGAAAGCCGCTCGTCGGAGGCGATGTCGAAATGCAGTTTCACGAGGCCGGACCAGAGATCCTCCCCGGTGTAGGGAACAGTCTGGCCGCTGCCGTTCTTGTAGTTCGACTCATCATGGCGGCTCAACGCCCCGACAATGCTGACACCGCCGCTGCGCATCGCGGCTGCGCCCATCTCGGCCCAGCCCACGCCATTGCTTCCCCACGAAAGGCTCGTCAAAGCGCCCTCAGCCTTGCCAGGCTTAAGAACGTCTTCAACATCGAGCGTGCGGAAGTTTGCGGTGCCCGCTAGCGCACCGGCGCCGCCCACAGTTGAAACGGCACCGCGCTGAATTTCGATACCTGCGAGCAGCAGCGGGTCAACGTACGCGAATCCCGAAGCCTCGTGGCCCGTGAAACGGAAGTTCTGACGCACGCCGTCGATGCTCATGCCGACGCGGCCCTGGCCCTCGAAGCCGCGGATGTTCACCGCGATGCCGGGATTGCTCGAGCTCTCACGCGTAAAAGTACCGGGCGTCGTGCGCAGAACGTTGTCGACGCGGGTTTGACCGAAGGTGTCAATCTCGCCACTGCCGATCACGCTGACGCCAGCGGGCACGGTGTACGGGACGTCCGAAGCTTCGACAGCCTCCGCTCGCTTGTCGCTAGGAGATGGGGCGGGCGCCTGGGTCTGTGCCACGGCTGCCGTCGATGCAGAAGACTTCTTAGCGGCGGCCTTCTTCTTCGGCTTCGGCTTATTGCCTTCGACGACGAGTGGGGGCAGCTCAGCTTCTTGCGCGATCGCTTTGCCGGCGACTGCCAGCGCGAGGGCCGATACGCTGACGAAGAACAACGATTTCAGGAACGGCTGTGATGCCGCAGACCTGGGAGTAAGGAGGCGCTGCGGCTTCCCCTCGCCAACCCTTCCAGAATCGCCGTGCTCCGCTTCCGGAGTTCGTGGCCAAAGCTCCGAACTCGCTCGGCCGCCCAGGCATACGCCAACGCTACGCACAAACATGACTCAGCTACCCCCAACTCTGAACGCAAAGGGCTGGCTGGCTCACGCACGATAAGCGTACTGGCGGGCTCGCCTCGCACTGGCCCCGACTGGAGGCAAGCGCAAAAGATCCCGGTTAACCGGGCTTGTGCAAAGTAATCTTTTATGACTATTGAAGTCAACATTGCGATTGCAGCATCATCGGCGCTCGGCATCGACACTCAGCGCGCGTGCTGCACTCGCAAAGAGGCCAGAACGAAAATCACGGAGCGCAGGTCATGACGGCCGCCGTCGACGCAAGAAAAGACGCACACGAATCCGAAGCCAACAGCGAGACACAAAACAAGAAAGTGCGCGTTCTCGTGTCTGAAATTCTGCAAGGCGGCAAAGAGGCAATCCTCGAGCATGACGGCCAGGACTACCGCTTGCGCATCACCGCCAACGGCAAGCTCATCCTGACAAAGTGAGGACAAATGTTTCTTCGTCGCCTGTACGCATTCGAGACGCTGCGTGTCGCTGTCGCAACAGCGCTGATGCTGGTCGCCGGGTCGGCGCTGGCCGATAAGACCATCGTCGACGGCAGTGGTCGCAAGGTCACCATAGGGGACACCTCGCGCATCTTGTCCATCGGTGGCGATATCACCGAGATTCTCTACGCACTGAACGCGGACGGGAAAGTCATTGCTGTCGACACGACCAGTCAGCATCCTCCGCAGGCGCTCGGGACGAAGACAAACGTCGGCTACATGCGCGCGCTGTCTGCCGAGGGCGTTCTTTCCACCAATCCGACCTTGATCATTGCGGCCAAGGATGCGGGACCGCCTCCCGTGGTCTCGGTGCTGCAATCGTCATCGATCCCCTACGTGGTCGTGCCGGATGACAAGACGCCGGAAGGCGTTGCCGCGAAAATCCGATTCATCGCGTCGGTTGTCGATGCGGAGGCGGCGGGCGAGGCGCTGGCGAGGGAGGTCGAATCCGATTTCGCCTTGCTTGCAGAGCAGCGCGCCAAGATCGCCTCGCCGAAACGCGCTCTATTCGTGCTGAGCGTACAGAACGGGCGGGCGACTGTTGCAGGCACCGGAACGGCGGCAGATGCGATCTTCAAGCTCGCCGGAGCCGTCAACGCGGCGGGTGATGCGCACGGCTACAAGCCGCTCGCCGATGAAGCGGGCGTGGAGCTCGCGCCGGACGTGGTCGTCACCATGCAGAGCGGTCGTTCCGGCCCTCCGTCTGATCCAGTTTCGACCGTAAGGGCGCTGGCCGACAGCCCCGCCCTGAAGCAGAACAAAATCATCGAGATGAATGCGCTATATCTGCTGGGCTTCGGGCCGCGCTGCGCGCGCGCTGCACGCGAACTCATGATCGCGCTCTATCCGGAGCTGGCGATAAAGCGCGCGAGCGCGGAAAAATGACGAGCGAGGCTCTGGTACTGCCCGGCAGCAAGAAGCGTTCCGCACATCCGCTCAGCACTGCGCAGCTCGTCGTGGGCGCCGCCGTGCTGCTCGCCGTGGCCGCGACGGCCTCGCTGGCACTCGGGCCGACAGGGATTTCGCTCGGCTCGCTGCCGCGGGCGATCTCATCGGCGCTCGGGATGACGAGCGATGCCTCGGCAGCGCGCGAGCAGCTTGTCCTGATCGACATCCGCATGCCGCGCACACTGATCGGCATGTTTGTCGGTGCGAGCCTGGCGGTTGCCGGCGCGATCATGCAGGGGCTGTTTCGCAATCCTCTGGCCGACCCCGGCTTGATCGGCGTGTCGTCGGGTGCTGCGCTTGCGGCGGTGGCCACCATCGCGCTCGGCAACGGCATCGCGGCACCACTGCTGCAGCCGCTGGGAGTCTATGCGCTACCGGTTGCGGCATTCGTGGGCGGCGTCGCGACAACGGGATTGCTGGTTTTGATTGCCGGGCGCCATGACCAGCTCATGGTCGGGACGCTCCTGCTAGCCGGCATCGCTCTGGGTGCATTGTCGGGCGCGCTCACGGGGCTCATCGCATACGCGAGCGATGACCGCGAACTGCGCGACCTGACGTTCTGGTCGATGGGCAGCCTTGGCGGATCGACCTGGCCGAAGGTGTTCGCCGTGATGCCGTTTGCCGTGCTGATCGTGGTGATGACTCCGGCGCTGATACGCGGGCTCAATGGGTTTCTGCTTGGAGAGTCGGAAGCTTTCCATCTGGGCGTCAACGTCGAGCGGACCAAGACCATCGCCATTATCGTGACGGCCGCGTCGGTTGGCGCAGCGGTGGCCATGGCGGGCGTTATCGGCTTCGTCGGCATTGTGGTGCCGCATGTGGTGCGTCTGCTGGCAGGCCCAGATCATCGCGTGGTGCTGCCGGGCAGCGCGCTGCTTGGTGCAACGCTGATGCTAGCGGCCGACATCGCGGCGCGGATGATGGTGACGCCGGCAGAGCTGCCGATCGGCATCGTTATGGCTGGCATCGGCGCGCCGGTCTTCCTGCATCTCGTCATGAAGCGCGGCATCGGCGGCATGGAGTGAAGAATGCTGCAAGCTTCATCGCTCACCTATCAAATCGGCGGAAAGACGCTGGTCTCGAAGGTCGACCTTGCGCTGCGGCCGGGGCGCCTCGTTGCCATCATCGGGCCGAACGGCGCCGGCAAGTCCACGCTGCTGCGACTCTTGTCCGGTGAATTGCGGCCGACGTCCGGAGCGGTGGAACTGGATGGACGCTCACTCCGCAGCTTCGACGCCGCCGCCCTGGCACGCAGGCGCGCGGTGGTTCCGCAGGCAACAGCGCTGTCGTTTCCGTTCACTGCGCGCGAGGTGGTGCTTTTGGGGGCAACCGTGCCTGGGTTCGGCGCGGCGTCGGCGCAGATAGAGCGTATGGCGATGGACTGCCTGCGCACTGTCGGGCTCGTGGCCATCGCGGACCGCTTCTACACGCACCTGTCTGGCGGCGAGAAGCAACGCGTGCACATTGCGCGGGCGCTGCTGCAGCTCACCGTTGCGGACCGAGAAGGACGCGGATCATCATCAATCCTCATGCTGGACGAGCCCACTGCAAGCCTCGATCTTGCGCATCAGGGACTGGTGCTGGAGGAAGCGCGCCGGCAGGCTGAGGGAGGCCGCGCCGTGCTGGCGGTGCTGCATGATCTCAATTTAGCGGCGGCCTTCGCCGACGAGCTGGTGCTGATGTGCCGCGGCGAGATTGCCGCGCGCGGCTCGGCGCAGGAGGTCATAAACGATGCGTTGCTCTCGCGCTCGTATGGCTGCGAGGTGCGAACCAACACGACGCCGGACGCCGGAATTCCCTTCGTGCTGCCGTATACGCGCCGGACTTAGCGCGAGCGAGGCTTAGCGGGTGATTTGCGTGCGGGCTTTCGGGGCACCTTCTTTGTGAGTGTCTTCGCATTCTGTCCAAAGAGTACCTTCTTGGCGCTTTTGGTCACGGTCGCCTTTGTGTTGACCTTTGCGGCGATCTCATAGGCGCGCTGCACTGCCGGCCGCTCGCCCATGGCGAGGAACCAGCGTCGCAAGTGCGGGAAATCATCAAGGTTCTGCCCCTGCCGCTCATAGGGGACGATCCATGGGTAGCAGGCCATGTCAGCGATCGAATAGGCACCCGCAATAAACTCGCGGCCAGCGAGCTGCTTGTTTAGGACGCCGTAGAGTCGATTGGTCTCCTTCACGTAGCGGTCGATGGCGTAGGGGATGCGCTCTGCAGCGTAGACCGCGAAGTGGTGGTTCTGACCGGCCATCGGCCCGAGGCCAGACATCTGCCAGAACAGCCATTGCATCACCTCGACACGGCCGCGAACGTTCTTCGGCAGGAAGCGTCCGGTCTTCTCGGCGAGATACTGAAGTATGGCGCCCGATTCGAAAATGCTGATCGGGTCGCCGCCGTCGGCTGGATCTTTATCGACGATCGCGGGAATGCGATTGTTCGGGGCATAGCGCAAGAACTGCGGCTTGAACTGATCGCCCTTGGAGATGTTCACCGGTCGAATGCGATAAGGCAGCTTCGCTTCTTCGAGGAAGATCGTGACCTTATGCCCGTTGGGCGTCGTCCAATAATAGAGATCGATCATGGCGTACATCCTCCAGACGCGGATGCCTTTTACCTGATGGCGTGGATCAGGCAATCGCCCGTAGAGCCATAAGACTTGACGGGCGAGCGCCGCATCAGCCAGCATGCCTCACTCGCGGGAGCTGCGCATGGACGAACAACGGCCGATGTTGGTTGTCGAGAGGAACGGGCGCACCACTGTCGTGACGGGGTGGCGCGCGTGGCTGCTGGCTGCCGGCGCCATGCTCAGCGGATTGCTGACCCTCGTCTTCCTGGCATTCCTCTTCTTCGGTGTCGCTGTCGCCGTCGGCGCGTTGCTGCTCATCGCCATTCCAGCAGCCATCATCGTCGCGGTGGTGACGGCCCTATTCAGCAAACGCGGTCAATCGGGGCTCTGAAGCGCTGCGTGTGAGCGTGGCTGCTACGCGTTTTCCGACACATCGGCGCTCAAGATCGGCCGCAGATCATCCAGATCGAGAAACTCGTCGGCCTGACGGCGCAGCTCGTCGGCCACCATGTGGTTGCGCAATGTCGAGACGACGCTCACGTTGCGTCCCATGATTTTGAGCGCATCGATGAGGCGCTGCAGTTCACGACACTGGGACACGAGCACTATGCGATCGAGATTGGCGGCAAGCTGCATCGCGTCGACACTGATGTTGACTGCTAATGCGAGGGCATTCGCGCTTTCGTGGCTGTCCATCGCTTTGCGCGTCACCACGGTGAAACCGTTGAAGGTCAGCCAGTCCAGCAGGGGTTTCTGCGGGTTTGGGTCGGCCTCTTGCAGCGAGACCGTATAGTAGTGCGCCCGCACAAGCCGCCCGCGCTGGCGGAAGAGGGCAAGCAGGCGTTTGAAGTCGATCCTCAACTGCAGCACGTCCGCCGCATGATGCAGGCTGATGCCGTCGACAAACAGACCGATGCGCTCTTCACGAGTTACTGACAACATCATTCCCCCACCAACGCGTGTGCTTAAATGCTCAGGCTGGCGCATCGGCTAGAACGCCATGGCTCGGAGCGGGCCCCGGATGACCCGCTGGCTCCTTGATGCGGAACCAGGCGACATAAAGCGCCGGCAGGAACAGCAGCGTGAGGACGGTACCGACGATGATGCCACCCATCATTGCGTAGGCCATCGGCCCCCAGAATACCTCGCGGGAGATTGGGATGAGCGCGAGGCTGGCCGCAGCGGCAGTGAGCATGATGGGCCGCATGCGGTGCTCGGTTGCCTCGAGAACGGCTTGCCACGCAGCAACGCCTTCATCGCGCAAATGTTCGATCTGTACGACCAGGATGACGGAGTTGCGGATCAGGATGCCGATCAACGCCAGCACACCCAGTGTGGCGACGAAGCCCATTGGCGCGCCGCTGGGAAGCAAAGCGGCGACGACACCGATCAGCCCAAGCGGGGCGACAGCGACGACGAGGAACAGGCGCTGGAAGCTTTGAAGCTGGATCATGAGGATGGTCGCCATCACGAACAGCATGAACGGCACGATTGCGATGATCGGTCCCTGGCCCTTGGCGCTTTCCTCCACTGCGCCGCCAGTGACGACGTGGTAGCCGGCGGGAAGCGCTGCGTTGAACTTGTCGATGCCGGGCGCAAGCTCGGCGACGACCGTTGCGGGTTGAACTGCGCCGATGGTGCCTGCCTTGATGGTGATGGTCGGCAGGCGATTGCGGCGCCAAATGACCGGTTGCTCCTGACCGTACTCGAAGGTGGCAACGGCAGCGAGCGGAACAGGCTGGCCGTTCGATGCCGAAAGCTGGAGATTCTGCAGCGTCTCAATGGCACCGCGTTCGGCCGCCTGCGCGCGGGCGGTTACGTTGACAAGATAGATGTCGTCGCGGATCTGGGTGATCGTGTTGCCGCCAACGATGCCGTTCAGCGTGGACGAGATATCCTCAGAGGTCAGGCCGAGAAGGCGCGCCTTGTCCTGCAGCACGTTCACTTTCACAACACGTGCGGGCTCGTTCCAGTCGAAGACCACGTCGCCGATTCGCTTGCTAGCGCCGACGACTGTCGCAAGCTGCTGTGCGAGCGTGCGAACGGTCTGAAGGTCGGGGCCACTCAATCGGTACTGCACCGGCCGGCCGACGGGCGGGCCAATGTCGAGCAGCTTGACGTTAGCGTCAGTGCCGACGAACTCACGCCGTACGAACGCATCCAGCTTCTTCTGCAGGCGGTTTCTGGCTTCCAGATCCTTGGTGACGATAACGGTCTGGCCAAACGACTCATGCTGCGGCTGCACGTCGAAGGAGAGCACGAAGCGCATGGCGCCCTGGCCGATATAGGACGACCAGCGCACGACGTCCGGGTCGCCCGCGAGCGCTTCCTTCTCGAAGCGCGTCATCTGCGCCTTGGTTTCGACGATGGAGGCATTCTGCGGCAGATTCCAATCGACGATCAGCTCGACCCGATCTGACGAGGGGAAGAACTGCTGCTGCACGAAGCCCATACCGACAATCGAAGCAACAAACATGGCGAGCGTGGCGCCGATGGTGAGCCAACGGTGGCGCATACAAGCGCGGAGCAAGCCGTTGAATATTCGAGACAGCAGGCTGGGCTTGTCATGGTGCTTGTGCATGCTCTTTGGGAGAAGCCAGACACCGAGCAGCGGCGTGAACAGCACCGCGACGATCCATGAAACGAGCAGCGACACGGCGAGAACGACAAACAGCGTGAACGTGAATTCGCCCGCGGCGCTGCCGTTGAAGGCAATGGGGATGAAGCCAGCGACCGTCACCAGCGTGCCAGTGAGCATGGGAAAGGCGGTGGACGTGTAGACGTAGCTGGCAGCCTTTTCGAGAGGGTCGCCCACCTCGAGACGCGCCACCATCATCTCGACCGCAATCATGGCGTCATCGACGAGCAGTCCGAGCGCAATGATGAGCGCGCCGAGCGATATGCGCTGCAGCGTGATGCCTGAATTGGCCATGACCATGAAGGTTATAGCGAGAACGAGCGGGATCGACAGCGCGACGACCATGCCTGCGCGCATGCCGAGCGACACGAAGCTGACGATGAGCACAATCGCGACGGCCTCGAACAGTGCGCGCGTGAAGCCGAACACGGCCTCCTCGACGATGAGGGGCTGGTCGGAAACGAGATGCACATCAATGCCAACTGGGAGTTCGGCAGAGATGCGGGACATCTCCTCGTGCAGCGCTTCACCGAACTTCAGAAGGTTCGCCTTCGGGCGCATACCGATGGCCAGACCAATGGCGGGCTCGCCGTTGTAGCGGAACAGCGCGCTCGGCGGATCGACATAGCCGCGGCGGATGGTGGCAACGTCGCTCAGTCGGAAGAAGCGGTCGTCGATGCGCAGGTTGACCGACTGCAGATCCTTTTCGGAGGTGAACTGGCCGCTGACGCGCAGGTTGATCCGCTCGGCGCCGGCCTCGATCACGCCCGACGGCACGATTGCGTTCTGCGCCTGAAGTGCGGAAACAATGGCTTGCTGGTTGATGCCGTAGGCGGCGATCTTACGCGGCGAGAATTCCAGGAAGACCACTTCGTCCTGGGCTCCGACAATGTCGACCTTACCAACGTTCGGCACGGTGAGCACCTTGGCGCGCACCTGCTCGACGTAGTCGCGCAACTGACGCTGGGTGAGGCCGTCGGAGGTGAAGGCATAGATATTGCCATACACGTCGCCGAAGCGGTCGTTGTAGAACGGTCCAACGACGCCGCTTGGAAATTGCCCCTGAATGTCGCCGATCATGTTGCGGATCAGCATCCAGGTCGGCGCAACATCGCTGGCTTTGGTCGAATCGCGAAGGTTGACGAAGATGGTGGTCTCGCCCGGCGTGGTGATGGAGCGCGTATAGTCGAGCGACTCCAGCTCTTCGAGCTTCTTTTCGATACGGTCTGTGATCTGCTCCGTGGTTTCCTCGGCCGAGGCACCGGGCCACTGCGCGACGATCACCATCGTCTTGATGGTGAAAGCGGGGTCTTCCTCGCGGCCAAGGTTGAGATACGAGAAGAAGCCGGCGAGCGAGAATACCAGCATGAAATATGTGACGAGGGAGCGGTGCGCGAGTGCCCACTCGGAAAGATTGAACGGCTTCTGCATCAGCGGACTGCTCCCACTTCGATGCGGACGTGTTCGCCGACGGACAGGCTCTTAACGCCTGCCGAAACGACGTGCGTCCCAGCCGACAGCGCTCCGGCAACGATGACCGAACCACCGCTATGACCGACAACTTCGACCGGCACCTCGGCAACGGCACCCGTCTTTTCGTTGACGATGAAGACGCTTGATCCGCCGCCGCGCTCGATCAAGGCCGAGGCCGGCAGTCGGACGTTGTGTGGTGTGCCCGCGGCTGGCTTGATCTTCACGGTCACAGTGGTGCCAAGGCGGAAAGTTTCGGGCGGCTCGGAAAGGGTGATGCGTGCACGGCGCGAGCGGGTGATGGCGTCCGCTTCGGGCGCGATCTCGCGGAGGACACCAGAAGTGCTCCGGCTTTCATCGAGCTGCTGGCTGATTTCGAACTGCGTCCCCGGACCGATATTGCGGCTAGCCGTCTCTGGAATATCCACGACAGCTTCGCGCACGTCCGGCCGTGCGACGGTGATGACGGTTTGCCCGACGGAGACGACTTGGCCGACCTCCGCGCTGATGGCAGTCACGACGCCGTCGAAGTCGCTGCGCAGCTCTGTGTAGGTGAGTTGCTCCTCCGCCTTGCTGAGCCCGGACTGCGTGCGCGTCACCTCTGCCTCGGCCGCAATGCGCGCCTGCTCAGCTGTTTCGAACGTTGCTTGTGCGGTCACGTTGCGATCGCGCAGGGCGCGTTGGCGCTCCTCGACCGCGGCGGCATTGGTGAGCGTCGCCTGTGCATTGGCGAGCGCTGCGCGCTGGCTGCGCACGGCAAGTTGCAGCGCCGTCGGATCGAGCGCCGCCACGCGCTGCCCCTTGTGAACGACGTCGCCGACCTCGACATCGCGCGCAACGATACGACCCAGCACCCTGAAGCTCAGGTCGGCACGGTAGCGTGGCTCGACAGTGCCTGCGAAAGATAGCACCTCGGCGTGCGGCCCGGAGACAACGACCGTGAGCACGGGACGCGGAGGCGGCGCGGGCTGATCCTTCGCCTCATCACATCCAACGAGCGCCAACAGAGGCAAGGTCAGCATCAGCGACCGGCCAGCAAACTTTTTTGTTCGTGCGATCATGATGCCTCGTCGGGGGCGATAATGACTGTCTGATCGGGGCGGAGCAGCTTGGCGCCGGCAGTGACGACACGCTCTCCGGGTTCCAGGCCGCCGTCGATGACGACTGCCTGCGTCTCGTAAGAGGCGACAGTCACCGGCTTCAGCGCGACGTGAAGCGTCTTGGCGTCGACAATCCAGACGGCCGGTTTTCCGGCGATGTTCGTCAGTGCACCGGCCGGAAGCAGGACGACTTGTCTCGGCTTCTGTGTGGCGCAACCGAATACGACGGAGCCGAGCGCAAACGCGGGCGGGGGATTGGTAATCGCAACTTTGACGCGCACCGTGCCCGAAGTCGTGTCGGTGCTCGGCGAAACCTCACGGGCCACGCCCTTGGCAGTGATCCTTGGATCGGAGACAAGCGACAGCTCGATGTCAGGCGAGGCCATCTCGTGCAAAAAAGCTGCCTCGTAAACGTGGAACACGGCGTCGCGTTCGCCATCCTCTGCAAGCGAGAACATCGTCTGTGCTGCTTGAGCGACCTGTCCAACCTCGGCATTGCGCGCGGTGACGATGCCGGCGGAGCTGGAACGCAGTTCGGTGAAGGAAAGCGCATCACGCACACTGCCAAGCTGCGCCTTTGCTGCTTCAAGCGAACCTTGGGCCGTGCGTAGTGCCTCTTCAGCCTGGTCGTAGTCTCGCCGAGTGGTGAAGCCGTCCTTGATGAGCGCCTTTTGGCGCTCGAAAGCCGCCGCCGTCTGGCGTACGCGGGCGTCCGCTGAACGCTGTGCCGCCTCGGCGGAAATGACGTCGGCGCGCTGCTCGGCGGGATCGATGCGGGCGAGCACTTTGTCGGGCGTGACGTGATCGCCCACCTCGGCGTTGCGCTCGATGATGCGGCCCGACACGCGGAATGAAAGATTGGTCTGGACGCGCGCTTTCACCTCGCCGGTGAGGCACGTCTTCGGCGTGTAGGCGACCTTAGAGACGACTTGCGTGCGGACGAGAGCCGTCTGTTTTTGTGGGCCACCGCCGGTATCGCCACAGCCGCCCAATACAGACGCTGCGACCAGTAAGTGGCCAAATATCAATACTTTAGAGCCCACCCACATCGGGGCACCCCCGCAAAGCCGTCCCGGCGATCAATATTATTGACTGACTCGTAAGTCAATAATAGTTTGTTTATGGTATTCTGGCTAGGCGCCGGAGAATGCGCCGCCGAGTGGGAGGACAAATATGACTGGGGCAGTCAGGGCACGCCGCAAGGCAGAACGACCGAGCGAGATCCTTGAGGCTGCGTTCGAAGAGTTCGCGCTGCACGGTTATGCAGCCACTCGGCTGGAGGACGTGGCCGCGCGCGCGGGCGTGACCAAGGGGACGATCTACGTCTATTTCCAGAACAAGGAGCAAGTGTTCGAGGCGCTCGCGGTTCAGCGCGGACAGGAGCTTTTCGACCGGGCGCTGCCGTTCATCGAAGACACGGCTGAACCGACGCCGGAGTCAGTACGCGCGGATCTGACCTTCCTGTTTCGCACTTGTCTCGACGATCGGCGTTCGCTTGAAATTCTGCGACTGCTGATCTCGGAAGCGGTGCGGTTTCCGAAGCTGGTGGATCAACACTTCCAGAGCTTCTTCGCGCCCGTCATCGACAAGCTGAAGCAGAAGGTGCAACGCGTCGTGAAAAGCGGGGGGTTCCGCGCAAGCCCGGCTGCCGACTATCCCGAGCTGCTCATGGCGCCTGCCCTCACAATCCACATCTGGACCTTGCTATTCGCTGATCGCCGTCCGCTCGATATCGATCGATATCTCGAGGCCTCGGTCGACCTGATCATGAATGGCCTACTGCCGCCGCCAGATTCCTCGTCGCAATAGGATGCTTGTGTAGCCGTAGTGGTATTGCGTTGGGGGGGAGCGGTGATGGTGGAGGATAGGCGGGAAGCGTCGTGCGCAATGAAGCGCATTCGGCTGATGCTGGTCCTCGCCACGGCGCTCATCCTTGCAGGCTGCGCCGCCGCGTTGCCTCGCCATGCATTACCTGAATCACTTGTCGACGAAGCCGAGCTGCGCGGTATGGACGACGTGCGGCTGTGGGGCGATGCACCCCCAGAACAGATCCACGCGATGGTCGAGGCGGAGCTGAGCCGGCGCAGCACTGCGGCAATCGAGCGTTCTCTGGAGCAGCCTGTCGCAAACTTCCTCGCCATCTCTGGCGGCGCCGAGGACGGCGCGTTCGGGTCGGGCTTGCTGACCGGATGGACAAAAGCGGGAACGAGACCGGAGTTCGACATTGTCACCGGCGTCAGCGCCGGCGCTCTCATTGCTCCGTTCGCGTTTTTGGGCCCACGCAAAGATCGCGAGCTGAAGGCCATCTTCACGGAGTATGGACGCGACGACATTCTCACAGCCGACGTGCTGTCGGGCATTTTTGGCGGCCCTGCCCTTGCGGACAGCGCTCCGCTGGCGCGGCTCATTGCCAAATATGTCGATGCGAAGTTTATGCGCGAGATTGCGCAGGAACGCATGAAGGGTCGAATGCTGCTGATCGGCACGACCAATCTGGACGCGCAGCGGCCGGTGCTTTGGGACATGGGGCGCATCGCGATGTACCGGACGCCGGAGGCCTTGGCGTTGTTCCGCAACGTGCTGCTGGCGTCAGCTTCGGTGCCTGGCGTGTTTCCCCCAGTTCGCATCCAAGTCCGCGCCAATGGGCGTGACTATGACGAGATGCACGTCGACGGCGGCGTAACCCAGCAAGTGTTTCTAGTACCCACTACGCTGGCGTTTCGCGATATCGACCGCGTGATGGGCCGACACGTGCGGCGCAACTTGTTCATCTTGCGTAACGGCAAGATCACGCCCGAGTGGCAGCCTGTCGAAGATAAGGCCTACATCACCGCCGGGCGCTCCATTTCAACCCTGATCAAGAACCAGGGCATCGGCGACCTCTACCGCATCTACAGCATGACGGCGCGGGACGACATCGCATTCAATCTCGCGACGATTCCCGGGTCGTTCGCATTGACGAGCAAAGAGCCATTCGATTTGGGGTATATGCGAGCACTGTACAAGACCGGATACGAGCTAGGATCGCTCGGCTATCACTGGATGAATGCGCCGCCGGGGCTTGTGTCTGCGGCCCGATAGGTTCGCGGGGGCGCAGCGGGAATTTGAAAGCAAGAAACGAGGCGCAGCGGCGCTTCAGGCCTGCTTAGATCGCGTCCGGCTCCTCCTTCGCGGTGAACTGGGCTATCAAGAAGCATGCAGAAGCTACGCAACAAGACCGGCACGACGCGGCGGCAGCGGGCGGTACCCGACTATTGGGACGCCGTGCGGCAGCGTGATCACAGCTTCGACGGAACCTTCTTCTACTCGGTGGCGACCACGGGGGTCTATTGCCGGCCTTCTTGCCCGGCGCGGCTGGCCAAGCGCGAGAACGTCGCCTTTCATGCTTCGTGCGCCGATGCGGAAGCGGCGAGGTTTCGTCCGTGCAAGCGGTGCAAGCCGAACGAGCCTTCGCTGCGCGAGCAGCAAGCGGAGAAAATCGCGCTGGCGTGCCGGATCATCAACGAGGCTGAGGAACCGCCGAAGCTCGACATGCTGGCGGGTGCTGTTGGTCTCAGCCCGCATCACTTTCACCGCGTGTTCAAGTCAATTGTGGGTCTGACGCCAAAAGCCTTTGCCGCCGCATTGCGCCAGAGGCGATTGCACGAGAACCTGGCGAGTGGGTGCTCGGTGACGGAGGCGATCCATGCGTCCGGCTTCAACTCGGCTGGGCGGCTCTATGCGAAGTCGAAGGACTATCTCGGCATGACACCGACTGAGTTTCGCTCGGGCGGCAAGGGGGCGACGCTGCGCTTCGCGGTGGGTAAGTGCTCACTTGGCTCCGTTCTGGTGGCGGCGAGCGAAAACGGCGTCGCGGCTATTTTCCTCGGCGATGATCCCGATGTGCTGATTGCTGATCTACAGAGACGGTTTCCGCGGGCGGCGCTAGTCGGCGGCGACACGTCGTTCGAGGACATCGTGGCGAAGGTCGTGGGCCTCATCGAAGCCCCAAGGCTCGATGTCGAGCTGCCGCTCGACATCCGCGGCACAGCGTTCCAGCATCAGGTGTGGCGGGCGCTGCGCGACATTCCGGCGGGCACGACGGCAACATACAGCGAAATCGCCGAACGCATCGGCATGCCGAAGGCGGTGCGGGCTGTCGCCGCGGCGTGTGCGGCGAACAAGATCGCAGTGGCAATCCCCTGCCATCGGGTGGTGCGCAGCAACGGCGCACTCTCCGGCTATCGCTGGGGTGTTGATCGCAAGCGCCGCCTCATCGCCCGCGAGGCGAAAACGTAAGCGCCTTCCACGCACCCAGCTCGCTCCAACCTCGCTGATGGGCGCGCCGAGGCCAGCACCGCAAAAAAATCCGCTCCTGCACTGGGAGTGACAGGAGCGGTGAGTACTCGCGTAACAGTCGGGTCGTGGTCAGAACTTCACTCGGACACCTCCGTAGGCGGCAAATGGAATGGCTGGCGTGATCGTGCGGCCATTGTCTTCGTCGTACTCGAGGCCGTTGAGCGAAGAGTCTGGACCACCGCTGCCGTTCTTGCCGGGACCTGCTGCCTGGGCCAGCTCTGTGTTGAAGTAGGTGCCGTAGATTCCGTACTGATTGTCGAACAGGTTCTCGATCAGACCATAAACCTGGATGTGGTCGGTGATGTTGTACGACGAGTGCACGTTGACGCGGGTGTAGCCGGGAAGCGGTGCGTCGTTGTTGCCTTCATCTCCATAAAAGAACTGGTCGCTGACAGACATCATATCGGCGCCCACCACCCACTTCGGCGTTACGAGAAAGTCGACGCCAGCCTTGAACCGATGCCTCGGAACGCCTGGCATGCGATTGCCCGGACGGATTTCGATGCACTTCGCTTCCTCTCCATCCTCACCCTCGGCGGGGATGCCGAAGTCAGCATCGCACTCGGTGGTGACCTGCGGATTGTTCTCTGAGACGATGATGTTCCGCGATTGGAACGTCGCATCGACGAACGAGTAGCTCGCGTAGGCCATCCAACGCTGCGTCCGGTAGACGGCGCTCGCCTCGATACCCTGGCGGAGCGTTTCGCCGGCGTTGGCGAAGTAGCCGCGGCCTTGCTGGCTGTCGGCAATCTGGATGATGTCGTTCTCGTTGGTGGCGCGGAACAGGCCGAAGCTCCAGTCGAAGTGCTCGCTCCTATTCCAGTTCGAGATTTCACCGCGAAGGCCCGCTTCCCAGGTCTTCGACACGACCTGCTTCAATGGCGGATCGGAAGCGAGCGCGCTTTCGATGATGCACGGGTTCTCAGGATCGGAGCATGCGATCTCGGACGCGGTCGGGGCGCGGTTCGCTTCGGCGTAGCCGCCATAGACGGACAATCCGGGAAGCAGCTTGTAGGTCAGACCGGCCGATGGGTTGAAGCGGTAGAATTCGTTGACGCCATTGAGCTTGTCGAGTGAGGTGTCGCCCGTGTTCTCGATCTCGATGCGGGCGTAATTCCAGCGGCCGCCGAGCGTCAGCGTCAGCCGGTCGGTGAGGTCGATGGCATCGACAGCGTAGATGCCGACGTAATCGTTGGTCGTCGTTAGAGACCGCGGCGTGACGACGGATGCGTTGAGTTCCTCGTTCGCGTCATCGCATTCCTCCGCGCTGAGCCCGGTGCAGTCGGCCAGATCCGCCTTGCCCGTCAACGTGTCACCGCTTCCGGCGACGACGTATTTTGGAAGGAAGTAGCCAAGTTCGCTCGATGCACGGTATTTGACGTTGCCGTGATCGTAGCTGGACCCCACCACGAACTGGTTACGGAAGCCGAGCAGTTTGGCCTTTTCGGTCGCCTGAAGCGCCAAGCCATAGCTGTTGGCGTCCTGACCGGTCTTGTCGATCGAGCCGAGTGCGCCGCTGCCCTTTTCCTCGAGTTCTTCGATCTCGTCCTCCGTGAGCCCAACGCCGCTGCCAGCCTTGAACAGCGGCGCGCCGTCCTCGGTGCAGAGCGCCGAGAAGCTGAGGGCCTCGGCAGATTCGCACTCGTCGAACTCGGAGATGTTGCCGTCGATGTGGCTCTGGCGGAAGTGGCGGTGATAGGCAACACCGGAGAGCGACAACGTCGAGGTCAAATCAACGACGCCGTTGGCCGAAAACATCTGCATGTCGTTTTCGGTGATCTGCGGCGAGGTGAACGTGCGCTCGCGCCCGCCGAATGCCAGCAACTCCTCGGGAACAGCGGCGGTCACACCGACCTCGCCCGTCGCTCCGGTGAAGTTGAGGTGGAACTCAGATCCCGTGCCTTTGAAGCCGAGATCGGCGTAGCCACGGCGCGTCGTCGTATCGGAGAAATCGCGAAAGCCGTCGTCCTCGATGCCCTCGAAGGCGCCGTAGATGGCAATGTTGCCGCTCTGCGCCCCCGCCTGTGCGCCCACCTGACGCCGTCCGAACGAGCCGAAGCGCGTGTCGACCTCGGCGCCCTGATAGCTGAAGCCATCCTTCATCTGGATACTCATGGCGCCGCCGATGGCGTTCAACCCGAATATCGGATTGGAGCCCATGACGGTGATGCCTTCGATGGCGTTGCTGGGCAGGAAATCCCAGTTGACCGTGTCGCCGAACGCTTCGTTGATGCGGACGCCGTTCTGGTAGATCGCCAGACCCTGAGGCAGGCCGTTGACGGGCGAAGCCTCGAAGCCGCGATATTGGATGCCCGTCTGAAACTGGTTGCCCTGGAGGTCGTCGACCATGACCGAGGGTATGCGGCTGTTCAGGAACTCCTGGGGAATGACCGAGCCATCGCGGCGGATGTCGCTCGCGTTCATCGTCGAGACGCCGCGCGGGATCTGGTCTATCGGAAATTCGCTTCCGGCAAGCGGGGAGGTTCGCACCAGTCCCTCGTTGGAGCCGGCGGAAGGCGCGATCTCAGTGGTGACGGCGGGCGCGACCGGTGCTGGCGCAGTGGCGACGGGTGCGGGCTTCTTTTTCGTCGCCGCTTTTTTCTGCGCGGAGGGCGCCGGAGCGGCCTTCTTCTGGATGACTTCGACAGGCGGCAACTGGTCGGCGGCGGGTGCCGGTGCCGGTGCTTCCTGTGCGATTGAATTCGACACTGAAAGTGCAGAAAACGCCGCGGCAAACGCAACTGTGGCGTGGACAAAACGCATTACAAAAACTCCCCCCAGGACACCCGGCCTTTCGGCAAGGTGCAACGCAAACGCTAGGCGGGGGTGGTCGGGTTATTCTCCGTCGGTTCGTTCTGTGCGTGTCCCGTCTTCCCCCACGCATCAGAGTAGCAACGCTGAAGTTTGCTAAGACACGATATTGTTTGCCGATCTGTTCGGATTGGACGGCACCGTCAATTGCCTTTGTCTCCCGCGCTGTCACGGGAATGGCACCCTCAGGAAAAGAGCGTCTGCGCATTTCAAGTGCGCGTAACGCCGAGGGAATCTCTTCCTGATGCTCTGCGACTGAAATTGCCGTAGCCGGCCCGCCGGAGGGGAACGACGCCCTTGCGGCACATTTGCAAATTCCCGAAACGCGCCGCTTTCACTCCCCGGTTGCCATCCGGCAACCTCCCACTGTCGAGATCGGCCGTAGTGATTTCGTGCGGCTTGCGGCGGCGCACTGGAGACGAATTGGCAGCAGCAGGGATGCCTGAAGAAGACGCGGGGGTGGCATACGGAAAACGACCACCACATCAAGCGCGCTGGTGACCCCGACAGGATTTGAACCTGTGACCCCCAGATTAGGAATCTGGTGCTCTATCCGGCTGAGCTACGGGGCCTGACGCCGTGTTGAGCTAACTCTCTAGCAGGATGCGCGCAACCGGGCCGTAAAAAGTAAGCCCGGCAAAGGCCGGGCTCGAAGGATTGGATGCGCGGCCGAAACGACGTGGCAAGAAGGAATCGCGCGGCCGCGTCCCGGCGGCACTTTAACCATGGTTCAGCCGAGAAGTCTCGCGCTTCACGCATATGGACCGGCATTAATTTCAACCTTAGGTTGCTTTTCGGTTTAAGAGGGGAATCAGCATGCCGCGGGTGCGCATCGAATGGATGCCGGTGCAGCTTTTCGGGCTGGGGCACCTGGGCTTCGACCACATGCAGCTCGTTCTCGAGCAGGGCGACGGCACTTCGCCGCAAGACGACTGGTTCGTCATGGAGGGCGTGCGCGACCCGACTGATCTGGGAACCTATCTCGTGATCGAGGGCTCCGACGGGCGCACCTCGCTTGCCACCGCCAACCTCGCGTCGCGGGCTGCTCTGGCGGACAAGATCGGCACACCGGACCTGCGCGGTAGCCGGGTGCTTGCTTACAACGGCGACGAGATGCGCGCCTGGGAGACGATGGCTTCTTATGCGCGCGATATCGATGCCCAGGACTACCCATACATCGCGCTCGGGCTGCCGGGGTCGCCGACGCCGACGATCAATTCGTCGTCTGCCGTCTCGTCGCTGCTCCACTACTCGGGGCTCGATCCGACGCAAAGCCTGCCCTACGGCATGCGCCTGTCGCCCGGGACGTCAACGTTGCTGGGGACGGGAAGCGACGACGAGATGCACGTGGCGCACGGCTTCACAACCCTCTTGGGTGGAGAGGGCAACGATCACTTCATCGGCGGCGGAGACAGGCAGACGGAGAAGTATTTCGGCGGGAGCGGCGATGATGTTTTCCGCTGGTCGCCCGGCTTCAACATCGTGCACGGCGGGCAGCCGCAGCTCGGCTATGCGACCGATGGCACTGACGTGATCGATTATTCCGGAGCGGGAGAGGTGACGATCACCTTCAACCGACACTGGATTCCGCACAAATCGCCCAACTTCATTGCGGCACATGATGCGGGCATAGACCATCTGTTCTCGATCGAGCGGATCCAGTGGAATGCGAAGAGCGACCACATCCGGTTAGGCAAGGAGATCGACTTGCTCGAAGACGACCGCGTCCAGAGATCGAGCGACAGCGAAACGCAGCCCGATAAGCGCACCGCGACTTTGCTTGCTGATGATCGCGCGGTGGTCGGCGATGCTTTTGGCGGCAGCGATAGCGATGACCGTCTGATCGGCACCGCGCTTGGCGAGATGATCGACGCCCAGGGCGGCGATGACACGCTCTACGGCGGCGGCGGCAACGATACCTTGATCGGAGGGCCCGGTAGCGATGGCTATGTGTACCTCCCTGGCGACGGCGACGATGTGATCATCGATCTGGCGGGCGATGCAGGCTTTGACGAACTGCTGCTGACAGGGGGCATCGGCGTTGAGGACCTAGCTGTGTTCCGCGTCGATGGCCGCGATCTGCTGCTATCGCTACCGGGCGGCTCGGTGCTCGTGAGCGGGTTCTTCACCGGCGAAAGTGCCGGCATAGAGCGCGTGGTATTCGACCACGATGCGCCGTTGTCGCGCAGTGCGCTCGAGATGCTGGCGGTGGACTTGGTCGAGACGCCAAGCGAGGCGGTGGCGCTGCTAATGGGCGGCCATCACGACCATGCCGCCGGTGCATCCGTTGGCGGCCCTGACGGCTGGCATCATGCAGCGGCGTTCCCATCGCTCTTCTGAGAAGATTTCCGCGCGGGGGCTGGGCTATGATGCGGTCTGGAGATCGACATGCATCGCGTAGCACTGGGCGCGCGGGGGATCGCTGCGGCCATGCTTACCGTGCTTGCCGCCGCGGTCGCTGAGGCGGCGCAGCCGACATCAACGAACGAAGAAGCTGCGTGCACGCTCGATGGCGGAGCGCGGCACACCGTCGTTCGCGTCATCGACAGCGAGACGGTGCTGCTCGACGACCACCGGGAGGTGCGCCTCATCGGAGCTCTGGCGCCGCGCTCGCCCGACCTATCACCCAGTGCGGAGGCATGGCCGCCGGAAGACGCGGCGATTGCGGCACTGCGAGCAATGGTGCAGGGCAAGTCGGTGTCGCTGGCGACGTCCGGGCGCGCGCAAGATCGCTATGGCCGTCGGCTGGCGCACCTGTTCTTCGACAGGGATGGCGAGCGCGTATGGGTGCAGGGCGAGATGCTCTTAGCGGGGAACGCGCGCGCCTATGGGCTGCCGGGCAGCTATGCCTGCATGCGCGAATTGATGGCACACGAGCGCGCTGCGCGCGAAGCGGGAAGCGGCATCTGGGGGAACGCTGCCTATGGCGTGCGCTCGGCGCGCGCGGTTGGCGATCTCATGCGACGGCGGAACTCGTACGAGATCGTTACCGGGAAGGTTGCGAAGGTGACCGCAACCAAGGCGCGGACATACGTGAACTTCGGTGCGGACTGGAGGCGCGATTTCACCGCGGGCATCGAGCAGAAAGTGCTGCGTGACCATCCGGAGTGGGCAAAGACCATCGCGGCGCTGGAGGGGCGGCGCGTGGAGGTGCGCGGGTGGATTCAATATCGCAACGGCCCTTACATCGATATCGAGGATCCGAGCCAGCTAGTGCCTGCGGATGAGACATTGCCCGGACGCACGATGCCGCCATCGGAAGCGATGACGAGCAGCGGGCGGCGAGAAACAGACGAGACAGAAAAGCAAAAGCGCCCGGCGCCGACGACGGCACCAGGCGCTCTCGATCTTTGAAACCGGTTCTGCGCGCATGACGCGCAGAGCACCGTGCGCCTTAGGCGGCGCGGGTTTCGGCGTTGTCGCCACCGGCCTCTTCGGCTTCGGCGGCGAGACGACGGCCACGTGCGCTCTTCGACAGGACGTCGGTGATACGCTGCACGGCGCCACGCTCATCGAGTTTCTCGACGGCAGCAATCTCACGCGCCATGCGGTCGAGCGCGTCCTCATAGAGCTGACGCTCGGAGTAGGACTGCTCGGGCTGTGCCTCGGAGCGGTAAAGGTCGCGAACGACTTCAGCGATCGACACGAGATCACCGGAGTTGATCTTGGCGACGTATTCCTGAGCGCGGCGGCTCCACATGGTGCGCTTCACGCGGGCGCGGCCCTTCAAAATCTCCATCGCCTTCTTGACGACGGGCTCCTCGGACAGCTTGCGCATGCCGACGCTCTCAAGCTTGCCGGTCGGCACGCGCAGCGTCAGCTTCTCTTTCTCGAAGTTGATCACAAAGAGCTCGAGCGCCATGCCGGCGATCTCCTGCTCCTCGATCGCGACGATGCGGCCGACGCCGTGTGCGGGATAGACGATGAATTCGGTCGCCTTGAATCCGTGGCGCTGGCTCACCGGCTTCTTCTGTGCGTTCATCAGCTGGCGGGCGGCAGCAGCCTTCTCGGCAACCGCCTTAGGCGTCATCTGCTGCTGCGGCGGCACCGGAGCGGTGATCTTCTGGCCAGCGGGCTTGGCGGCAGCGACAGCGCGAACCGGCGCGGCGGCCGGCTTCGCCAACGGCGGCTTGGCGACAGGCTTGTGCAGCGCGGGCTTGACGACGGCGTGCTTGACGGTCGGAGCAGTTCCTGCTGTCTTTGCGACAGGCTTCTTTCCCTTCACGGGTGCAGCCGTCTTAGCAGCCGGCTTTTTCGCGACCAGCTTGGCCTCCGAGTGACCCGGCTTTTTCGCAGAAGGAACGGCGCGCGCCGGCTTCTTGCCAGCAGCAGCCGAAGACTTCGCCGAGCGCGCGGCGGTCGCCTTTTTCTTGTCAGCCATAGGGGTCGTCTCACTTTCTCGTCGGATGTATGAGCCGTACTCGCGGCGATGCACGTCGAACTCAGGACGCCGGCCCGCAAACCAGCGCACTAAGCGTATATGGTGGATCGGTGACGCCGTGGGGAGCGGTTGCCGGTCCGTTGATTATGCTCTGAATGGTGAAAACCGCTGTGTACCCGGACCGAGAACAGGTCCGATCATTGCCTCTGCGGCAAAGCGGCTGCTCTTTGTTCGCTCCTGTTCCGACTCTGTACCGGGCTAATCGCGTCATCTAGGAGGAGCGTAACATAAAGTTCATTGAAAATGAAGGGCGGGCGTGCGGGAGGGTATGGGCAGGCTTACTGCCCTAGTCCGAATGCTAGGCAATCTTGGAACAGTCCGAAAAGGTTGCGCATTTTGACGCAACCCCGGATGAGCTGAATCTCAGTCTCCTGAACCCGGTTCGGGCGAGAAGAACTTCTCAAACTTGTCCGGGGCGTCCTTGAAGGCATCCGCCTCCGGCATGGCGTCCTTCTTGGAAGTGATATTCGGCCACGTCTCGGAGAACTTCCGGTTCAGCTCCAGCCACTTTTCCTGGTCCGGCTCGGTATCGGGCTTGATGGCATCAGCCGGGCACTCGGGCTCGCAGACGCCACAGTCGATGCACTCGTCAGGATGAATGACGAGCATATTCTCGCCTTCATAGAAGCAGTCGACCGGACAGACCTCGACGCAGTCGGTGTATTTGCACTTAATGCATTTCTCGTTGACGACGTAGGTCATTATTCAGATCCGGATCACTTCCCGTTGGCGCCGACGCCGAAGGTGGTCTTTAGCGGGCCCGCCGCCATGACCCCGATCAACGCGCCCTGCCGCTCAGCCGATCGATCGCGCGACGCTCTTTCTTGGTTGGCCGCCCGCTCCCTGCCGGCCGATCAGCCAGAACTCTCTCAATAGTAGGCTCAGCGGCTGTGACAGGCGAAGGCGCATGAGGTTTGATGGCATCGCCTTCGGCTGTCAATTGCTCATAGAGCTCGCGCGCCGCGGCAGAAGGGCCCCGACGCTCGGCGATTCCCAGCACGCGCACGAGCTGAATGCGCCGATTGAGCGAGATCGTGAGCACGTCTCCTGTCTTTACGATCTGCGCAGGCTTGTCGACCTTTACGCGGTTGAGACGAACTTTGCCGGCGCTGACGAGATCTGACGCCAATGTTCTCGTCTTCACGAAGCGTGCGAACCAAAGCCACTTGTCGAGCCGTTGCGACCCTTTGGGGGCTGCATCGCCTGACGCGTCGTCGCTCAAGCGCCCGATTCCTTGCTGCGCTTGGCAAGCTCCTCGCGCAGAGCGCCCAGCGCCGCGAACGGTGAATCGGGATCGACGCCGCCGCGACGCGGCGGGGAAGCCGTGTGCACCTCGGTTTTGCGACGATCATCGCCACGGTCTCCACGGCGCCCACGGTCACCGGGACCACCACGGCGCTGCTGACCAGCCTCGCGCTCGCCACCGCGACCGCGCTCGCGATCCTCGCGACGCCCCTTGCCATGGTGCGGGCGACGATCATCGCGACGCTGCGGCTTCTCGGAAGGCGCGGAATGGCCGTTAGTGCTCTCCGCTGCGGGCTGTGCGCTCGCCTGAGCCTGGTCGGACGAAACGGCAGTGGCGGCAGCTGCGGGCTGGCCGGACTGGTCCTTGCCCGCTTGGCGATTGCGATGATCGCGCCGCCCATGGTGGCGCTCGCCGCGCTCGCGATGGTGGCGGCGCGGACGCCAGATGTCCTCGTATTTGACCTCGGCTTCGGCTTCCACAGCCGGCGTCTCTGCGGGCGCGGCGGCGGCTTCGCCGGCCGGTGTGTCCACGACTACTGGTTCAGGCTGTGCAGCCTCGCCAACGACCTCCGGGGCGGCAACGTCCGTTGCGACGACCTCGGCCGCGATTGCTTCCGCTGGCGCTGCTTCTGCAGCGGGTGCTGCCACGGCAACAGCATCGTCCTGCGGCTTTGTTTCGGCTGCGCGCGCGGGCGTCGACTTGATCGGGCGGCGATCGAGACGGAAGCCAAGCGCCTTCAAGACGCCGCCCAGCTCGTCTGGCGAACACCCAAGCAGCGACATCATCTCGGGGATGACAGTGAAACCGCCATCGCCGGTCGCACCCTTGGGCGGCATCGCGCCTTCGGCTCCGCGCCATGCGAGCAGCGGACGAATGACGTCGGCAAGACGCTCGAGCATGTCGAGGCGAACGGCGCGAGGGCCGCACACGTGATAGCCGTAAGCGCGATAGAATGGCTCGGGGCAAGCTGGGTCGGGCGCGAACGAGGTGAGACCTGCACGCGGCGCTTCCGGCAGAGCATCGACCGAGAGACCATGCGCGGCGGCGTTCTTGAGAGACCAGAGCGTCAGGATCAACTCGGCGGCAGCCGGCTTCAAAAGGATCGGGAAGTAAATATTGAAGGCGCCGAAGCGAACGCCGTACTTACGCAGTTGAGCGCGCGCATTCTGATCGAGTGTCTTGACCTCCTCGGCCACGCTCTCGCGGCGCAGAACGCCAAGGTTCTCGCGCAGACGGAAGGCGATGCCACGCGCGAGGCCGGTGACATCCTCGGCATTGCTGATCTCGACGAGCGGCTTGAGCTTGTCTGCAATCGCCTGCTGAACCCACGTTTCGAGACGGGCCTGCACCTTTTCCCGGTCGGGGCCGGAGAGGTACTCGTCGGCAAGTAGCGTGACGGTGGGCTTCAGCGGATCGTCGCTCGCTTCGAGCTGTCCGATCTCCTCCTCGCGCCAGATGATTTGGCCGCGGCGATTGACGCTCAGAGCATCGGGCTGGGCGGCTGCCACGCGACGCACGCGCATGGCCATCTCGCGCGCGACCACTTGGGCGGCGGCAGTGCGCATCGCCTTGGCGTTGACGCCTTCGGCGGTGCCCGGGTCGAGCTGGAAACGGAAGCCCTTCAGCCGACCGACGAAATGCGTCTCGACATTTATGGCGCCGTCAGCGGCGATCTCGGCGGTCAGTTCGTCTTTGTCTCGCATGCCCTTCATCAGGGCGCTTGTCCGACGATCGACGAAGCGCTGCGTCAATTGCTCGTGCAGCGCATCTGACAGCCGATCCTCGATTTCGCGCGTCCTGCCTTGCCAGTGCTCGGGGTCTTTGAGCCACGAGCTTCGATTGGAAACGAACGTCCACGTGCGGATGTGAGCGATCCGGTTTGCGAGCGTGTCGATGTCGCCGTCAATGCGATCGGCGAGCGAGACTTGCTTGGCAAACCAATCCTCAGGGATGTGCTCGTCGGCGCTCATCAGATAGTTAAAGATTGTCGCGACGAACTCGGCGTGGCTCTGACCGGAGATCTTGCGGTAGTCAGGTATCTGGCACACTTCCCACAGCTTGACGACTGCGGCGGGGGCGAGAACTTTGCTCGCGATCTCGCGGTCGGCGCTGAGCGTCTCCAGGGCGATGACATCGTCCGCTGCGCGCGCGCGGGTGAGGCGCTGCAGGTTCGGCGTTTCGCGCAGAGAATGCCTGAGGCCTTCGAGCGTACGGAAATCGAGTTCGCGGTTGCGCCACTGCAGCACGCGGACGCTTTCGAAGTTATGTGTCTCGAGGCGCTCGATGGTGTCGGCGTCGAAGGGATCGGCTGAACCGGTGACGCCGAAGGTGCCGTCGTTCATGTGGCGGCCAGCACGACCGGCGATCTGCGACAGCTCGGACGGGGTCAGGCTGCGATGGTTCTGGCCGTCGAACTTGCGGGTTGCAGAGAAGGCGACGTGATCGACGTCGAGGTTGAGGCCCATGCCGATGGCGTCGGTGGCGACAAGGAAGTCGACATCGCCCGACTGGTAGAGCGCGACCTGCGCATTGCGCGTGCGTGGCGAAAGCGCGCCGAGAACGACGGCCGCTCCGCCGCGCTGACGGCGGATGAGCTCGGCGATGGAGTAGACTTCAGAAGCGGAGAAGGCGACGACGGCGGTGCGCTGTGGCAGGCGCGTGATCTTCTTCTGGCCGGAGTAGGTGAGTTTCGACAGGCGCGGGCGTGAGATGAAGTTGGCGCCGGGGATCAAGTCGGCGATCGCCTCCCGCATCGTCTGGGCGCCGAGCAGCAGCGTCTCAGACCGGCCGCGCGCGTGCAGCAGGCGGTCGGTGAAGACGTGGCCGCGCTCGGGGTCGGCCGCGAGCTGGATTTCGTCGATGGCAAGGAAGTCGACGTCGACATCGCGCGGCATCGCCTCGACGGTGCACACCCAATAGCGGGCACGCTCCGGCTTGATCTTCTCCTCGCCAGTGATGAGCGCGACCTTGTCGGCGCCAATGCGCGAGGCGATCTTGTCATAGACCTCGCGCGCAAGCAGGCGCAGCGGCAAGCCGATCATGCCACTCTCGTGGCCAAGCATGCGCTCAATCGCGAGGTGGGTTTTGCCCGTGTTCGTCGGCCCCAGCACCGCCGTCACATGGCGGATACGTGCCTCGAGGTCGCTGGCCATCTGGCATCCTCATTTCTCTGGCGATGGCATCGCAGAGACATTCGCCGAGATCAAGGGCATGATTACCGTTGGCGCACGCGAAGCGCCGCTATTTTAGCTCTATTTCGCCGGACTGGCGATCAGAACCGTTCCGCCGCCTAGGGCGGGCGTCATTTGCGAAGGGCGATGCGCTGCTGGTCTGGCATGGTGATGTCGACCTTCTCCGACATCAAGGTGGCAGTGCCGACAATGGTGGGAACGGTGATGCTATAGGGGATCACGATATTGGCCTTCGGCACCGGGCGCATGACGAGTTCGATCTTGCCATTGACGACCGAGAGCGAGCCTCCGTCCGGCTTGTGGCCCGAAATAGGGACCAGGCGGACGTTGCAGACGTGGTCGGCGCCGGCGCGGCGGGCTGGGGTGAAAACAACGTCAAAGCGCTGCTTGCCGTCGTAGATCGGCAGCTTGCGGTCACATGGGCTCTTGAGGTCGCTCAGCGACAGAGCCATGACGCCGCTGAGGGGGTCCAGCACGTGCGTCAGCTGCTCGGGCGTCACCGGGACGGCCTTGGGTGAGGGCGGATCGTAGGGGGTTACCTTGCCAACCGACGGGCCGGTGAAGGCTATATTCAGCGCCTTGATCTTCTTTTTCTTGAGGAAGGTCTTCTGCTTGTAGTTGTAGGTGTAGTCGGCCGGCTGAGCCGTGATACCGGTCGCCGTGATGGCGCCCTTGCTCGTCATATTGCCGCGATAGTCGAAGACGGCCGTGTCGATCTTCGCCTCGGCCTGGAGGGTGTAGGCCTCGCCTTCAATCTTCGAGTTGAAGCGGAAGTGGCCGATATCGCCCAGAGCGGTGAACTTCACCTTGTAGGTCGCATCGACGTTTACGGGCAGGTTAGACCGTTCGCCGGCCTGTGCGGCGCCCAAGCCAGATGCTGCGAGAAAAACCAAAGCGGCGGGACGGAGCGTTTTCATTGCTCTCGACGCCGACCGGAGGGTAAAAATCATCAGTCCTGATGCCCCATAGGACGTGCATTCGCTGGCGGCAGATGAGTATGATTTTACGTCGAATCTGTGGCCCCAGGCGCCGTTAAGGGGGCAATCCGGCGCGGCAGCGCCTTGACGAAATGTGGGGCCTCGGGCATAGACAGCGCCAAATCCCCCCAGTCCTCTGGCGGGGACATTTTGTTTCCCGCAATCCGTGCACGACGTCCACCGCGACGGAAGCGGTGGCGAAGGAGCTTTACGATGACCAGGCGCTGCGAGCTGACCGGCAAACTGCCCCTTTCCGGGCAGCTGAGGAGCCACGCCGAGAATAAGACGAAGCGGAAGTTCCGCCCCAACCTGTGCGAAGTGACGCTGATCAGCGACTCGCTCGGCCGCAAGTTCCGCCTGCGCGTTTCGGCGCATGCGCTGAAGTCGGTCGAGAAGCGCGGTGGTCTTGACGCGTTCCTGCTCAAGGCTGGCAATGACGACCTGTCCGATCGCGTGCTGAAGCTGAAGCGCGAGATCCAGAAGGTCGCCAAGGCGGCCGCTCCGGCAGCTTGATTTAGTTAGCGACGCAAGTGGCGCGAAGCTTGGTGTGCGGCGAAGGTCGCGCGCCCTTAGAGCCGCGCCTTAGCGCGGGGCCCCTTGGGCCCTTGCCGCCTCTCGGCGGCTTTTTTCGTTTGTGGCGCGGGTGGCGTGGGGCTTGGCCCGCCTGATGGGGGCACCAGCCTCGGTAACCGGGGCGGCTAGTGACCGTCGGCTTTGGAGCCGCCTTGGGTGCCGGCGAGATCGGCTGCGCTGATCGAGAACTGCAGCAGCAGGGTGCGCTGCAGAGTATGATTGTAGTTGTCGTCCGAGATCATGGTGACGATGGTGTCGCCATTGGGCGCAACGTGGGTGGCGAGACCTTCCATGTTGTCGATCTCGCGGGCGCCGTCGGCGGCGACGAGAATGTCCGCATCGATCACCTTGCCAGGGCGAAGTTGGGCCGCCTTGATGTGGCGCAGGCGCATGCTCACGCCTTCGCTGAATCTGAAACGGCGTTCGAGGACCAGCAGCGATCCATCAAGAAGAGCCGCCGCATCGGTGATGTCGTAGTCGCCGTCGTTGGTCATGAAGAATTTGCGCGGACGCTCCTTCCCCATCCAGATCCAGCCGACGTAGCGCCCTTCGTCGTCACGCATGTGCTCTGAGAAGGCGACGAGCTTGCCTTCGTTGGCGCCGCCGCGGAGAACCGCGATGGCTTCAAATCCGCCGTTAGCGGGCATGTCGCGGCTGGACTTGGGCAGTGAAACGTTGCCGCGAGCGGCCGAGAGTTCACCGTCCTTGATGTCGTAGCGGGTGATGCGGTGCTTGCGCTCGAAGGATATGAAAGCGCGGCCGTTCTGCGTCGTGCCCTCGGCGAGGGTCAGGCCTTCGGCGTCGCTGTCCCGCTTGCGCGAAAGCGGATCGCCAGCCTTTGACTGGATCGCGCCCATGCGCACATCGGTCATGCCCGAGGGTGAGCCCTTGGTGTCATAAGCGAGCTTGCCGTCCATCCAGGCGCCGGCGTCGGAGATGGAGAAAAAACCCTTGCCGTCGGGATCGAGCACGAGCCCGGACCATCCGCCGAAATACTCCGAGGGCGATGTCAGCACGAGGCCGCCGCGCCAGGTGAGCTTGCCAAATTTGGTTTTGTCGCGCGTGACGCGATCGAACCCCGCGAGCGGCTTGGCATTGACGATGATGGGGCCAGTGACGAGGTCGACCATCGAGGGCTTGGCGCCGAACGCGACGCCGGCACCGACAGCGCCAACGGCACCGATGACCGCGATGACAGCAGGCAGGCGCAACCGCCGGCCGCCGTGAGAAGTCGACAACGTCCGCAAACGCTCACGCAAACTCAATTTACATGTCTCCGGGCCGGCAGGCGGCGCTGACGATCGTCGCGACCTTTTTCCTCGAACAGCTCGACGAGCTTGTCGGTCATGGCGCCGGCGAGTTCGCTGGGATCGGTTATGGTGACGGCGCGGCGGTAATAGCGCGTGACGTCGTGGCCGATGCCGATGGCAATCAGCTCAACAGGGGAGCGCGTCTCGATCTCGTCGATGACCTGGCGCAGATGCTGTTCCAGATAGCTGCCCGAGTTGACCGACAGGGTGGAGTCATCGACCGGGGCGCCGTCGGAAATCATCATCAGGATGCGGCGCTGCTCGGGGCGCGCCAACAGGCGGCGATGTGCCCAGGCCAGCGCCTCGCCGTCGATGTTCTCCTTCAGAAGACCTTCGCGCATCATCAGCGCCAGCGAGCGCTTGGCGCGTCGCCACGGTGCGTCAGCGGTCTTGTAGATGATGTGGCGCAGATCGTTGAGGCGGCCAGGGCCCTGAGGCTTGCCTGCCGCGAGCCACTGCTCGCGTGCCTGCCCGCCCTTCCAGGCGCGCGTCGTGAAGCCGAGGATCTCCACCTTGACGCCGCAACGCTCCAGCGTGCGGGCGAGGATGTCGGCGCAGCAGGCGGCGACCATGATCGGGCGGCCACGCATGGAACCGGAGTTGTCGAGCAGCAGCGTGACGACGGTGTCGCGGAATTCGGTGTCGCGCTCGTGCTTGAAGGAGAGCGCGTGCATGGGATCGATGATAACTCGCGTCAGGCGCGCTGCATCGAGCATGCCTTCCTCAAGGTCGAAGTCCCAGGCGCGGTTCTGTTGGGCGAGCAAACGGCGCTGCAAGCGATTGGCGAGGCGAGCGACAGCGCTCGATAAAGAGCGCAGCTCGCGGTCGAGGTAGGCGCGAAGGCGCTCAAGCTCCTCGGGCGCGGATAGCTCATCAGCCGCGATCTCCTCGTCGAACTGGCGCGTATAGACCTTGTAGCCAAAGGCCTCCGGGTTATCGAGCACCGAGGTATTTGGGCGCCATGGCTCGGGCGTCTCGAACTGCTCGAAATCATCGAGCATCTGATCGAGGTCTTCGTCGCTCGCCGATTCCGACATCTCTTGCGTCTCGGAAAGCTCGCCCTCGGCGTCGCCCTCCTCGCGCTGCTGGTCGCTCGACTCATCGCCGAGCTCCTCGGACTGCGTTTCGCCCTCGTTGCCGTCCTTCTCGTCCTTTTCCTCTTGCTCGCTCTCGTCGCGCTCCGCCTCGACGCCCTCTTCGGCCAAGTCGAGCGCGCGCAGCAGGTCGCGAACGAGACGGCCGAACGCCTCCTGATCCTCGGCAAGGGTGTCGATGCGTTTGAGCAGGTTTGCTCCGCGCTGCTCAATAGCGGGACGCCATACGTCGACGAGTGCCTGGGCCGTCTCGGGCGGCGGCAGGCCGGTGAGGCGCTCGCGGATGAGGAGGGCGACGGCATCCTCCAGTGGAGCGTCGGCCGGAGTCCGCGCTTCCTTGTAGCGCCCGTGCGAATACTGGTCTTCGAGGCGCGCGGTGAGATTTTGCGCCATGCCTGGCATGCGGTTCGCGCCCAGCGCTTCGACGCGGGCACGTTCGGCGGCTTCGAACACAAGCCGCGCCGAGCCACTGTGCGGCACCAGCTTGTTATGAATTTTTACGTCGTGGCAGCCTGCGGTCAGCGCGAAGCTATCTGCCCAGCCGCGGATGACTGCGATCTCGCGCTTCGAGGGCACCCGTGAAGGCTCGGGAAGCTGCACGCGCGTTGAGGTGAATTCGGGCGCACCGGGCGCGAAGCCGACGTCGATGTCGCCTTCGCCAGCGACCGCGCGCAAGCAAAGCCCGATGGCCCGCTTCAGCGGTTCGGTCGGTGCTTCCTTGCGCTTGGGCGCATTACTCATGAGCTTAGCTCAGTGCGACGTTGGCTGCGCTCTCGGGCAGCTCCTCGCCGAACGAGCGCTGATAGAACTCGGCGACCAGTGGACGCTCGAGCTCGTCGCACTTGTTGAGGAAGGTGACGCGGAAAGCGAAGCCGATGTCGTTGAAGACTTCGGCGTTCTCGGCCCACATGATGACGGTGCGAGGGCTCATCACAGTCGAGAGGTCGCCATTGACGAAGGCGTTGCGCGTCAAGTCGGCCACGCGAACCATGTTCGCCACCTGCTTGCGCTTGGCCTCGGTCTTGTTGAACGACTTCACCTTGGACAGGATGATTCGCACCTCGTCGTCGTGCGGCAGATAATTCAGCGTCGCGACGATCGACCAGCGGTCCATCTGGCCCTGATTGATCTGCTGCGTGCCGTGATAGAGGCCCGACGTGTCGCCGAGGCCGATGGTATTCGTGGTCGCGAAGAGACGGAATGCGGGGTGAGGGCGGATCACCTTCGACTGGTCGAGAAGCGTCAGCTTGCCGGATACCTCGAGTACGCGCTGGATGACGAACATGACGTCGGGGCGACCGGCGTCATACTCGTCGAAGACGAGCGCGGTGTTGCTCTGCAGGGCGTACGGCAGAATACCCTCGCGGAACTCCGTCACCTGCTTGCCGTCTTTCAGCACGATCGCGTCCTTGCCGACGAGATCAATGCGGCTGACGTGGCTGTCGAGGTTGACGCGGATGCACGGCCAGTTGAGGCGCGCGGCCACCTGCTCGATGTGGGTGGATTTGCCGGTGCCGTGATAGCCCTGAACCATCACGCGGCGGTTGTGCTTGAAGCCGGCGAGGATGGCGAGGGTGACCTCGCGGTTGAAGAGGTAGTCCGGGTCGAGGTCCGGGACGTGCTCGTCGGGCTTGGAGTAGGCCGGGACTTCGAGGTCGGAGTCGATGCCGAAAACCTGGCGCACCGACAGCTTCATGTCAGGAAGGTTGGCCGGCTTGCCTTCGGCACCCGACTGGGTCTGCACTCGCATCTAGCAGTGTCCTCGGAGTGGTGCGGGCAGCGAAATCGGTGCGGCAGCAGTACCGGATTTCAGGCGAGACCCGCTTGCTTCAGAAAGTTATAGGCTTGGATGATCTCACGCAACTTCTCACCCGAGCGTGCATCCCCGCCATTAGCATCGGGATGGTAAACCTTCACCAACTCCTTGAATCGCGCCTTAATGTCCTCACGCGAGGCCTGGGCCGGAAGATTTAGCGTCTGAAGGTGCTTCTTCTCGAGCGGCTTGAGCTGGCGCTGGTTCTCGCCCGACTGCTCGCGCTCACGGGCGCGCTTGGCAAAAAAGCCATGCGGATCAAGCGTGCGGAAGGCGAATTTGGCCGCGGTCGAGGCCCTCGCCATGGCCGGGTCGGTGCCCGTCGGGTTGGAGCCCACCTTCCAAGTCGGCCGGTGGCCCGTCGAGGCGTCCTTCTGAAAGTCCTCGACCTCGCTGTCCTTCATGCCGTCGAAGTAGTTGTACGAGGCATTGTACTGGCGCACGTGGTCCATACAAAAATGATAGTATTGGCCATCCTGCCCGCGGCCACGAGGCGCGCGGTGATTGCCGGGCGCGGTGCAGCCCTTCCATTGGCAGCGCGGGTTCCGCTTTTCCTCAGCCGCAACCTGAGCCTCGGAGCGCTCACGCTTGGATGCGACGCGGATGCTGTCGAAGTATTTTGAGTTCAGCTTCATTGTAGACGAAGTATGATCTGCGCCGTGGTCCCGCACAAGCAGATCGACCATGAGGGCAACGGACTATTTTTTTTCTGACAGCTCGACGAGGCAACCCGAATGAGTCTGCAATCACGCATGCGCGAAAAGCTGATGACCTCGCTCAACCCGACGCGTCTCGACGTGGTCAATGAGTCGCACCTGCACGCCGGCCACGGCGGATCGCCTGGGACGGGCGAGAGCCATTTCAGCCTGCTCATCGTGTCGAGTGACTTCTCGGGCAAGTCGCGCGTCGAGCGGCACCGGATCGTCAATCATCTGCTGCAGGACGAGCTCAGAGATGGTGTCCATGCGCTGGCAATCAAGGCGCTGGCTCCTGGGGAGTAAGTGACACGAGCTGCACGAAGCTTTGCGTGCGGGAAACGTCGCGCCAGCCGATGGCCGGCGCTCGCGCCGGGCGCCCTTGGCGCCTGAGCAGGGCAAGCTTCGCCTGCCCTGCTGAAATTGAAGTGACCACAAAAAATCTCGCCTCCGCTGTTGCGAAGGCGAGATGAAAGCACTCAATCGTGCGTAGACCGAGGCGCTTAGTGCCAGCGGTGCCAACGACGATGGTGGTGATGGCGGTGCTTCTTGTAGTAGCGCTTCTTGTACCACTTGCGATGATGGCGATAGTGGGCCTTCTCGACGACACTGTTGTCCTGGCTGACGGTCGTCATCTTGCCAAGAACGTTGCCGGAGACGGGGGCAGCCTGTGCGCTACCGACAGCGGCAAACACGAGCGCACCTGCGACGGCGGCGAGGGGGAGAAGTTTCTTCATAGTAGCTCCTTTTTCTGCTGCCGCTGCCTCCACACTCTGTGATGCGGTCGGCAACGGTGCTCGGATCATTTCGTGTGACCCGCTCGCAGATTTGCGGTCCGCACCTGAACCTAATCTGAATGGCCTGGAGCCTTGCCGTGCGGCGATCCATGCTCACGCGTGCTGCTGGTGCGCGCAGATGGAACTGCGGCCGAGCTTATGCGCAGAGCCGTGATTTTATTGCGCGCCTTGCGCAGAATCTCGAACCTCCGCCCGTAGAACGTGAACACCTGGCCGGGCTCAGGAATGTTCTGTGCCTCGTGGATGACAAGGCCGGCAATCGTCGTTGCCTCCTCATCCGGCAAGTCCCATCCCATTTGCCGATTGAGGTCTCGAACGGCCACGGTGCCGTCGACGTTCACCGTGCCGTCCGCCTGCACGCGGATCGCGGCTTCGTGCGTATCGTGCTCGTCGGCAATCTGCCCGACAATCTCTTCGAGAATATCTTCGAGCGTGATGAGGCCCTGCACTTCGCCATACTCGTCTACGACGAGCGCCATCTGCGCTTTGCGCTTCAAAAACGCGTTGAGCTGATCCTTGAGAGGCGTCGTGTCGGGAACGAACCAGGGCTCGACGGCGAAGCTCATGATGTCAAGCTTGGCCACGTCCCAGCTGGAGCGGCCTAGCGCCGCGAACAAGTCCTTTGCGTGCAGGACGCCGACGATGTTCTCGGGCTCGTCCTTCCAGATCGGCACGCGCGTATACTGGCTGCGCAACAGCTCATCGATGACTTTCTGTGGCGGCTCGTCGGCATCGATGGTGTCCATCTTGGTTCGATGCACCATGATATCCGAGACTTGCAGGTCGCGAAGATCGAGCACACCACCGAGCATGTCTGCATCGTGACGCGCCACGCTGCCTTCTTTTTTCTGAAGCTCGATGGTGCCGCGGATTTCCTCGTGCGCAGCAAGAATGTTTGCCTCGTCGTCGGCGTGCGAGGGCGTCAGCTTGAGAATGAGGCGCACGATGAATTCAACGCCCATGGTCAGCGGACGCAGCACGACGATGAGCCACTGCATCAGTGGCGCGACGGCGAGCGATAGCCGATCAGGATACGCGAGGGCATAGGTCTTGGGCAGCACCTCCGCGAAGACAACGACGAGCACAGTGATAACAACGGTCGCATAGACGACACCGACATCGCCGAGCAGGCGTATGAGCAGGCTGGTCGTGAGTGCAGAAGCGAGGATGTTGACCAGATTGTTGCCAAGCAGAACCGTGCCGATGATGCGTCCCGGCGCGGCAAGAAGCTCGTTCACCTTTTTGGCGCGCGCGTTGCCTTCAAGCTCGAGCGTGTGCATGCGCGCCCGCGACGCGGCGGTGAGCGCGGTTTCGGAACCCGAGAAGATCGCGGAAAGCACGATCAGGACGGGGACCGCCACGAGGATGAGAATGGTGTCGACTGACATCGAACCTAGGTCTGCGCCTCCGTTGCAGTTGCTGACGCACCCTTGGCGTCAGCGATACCGCACTCTTAGCACAGCCGGCGCGAGGGATCGTTAGCGGCGCTATGCCCCGTATTCGGAGGCAAGGAAGGCCCTCGTGTCATCGCCCGATATGTCACGGGCGACGAATGCCTCGCCGATCCGGTGCGCGAGGATGAAGGTCAGCTTGCCTTGGCGGACCTTTTTGTCCTGGGCCATGAGCTTCATCAGCGTTTCAATGTCGGGCTTGTCGCCGGGGATGTCGGCGATGCGCGTCGGCAGGCCGACTGCGGCAAAGTGGGCGGCGACGCGCGTCGGTGCGTCCGCTTCCGAGCAAACGCCCAGCGCCTCGGAGAAGCGGAACGCCTGGCACATGCCGATGGCGATCGCCTCTCCGTGTAGGAGGCGATCGGAGTAGCCGCAAAAGGCTTCGTAGGCGTGGCCGAACGTATGACCCAGGTTGAGCAACGCGCGCTCGCCCTGCTCGGTCTCATCGCGGCTGACGACGCCGGCCTTGGCGCGCACGCTGGTTTCGACTGCCCTCGTGAGCGGCTCGGGCTTCAGAGCGAGCACGTCGCGGTGGTTCTGGTCGAGCCAGGAGAAGAACGGCGCGTCGCCCAGAAGGCCATACTTGGCGACCTCGGCGTACCCGGCGCGCAGCTCGCGCTCGGGCAGCGTCTGCAAAGTGTCGGTATCAGCGAGCACGAGGCCAGGCTGATGAAATGCGCCGATGAGGTTCTTGCCCTGCGGCGTGTCGATGCCCGTCTTGCCGCCGACGGAGCTGTCGACCTGGGCCAGCAGCGAGGTGGGGATCTGCACGAAGCGAACACCGCGGCGCAGGATCGACGCCGCGAAGCCGGCGAGATCTCCGATGACGCCGCCGCCCAGCGCAACGACGAGATCGCCGCGCTCAAGGCCCAGCTCCAGAAGGCGCTCGCTGAGCGGCTCGAGGATGCGAAAGCTTTTCGTTTTCTCGCCCGGCGGCAAGATGATCGAGCCGACGTGGCGGCCATCCGCTTTCAGCGCTGCCTCGAGCGTTGCGAGGTGGAAGCTCGCGACGTTCTCGTCTGTGACGATGGCGCATCGGGCGGAGCCCAGGCGTTCGCCAATGAGCGCCGCGGCGCGGCCAAGAAGGCCAGGACCGATCAGAACGTCGTAAGCTCGGTCGCCGAGCGGGACGCGAACGGTGCGGACATCAAGGGTAGCGGCGGGCGCGTTCATCGAGCGACCTCAGAAGAATCGACCAGGGTCTCGCCCAGCCGGTCGACAATTTCGCCGACGATGACCTCGTGTGGAACGTCGCGGCTTTCAACAGTGATGTTGGCCTCGGCGTAGACAGGATAGCGCTTGGCCATCAGCTCTTGCAGCACGACTTCGGGTTCGCCCGCCTTGAGCAGGGGGCGGTTGCCGCGACGGCCAACACGACGCACCAGCAGCGGCAGGTCGGCCTTGAGCCAGACCGATACGCCGTTCTCGGCGACGCCGGCGCGGGTCTCGTCGTTCATGAAGGCGCCGCCGCCTGTCGCCAGCACCTGGGGGCCCGAGCGGAGCAGCCGCGCCAGAACTTTGCGCTCGCCCTCGCGGAAGTAGGGCTCGCCGTGCTCTGAGAAAATGTCCTCGATGGTTTTGCCGGCAGCCTTCTCGATCTCCTCGTCGGCATCGACGAAGGGGAGCGACAGGCGCGCCGCCAGGCGGCGCCCAATAGCCGACTTGCCGCAGCCCATGAGACCGACGAGCACGACCGACCGCTGCCCGAGCGCGGAGCGGATGGCTTGCGAGGATTGAGCGTCTGACATTCTCGGTCTCTTTCAGATGGCCCGAATCAGCGGATGGGGCAGAGGAAGTCAAGTCCAACCGCCCACAGGCCAATTTCGAGAAACCGCGGACCACAATTGCCCATGGTGCTCCGGCCGCCTACTTTGGATCGCAAGCGAGTGCAAGTCATAATGGCGCCAACTTGCCGAGTGACCAAAGCCTAGGGGGACGGGAAAGCAAATGCCCAGCTTGTTCCGGTTTCTGTTCATTGTCGGCACCACCTGCGCGATCATCACTGGTGGACTGTACATCCTGGCAACAGAATTCGAACCGCATACGCGCACCGTCACGAAGCCCGTCCCTGGGGTCAAAGTGCGTACTGAGTAACCCGGTTGTCGCCATGCGAAAGCGCCGCCCATCCGCCGTAGCTTTCGCTGTTGCGGGAGCGCTCCTGGCCGTTGGGCCGAGTGGAACCGCCCAAGCCCAAGACTGGGACCCGTTCGGATCGAGCGACCGTGCGGCGCAAGAACGGCCGCGTGAGGCGCCGGGCGGGGGCGACGACATCATCCGGCCGCTGGGCGACAGCAGCGCCTCGGCGGTCGAGCGCGGGGACCTGACGCCCGTCATGGCGCAGGACGGCTCGGGGCTGCCGTACGAGCTGTGGCAGGGCCTCGACGTCAAGAAGCTGGAACAGCTCATCTCGGAAATCGACATGCCGCCGCGCTCTCCGGCGCTGCACAAGCTGTGGCTGCGGCTGATCACATCCAACCTGCCGCCTCCGGAAGGCGGGGTGAGCGATCAGCAGTTCCTGGCGCTGCGGCTGGAGATCCTCTATCGCGCCGGGCTGCTGGAAGATGCAGCACGCCTGCTCGCAAGCCAGCCAGCCAACGATCCCCTCGTTGCGATCCTATCGGCGCGCAATTCCATCGCGCTCGGCGACAAGGATCGCGGATGCGAGGCCATGAAAGCGGGTGGTGCTGCTCCCAGCCTTCTGCCAAAGCCGATCCGAGCCGATACGGCGCTGATCTCGGGATATTGCGCGGCCGCGGCTGGCGATGCTGCAGGAGCGGGGCTTGCCGCCGAGATGGCGCGCGAGGAGGGCGTGAAGGAAGGCATCGGGCTTGCCGCTCTCGATGCGCTGTCGATGGGGGTCAAGCCGCATACGAAAAGCGAAGGGCGCATCGGGCTGATCGATTATCGGCTGGTGCAGGCGGCAGGCGGGGCCGTCGATGCCAAAGACCTTCGCACGAGGGCGACACCAGCGCTGCTCGCGGCGCTCGCACTGGACAGGAACGCTGCACCGGCTGAGCGTCTGGCCGCGGCAGAGGCGGCGGTCATCGTCAATGCGATCTCACCGCAGCAGCTTGCAGACATCTATCGTGCGTACGGTGTCGACAATGCCGCCGTGTCCGATGCGCAAGGCACCGACAGCCCGCAACGGCGTGCGGCGCTGTTCGTTGCGGCTGAGCACGAAATGACGCCGCAGAAGAAAGTGCGGCTGATCCGGTCGTTCGTCGATGAAGCGCATCGTGCGGGCTTCTATCTCACGGCGCTACGGATGGTGGCACCAGCTTCAGACAGCATTATCCCCGCGCCCGAGCTGAGTTGGTACGCAGAAACCGGAATCGAGGCGGCCCTCGCATCTGAGAACTTCGGCAAAGCGCGGCAGTGGGCAACGTTCGGGGCGACGGCGAATGGCGGCGCGGGCAGCCTCAATCACTGGCTGGCGTTGATCGACATAGCGGAGGGATCGAAAGGCAGCGGAGAAGCCGATCTTCAGTATGTCGAGGATCTGGCCGTGCGCGGGCGCATGGACGCGACGCTGCTGCATCGCCTGGCGACGGTGCTCGATGCTTTGGAGTTCAACGTGCCGTTCCCGTTGTGGGAGGCCGCCAGCAAAACACCGCAACCGGCGGGCGGCTATCTGCCGGAGACCGGCGTGCTGACCGAGCTGCAAGACGCGGCCAAGAAGCGGCAATTCGGGCGCACTGTTTTGCTGGCAATGAAAACGCTGGGGCCTAATGGCGCCGAAGGCGCGCACATGATCGCCCTCGGCGATTCGATCCGCGCGCTGCGCCGGGCGGGGCTCGACGCCGATGCGCAGAGCCTCGGGTTCGAAGCGCTGTTCGCAAGCTGGCCAAGAGCTATTAGTAACTGACACGAGCTGAAAGATGCTTTGTGTGCGGTTGGCGGCGCATAGGCTGAGAGCCGGCGCTCGCGCCGGGCGACCTTGGCGCCTTGCCGCTTCGCGGCGACGCTTTTCTCTGGCTGACACGAGCCGAGAAGTGCTTTTGGTGCGGCCAGCCTCAAATAAGCTGAGATCCGGCGCTCGCGCCGGGCGCCCTTGGCGCCTTGCCGCTTCGCGGCGCTTCTTGTGCCTGTCCCGGGCTTGCGGGCTCGACCGGCGTGGAGAAGATTGCGGCCGGATGGCGAATCGCGCGTCGGTGGGAAAATGAGTGCAGATCGGCGGCACATCGATGCGTTTCTGGAAATGAAGGCCGTCGAGCGCGGGGCAGCGGCGAATACGCTGGAGGCGTACCGGCGCGACCTTGACCAGTTTGCCGCTCACCTCGGCGCGCAAGGCACGGCGCTAACGACTGCAACAAATGCGGACTTGTCGGGCTGGCTTGTCGGACTATCGGAGTCCGGACTTAGCGCGGCGTCCCGTGCGCGTGCGCTGTCGGCCGTGCGCCAGCTCTACAAGTTCCTGCTGGCGGAAGGCCATGTCGAGAACGATCCGACGCATGGTCAATCAGGGCCGCGCAAGAAGCGTGCGCTTCCCAAGACGCTGAGCGTCGCCGAGGTCGACAAGCTGATCACCGCGGCCGCGCAGCGAACGGAAAGCGCCTATGGGATCGAACAGGTGCGGGCGCTGCGCCTCAACTGCCTGATCGAGATGCTGTACGCGACCGGCATGCGCGTTAGCGAGCTGGTTTCGCTGCCCCGAGCGGTGCTGGCGGGCGATGCGCGCGTCCTCACCATCAAAGGCAAGGGCGGGCGCGAACGGCTGGTGCCACTCAACGCGTCGGCGCGGGCGGCCCTGGAGCGCTACCTCGCCGCGATCTCGGGCGAGGGGCGGGTTTCCAGCAAGTGGCTGTTCCCATCGAAGAGCGCCGAGGGACACCTAACGCGGCAGCGGCTGGCGCAGGACCTCAAGGCGCTGGCCGAGGAGGCTGGCCTCGATGGGGAGCGGGTGAGCCCGCACGTGTTGCGGCATGCGTTCGCGAGCCACCTGTTGGACCGGGGGGCCGACCTCAGATCGGTGCAACAGCTGCTGGGCCATGCGGACATTTCGACCACCGAAATCTACACGCATGTGCTTGAGGAGAGGCTGAAAAAGCTGGTGCATCAGCACCATCCGCTGGCCAAGAAGCCGTGAACCACCGAAACCTGGGACGTTAAGACCCGCGACGGCCGTGCCTTGACAGGAAAGTAAAGCTGGCGCGAATGTCCGCCGACCCCAGAGTTTACCGCCGAGAGGACCGCTTGGATCGCTCCCCAATCCGCACCTACCTCGACTTCGAGAAGCCAATCGCCGAGCTGGAAAGCAAGGTGGCGGAGCTGCGCGCGCTCGAGGGCGAGGACCAGCCCGTTTCCATCGCGGATGAGATCAAGAAGCTGGAGCAGAAGGCCCGCGCGGCGCTCATCGACACCTATTCCAAGCTCACTCCGTGGCAGAAAACCCAGGTTGCACGTCATCCTGACCGCCCGCACGCGCTCGACTTCGTGAAGGCGCTTATCGAAGATTTTACGCCGCTGGCCGGCGATCGCTATTTCGCCGAGGACGAGGCCATCGTGGGCGGCCTGGGCCGATTCCGCGGGCGCTCGGTGGTTGTGATGGGGCACGAAAAGGGCTCGGACACCGAAAGCCGCATCCGCCACAACTTCGGCATGGCCAAGCCCGAGGGCTACCGCAAGGCCGTACGGCTGATGCAGATGGCCGAGCGCTTCAACCTGCCGGTCATTACTCTCATCGACACCGCTGGCGCTTATCCGGGCGTGGGGGCCGAGGAGCGCGGTCAGGCCGAGGCGATCGCCCGTTCGACCGACTGCTGCCTTTCCATCGGCGTTCCGCTGATTTCTGTGGTGATCGGCGAGGGCGGCTCGGGCGGCGCCATCGCCATTGCCACGGCCAACCGCATCCTGATGCTGGAGCACTCGATCTACACGGTGGCCTCTCCAGAGGCGGCGGCGTCGATCCTGTGGCGGGACTCGGCCAAGGCCATCGATGCGGCCACGAACATGAAGATCACCGCCCAGGACCTCGACCAGCTCGGAGTGATCGACGTCATCATCACCGAGCCCGTGGGTGGTGCCCATCGTGATCGAGAATCAATTATGAAGGCGACTGGGGATGCAATCGCGCGCGCCCTGTCGGAGTTCGAAGGCAAGACGCCGGTCGAGATCCGCCGCCAGCGGCACGCGCGCTTTATGGAAATTGGCCAATCCATTTAATGGGTTAGCTGGTGACTCCTCAGGTTCTACGATGGGAAGTGTCAAATTCCCGTCCAATCTGGCATCTACCTGTGAGGCGTCCCTACACTAGCGCCCCCTACAACAAGCGCGTTAGGGATTCCGTAACGCTAACGATTTGTTAAGGTTTGAGGATCGATGGTGATCACCGTGCGCCAGGGGCACTGCGTATGCGTATGATCATCCTTGGCTCTGGAAGTAGAGCCCGAATTCTAGCCGCGCTGGCGCTCGTCGCCACGGCTTTCGCGCTGACCGCTTGCGGCTCTGGCGCGCCGACGCTTACTGCCGCTGAGCAGCCGCTCAGCCGTGAGACGATGTCCATGCTGGGCCGTAAGGGCATGGATACGGGCGCACCGATCTTCGTGCGCATCTTCAAGGAAGAGTCAGAACTCGAGGTGTGGAAGCAGCGCGATGACGGGCGCTTCTATCACTTCAAGACCTACCCGATCTGCAACTGGTCGGGGAACTTGGGCCCCAAGACAGCGTACGGCGACCACCAGGCGCCAGAGGGCTTCTATCGCGTCTCCGCGGCGCAGATGAACCCGAACTCGCAGTATTACCTCGCATTCAATCTCGGCTATCCGAACGCATACGACCGCGCCCTGCAGCGCACAGGCGATGCGCTGATGGTGCACGGCAAGTGCAAGTCGGTGGGCTGCTACGCGATGACCGATGCACTCATGGAGGAGATCTACCTGCTGGCGCGCGAGTCGCTGCGCGGCGGCCAGGACGCCTTCGAGGTGCACGCCTTCCCGTTCCGGATGACGCAAGTGAACATGGCGCGCTTCGAGGGCAGCCCGAACATGCCGTTCTGGAAGACGATGAAGCAGGGTTATGACTTCTTCGAGAAGTACCGCATTCCGCCGACGGTTGCCGTGTGCGAGCGGCGCTATATCGTCAACGTGAAGATGCCGGCTGACACATCGATCCGACCCGACGGCCGCTGCCCGCACTTCCAACGCCCGAACTACACGCCTTTCACACCCAAGCCGTACGAGCAGCATATAGCCGATGAGCGCATTGCCGCACCCGGACCGAAGACGCGTCAGTTCGCGAATGTCGCGCCGCAGTCGCTCCCGGCGAGCGAAAGCGCGCAGAATTCGTACCAGCCCGCATTTGGCCTCGGCGGACCTGTCGAGACCGGCAGTACATCGACGCCTGCTATGGGCTTTTCTCAGTAGTGGCCGCGTCGGGGCCCATACGCGGCGTTACGCTGCGGCGGGAGCGATTGCCTGAACCGGCCGGCTTCGGCATTGTTTCATGATGTCGACCCGCAAACGCCGCTGGCCTGCGGCATTGGCGTTCAGCGCCCTCGTACTCGCTTCGATCGGGGCGTTCGCCTATTTCTTCTGGCCGCAGATCTACGCGCTTCTCGAAGAGGAGCTGATCTACCGGCAGAAGGCCCACAACTGGAAAACGTACGCCGCGGGTGAAACGCTGCCGGGCACGCCTGACCTTGCCGATCTTTTCGGGCGGCTCGCGGGCAAGGATATGAAGCTGGGCGCACCGATCTTCGTTCGCGTCTTCAAGCGCGAGTTCGAGCTTGAGATGTGGGTGAAGCGCGGGGACCGCTTCGAGCTGTTCGAGACCTATCCCATCTGCATGTGGTCGGGCGCGCTCGGGCCGAAGCTGAAGCAGGGCGACAAGCAGGCGCCCGAGGGCTTCTACACGGTCGATTCCACCGCGCTCAACCCGAACAGCCAATATCGACGCTCGTTCAATCTGGGATTTCCCAACGCGTTCGACCGGGCACATGGTCGCACCGGTTCACTGCTGATGATTCATGGCGATTGCCGCTCCATCGGCTGCTACGCAATGACCCACCCTGTTATTGATGAAATTTGGACGCTCTTGACCTCGGCGCTCAGCGCTGGTCAAAAGCGCGTCCAGGTGCAGGTATTCCCGTTCCGCATGACCGAGGCGAACGTCTCGCGACATGCGGAGAATCCGAACATCGGGTTCTGGCGGCAGCTACGGGTAGGGTACGACGCGTTCATGCGCGATCGTGTGCCTCCGATCGTGAGCGTCTGCGACGGACGCTACACAATTCGGCCTGCAGGCGGGGACAGCGATGGCAGCGCGCCGATCACAGTGAGCTGCCCTGCGACGTGAGTCGCAGTTGACAATCGCTGCTTATTTTTTCACCTGCCCAATCATGCCAGCACGAAGAAAGTAAGAGAGTTCAACATGCTGACACGTACGGTAACAATTCGCACTAAGTGCAGATCAAATGCTTGCACTGGCACGCGACGTGCAAATCCGACTGCATGACGAAACCGATCGCTCACATAAAGCGCACTGCTCTTACCGTGTGCGCAGCTGTCGCCGTCCTAGGCCATATCGGGACCGCGTCAGCTCTGTCGCTGGACATCGACGACATCGCCGAAATGCGCCTTGAGCGCAAAAAGGCGAACGCTTCAGGCAAGCTGCCGCTTCCCGGCACGCCAGACCTGAAGCGGCTTGATGACCGTCTTGCAGAACAGGGTGTTGCCGCGGACGCTCCGCTCTTCATCCGCGTGTTCAAAGCCGAGTCCGAGATGGAAGTCTGGACCGGCGATGAATCGGGACGCTACTCGCTCTTCGCGACCTACCCGATCTGCTATTGGTCCGGAACGCTCGGACCGAAGGAGAAGGAGGGCGACAAGCAGGCGCCGGAAGGCTTCTACACCGTCAATATGGAGCAGAGCATCCATAAGGGCGCGAAGTGGGAGAAGGCGCTCAACGTCGGTTACCCGAATGCGTTCGACAGGGTGAACCTTCGCTCGGGCTCGTACATCCTGATCCACGGCGGCTGCGCCTCGATCGGGTGCTTCGCGATGACGAACGCCGTCAGCCACGAGATCTACAAGCTCGCAACGCAGGCGCTGGAAGCGGGCCAACCGCACATCCCGGTGCATGTGTTCCCGTTCCGGATGACGGAGGGGAACCTCGCCAAATACAATGCTCCTGAATGGCGCAGCTTCTGGTCGAACCTGAAACAAGGCTACGACCTCTTCGAGCGCACACGCCGCCCACCGCGCGTCAGCGTTTGCGGTCCGCGCTATGGTTTCACGCCGGCCAGCCGCATCGAAGCGCTCAACCCAGGGCCGATCGAAGTTTGTCCCGAGACGGCACAGGTCATCGCCGACCTGTCACGGATCAACAAGCGCGTGGCCGAACAGCCCGAGCCGCAGACGGAGACGGCGGAGATCAAGACGGCATCGCTTGCCGGGCCGGCGTCGTATCTCGGCGGCCCGATCACAGCGTCCGTCGTGAACAATCGGATTGGCGAGAACTTCGAGCAGCAGCTTGCTCCTCGCAAGCCGCATTCGGGCCTCAGCGAGACGCTGACCCGGCCGCTGCCCTGTTCGCTGGCGATGCCTGCGTGCCGACGCTATGCCGCTCTGCGTGAACAGATCGCCCACAAGATAACGGTCAAGCTGGACGAGTCGGATCGCACGGTGAAGAAGAAAAAGAAGAAGCGCTCGTCGCATCGCTAAGGTGCAGTCCGCGCAGGAAACTGCGTCGACGCTGCCCGGCTAGTCAACATTGAGAGGGCCCGGTGCCGCATGTGGCGCCGGGCCCTCTTGCTTGCGGCTCATTCGGGCGCCATGCGATACACGCTAGAACAGACAACAAAGGCGGGACCGGACATGAGCTCATTCCCAAAGCAGATTGAACGTCTCATCGAGACGGCTATTTTCGCAAGCCGCTGGATACTGGCGCCGTTCTATCTGGGCCTCGCCCTTTCGCTGTTCGTATTGCTGATCAAGTTCCTGTTCGAGTTGGTGCACATCGCGGAGATGGCATTCACCGCAACCGAGTCGCAGGTGATCTTGGGTCTTCTTGCACTCGTCGATCTCTCGCTGACGGGCTCGCTGATCGTGATCGTGATCTTCTCGGGATACGAGAACTTCGTTTCGAAGATCGACCACACTGGGCATCGCGACTGGCCTGAATGGATGGGCACGATCGACTTCACGGCGCTGAAGATCAAACTGCTCGGTTCGATCGTCGCCATCTCGGCAATCCAATTACTGAAGCAGTTCATGTCGATCAACACGGTGAGCGACAGAGACCTCTTCTGGCTGGTGGTGATCCACGTGGTGTTCGTGGCGTCGAGCGTGCTGCTGGCTTTGTCGGATCGCATCTCTGGCGCCAGTCACGGCAATGCTGAACCGGCGTCTGGCGCACCGGGTGCTTCGCCCCCTTCGACAGCGGCGAAAAAGCACGCTTAGCTCCACGACGGCATGGGCCGCATCGTCATCCTTGGCGGCTACGGGGCTTTCGGCGCGCACGCGGCTGAGCGATTGGCGCGCGATCCCGCGACCGAAATCGTCATCGCCGGGCGATCGAGGGATAAGGCGCGCGCGCAGGCGGCCAAGCTGATCACGGGGGGTGCACGCGCGCGCATCGAGTTCGCCGAGCTGGATGCGATGCGCGCGACGGGCGAGCGGCTGCGCGCCCTCGGTGCCGACGTTATCATCAACGCATCGGGGCCGTTCCAAGCTCAGGACTACAGCCTAGCGCGTGCGGCCATCGCCGCGCGCTGCCACTACATCGACCTCGCCGATGCGCGCGCGTTCGTTTGCGGCATCGGCGTTCTCGACGATGAGGCACGCGCTGCAGGCGTCCGTATCATCAGCGGGGCGAGTTCGGTTCCGGGGCTGTCGTCGGCAGTTGTGCGGTGCATCGGCGTCGGGCTGGAGCTCGACCAAGTGCATATCGGCATATCACCGGGGAATAGCTTCGATCCCGGTGTGGCAACGGTCGCCTCTATCATCAGTGCGGTCGGCAAACCGTTCACCCGGCGTGCAGATGGACGGGCGAGTATCGCGCATGGCTGGCAGGGCTTGCACCGGCATCGCTTTGCGGAGATCGGCGCGCGCTGGATGGGCGACGTCGATGTGCCCGACCTTGAGCTGCTTCCGGTGCATTACCCGCAGCTCTCGACCGTGCGCTTCACGGCAGGGCTAGAAGTCAGTGTGTTTCACTTGGGGCTGTGGTGTCTGTCGTGGCTCGGCCGGGCCGGCGTGCTGGGCTCCGGGGACGTGCTGGGGAAGCCGTTGCTTGCCGCGAAACGCAGGCTTTCTTTTCTTGGTTCCGACTGCGGCGGCATGTTCGTACACGTCGCTGGCCGTGACAGTGAAGGCAACCGGCGCGAACGCGTCTGGAATCTCATCGCGCGCCGGGGGCACGGGCCGTATGTGCCGGCGATCGCGTCTGTAGTGCTGGCGAAGCAGCTCCTGGCAGGCAGCGGACCACCTCCTGGGGCGATGCCGTGCTTTCAGCTCTTCACGCCCGCCGACTTCGAAGCCGAGGCGCGCGACCTCGACATAAGATGCTTCGTCGACAGGGAGGGATGAAATTCGGACGGGGAGGGCCAACATATGCCGGTAGCCCGGATTTCTTCGAGGACAGCATGCCCGCCAATGCGACCACTCCGATCAAGCCGCTCGAGCCAGCGCTGACGCCGCGCCCCGTGGATGCCGGTGTTCGCATCGGGCACGTCCATGTCAAAGTCGCCGACCTCGACCGATCTTTGGCATTCTATTGCGGCGTGCTCGGATTCGAGTTGATGCAACGCTACGGGAAACAAGCCGCGTTCGTGTCCGCCGGCGGCTATCATCATCACATCGGGCTCAATACGTGGGAGAGCAAAGGCGGCACTGCTCCGCCCCCGGGGACCACGGGCCTTTACCACGTCGCCCTTCTTTACCCGACGCGGGCTGCACTCGGTGATGCGTTGCGGCGTCTGATCGAAGGCGGGGTTCCCCTCGAAGGCGCGAGCGACCACGGAGTCAGCCAAGCTCTCTACCTGCGCGACCCGGATGGCAACGGGATCGAACTCTATTGGGACCGTGACCCGGCTTTGCACATTTAGTGCCGTCAGGTGGGACTTTTTGTGCAAACGACCGAGTTTTTGTGCAGTGAGAATTTAGTCTGCGGACATTCGCCTGAGATCGCGCACTCAGCTAACAGCATTGAGAGGGATCACCGGCAATCTCCCGCTCGCTGCCAGACGACCGGAGCGAAGCCGCCCCCAGGAGTGCGAAAATTGGTGGTTTGACCTTGATAAAGGCGGGCCGCCACGAGCTGGACTTTGCCGTCGTAGGTGTAGTTGCGAATATCGAGCTTCATCACCTCGCGCCGCCCATCGACGATGACGGTCCGACCGCTTGGCGGCACCAGATCCTGGGCCACATAGCCACCCTCGAGAATACTTTGCCAAACGCGGCGCGTGATCTTGTCTCCGCGATAGGCGGCTCTCCCGCCAAATCCGGCGGCCGGCTTGAAGAAAAGTCTGCTGCGCATAGTCCAAAGCTCTTCCGCACGGCCGGGAACGACCAGCACCGTCTTGGGTATCCCATTCCGAACAAGGGTCCTCAGCTTCTCAACGACGCCCCACCGCTCCAGCGTCTCCACGTCCGTCAAGCGAACAAGATTGCGCTTGTCCGCGAACATGGCGTGCGACCATGGGTTCGGCGTCACCACCACATCATCGGAAAGATACGCCGTGCGCAGTGCGGCGTGGGCGGGCTCATCCAGAGAGAAGTCCGTCAGCCGATTGTAGACGAGGTCAATCGCCTGGGAGCCGCACCATAGCCTCCCGCCGCGATGTTCGAGGGCCTGAGGGGGAGCGATGATCGAGGCCATGCCGTGGCGCCTAAACAGACGCTCGAAGAGTACAAATTCTGGATAGAGATACTGCGCTTGCGGGTCCGTATCGACAATGGCAACGGCAGTGAGCGGGGCGTCGCCCCTTTGCCGGCGCCAATCCTGGCGGAAACTCTCTAGGAAGGTGGCGCCGATATCCTGCCTCTCGACCGGGCCTGGGAAGACGCGTTCGATCGCCGGGCAGCACACCTTCTGAGCGCGCGCCACGAAAGCGTTGATCAGCGCGCCTCCTGCATTCGTGTTAATCTCTATGAGCTTGGGCCCGCCAGGTCCGACATGAAAATCGTAGCCCATAAGCACGCCAATGGCGCCAGGCTCGAACTGTGCCGCAGCCGGTGCCGATTCCAACGCAGCCTGGCGGTATGCCGGGAGCTTGGCGATCGCCTCAATGGCCTCGATAATCTGCGCCATTCGCGTCGCATGTTCGGCGCGAATGAAGACGGGGAGGCTGGAGATCAGCGTCGGATGCGTCTCTGCCAGCCGTCGGCTGAACTCCGCATCACCCACTTCGAACTCAAGGGCGCGCCCCAAGGCAGGCCGATCCAGCGAGATACAGGCGCAGTCTGCGTTCAGACTGTCCGGGCTCAGATTCATCGATCCGTGCTTTCCCGCTTTGAAACCTTGGCGCTCGCGTGGGCCGCGGAGGAGTGATCGGCGCGCGTGACGTCGATCGCCTTGGCACGATCCTCTTCATCCAGACAACCGTCTTCGACCTGCAGGGTCGAAAAGTAGATGCCGAACTTCGCGCGGAGCACGTCGTGCGCGTCCTTCAGCACCCGTTGGCCATCACGGCCCAGATCGTTGACGCGGATGTGGGCTGAGAAGACATTGCGGCCCTGCGTGAGGCTCCATGCGTGGACATGATGCACGTCGATGACGCCGGCCAGCTTGCGGATCATGGCGACAGCTTCATCCAAATCGACTCCCTCCGGAGTGCTTTCCAAGAGGATCACGAGGGAATCCTTGAGTATCTGCCAGGAGGCCCAAAACAGCACGAGGCCGAAGGCCATACCGAGCAGCGCATCGATAGCGACGAATCCGGTAAGCCACACGACAGCCGCCGAGATGATGATGATGATACTCCCGACGAAAGTTTGGACGACGTGCCAGAAAGCGCCGCGCATGTTGAGGTTCTCGCGCTGCCGGCCGTAAAGGAGCCGCAACGCGATCACTTCCGTCGCAATGCCGCCTGCAGCCGCGAGCAACATCGCTCCGGTGCGCAATTCGACAGGTTCCATGAGCCGCATAGCGCCCATCCAAAGCACGTAGCCGGCCATCAGGAACAGGAATACGCCGTTGAAGAGGGCTCCGATGATTTCGGCCCGCGCCCAGCCGTACGTTTGTTCCGGGCTCGCCTCTCGCTCGCTGAGCCTTTGCGCAAAGAGCGCTATCAGTACGCCGCCGACGGCTGAAAAGGTATGGAAGGCATCCGAGAGGACGGCGACTGAACCGCTCCAATACGCCATGAAAAGTTCCACAAAAAAGTAAATGCCGGTCAGCCAACCAGCGATGATGAGTGCGCGTCGATCAGCCGACGCGGGGACATGGCCAGCGTGTGACTGCGTCTGCATGCCTTCTGCCATGTTGCTAAACCTGCTCTTTCGCGTGCTCATCAAACTCGGTCGACCGGGGCGCCCTTTAGTTGACTCCGGCACATTCACAATGGTAGCGCCCTAAGTCGCAACGCATTAGCGATTACGCTCACTGATGACAGAGCCATAGCCGCCGCAGCGATGATGGGCGAAAGAAGAATACCAAGGATAGGATAGAGAACACCCGCCGCCACCGGCACGCCGGCCGCGTTATAGACAAAGGCAAAGAACAGGTTTTGCCGGATGTTGCCCATGGTGGCCTGCGACAGGCGGCGTGCGCGCACGATGCCGGTGAGATCGCCTTTGACGAGCGTGATGCCTGCACTCTCGATGGCAACGTCGGTACCAGTTCCCATGGCGATGCCAACATCGGCCGCAGCAAGCGCAGGCGCATCATTGACGCCGTCTCCGGCCATCGCAACGACATGACCCTTACTTTTGAGCCGTTCGACGATGCGGCTCTTGTCCTCGGGAAGCACCTCCGCCTCCACTTGGGTGATGCCGAGCTTGCGAGCTACCGCTTGAGCGGTGACTTTGTTGTCGCCAGTCAGCATGACGATGGTGAGGCCCGCAGCTTTAAGCGCCTGCAACGCTTCGGACGTCGTGGACTTGATCGGGTCGGCAATAGCGAGAATGCCTGCGAGCGCGTTATCGAGCGCAATAAAGATGACGGTCGCGCCATCTTCGCGCAGCCGATCCGCTTCGCCATCCAAGGACGTCGTGTCGATTCCGGCGTCCTTCATGATGCGCGCATTGCCGATCACCGTGCGCTTGCCGCCAACGACACCAGTCACGCCTTTGCCGGTGGGCGCATCAAAATTCTCGACAGTCAATAACTCAAGGCCTTTGGCTTCCGCTGCGGCGACGATTGCGGTACCAAGCGGATGCTGGCTCATGCGTTCAAGGCTGGCGGCAAGTTGTAACAGGTCAACTTCAGAAACGCCGCTCGCCGTCCGCACCGCCACCACTTTCGGTTTACCTTCGGTAAGCGTGCCGGTTTTGTCGATGACGATCGTATCGACCTTTTCCAGCCGCTCCAGTGATTCTGCGTTCTTGATCAGCACGCCTGTCTGCGCGCCGCGACCGACCGCAACCATGATCGACATCGGCGTCGCAAGTCCAAGGGCGCAAGGGCACGCAATGATTAGAACGGACACAGCCGCAATCAGCCCATAGGTCATGCTGGGTTCTGGTCCCCAGATTGCCCAGACAGCGGATGCCAGAATTGCGACGCCAATCACGAGCGGCACGAACCAGCCCGAGACCTGATCCGCGAGCCGTTGAATGGGCGCGCGACTTCGCTGCGCTTGCGCCACCATCTGAACGATGCGGGCCAGCATGGTGTCGCGGCCGATTTTGTCGGCCCGCATGACGAAACTGCCGGATTGATTAATGGTGCCTGCGATCACGCTGTCGCCGACAGATTTGGTGACAGGCATCGACTCGCCGGTAACCATCGATTCATCGATGGTGCTGCGTCCCTCAACGACAATGCCATCGACAGGCACCTTATCACCGGGCCTGACGCGCAGAAGTTCGCCCACAGCGATCTGGTCGAGCGAAATCTCTTCGTCACTGCCGGTTTTTGACACGCGCCAAGCTGTCTTAGGCGCGAGATCAAGCAATGCGCGGATTGCGCCGCCTGTACTTTCACGGGCTTTGAGTTCGAGGACTTGCCCTAGGAGCACCAGCACCGTGATGACGGCAGCGGCCTCGAAGTAAACGGGCACAGCCCCGTCTAGCGTTCGGAATGCGGCTGGAAATGACTCAGGGATAAGGGTCGCCACCACGCTGTAAATCCAGGCGACACCCGTGCCCATGGCGATGAGTGTAAACATGTTGAGGTTGCGGGAGCGCAGCGAAGCCCAGCCGCGTTCAAAGAACGGCCATCCGGCCCACAGCACAACGGGCGTCGCCAGAATGAGCTGCAGCGAGTTCGATGCGCGAGGCGCGATAAGCGTATGCAGCCCGGCAAAGTGCCCGCCCATCTCCAAAATGAGAACGGGAATGGTGAGCACCAGCCCGATCCAGAAGCGCCGGGACATATCGACCAGCTCAGGATTTGGCCCTGAATCCAAACTTACAATTTCTGGCTCCAGCGCCATCCCGCATATGGGGCAAGCGCCGGGGCCTATCTGACGAATTTGTGGATGCATCGGGCAGGTGTAGATCGTGCCTGCAGGGACTGCATGATCGTCGGCGGCGTTCTTATCCAAATACTTGATGGGGTTCGCCACAAACTTGGTGTGGCACCCAGCCGAGCAAAAATAATACGGCTGTCCTGCATGCGCTGCAGTGTACTTGGCTGCATGGGGATCAACATCCATGCCGCAGACGGGGTCTTTGACCAGATATTCAGGTCGTTGATCGCTGCTCGCTTCATCATGCTCATGTGCGCCATGATCGGGTTTCTGCGACGATTTTTGGTTTTCCATTTTGTCTCACTCAGCCGGTCTTTCGCCGCAATCGTGTCAAGTTCTCGCCTACATGGCGCTCTTTTCGTGAGCGTCATCGGTCGCCTTTTGAGCGGTCCCGCAGCAGCACTTGGCGTCTGTGGATTTTACGAGGGCCGCTTTATGGTCGCCCTTTTCATGAAGTTCCGCTGCCCCATGATGTGCTTTGGCTGCGGCCTCATGATTTTCAGCGGCTTTGGTATGACTGGCGCAAGGCATGGTGATCTCCTTCATTTTATTACTTTTTTGGGCATTGCAACAACGTTGCAGCCCAGCCACTCGTTCCACTTGATAACACGAATGCACCTACCCCATGGGGGTATATAGCTTGACACCTATACCCGGCTAGGGTATCTGTCAAGCATGGAATCAGAGACGTCAGACATCTGCCTGAAGCGCTTGAGCAAGATCGAAGGGCAAGTGCGCGGCATCGCCAAGATGGTCGATGAGAAGCGCTACTGCATCGATATTATCACCCAGATATCCGCCGTGCGCGCAGCACTGCGGCGGGTTGAGGAAGCTGTATTGAAAGATCACGTTGGTCATTGTGTTGAGCATGCTATCGCGAGCGGCAACAAGGCTGAGCAACGTCAGAAGGTCGCTGAGTTGATGGACGTGTTGGCAAGAACGGTTCGCTAAAAGGTTGGGGAACTTGGGTTCATAAGCCAGTAACCTTGAGCATGTTTCTTGCGAATAGAATAAGGAAGACTGAGGTTTAGATTTTGAACGTTGTGCGCACCATAAAAGTCGTCGTTGCGCTGCTGGCCCTAATGGCGGGGCTGGCGACGACCGCGTTTGCACATGCTGGCCACGCGCACACGGGTCCTACGGGCGCACCGACTTCAGCCTCCTATTCTCCAACCTCAGATTCACGGACCAAGTCGCAACACGCCGTTCCTCTTTTGCGCGCTCACAGTTCGGAAAAATCCGGACTTACCGATTTCGCGGTTGAAAACCCATCGTCCGGCACGATCATCGTCCGGTGCACACCCGGATCATGCTGCTGTCAGGGTGCATCGTCGTGCGGCGCCGGTCATTGCTGTTCATTGGGCATGACCACCACGCAGCCTTACGGCCTGAACCAGCGTGAAGCTAAAAGCTTTCAGCTAGCTCTTTTGGGCTGGCCGTATCCCGATCTCATCTTCGGCCTCGATCGACCACCAAAGGTCTGATCCTCCGCTCCGTAGTCTTAGCCGGAGCCGCTTAGCGGTTGGACAACGCATTGTCGTTGTCCGCGCTGCAATCCTCACCGTGAGACGCGAGCACACCAGCGACCCTGCATGAAGCGTCATGCCGAGGCCTTGCGCGTGATGTGCAGCGATCTTGGACGCCAGCATCCGGATTTCTCCGGGACCTAGCGGGGTGTGTGGCGATGACTTCCTTCACCACAATGACCCGCAACCAAAAACAGGTAAGGACCACAACCATGAAAACGCTATCAACAATTATCGCTCTCACACTGCTCGCTATCCCGCTCACCGCGCGCGCAGAAGACCCGGCATCCCAGCATGACATGAAGGGCATGGACGAAATGAAGTGCATGCAGGACATGAAGTGCATGCACGACCACAGAGACATGAAAATGGAAGGCATGCACGACACGAAAGCGATGGGGGCCGACAGCAGCGAATCCTCCAAGGCTTTCGCCGAGGTCAACAAGAAGATGCACAAGAACATGACAATGGCGTTTACCGGCAATCCCGATGTGGATTTCGCCCAAGGGATGATCCCGCATCACCAGGGCGCGATCGACATGGCCAAGGTCGTTCTGAAATACGGCAAGGACCCGGAACTGAAGAAACTGGCTGAAGACATCATCAAGGCACAGGACTCCGAGATCGCCTTTATGAAGGGCTGGCTCGCCAAGCAGTCGAAGTAAGGCCCGCACAATACGATCGATGAATGAGGATACGGCGATGAGCAAAACGACAACAAAATCGATGCGGTGGAACAGGGCCGCTAGGGTGCTCTTTTCTTCGATCGCCCTCTTTGCCGTATCCTTCTCATCAACCGACGCTTTAGCGCACGGGGGTGAGGATCACAGTCATGATGAAAGACCTGTTGTTGAAACGAATGCCAACCCTCGCGTCGAGGCGACATCCGAAGTTTTCGAGATCGTCGGCATTCCTACAGGTGCTGGTGACGGCAGACTTATTCTTTATGTGAATGACTTCTGGACCAACGCCCCTGTCCCCGGGGCGGCGATCGAAGTGACCGTCGGGAACGCTACGACCAAAGCCACCGAAAAGCAGGGACTGTATGAGCTAAATGCGCCATGGGTCAAAACGCCGGGGCGCTACGATCTCACCTTCGCGGTCACCTCGGGCGAGAGATCGGATCTCTTGATCGGAAGCCTGACCGTTCCCGCAGCGGCTGCACCTGCCGACCAGCACAACAGTCTATGGGATCATATTGCGCCAGAGTTGCCGCAGTTTCCTTCGATCTCCGCGTGGCTACCTGCGGGCGCCGTGGCGCTTACGCTATTGTTGGCACTAGTGGCACTCACATCCAGCGGCACCGTGCGTCGCGCGGGTATGGTGCTGGCCAGCATAGCCGCAATGAGCAGCGTTGCTCTCGCGGCGGTCATGCTGGTGAATGGAAGCACGAGTGGCGCGACTTTGGCCGGAATCGCCCTCCTCGACCTTCGAGAAACCGCTAGGCGTACGGAAGATGGGGCCGTCTTCGTTCCAAAGGCGACGCAACGACTTTTGGAAGTCACGACTGTCCGGACGGCAGCGGCAAGTGCCGCACAAAAAACGGTTCGTCTGATTGGTCAGGTCATCCCCGATCCCAACAAGAGCGGTCTGGTTCAGGTTCTATTGGCAGGCCGTATCGAAGCGCCGGAAGGTGGATTTCCGGCAATCGGCAGCCGGGTGAAGGCGGGCGATGTTCTTGGCTATCTCCTTCCGAGCGTGCAGTTGGTTGATCAAAGCGATATCCGTCAAACGACTGGTGATCTCGATCGCCAAATCGCCCTCGCCGCAGCGAAACTGCGCCGCATTGAGCCATTGTCTGGCAACGCAGTACCCGCAGGTCAGGTCATCGATGCCCGCATTGAGCTTGACGCGCTGCGCAAGCGACGCGACCAGATCAAACCAGTTGTTGAACGGGAAGCGCTGATCGCTCCGGCTGATGGTGTGATTGCGCAGGCTAATGCGGCATCCGGTCAGGTGGTCGAACCACAGACCCTGCTATTCCAGATCGTTGATCCCGACAGTTTATGGGTTGAGGCACTCGCGTTCGACAGTGCAGCAGCTACGGGAGTCGAGAAGAATAATAAGGAAGCTATCGGCACCACAGCGGATGGACACAAAATAGAATTAAGCTTTGCAGGTCGAGGGCTCACGCTGCGCCAGCAGGCTGTGCCGCTGCGCTTTCAGATTAAGGGCAGAAATCCGGGGCTGAGCATCGGCGAGCCGGTCACGGTGCATGCACCTGTAGATGAGCCGATTGCGGCCATCCCGTTGCCGCGCTCCAGCGTGGTCCGATCAGGCAATGGCCAATCGGTGGTGTGGGCACACACCGGACCGGAACGGTTTGAGCAGCGCGTCATAGCCAGTGAGCCAATTGACGCCGATCGCATTGGCATCACGGCAGGGCTGGAGCCAAACACGCGCGTCGTTGTCCGCGGGGCCGAACTCATCAATCAGGTTCGGTAAGGAGGCGCGCAATGTTCAATTTCCTTGTCAAAGCGAGCCTCAACAACCGGCTGATGGTGCTGGCAGCCGCCGCCATTCTAGTGGTGTGGGGCAGCATGAGCCTCTCCTCCATTCCAGTCGATGTGTTTCCCGACCTCAATAAGCCAACCGTCACCATCATGACGGAAGCGGAAGGTTTGGCCCCGCCCGAAGTCGAGCAGCTCGTTGGCTATCCGATCGAAACGGCAATGAACGGCATCGCCGGTGTTACGCGCGTACGCTCGGTGGCAGGCATTGGCCTCTCCATTGTCTTTGCCGAGTTCGACTGGGGCACCGACATTTATCGCAATCGCCAGCAAGTAGCGGAGCGGCTCTCCAGCATCGCTTCACAATTGCCGCCCGGCGTGACGCCCCAGATGGGGCCGGTTTCCTCCATCATGGGCGAGATCATGCTGATTGCCGTTACGGGCGGCGACAAGGCGGACCCGATGGCTGTGCGCGAAGTTGCTGACTTCGTTATCCGGCCCCGGCTCCTGTCCATATCAGGCGTGAGCCAGGTCATCCCCATCGGCGGCGAGGTTCGCCAGTACAGGGTGACGCCCAATATCGCGGCACTCGCCAGCTTGAATGTGAGTGTCGAGCAGATCGAAACAGCGATCAAATCTTTTGGCACCAACACGGGTGGCGGGTTTGTCGATCAGAATGACCGCGAGTATCTGATCCGCAATCTCGGCCGCACGACAAAGCTGGATGATTTACGCAACGTCGTTGTCGTGACAAAGGACGAGCAACCGATCTTTCTGCGGCAAGTCGCAGCCGTCGAATATGCGGCGCGTGTGAAGCGGGGTGATGCAGGATTTAACGGCGCATCTGCCGTGATCATCTCCGTTCAGAAACAGCCCGGTGCCGATACGATCAAACTGACTAGTCAGGTCGAGACGGCGCTGGCCGAACTAACACGAGGACTACCGAATGGGGTCAGCGCCAATCAAATTCTGTTCCGTCAGGCTGATTTTATTTCAACCTCGATCGACAACGTCAAAGGCGTGCTCGTTGAAGCCGCGGTCGCTGTGGCGGTCATTTTGTTTCTGTTCCTGCTCAACTTCCGCACTACGGCGATCTCGCTGACGGCAATCCCGATCTCCCTTCTGGTCACAGTTCTTATCTTCAAAGCGTTTGGCTTATCGATCAATACGATGACGCTCGGCGGCCTGGCGATTGCGATTGGCGAACTCGTGGATGACGCCGTGGTCGATGTGGAAAACATCTACAGACGCCTGCGAGAAAATAGCAAACGCGCCAGTCCAAGACCGCTGCTGCAGGTCGTGGCCGATGCCAGCATCGAAGTACGGTCTGGTATCGTCTATGCGACTTTCATCATCGTTCTCGTCTTCATCCCGCTCTTTGCCTTGACGGGCATTGAGGGCCGCTTGTTCGCCCCGTTGGGCGTTGCCTACATCGTCTCGATCCTGGCGAGTCTTTTGGTGTCTATCACGGTCACGCCGGTTCTTGCGTCTTATCTGCTCGGCAGCGCAAAGCAGCTCGATCATCGCGATGGGGCTTTTGTCCGTAAACTTAAGCGGGGCAACGAACGATTGCTGGCATGGGCATTTGAACGGACCAATTGGGTGATCGGGACGGCGCTGGTTGCCGTTCTACTGGCCGGACTGGCGGCAACCGCTCTGCCGCGATCCTTCCTACCCTCATTCAATGAAGGCACGTTGACCATCAGCCTCGCCTTCAATCCGGGTATTTCTCTCCAGGAAAGTCATCGCATCGGTTTGATCGCTGAGAACCTTCTGACGGAAGTGCCGGAAGTCAAAACGGTTGGCCGCCGCACAGGCCGCGCCGAACTCGATGAGCATGCCGAAGGCGTGCATTCAAGCGAGATCGATGTTGACTTGGACAAGTCTGAACGCACACGTGAGGCCATTTTGGAGGACGTGCGCCGTAGACTCGCTGTGTTGCCCGCGACCATCAACGTCGGCCAGCCGATCTCGCACCGGCTCGATCATTTGCTCTCCGGAGTGCGCGCTGAGATAGCGCTCAAGATCTACGGGGACGATCTGGATTCGCTGCGCCGCCTTGCCGAGACGCTGCGCGGCAAGCTCACTAAAGTGCCGGGGCTTGTTGATCTACAGCTCGAAAAGCAGGTTTTGATCCCGCAGCTGGAAATACGTGTCGATCCGGACCGCGCCGCTTTGTTTGGCGTGACGCCCGCTGCCATCACGGAAGCGCTCGAAAGCCTATCCAACGGCCGTACGGTATCGACCATCATCGATGGTGCGCGCCGGTTCGACGTGGTGCTCAGGCTCTCGGAAAGCGATCGCACGACTTCCGGTCTGAGCGATCTGCTGATCGAAACGCCGAAAGGTCGCGTTCCCTTAAGTCGCATTGCCACGGTGGAAGAGACTGAAGGTCCCAATCAGATTCTAAGGGAGAACGGCCGTCGCCGCATGGTCGTGCTGGCCAACACTGATGGCTCGGACATGGCTGCCATCATCGAACGGATCAGGGCCGTGCTCGCAGACACGGCATTGCCGACGGGATACTCGACGAGCCTTGAGGGCTCGTTCCTCGCCCAAGAGGAAGCGTCGCGTTTGATCTTGGGTCTATCGCTGGTCTCGCTTGCCTCGATCTTTGTTGTTTTGTACAGCCGCTACCGCTCGGCTGTGCTGGCACTCATCATCATGGGCAACGTGCCGCTCGCCTTGATCGGTAGCGTGACGGCGCTGTGGATCGCGGATCAGCCGCTCTCCGTCGCCTCCATGATCGGCTTCATTACGCTGACGGGGATCACGGCCCGCAACGGTATCCTGAAGATTAGCCATTACATCAATCTCGCTTTGTACGAAGGTGAGGTCTTCGGGCGTCCGCTGATCGTGCGCGGCAGCGTTGAGCGTCTGACGCCGGTATTAATGACAGCGCTTGCGGCGGGGACGGCGCTGATACCTCTGCTCTATGGGGCCGACGCACCGGGTAAGGAAATTCTCCACCCAGTCGCGGTGACCATATTCGGCGGATTAATCAGCGCGACGCTGCTCGATGCCGTCCTGACGCCCGTTCTGTTTCTCAAGCTCGGCAAGCGTTCTCTTCAGCGTCTCGTCGACGCCCGCGCGCCTTCTTCGGCGACTAAACCAATACAAGCGTTTTAACCAATCACGAGAAATGGAGTATTCACGTGCATCGCAAACTCAACTTCACGCTAGCTCTCGCCGCCGTCCTCGGGCTTGCTACCGTATCCGGAGCGTATGCGCACGAAGCCGCCAAGGGTCCCAATGGCGGCGCGGTCGTCGATGTCGACGGTCACCATGTTGAGTTTGTGCCGAGTGCGACCGAGGTGACGTTTTACCTGACCGGGGAAGCAGACGCACCGATGGGCTCTGCCGGGGCTAAGGTGAGAGCAATTACGCAAGACGCTGGAAAGACGGCTCAGATCGATCTCAAGCCGGTCGAGCCCAATAAGCTCGTTGGCAAGCTCACAGCGCCGTTAGCGAAGGGCGCGAAAGTTGTTGTCACGGGCGCACTGTCCGATGGGCACAGCTTGCTGGCTAAGTTTGAGATGCCATAGTGGGTTCTTGATGCTCCCAGCCGGCGAGAAGAGGGCATCCCCGGTTTACGGGCTCTCGATCGAGGTCCCTCGAACCAAACGACGGCAAAGTCCAGCTCGTGGCTGCCCGGCCTGACCTCTTCTACAATCGGCTGACGGACTTCTCTCTGGATGAGCCCGCCCACGCAGCACTGCGCACGGCGTATCTTTCCGATGATGTGGTGGTGACGCCGAATCGTTTGGCAGCGGCTCGGGCCGCGGATTTTGCGGGCGATCAAGCAGTGTGCTGCTGACTGAGCGTGTACGCCTTCGTACCACAGGGAGAATTGCAGCATCTAGATGTGGGTCGACGACTTGCTCGCGGCTTCCACAATCTGGCTCGGCCCGCGAATGCTCCTTCCGGACGTAGCACTTTGTCTAGCGTGCCGGTGGAAGGTCCGGTTGCTCATCCGGTATAGGATGCTGCTCGATTTCCGAGATGAGCACCTTCATCTCGCGAATTTCCCGCACCTGCGCATCGATGATCCCGTCGGCGAGCTTGCGGACGCGCGGATCGCGGATATGCGCGCGTTCGCTTGTTAGGATCGCGATCGAGTGATGTGGGATCATCGCCCGCATGTAGCTGAGATCGCCGACCGTGTCCTGGCTGCGCACGAGCCAAAGCGCCATCGCGAACCCGACCAAACTGCCAGCGACGATGCCGACATTGACGCGCTTGTTTTCGTACATCCCCCACATGAAACCCAGCATAACGATCGTCATGGCCGTGCCCATAACGAGCGCCATCCACGCGCGTGTTTGGCTAAAGAAGACGTGATCCAGCTCGTAGGTGTTGAGGTACATCAGGCCGTACATCAAAACGGTCGAGACGGCGATCATTGCTAAAAAGCGGATATACGACATCATCTTCCTCACGAAGTTGCCCCTGGGTTCTTTTCAGCTTGCGGCATTCGCAGAAAATCGTTCCGGCAATGCCGCCGTTTGTGCGGATGCGCTAACGCCATCGATCACTGACCCAGACCCGCCGCGAAACGGGCGCGGCAACTGAACTTGTGCAAGGCGAGGATCGGCGATGTGATCTGAGCCAGTTACGATTACCCGACTGATGCCGGAAAACTCCAACCGGGCCAACGTCAGCGACAGGCAAAGGTTCCGACCGGGGAACGCAGTCTGGACGCGCCGGAGACGGCACCGTTTCAGTTGCAACTTCGACCGCTTTCCCGGAGCTGTGACGTCACAGCCAGCTCGTGTCACCGTCTCTTTGACAGTCACTGATAATCTGGGGATCCGGCCGGTACTCAATGTGGGAATTGTTGTCTCGCGTCTTCTGCATCCCAAGCCAACCCGAAATCCCTGTAAAAAGTGCTATCTGCTCCAATTCAGCTCCATAGGCTTCGTTGGCTAGCGCACCGTGACGTCACGCCCAGTGTCGAGGGTTGCATAAATTCTCGATACTCGGGTCGCCGTTGGGTGGGCGTCGTCCAGTATTGGACCACGGGTATCGTGTTGAAGTGCGGACCCTAGAAACTTAGGCTTTTACATGTGCCTCGCGGACGTCAGTCACGAAGCGGTTTTAGTACCTACTTAAAGAGATAGTGTGAGGCATTGGGGGTGAAACCGTTGGTCGGGCGAACGGACGTCCTCGAATGCCGCTCGAGGATGCCGTGTTTGCGCGTGCTTCAAAGTGTATGCGACCTTCTCGGACCGCGAGTCTGCGCCGTGGTGTGGGCCGGCCAGACTTGCCCCTCGGCGATTGCCGACTAGGTCCGATCGTAGGGTAAGATGGTCTTCAGATAACGTTCATCTTCCGCAATATCGAGCCGGCAAAAGCCAGAAAGAGCCGTTCCTTTCTCTGCCAGAGAAACGGCAGGCGGCAGCCGCCATCCTTTGATGAGGCCGTAAATGGCGGGAATGACGATGAGTGTCAGAAGGGTTGATGAGACCATGCCGCCGATCATCGGCACCGCAATGCGCTGCATCACCTCCGAGCCAGTTCCGGTGCTCCACAGTATGGGCAGGAGGCCGGCCATGATGGCCACCACCGTCATCATCTTCGGCCGGACGCGCTCCACCGCGCCCAGCATGATCGCTTCGTAGAGGTCAGCCTTCGAAAACGGGCGTCGCTCCTTCCCGCAGCGCAGCATAATCTCCTCTACCGCGTGATCGAGATAGATAAGCATCACGACGCCTGTTTCAGCGGCCACGCCAGCCAAAGCGATGAATCCGACCGCGGCCGCCACCGACATATTGAAGCCGAGCCACCACATCAGCCATAGCCCGCCGATCAAGGCGAACGGCAGAGACAGCATGACAATGAGCGTTTCGGTGATGCGCCGGAAATTAAGATAGAGCAGCAGAAAGATGATCATCAGCGTCACCGGCACAACCATCTGAAGTCGGGCCTCGGCGCGCTCCAGATACTCGAACTGGCCGCTCCACATGAGGTAGGTACCGGCAGGCATCACCACTTGGTCGGTTACCGCCTTCTTGGCATCGGCGACATAGCCGCCGAGATCTCGGTCACGAATGTCGACGAAGATATACGTTGCGAGTTTGCCGTTCTCGGTCCGGATCGACGTGGGACCCTGCGTGAGTTCGATATCGGCGACCTCTCCCAGCGGCACTGTGCCCCCGCCCGGCAGCCCGACCAAGACGTCCTTGGCGATGGTCTGGGGGTCCGAGCGCAGGTCGCGCGGATACCTGAGCACGACCGTGTAGCGTTCGCGTCCTTCGACCGTCGTGGTGATCGGCTCGGCCCCGAGCGCCGATGCCACCACGTTTTGCGCATCGGCAACCATCAAGCCATAGCGTGCCAGACGCGCGCGGTCCGGAATCACCTCGAGGTAGTATCCGCCGACCACGCGCTCGGCGTAGGCGCTCGATGTTCCTGGCACAGGCTTGAGGACGGTTTCCACCTGCCGGGCGACGTTCTCCATCTCGGTGAGATCCTTGCCGATCACCTTCACGCCCACGGGCGTGCGTATGCCGGTCGACAGCATGTCGATGCGCGCCTTGATCGGCATGGTCCACGCATTCGAGACGCCGGGAAACTGCAGGGATCGGTCCATTTCCTGGATCAGAGCATCAACGGTGAGCCCAGGACGCCATTGGTCCTTCGGCTTGAGGTTGATGATTGTCTCGAACATTTCCGTGGGCGCTGGATCGGTTGCCGTCAGCGCGCGTCCCGCCTTGCCGTAGACCGAGGCGACCTCCGGGAACGTCTTGATGATGCGGTCTTGCGTTTGGAGCAGTTCCGCGGATTTGGTGACGGATATTCCCGGCAGCGTCGTCGGCATGTAGAGCAGCGTTCCCTCATCGAGGTTGGGCATGAACTCGCTGCCCATATGCAGCATGGGCCATATCGAAATGCCGACCACGATCATCGCCAGCGCGATGGTCAGCATCTTCGCTCTGAGCACGCCGCGGATGACCGGCCGGTAGATTGCGATCAGGGCGCGGTTGAGCGGGTTCTTGGCTTCCGGGATGATGCGCCCGCGCACGAAGACCACCATCAGCGCCGGTACCAGCGTCACCGAGAGGATGGCCGCCGAGGCCATGGCGAAGGTCTTGGTGAACGCCAGCGGTCCGAACAGACGGCCCTCCTGCGCCTCCAAGGTAAAGATCGGGAGGAACGACACGGTGATGATAAGCAGGGAGAAGAACAGCGCCGGTCCAACCTCGGAGGCCGCTTCGATGATGATTTCGACACGCGGCTTATCCGGCGGCGCTCGTTCAAGATGCTTGTGCGCATTTTCGATCATGACGATCGCGGCGTCGATCATTGCGCCGATGGCGATGGCGATGCCGCCGAGGCTCATGATGTTGGAGCCGATGCCCAACAGCTTCATGGCGATGAACGCCATGAGGATACCGACGGGCAGCATGAGGATGGCGACGAGCGCGCTGCGCACGTGCAGAAGAAATACGATGCACACCAAGGCGACGACCACACTTTCCTCGAACAGGGTCGACTTGAGGGTGGCGATGGCGCGGTGAATGAGTTCGGAGCGATCGTATACGGGGACAATTTCGGTGCCCTCAGGCAGCGAGGGGGCTATCTCCTTCAAGCGCTCCTTGACGTTTTCGATGACCGTCAGCGCGTTGGCGCCTGAGCGCTGCAGGGCGATGCCGCTTGCCACCTCTCCTTCGCCGTTAAATTCGGTGATGCCGCGCCGCTCGTCGGGCGTGATCTCGACGCGTGCGATATCCTTCAGCAGCACCGGCGTGCCGCCGTTCATCTTGACGACGATGTTCTCAATATCCGCGGTATTCCTCAAATATCCACGCCCCCGTACCATGAACTCATGCTCGGCCAGCTCAAGGGTGCGGCCGCCGACGTCCATGTTGCTGTCGCGGATGACCTCGCGCATCTTTTGCAGCGAGATGCCGAGTGCACGCATGCGCCCCGGATCGACGACGACACTGTACTGCTTGACGAAGCCACCGACGCTCGCCACCTCGGCGACGCCTTCGGCCTTGGACAATCCGAAACGGATCTCCCAATCTTGCAGCGAGCGGAGTTCAGCCAGCGATTTGTTCTTGCCCAGCACCGCATACTGATAGACCCAGCCGACACCGGTCGCGTCCGGCCCGAGCGTTGGCGTGACGCCCGCAGGTAACCGCTTGGCGGCCGCATTGAGGTATTCGAGAACGCGGCTGCGCGCCCAATAGATGTCGGTACCGTCCTCGAAGATGATGTAGACGAACGACACGCCGAAGAACGAAAAGCCGCGTACGACCTTAGAGCGTGGCACCGTCAGCATCGATGTGGTGAGCGGATAGGTAACCTGATCCTCGACCACCTGTGGCGCCTGACCCGGGAATTCGGTGTAGACGATGACCTGCGTATCGGAGAGATCCGGGATGGCGTCGAGCGGCAAGTGCGTCAGCGCCCATAGACCCGCGACAACGGCGAACGCCGTGGCAATGAACACCAGCATCAGGTTGCGCGCCGACCAGCCGATGAGGCGCGCGATCATTGGCTGGCCGCCTTGGCCGGTGCCGCCGACAGGCCCCTCAGTGCGGACTGCAGGTTGCTCTCTGCATCTATGAGGAAGTTGCCGTCGACGACGACTCTGTCGCCGTCATTTACGCCGTTCAGGACCTCAACGTAGCCGTCCCCCTTGCGGCCAAGCTTGACGTCGCGCGGCTCGAAGCGGCCCTCGCCACGATCGAGCAAGACGACCTGCTGTGCGCCGCTGTCGACCACAGCACTTTGCGGAACGGCGACAACAGGCTCATCGGAGCCGGTTGCAATATCGACATCCGCGTACATGCCGGGCAACAGCGCGAGGTTGGGGTTGGGCAGCTCGATGCGCACGCGCGCCGTGCGCGTTTCCTTCATCAGGTGCGGGTAGATGACCGCCACCTTGCCGTTGAAGACGCGGCCGGGATGCGCGCGCGTTGTCACTTTGACGGATTGGCCCGGCTTCAGCGCGCCGATGTCACCCTCGGCGACATCGGCCATGATCCAAACGACCGAATGGTCGGCGATACGGAACAGCACGTCGCCAGCCGCGGCCCGCATGCCTTCGACCGCGCGTCGCTCAAGAACGATGCCGTCGCCCGGTGCGCGCCATACAACGGTATCGGGAACCTCGCGCGTTCGCGCGATGTTGTCGATGAACTCTATTGGAAGCCCCATATTTTCAAGACGACGGCGCGCGCCGATGACCGGGGCCCTCAGGTTGTCCGCTTTTAGGAAATCCCTGTTCTTGCCGGCAGTCGGGCCCCAGCCCGTTTGCTCTTCGATGACGAGCCGGGCCCCGGCACTGAGGAGTTCGGGCGCATAAATCGTCATGAGTGGCGCGCCCTTCTTCAGATGGGTACCAGTCGTGACGTCCGCTACTTTCTCGATATAACCGTCGAAGCGGAGTGCGATTACGGTGATTCGGCGCTCATCTAGCTCGACCACCCCCGGCGCACGGATGTCTCTGGAGATTTGTCTCTTGCTCACGGCCTCCGTTTTCACGCCGGTGCGCTGGATTTTCCCTGGCGATATCTTGACAGTATCGCCATCGTCGACCTCGTCCTCGTAAACGGGGATGTAGTCCATCCCCATCGAATCCTTCTTGGGCACCGGCGAGATGTCGGGAAGCCCCATCGGATTGCGGTAGTGAATGATCTTGCGACCCTGCTCGGGGAGCGAAGCGTCCTGTGGCTCGGCCTCCGCTGTCGCGTTCGCCGCGTCGCCAGTCGTTCTGGGCTTGCCGAACCCTATGTCCTCCGAGGCGTGTACGGCGACGTACGCCTTCCCGTCCGGCGTCGTTTTCGGCGTCAGCGAATAGAGCGGCTTGCCGCTCGGGTCGCGGTAATAGATGACGGGCCCCTGCGAGGCAGGATTCGCCGGCTCCGTGATCAAACTCGCGACATGTCCTGGGAGTTTGACGATGCCCGTCTGGCCCGCCCACAGCCCGGCTCCCGCCGCGGCCAATATAGCCGCGACGGTCAGCACCCCTTTGAGAAGCGGTTTCATTCGGTCGCCGTGACGATGAGCTTGTCTTCAACCGTCCCGGTCTCTCCTTGGACCTTAGCGCCCAGCGACAGCGCCCACTTTCCAGCCATGGTGAGCTTGGTCTTGAAACGGTAGACACCCGGCTCCGTTGAGCCGACGAGCTCGATGGGCGAATCCATCATTTCCATGCCGTCGGGGCCCATGTCGATACGCTTGGCGAAGATCACCGCATCGGGGATGGGGCGACCCGAAGGCTTGTGCACGAGCTTTACGGCGATGACGGCGTCGCCTTGCTTCACCTCCTTGTCGACAAGCTGAAACTCGTAGTCCTTCTCGCCGGCTACAGCGGCGACGGATAGAAGCGCGAGCAGTGCAGCGCCAAAGGTGGCGGCACGCAGGGTCTTGCGTTGCATCTTTCAATTCTCCTGTTGTCGTGAACCAGCGCGGACCGGCATGGCCAACGCTCGCGCCGACCACGGCTATGGCCGCAGCCGCACGTACGCCCAGGGGCGCAGATTCAGACGCTTGGAGGTCGAAGGAGGGGAGGAATCAGCAACCCGCCGGAAACCTGCGATACGGCAGGCCGCACGCGCGCTGAAACGACATCGCCGGGCACAGTCATTTCACCAACCGGCGAGGCCAGCGGTTGGAAGCACTTAACGAGACAGGTGCCCATCTCTGGGCAAACCTTTTGCGGGCATTCCGGGCAGGGCTTGGCCGGCTTGTGGCACGGCATATCGTGCTTCATCGCCGCCGTGTGCTCCGCCATCGCCTGGTTTGACGTTGCCATGGCCAGTGCGTAGGTCGACGACAGCGGCATAGCGACGATCGCCCCGAGCATGGCGAGCATGCCGAGGACCACAGACCAGCGCTGGTAGACGCGATGTCTCACAAGCGCAGACTGCCACAGCGAGGTGATCCCGGCAACACGCGGCTGGAGGATCAAGCAGCGTCAATTAGGCCGAAGTTAAGCGACTCCGGCGACTGAAAAATCATCGCGGCAGGTTGCCCGGAGGGCGTGCGTGCGACTTAAGCCGCGCGCTAGGCAGCTTCTCGGCCTACCGCACCGATCGGTAGCATCGCTAGGCGTGAAATCCGGTATGCCGCGTCCTGGCGGCATTTTTTTCGGATTTTCCGAACTCTGCCGAACTCGGCCTCCCCCCGGCAAATACGTCTTGTCGGCGACGGGGCTGCCCGCGGTGCCGGCCAGGCCTGCGATCGGCACGGTGGCGGTTATAGTTGCACCAATTGTTTGTGTCTCGATTGCTATTTAACTGGGCCGTTTGGATCGATAGGAGCCAGCGCTTCGATTATCCGGCACTCGGCAATGGTGCCGCAACCGCACTGGCGGATGATGCTGTCAAGTTCGCGCCGCAGAGCCTTCAGATCGGTAAGCTTGCGATCGACTTCCGCGAGGTGGTCGCGCGCGATCATGTCGACAGCCTCGCAGGAACGCTGCTTTTGATCCGATAAGCCCAGAAGCTCTCTCACCTGCTCCAGACCAAATCCCAGATCGCGGGCACGGCGGATAAAGCTCAGCCGACCGAGATCCTTGGCTCCATACGCACGATAGTTTCCGCTCGTCCTATCAGGTGCGGCGAGCAATCCGATTCGCTCATAATACCGGATCGTTTCCACCTTGGTGCCGGTGGCCTTGGACAAATCGCCGATCGTGAGAATGCCTGAACTCATAAGGGTTGACCCTATAGTTACTACAGGGTGCAATATGCGCTCTTAACGGGAGAAAGTCCAAAAATCATGACGGCTGCCGAACGACCTCCAACAAACATCCACACGCTCAAGATGGGGGTCGAAGGGATGGATTGCGGCGCGTGCGCCCTCAAGATCGAGTATGCCCTGACGCGTCTACCCGGCATCAGCGACATCATCGTCAACTATGGCACTGAGACGCTGACCCTGAGCCACGCCCCGGATCGAATCTCACGCCAAGTGATAGAGGACAAGATCCGCAGCCTTGGCTACACGCCGCGTCCTCTGGCGGTGGAAGAAACCAACTCGACCCCTTCGCGCGAGCGGGCTGACCGGCCGTGGTGGCAAACGCGCAAGGGAAAGCTCGTCCTTGTAAGCGCAGCCCTGCTTGCAGGGGCCGCCATTGTCGCTTGGATTGCGCCGGATCTCTCGTTTTTCGCCTATCTCGCAGCGGCCGTCATTGGTCTCGTACCTATTGCCCGGCGTGCGCTCGCGGGGGCAATGTCCGGCACACTCTTCAGCATCGAAACGCTCATGAGCGTGGCGGCCGCCGGGGCTATTCTCATCGGCGCGACCGAGGAAGCGGCCGTTGTGATTTTCCTCTTTGCAGTGGGCGAACTACTGGAGAACGTCGCGGCAGGGCGTGCGCGGGCGGGTATCCAAGCGCTGATCGGATTAGTTCCGCGCATCGCCCAGGTCGAGCAAAACGGCGAGGTACGGAAAGTATCAGTCGAACAATTGCGCGTCGGCGATGTCGCCGTGGTCCGCCCTGGCGATCGGGTTCCATCGGACGGAAAAATCATCGAAGGCACATCGGAACTTGACGAATCCCCGGTCACCGGCGAGTCGGTTCCGGTCCTTAAAACTGCCGACGCCATGGTCTATGCCGGTAGTATCAACGGCAACGGCTTACTCAGGATATCGATCACCAAGGCCGCAGCCGATAACACCATCGCCCGCATCATTCATCTGGTGGAGGAGGCGCAGACCTCCAAAGCGCCTACAGCCCGCTTCATCGACCAATTCGCGACCTATTATACGCCCGCGTCTATGGGTGCAGCGGCCCTAATCATTGTCGTGCCGCCGTTGCTGTTCGGAGCCGATTGGGGGACTTGGATCTATCGCGGCCTCGCCACGCTGCTTATCGCCTGTCCCTGCGCGCTCGTGATTTCGACGCCCGCTGCCATCGCCTCCGGTCTCGCGGCGGGGGCCCGCCGTGGCCTTCTTATCAAGGGCGGTGCAGCCTTAGAGGCTCTTGGCAAGATCAAGACTGTGGCCTTTGACAAGACCGGCACGTTGACAATCGGCAAGCCGCAGGTGACCGATGTCATCGCCATTGAAGGCGACGATGGTGAGATATTAGGGAAAGCTGCTGCCGTCGAGCAAGGGTCCAGCCATCCGCTCGGGTTTGCGATCATCGCCGCAGCCCGCGCTCGCTCGCTCGCGATCCCACAGGCCTACGGGGGCGCATCCGCCGTGCCTGGCAAGGCCGTTGTTGCTCGCCTTGGCGAGGGTTTTATATCGGTCGGCTCGCCGCGCTATGCAGCCGAATTCAACCTGCTGCCCCCTTCCTTAGAAGACGCGGTGCAGAGGCTGGAGGCGGAAGGCAAGACTGTGGTGATCGTGGCCACGAAAGAGCGCGCTCTCGGCCTCATCGCGCTCCGCGACGAACCACGTCCCGATGCCGTGGCCGGGATCAGATCGCTTAAGGCCCTCGGGGTACACAGCATCATGCTGACGGGCGACAACCGGCGCACCGGGCAAGCCATAGCAAGCGCCCTTGCCCTCGATGTACGCGCCGAGCTCTTGCCTGACGCGAAGCTCCAAGCAATTGCTGAACTCAAGACGGCTGGCCCTGTGGCCATGGTTGGCGATGGCATCAATGACGCGCCCGCCCTTGCGGCATCCTCGGTCGGCATCGCGATGGGGGGCGGGACCGATGTTGCGCTGGAGACAGCCGATGCGGCCTTGCTCGGCAATCGCGTCACCGGCGTTGCCGAGCTTGTCAGCCTCGCTCGGGCAACCTTGTCCAATATTTGGCAAAACATCGCGCTCGCGCTCGGGCTGAAGGCCGTATTTCTGATCACCACTCTGCTCGGCATTAGCACGCTGTGGATGGCCATCCTCGCAGATACAGGGGCCACCGTGCTGGTCACCGCGAACGCATTGCGCCTGCTGCGATTTCGTCCGGCAGCGAAAGCGTCATCTCAGGAGATCGCATGAGCAGCGCAATAGACACCTCGGCAACGCCCCGCCTGACAAAACTATTTGGATTGGCGGCTATTACTGTCGCCTTCGTTTTCGATCAAGCCACCAAGCTGATGGCGTTAGCGACGCTTGAGCGCGGAAACGCACAATCCGTGCTGCCATTTTTCGATCTCCGTCTCAGCTTCAACCAAGGGATATCCTTCAGCATGTTCGCTGAGACATTCGCGGGCCGACCCACGCTTATGGCCGGGATCACGCTCGTCATTGTTGCGCTATTTGCCATTCTTCTGATCCGATCGACCGTGCGTTGGGAAGCCATCGCGTTCGGTCTGATCATTGGCGGCGCACTTGGCAACGCTCTAGATCGTCTTCGCCTCGGTGCGGTTGTCGATTTCCTAGATTTTCATGTCCGGGACTATCACTGGCCCGCATTCAACTTCGCGGATGCCGCAATCGTAGTCGGCGTCATGGTCTTGCTCGCAACCTCTTTTGGCAACTTCGCGGACAATCAGTCGAAGGAAAACCCATCATGACCACAGAACATCAGATTTATCGGCGGTCAGCTTGGATGACGGCGTTCGCCATAGGATTTTTTCCGGTTGCGGCAGTTGCGGCGTCACTCGAGATGATGACCACCGGAGGATGTTCTTGCTGCCATGCGTGGGCCCGCCACTTGCGGGCAGCCGGTCATGAGGTTGCCGTCAAGGATCTCGCAATGGGCCAGTTGATGAAGATGAAGCTCGATGCGGGCATTCCCGCTGCAATGACGGCCTGTCATACCGCAAGAGTCGATGGCTATCTGATCGAGGGGCATGTTCCCGAGCAAGATATTCGTAAGCTGCTTACCGAGCGGCCCGAGGCCCTTGGGCTCGTTGTGCCAGGTATGCCCATTGGATCGCCCGGCATGGAATTTGGCAACAAGCGCGAAGCCTACGAGGTTCTTCTTCTGAAAAAAGACGGCAGCACGGAAGTGTTCGCCCGATATGGCTCGCAACCTGAATGATACTGATGGCCTGGGCGGCTCTTCGGCAAGGCTGCCGTCGATCGCCTGCGGTTTGCGGCTGCTCCGCCAGATCGAGCGGTTCGCGAACAGTATCGATTTCAAGCCCCAACTCTCGCTCATGCGCCTAGGTGCACGTATCGGTGCGGGAGCATCTGCTCTCGATCACCAGCCGCATTGGGCAGCAGGCTTGTCTCTTGGAGGCGACGTATACTGTTGGCCTTTGTGGGACCGACGGGGCATTTGTTGTTAGCAGTGAAGAATCGCTTCTATGTCGCTTTTCGAATTTCACCGAGCGCTCGCGAGGAGCACATCCGACGGGGGGCGAAACTTGCCTGGTTTGATCATTGGCGGTGAATGGGCGGCGAGGACAGCGAGCTTCTCGGCGGGATCGGCTCGCAGGTAGGCTTCTGTGCTCTGGATGCTCGCGTGGCCGAGCTACAGCGCTACCTTGCGGATGTCGCCGGTTGCCGCCAGTCTCCCCCCACGAGCGACCGTAAAACGATGGCGGGCTTCGCGCAGGATGGAGTCAAATTCAGGCCTGCGGAGAAGTGGCAATCTCAACGCCCCCCAGCTTCGGCATGACCTTCATATAGACAAGCGAGGCGACGAGTTCGACGACGGTCTGCGCCACAATCACGGCAGGTAGGAGGGGCATGGCCCCCGGCACCGCGAAGGCCAACGGAAGAATGACAAGTGAATTGCGCGTGGCTGAACTGAACGCAATGGCCCGGACACCCGGGACCGTCAATCCTGCAACGCGCCCGATGCCCCACCCAATCGCGGGAGCAACGATAGCGAACGCGATATACACCGGGATCACATTCGTCGCGCTTGGGAGCGCAAGACCCATTTGCGGCACCACCACTGCGAACACCAGAAATAACACCAACGCGGTCGAAGGTACGGGCAGGTGGTCAAAGCCGGTCTTCAGGTGAGAGAGTAATTGGCTGCGCTTTTCCCCAAACTGCACCAATGCGGCCAACGACAGCGGCATGGCGATCAGCCACAAGAAGGCGTGAAGAAACGGGCCGATCTGCATCAGGCGAGCCGCCTCTTCGCCAAGGAATACCCTTAGATAGATGGGCAAACAAAGCATCTGCAGGAGAAGAAGCATTGGCGTCGATGCGAGTAGCAGCCGGGCGTCCGCACGTCCGATATGCGAGAACGTCACGACGTAGTCGATGCAGGGGGTAAGCAAGACCATCAGCACGCCAAGGCGAACAATTGGATCAACCGGAACAAATTGGAGCAAAGCCAACACGAGGAGTGGGATCGCAACGAAATTGGCTGCCGTCAGAGCACCAAGAAAGCGGACCCGTAGAAGCGCCTTACCGAGGTCTACAAGTGGTACCTGAAGAAATGTCACGAACAACATCAGTGCCAGCGCCGGCTCGACGAGAGACGCCATTCCAGCCGTCGAAAAGACTAGCGACGCGCCAACAGCACAAAGCATGGCGGCGAAGTAGATCGCCACCTGCCAGATTTCCAGCGTCTCGCGCAAGCTCGCGGTCATGTGATGCGCTTTCGATTTCGGGTTCGCAACTTTGTGGGTCGCCCCTCGCATTGGGCGAAGAGCTTGATGGCTGGGTCGCAAACCTCGCAGTGGCCTTCGCAGCAGTCGCGCATGAGGAAGGCAACGAGGTCGGAGAGCGCAGGAAAGATTGCACTGTAAATTATCGAGCGACCTTCCCGGCGGCTCACGATTAATCCCGCTTGCTGCAGATGATTGAGATGGAAGGCGACCCGGGAACTCGCCGAACCGTCGAGGGCAGCGCCAATCGCGCCCGCTGCCATGCCTTCGGCTCCTGCTTTGACCAGCATTCTTACAATTCGTAGCCGCGTTTCCTGGGCCAGTGCCGCGAAGCCATCCAGAGCCTGCCGTTCGCGCATACTGCCTCAATATCTCAAGAGATGTTGAGATATTAGTTCAGATCCCGATCGGGCTTGCAAGAGCCTTCTGCAACCGGCTGGCCCGTTGGCCGATCAGCTGAACAAGACAACGGCAGGCGACCCCGCAATTTGACGTCTCTGCCGCCGGCAAGCCGAGTCATCGAACTTGCCGCTGCCGCTCCGGTTGACCGCAGCCCACGGAAGCTATGGGCTGATTTTCTACGTGATACGGAAAAGGACTTACCGATTCCATGCGGACGATCGAGATCAGCTGTTCATCGTAGAATGCGCCGGTAGCTCTAGGATTACCTTGAGACCACCCAAGTCGGAGCGATCCAAATGGACAGATCCACCGTAGAGCTGCGTTAAGTCGCGCACGATCGCCAACCCCAAGCCTGAACCGTCAGAACTGCCCCACTGCTCACCGACGTCCAGGACGACATCCCAAGCCTCTGCCGGCAATCCTGGGCCGTCATCCTCTATGGCCACTCCGACAAGCTTCCGTGGGCCCGCCTTCACAACGCCAAGTCGGATCGTTTTCCTCGCAAACTTGCAGGCGTTGTCGACGATATTGGCGAGGATCTCCTCCAAGTCTTCGGCTTCGCAACCGACAAACACGTCGGCAGGAATTAAGTTCTGAATAGTGAATTGCCGATCACGATGCAGTCGCTCCAACGCTGCAATGACGTTGTCCGCAGAATCCGAGAGCGATGTCGCTTGCTGGGGATTCCTGCGTGATGCGGCCGCCCTGGCCCTGGCGATGTGATAGTCGATCTGGCGACGCATGCGCTTGGCCTCACCCAGCACGACCGCAGCAGCATCCTCGTCTCCCTTGGCTTTGAAGCGATGTCCCTCGTCGACGAGTATCGCCAGCGAACTCTTTAGACCATGCGCAATGTTTCCTGCTTGCGTGCGTGCTCTGACCATCTGCTCCCCGGAAGAGGCAAGAAGATTGTTGAGGTCGTCGATGAGCGGCTGCACCTCTTCGGGGAAAATTCCTTTGATTGCTGACGAGTCGCCTGTGCGAACTTGTGCCAGTGCTCGACGCAGCTGGGCAAACGGCCTCATCGCATAAAGCAGGAGCAGAACAGCGGCGGCTATCAGCGATAGCGAAAAGCCCCCCAACGCCCAGAGCAGCACGTAGTTGAATTTCTGCATCTCACGATCGAGCGCGTTTTGGTCGGTGCCAATAATGATACGCGTGGGCACCAGATCCTCGCCGAACCAGCGAAGCCGCTCCGCAATCATCAACCCGCCGGTCGGTCCCTCGATCCGATACGTATGTGTCTGCGCGTTTTCTCCGGCCCCGGCGGGAATCTTTAGCGGGGGCCCCTCGAGTGATGGCGAGCGCGCCAGAACCTTGCCGCCCTTTTGAATTTCCCAATATGCGCCGGATAGATGCGCGCTGTAGCGCGGGTCGCTGAGCGAACTCTTGAGCTTCAGGGCCCCAGCCGAATCAATCTCGACTAGTCGTTCGAGTTCATCGAGATTGACGTGCAGCTGATCGTAGAACTGGGTGACCAGAAAATCCCTGAAAGCGGTCGATAGCAAAAGTCCAGCGACGGCCACACCTCCAGCGATCCACGCCGCCGCTACAATGATCAACCGCATCTTGAGGCTACGCATGCTGCTCAATCCATCCGGTAGCCGAGACCGCGGACGGTCGTGATGAAATCCCGACCGAACTTCTTCCGTAGCCTGGCAATGTAGACCTCAATCGTATTCGACACGGCGCCGTCATCCAGGTTGTAAAGATGCTCCACCAGCTCCTTCTGAGAGACGATGCGCCCGATCCGCAGCATGAAATACGTGAGCATGCGCAGCTCCAACGCCGTAAGCGTTGTAGAGTGGCCGTCAACGGTGGCTTTTCCCGCTACGGTGTCGAGGGTGATATTCTTATGGCTGAGAAGGGGATGCGCGGCACCAGATGTGCGCCGCGTCAGGGCACGCAACCGCGCAACGATCTCGGGCGCATGAAATGGCTTACTGATGTAGTCGTCCGCACCGGCGTTCAACCCCTTGACCTTCTCCGGCCAGGCTCCACGCGCCGTCAAAATCAACACTGGCATCGAAATGCCGGCCGCGCGCCACGACTGCAGCACTTCCAACCCGTCCATCCCGGGCAGCCCGAGATCGAGCACGGCAGCGTCGAAAGACTGATCAAGCGCTAGCGAGCACGCATCCGCTCCATTGGAAACGTGATCCACGACAAAGCCCGCGGTTTCAAGCGCGGTGGCCAGACGCTCTGCGATCGCCCCATCATCCTCGACAAGTAGTATTCGAATGGCGATTCTCCTTGGCTGCGGGGCTGCGGGGCTGCGGGGCTGCGGCAGGAAAGATGACCCTCAAACCATAAGCAGCAAGTCCCCGTTCAGCATATTTCGACGCCGTGGCCCCGCAGCCGCAGCTTTTTCAGCTTGGTTTCAGCCTGCCGTGTCAGACATCGTGCTATGGGCAAGACCGTAACGAGCGCGATAGTCGCGTTGATCGCAGTGATGGCGGTCGGATATCCTGCTCAAGGATCTCCCGTTACGTTGTCCGGTGTCGAAACCTCGCTTGCATCGACACATAGCGCGAGGCGCTCGATCGGCCGCAGGGCTTGGATAAAACGGCGACGTTCGATGCCAACCATCCCGCCAACGGATCTGCATTGCCATCTGCCGCGGCGTGGCGGAATGAACTGCCACAGGGGCCTCGTGTACAAGGGTCCGAGATAAACGGTAAGGCGATCCGATAAAATGATGAGTTCCATCGAGCACGTGGCTTCCCCGTCGAGCAATCCTGAGCTGATGACCTTTGATGATGAAGCGTTTAGCCGAGAGCTCGTCGCGCTGATGAGTTGTGCCTTCGATGCGGCACGCGAACAGATCCTGGCGCGGGAAGCCGTCGTGTCTGAGGCGTCTGAGAAACTTATGGCGCTCGGCATTATGCTGGCCGTTCAGGCTGGAGAGCGAGAGGTCCAAGCGCTCAAGGACATTGCGGTCGACGCCGCGAGCGGTGCTCCACAAACGTCGCAAATATAGATGGGCCATGGACATCAGCACGCAAATCCACGTGCAGCGAACTCGGCAGCCCTGCGGGGAGCTTTGTTGCTCACGGGCACATTCCTCATCGCGGAAGTGATCGGCGGCATACTGACCGGCAGCCTCGCGCTCATTTCAGATGCAATGCATATGCTGACTGACACGTTCGGCCTCGCCATCGCTCTCGCCGCGATTAAGGTGGGCAGCCGCCCGGCGGACAGCCAGCGCACGTTTGGGTATCAACGCTTCGAGGTGCTGGCGGCGACCTCCAATGCTGTGATCCTCTTCGGTGTCGCCGGCTACATCCTGTACGAGGGCTACAAGAGGATCGTTGAGCCCGAACAAATACAGTCCGTCGGTATGCTGGTGATTGCGGTGATCGGGCTCGTCATCAATCTTATCTCCATGCGGCTGTTGGCGGCCGGTCAAGCGAAAAGCCTCAATGTCAAGGGAGCCTACCTTGAAGTGTGGAGCGACATGCTCGGCTCCATCGGGGTCATTGCCGCCGCGGCTATTATTTGGCTGACGGGCTGGCTCTGGGTCGACGCCGTCGTGGCCATCGGCATTGGTCTGTGGGTGCTGCCCCGCGCCTGGTCCCTGTTGCAGGAGACAACCAACATTCTGCTGGAAGGGGTGCCGGAAGGTATAGACTACGCTGCCGTTGCCGCTGCGCTGCGGCAAGTCCCCGGCGTGAAGAACCTTCATGACCTGCATATCTGGGCATTGGGAAGCGACACGCCTGCGCTATCGGTTCATCTGGTACTGGAACCTGACAGGGAACAATCCGAGGTGCGCGAAATGGCTGGACGCGTGCTTTCCGAGGATTTCCACATCTCGCACGTAACCTTGCAGCTGGAGTTGCGAGACTGCAGGGAGGGAATCGAGGACCATGTGCTCCATGCTTAGGCTTCCATGCGGTTCCGTCCCGGAATCTATGGGGAAACTGCCTGTTCCAGCGCGGCTTTGCTTAACCCATCCTGAAATAGTTGTGTCCCGTCCGCGACAGAGCCGCCATGGCATAAGCGCCCCAACGGTTTTTTCTTGAATATGAAGCCGGTGATGCGCATTAGGCTAGGTGCAGGTTTAGGGCTGGGACAGATGAGCCTCTGGCGACAACTCATAGCGATCGTGCTGTTGATCGCCTTCGTGCCTGCCACGTTCGCAGCAGCTCTTCCGCTCGTCTATTGCTTCGGCGCCGATGGTCACCGCGCAATCGAGCTGTTGGATGCGGGAACACATCATGCGACCGAGCACGCAGAACGGCTGAGCAGCACAGATCCGGGACCCGGCGTCGAGGCGCCGAAGGGATGCGTCGACATAGACATCGTATCTCTCGCTAGCTTGCCGCAGCCAAGTTCATTGATTAAGTCGCTTCCGTCCAAATCGCCAGTGCCGCATTGGGCCACAATTGCTGCCATCCAAGACGGCCATTGGTCCCTGTCTGCGGTAGATCGACGAGAGCGGGCCAAGCCTGATGTCGATCATCTCGCTTCGCACCGGACAATTGTCCTTTTGATCTAGCGTCTCCAATCGCGACTGAGTACGGCCGTCTCCCCCTCGGAGATGCCAACTGAGCACGCATTAGGGAGGCAGCATGGCGGGCCAATACCGCGCCAGTAGCCGCGTAAGCGTTATAGCACTGACGTTAAGTCTCGCCGGGTGTGGAGGGGTTACGGAGACGGTCGTCGTCCCCGAGCCGGGCGCGTCCGGAGCAACTTACGGCTGGCAGGCCTCCGCTCCGCAACCGGAGACGAGAGAAGCGTATGCGCCATCGGGCACACTGACGTTCGGCGAAGCGGTCAATCTTGCCGTTGCCTACAGCCCGTCGGTGAAGGCCGCGGCATCTGAAATCGATGCTCGACACGGGGATGCGTTCCAAGCGTCCAGACGACTGAACCCCGAACTGGCGGCTGGCGTCGAGAACCTGCCGAATTCGGGCGGGATTGCCGCAGAAGATTCAAGTGAAAGCCTGCAGCTGTCGCAAACCTTCGAACTCGGGGGCAAGCGCATGGCGCGGCTCAACGCGGCTAATCTCGAGGCGTCGATCGCAGGCTGGGATTTCGAAGTCGCCCGCTTGCAGGCCGCCACCGACGCGGCCCAACTTTTCGTCGATGTGATCGCCTCGCAAGAAAAGGTGGCCATCCTTCGCGACTTTGTCGGCGTGTCGCAAAAAACGCGCTCCGCTGTCGATGCACGTGTGAAAGGCGGCCGCGCAAGCCCGATCGAACTCGATCGCAGCAAAGTTGCCGTGGCCAGCGCCCAGGCTTCACTCGGCGCCGAAGAAGCGCGTCTAAAATCGGCACGCGATCGGCTTTCGGCGCTCTGGGGCGCTAGCGGGGCAACGTACACGCGAGCCGCTGGCCGCCTTGGTCGTGACCGCAGCGCGCCCTCGTTTGAAGAAGTACAGGCTTTCCTCGACGCCAATCCGAATATCGCCCGCTGGGGCGATACCGTCGGGCATCGCTATGCCGTGCTCGAGGTGGAGCGGTCGAAAGCCGTTCCCAACGTCACCATCGGTGCGGGACTCAGGCGATTCGAAACCGATAGCTCGACCGGCATGATCGCCGGCGTTTCATTGCCGCTTCCCCTGTTCGACCGCAACGAAGGCGCTATCGCCGCGGCCCAGCATCGCATCGCCCGAGCAGAGTTCGATGCGCAGGCTGCCAGGGCCCAGATGAGGGGTACGCTTATCGGTGCCCTCGGCGCGGTTGCGGCCGCGAATGCCCAGGCCAATGCTATCGAGAGCCAAGTGCTCCCCGCCGCGCAATCGGCGTTCGATCGGACCCGCACCGGGTACGAAGAAGGCAAGTTCGATCTTTTGAACGTCCTCGATACGCAGCGAACCCTCTTCGAAGCCCGCCGCGAGCTGGTCAACGCCCGCGCGGATTATGAAAAGGCGCGCGTGCAGGTCGAAGCCCTGATCGGCCGCGAGCTAAACGGCCTCAAGTGAGTACAAAGATGACCCGAAAGACCAAGCTAATTGCCGGACTGGCGCTCGTTGTACTCGCTGCACTAATTGGAGCGCGTGAAATTTCCAAGTCGTGTGGACCTGCCGCGTCGGCGGAGGAGGGGCACGCGCATGGCCAAGGCCACGCGGCCGCCGAAGAGGGCTTTGGCACGCGCGTGTGCGAGGCCGGGCTATTTTCGGCGCTGAGCGAGTCCATCGGTCTTGGCTCAACTTCGACAGAAACGAACGTGGAGACGAACCACAAGCACGGCGACACCGAGGGCGATGGACACAAGCACGGCGCCCCCGGCGACGGGCACGAAACGGAGCCTGACGGTCACGAGCACGCCGCAACGGAGCCGGAAGGGCATGCACACGGAGCCGAAGAGGGACACCAGCACGGAGCGGGAGAGGAAAGCGAAGGGCTTGTCAAATTGACCCCCGAGCAGATTGCCGCTGCGGGAATAGAGACGGCGCCTGTGGAGCCCGCAACGCTCGTGAAGGAAATATCCGTGCCCGGACGCGTTACGCTCAACGCTGACCGTCAGGCCAAGATCGTGCCAAAGCTGGCGGGGACGGTTGCGACCATCGACAAGCGCCTCGGGGAACCGGTTGTCAAAGGCGACCTGCTGGCCACCCTCGAAAGCCGCGAGATGGCCGATGGCAAATCGCAATACCTTGAAGCGTGGCGCGCCGAGGAGCTGGCCAAGTCCGTGTTCGAGCGCGAGGAGCGCCTGTGGAAGCAGAAAGTGACGGCCGAGCAGGAATACCTCAACGCCAAGAATGCTTTCGAGACGTCGAAAATTCAACTGGAGCTGGCCCACCAGAAGCTCCACACCATGGGCCTGGACGAAAGCGATATAGATGACGTCACGAACCGGAAAGGCGAGGAGCAGTCCTTTCGAACCTACCAGATCCGGTCACCCATCGCCGGGAAGGTGACTGCGCGCAGCCTGATCCTCGGCGAAATGGTTGGCACCGAGCAAGAGATCTTCAACATCGCGGACCTTTCGACGGTGTGGGTCGAACTCGCAGTGCAGCCGGCCGACCTACCGTTCGCCAAAGAGGGGCAGGAGGTCATCGTCACCGGGGACGACCGCACCGCGCGCGGGAAGATTATTGCGCTCAGCCCGGTGATCGATCCAGAGACCCGCGCGGCGAAGGCGATAGCCGAGATCGATAATGCCGAGGGCAGCTGGCAGCTCGGCGACTACGTGCGTGCGCAGCTCATTGCCGGCCAGCAAAAGGCTGCCGTGGCCGTGCCACGGGACGCCATCCAGACGATCAATGGTCAGAAGTCGGTGTTTGTAGCCGTCAATGGCGGCTTCCGGGCGCGTCCCGTCACGCTCGGGCGTGAAGACCGCCAGAATGTTGAGATCGTCTCGGGTCTGAAACCCGGAGAGAGCGTTGCTACGCAGAACACGTTCACCCTCAAGGCCGAGCTCGGAAAATCCGAAGCCGAGCACGAGCACTAAAGGTCAGTCCCAGTGATAGAGCGCATCCTCAGCTTCTCGATCCAGCAGCGATTCCTGGTCGTTCTCGCTGTCGCGGCCATTGCCGCCTTCGGCATGAAGTCGCTTACCCAGCTGCCCATCGATGCCGTCCCCGACATCACCAACAATCAGGTGCAGATCAATACCGAGGCCAACGGACTATCGCCATTCGAGATCGAGAAGAACGTCACCTATCCGATTGAAACGGCGCTCGCGGGTATTCCTGGCCTCTCCTACACGCGGTCGCTCTCGCGCAACGGCTTCTCGCAGGTGACCGCCGTCTTCGAGGATAACGTCGACATCTACTTCGCGCGCACGCAGGTGACGGAACGCCTGTCGCAGGCCAAAGCGAACCTTCCTCCGGGTGCTGAACCTCATATGGGAGCGGTGTCGACGGGCCTCGGAGAAATCTACATGTGGACGGTCCATTACAAGAACCCGCAGGGCAAAGGGGCAGACGTAAAAGACGGGCAACCGGGCTGGCAAACAGATGGCAGCTATCTCACGCCAGAGGGACAGAGGCTGACCAAGGAATTTGAGCGTGCCATGTACCTGCGCACGGTCCAGGACTGGATCATCCGTCCGCAATTGAAGGGCATTCCAGGGGTCGCCGAGGTCGATGCAATCGGGGGGTTCAAGCAGCAGTACCAAGTGCAGCCTGATCCTGACAAACTTCTCTCGCTTGGGCTCTCTTTTGCTGACGTTGTGGCAGCCCTCGAGCGCAACAATACCAGCGTCGGTGCAGGCTACATCGAGCAGCGCGGTGAATCCTACGTCGTCCGCGCTGACGGACGCCTCGAGACCACGACGGACATCGGCAACGTTATCATCGCCAACAAAAACGGCGTGCCGGTCTTCCTCAAGGATGTCGCCGAGGTAGGCCTGGGTCGCGAACTGCGGACAGGCGGGGCGAGCGAAAACGGCAGCGAGGTCGTCGTCGGCACTGCGATGATGCTGAAGGGCGGCAACAGCCGCATCGTGTCCGGCCTCGTGGACGAGAAGATCAAGGAGATCAGCAAGTCGCTACCGCCCGATATTGCCATCCAGACTGTGCTGAACCGGACCTTGCTGGTCGACGCGACGATCAAGACCGTTTCCAAGAACCTTGCCGAAGGCGCCTTGCTCGTCATCGTCGTGCTGTTCCTCATGCTCGGCAATCTGCGCGCCGCGCTGATCACCGCGCTCGTCATTCCCATAACGATGCTGATGACCGTAATTGGCATGCTCCAGACCGGCACGTCGGCCAATCTCATGAGCCTGGGAGCGCTCGATTTCGGACTTATCGTCGACGGCGCCGTCATCATCACCGAGAACGCGATACGGAGGCTCGCCGAGCGCCAGCATCACGAAGGTCGGCTCCTTACGCTCGATGAGCGCATGCAGGAGGTAATGACTGCGAGCAAGGAGATGATCCAGCCATCGGTGTTCGGCCAGATCATTATCATCACCGTATATTTCCCATTGCTGACTTTCACCGGCGTCGAAGGCAAGATGTTTGAGCCTATGGGCCTGACCGTCATCATCGCCCTGGTCTGCGCATTCGTCCTGTCTCTGACGTTCGTGCCGGCGATGATCGCAATCTTCGTGTCAGGCAAAGTCGAGGAGAAGGACAACTTTTTTATCCGCTTCGCCAAGGCGCGCTATGCCCCGATGCTGCGGGCCGGGCTCGAGGACACAGGCTTCGTAATCATCGTTGCTCTCGGCTTCTTTGCCGTGTCGCTATTTCTGTTCACGCGCCTCGGTCAGGAGTTCATTCCGACACTGGACGAGAAGAATCTGGCGATGCACGCCATGCGCATTCCTTCCACCTCCTTGACGCAATCGCTCGACATGCAGTTGAAGGTGGAATCCGCCGTCAGCAAATTTCCCGAAGTTGCGTTCGTCTTCTCCAAGACGGGAACGGCCGAGATGGCCGCCGATCCCATGCCGCCGCACGTATCCGACACATTCATCATGTTGAAGCCGCAGGACGAGTGGCCCAATCCGGGAGAAAGCAAAGCCGAACTGATCGAAAGGATCGCCAAGGCGGTCGGCCAGTTGCCGGGCAACAACTACGAATATACGCAGCCCATCCAGATGCGTTTCAACGAACTCATCGCCGGCGTGCGCAGCGATGTGGCAGTGAAGGTGTTTGGCGACAAATTCGAGGAGCTGGGAGAAACCGCAAATAAGATCGCCTCGGTGCTGCGCTCCGTGCCGGGAGCGGCCGATGTAAAAGTCGAGCAGACCACGGGCCTGCCAATGCTCAACGTGAAACTCGATAAAGCAGCAATCGCGCGGTACGGACTCAATGTCGGCGATGTGCTTGACGTGGTTTCCATCGCGGTCGGCGGACGCGAGACGGGACTTGTGTTTGAAGGCGACCGGCGTTTCGACATCCTTGTCCGCCTTCCCGATCGTCTGCGCGATGACCTCGACACACTGCAGAATCTCCCGGTCGCTATTCCCACAGCGGGGCCCGGCCGCCCGAATTTCGTGCCACTTAAGACACTGGCCACATTCAACATCGAGGAAGGCCCCAACCAGATCAGCCGCGAGAATGGCAAACGCCGCGTTGTCGTGCAGGCGAACGTGCGCGGCCGCGACATCGGCTCCTTCGTTCAGGAGGCCCAACAGAAGATCGACGCCCAGGTCAAGATCCCGCCCGGTAATTGGATCACCTGGGGTGGTCAGTTCGAAAACCTGCAGACAGCTCAAAGCCGCCTGCTCATCGTCGTACCTGTCTGCTTCTTCGTCATCTTTCTCATGCTGTTCACCGCTCTCGGTAGTGTGCGCGAAGCCTTGCTCGTTTTTTCCGGCGTACCGCTGGCGGTTTCGGGCGGCATCTTCACGCTCTACCTCAGCGGCATGCCATTCTCGATCTCGGCAGCCGTCGGGTTCATTGCCCTGTCCGGTATCGCGGTCCTCAATGGTCTTGTGATGGTGACCTACATCAACCAGCTACGAGAACAAGGGAAGCCGGGGGAAGATGCCATCTACGAAGGGGCGATGACGCGTCTTCGGCCGGTGCTCATGACCGCGCTCGTCGCCTCACTCGGCTTTGTGCCGATGGCGCTGGCGACCGGCACGGGAGCGGAGGTTCAAAAGCCCCTCGCCACTGTGGTCATCGGCGGCTTGATCACCGCAACGCTGCTAACACTGATCGTGCTTCCCGCGCTCTATAAGCGCTACATTTTGGCCCAGCCGCGTCCCGTTGATCCCGCGGCCGCGGGCCTCGCCGCCGAATGATGCTGCACGCAATGCTCATCGCTCGTCCAATGCAGTGCGGAGGGTATTGGGCCACATAAGACTGCGCAGTGTGCCGCAAGGGGAGGAAAGCGATGTTTGCGCAAGCGCTGGCAATCGCGATCGTTGCCACGGTCTGTGTAGTGGCTCCCCAGCTTTCGCTGGCAGACTCGCTCTTTCCAATATCGACACGCGCCAACCCTACCGAAGCGCCTACTCGCGCCAGGAACCGCGCGCTGAGTAAGCGCATCTACAGCCTTGCAATCGCGCAAAGTCGAGGCGGCGACCTCCGCCGAGCTTTCACGCTCCTAACGAAGTCAATCCGCATCGATCCCGGCAATGCGCTCGCCTGTGCAGCGCGTGCCCTGATCCGGGCTGCGCGGGGGGATATTTTAGGTGCGGTAGGCGACTCGGACTACGCGATTGCCATCGATCCCACGCTGGCGGTTGCCTACTACAATCGTGGGCTGATCAACGCCCGGGTACATCTCTGGGCTAGCGCAACAGAGGATTTCAAGACTGCGGCCCTGCTCGACCCCGGCATCGGCGGGGGTGTCGTGTTCGATAATTTGGGCCGGACCCTGATGGCACAGGGGCTATTCGCCGACGCAATTATAAGCTTCACACGCGCGCTGTCTCATAACCCGTCTCATGCCATGACGTACTTCCATCGGTCGCGCGCCTACGAGAAAACCGGTCAGCTCGACGCCGCGATATCTGACATGAATGCGTCCGTTCAAGCCGGCGGGGCATTTGCGGAGGCGCATCATCGTCGCGCGCATCTCTTTCTCAAGAGAGGTCAAGATGGTCAGGCGCTCATTGACTTGAACCGGGCCCTCGAACTCGCGCCCGAAGATGACCATGCGCGCGCAGACCGAGCTCTGCTCTACGAGCAAGCAGGCGACGCCACCGCTGCGCGGCAGGAGCTTAGTCGCCTGCGCCCGGACTACAAGCCCGGCGGTCGTGACCACAATGCGCATTTTGGCCTCGTCGAGTAAGTTGTCCGGATAAAATCGCAATTCGCCTTCGTTATTCAGATTCATTTCAGTTTGGCGCCGCAAAACACGCGCATTTCTATTTTATTCAGCCCCTCATCAGGTCAATGAATTGACGGTGAACGGGCAGTTCACGTGAGGGACATTCGCAGCCTATTAAAAAGGGAATGGCCGAATAACTCGGCGACTAAACAAATATATTGTCGAAGAGGAGAATTCCCATGCTTCGCACTCCCTCGCTTTTTGCGCTTGCCGTTCTGACAGGATGCGGCGCCCTAGGCATCGCTGCGTCGGCAGCCCAGGCTGGAGACCACAACCGCAGTGGTTACAGCTCCCGCGATCACGACCGGGGCTACTCGCGGCACGTGGACCGTGAACGCCGCGGGCATGTCCGCAACCGCTGGGCTCGGAATCCCTGGTTGAAGTTCGCGCGCCGGGGCCATGGTCACGGCCGAAACTGGTAGGCCAAGCGTTCGGACAAAAACTAACACAGAGAGTTGACCAACGAGCCGAGCTCACAGGAAGCTCGGCTCAAATTGAGAGGAGACAACTATGAAGAACTTGACCTTGACCTTGGCTGCGGCGGCAGCAATCGGCCTCGCAATTCCTGCCATGGCAGCAGGCGATCATTGCGATGCAGACATGGCCGCCGTGGATAAGGCGATGGCAACGGCGAAGCTGAGCGATGGCGACATGGCCAAAGTGAAGGCCGCGCGAGCCACTGCTGAGGAGATGCATACGGCGAAGAAGAATGAGGAATGCGAAGCGGCGCTCAAAGAAGCTCAAAAGCTGCTGGGCATCAAGGACGCTCACGGCCATTAAGCGCTGAAGCATAGGTTCCGTCGACGCGAAATCGGCGATGCGCGGGCCGCCTAGTATTCAGATCCTCCTGACGCCCGCACCCACTGACATTCGCGACGATCCTCCGTTCCTCAATGCCCGTTCAGGCTGGTTTCAGCTTGGTGTGCAATATGAAACTTGGCTGCAAGCGTTCAGCGACGCATCGCTCGCTTGCGGCCAAGTTGCGTTGTCAGGAGGAAATCATGTTGAGCGCAATCAAGGTTTGCGGCTTAGTCTGCGTACTGGGAGTGATGGCGACATCCGTTCACGCCGCACCGATCCCCGCTGTGCGTACCGTCGGGCTGGAGAACGGCATGCTCCAACAAGTCCATCGGCGCCTTCACAGCCGTCACCGGCATTACATCCCCTTTTTCATTCGACACCACCGCCACCACTTTCGTGGCTTTAGGCATCGGCATGGCCACCGCCATGGACACGGACACGGACAGCATTAGTTCGCCATAGATGGTTTTCTGCAGGCGGTCGCATAGAGGCCGCCTGCCGCTGATAATCGCCCGCTTGTCATACGTCGGGGATGCAGAGGGCCAACAGCCCCCACCCGATTCCATGACGCATTGGCCTTCGTTTGCTGAGAGCTTGGGCGAGGTGCTGGACACAGATAAGCTCGCTGATCGGTTCAAAGAGTGTTTGCGTCACGAGGGCCACAGGCCGTGCTGCCCAGCTGCGGCTCCCCGTGTCAGATATTGGCTGGCCGAACCTGGCTAATCCGCGGTCGCCACGTAGGTACGCGGATATCTGCAAAGCCGGGCGACTAAAATCTGACTCGACTTGGTGCGACAGCAATTGCTGCACGAACCGCCGAGGGCCGAGATAGGCGAACGTTGCTGCAGGTGAACCCCGTGGCGGGCGACAAATACTCCAATTGCGAGCGCAAACAACCGCATTGGAGTTGCCCACGGAAGCTCTGCCGGCACGGCCCGCAGCTATGTCATTCGTACTTTAGTTCGATACCAAGCTCATGCGCTTCCTGGATCAACACGCAGATATTGTGGCAGATAATCTTACAGAGCACTTCATTTTTCATGGAAACCTGTAGTCGGCTTCGAACGCTGTCTCCGAACTTTCTCTTGATCATGGAGAAACAGGCTTCGATATTGCTGCGCTTGTGATAGTGCGCAAAGAACGCTTCTCTCTCCAGCTGAAACATGAGGAACATTTTTTCCCACACCTTTGGTCCACGCCCACTGACATGGCGCCTGAATGCGATGAAGGGAGTCGCGCCATAACGGTCGACATGATCAAGGTTCGCGAACGATGAGTACGCCTTGTCCGCGGACACCTCACGCATTGTGAAATGCTCAGCGGTTTTAGCCAGCAATTGCGGAAGCTGGCGGCCGTCAGGTGCATTTTTCTCACCGATGACAACCGCGGTCACCACGTTCGTTTTGACGCCACAAACGGCGTGCGCCTTCACCCATGAGTGCTCCTGACGAAGCTTCTTCTGCCTATGATCAAACCAGCGATCGAACCGCGATGAAGAGAACCCGGTTGAGTCGACAGCGAAGTCCGTTTCGATCCCCGACAGCGGCTTGCTGCTGCGCGCGACAAGATCCATCAGAATGGACGTGGTTGCCTCAGCGCCAAGGTAGTTGAGGATCGTGTTGAAGTGCGGAACCGACGAAATATAGCCCTTTCCATGCGCGTCCCTCAGGTCGGTCATGAAGCGGCGGGCTGAGAAGGTCGCATACACCTTGAAGCATGCGCAAAACAGGGCGTCCTCGAGCGGAAACCGCGGACGTCCATTAGAGGCCTCAGAGGTTTCAAGACCGACGTCGCGCACGAGTTCTTTAAGCAGGTGTTGGAAAATCGCCTTTTCTTGCGTCTGCGCTGCGTTGTAGGCCTTCCAGGCCTGCGGATAGGTTTTTCGAGGCGGTGGTGCGACTGGAATTTCAGCTTCATCATGCGGGTCGTTTGCTACGGCGTTCTCTCGTTGGCGCGCGTATTCGACAGCATAGATGTGTTTGCATTTTCCGCCGTGTAGTGTGTGGTCAGGGCAAGAGCAGTGAGGGGTTGTTGGGTGGGGTCTTACTTTATGAGGGCTTCCACCACGCCCCTGTCCATGCGATGGCACCAGCCAAAATTCGCCGCGGCGCCTCAGCCGTGCCATGGCGGCTATTTGCAGTCCTGCAATTTCTCGCGGCGACAAGGTCTGAGGCACGGCGACGCCCTGGGTATACCTAATAGGTATATATCCCTAGTAGGTTGTCGCCGTCAATGACCTTGAAGTATATTCCCGGAAGGAATATACAGCGCCGCATGGTGGAGAAGGTTCAGCTATGGGGCTATCGCTGCGAGCGATGCGGGCACGAATGGCTGCCAAGAGAAAAGGCGCGTGACCCAAAGGTCTGCCCGCGCTGTAAGTCACCCTACTGGGACCGCCCAAGGCAAGTCAGCAAGGAAAGCGAGCCGAAGCGTAGAGCCTCAGACGAAAAAACATAGCCCCGAGGGTGGCTGGGTCGCCGCTTCTGTCAGGATACACGCATTAGCCTACTCGAGTTCTGGTTTGATCCCTAATTCTTGCGCCTCTTGAATAAGGACGCATAGGTTGTGACAGACAGCCCGTAGAAGAACCTCATTGACCATGGCGTGTTCGCTTTTGCTGCGAAGGAATGCCCCATACTTTCGCTTCAATGTGGAGAATACGGTTTCGACATTGCTTCTCTTATGGTAATGCCGCATGAAATCATCTCGCCTCAATTGAAAATGATGATACATTTTTTCCATTTGCGGAGGTCCCAACCCCGTGGCGTTGCTCTTGAATGGAATATAAGGACGGGCTTTGATTTTTTCTGCTAAGACGAAATTCGCGCGACTAAAGTACGCTTTGTCGGCGCTGACCTCCCTTACACAAAACGATTCTGAGGTTTTCTTTAGAAGGCATGGGAAAGAGTTTGTGTCGGCAGAGTATGGCCCCCGAATGTCTACGGCGGTTATAATGTGGGTCTTCACCCCGCACATAACATGGGCCTTGACCCAACCATGTTGCCTGCGATCGGCGCTTGCATTGTCCGCATCGTCATCAATGTAGAGCGGCGCAGTGAATCCGGAAGAATCGATGGCGAAGCAGGTTTCTATGCCCCGCAGAGGCAAGCTGCTTATGACTACAAGCTCTTTTAGAACGGGGGTAATCGTCGCGTCTTCGAGTAAGTTAAGTACTGTATTGAAATGTGGTAGCACCGTTATCAAACCACTCTTATGCGCCTCCCGGAGATCAGTCATGAACCGCCGCGCGGAAAAGGTAGAATACACTTTGTAGGCCGCGCAGAACATCGCCACCTTAAAAGGGATGCGCGGGCGCCCATTCACGCGTTGTTTCGGGTGCTCCAAACCTTCCGTAAGTTTTGACAGCAACGATTGAAATTGTGCTTTTTCATATGTCTGAGCGGCGTTGTAAGCAGGCCAATTCTGTCGATAGGTTTTGCGTAGGCGCCCAGACGCTCTTGGCGGGCAAGAGGTTCGGACGCGGCGTGGCGGTTTTGAATGGTCGTGATCCTCGGGAGGCAGTTTTTGAGATGGGCGGCCTTTTTTTGACGGCATTGGATGACGCTCCTTTACTAGCAGCACGAATGGTGGTGCGACCGTGTGCGGCTTGGTTTGAACCCAGAAGAGGCGTTTGAATCTTACCGCCGCAATTGTGCGGATCCATTCCAGGATGATTTTCCGTCATCGGGAAGAGAGAATTTCGCGTCTGCTGTTCTGGTAAGGCGCTTCTTTTTGCTCATCCGAACAAGCGCATTGTAGACGTTCTGGTATTCGACCTCTCGATTGAAGCCGACCTTGGGTAAGCAGGCCATGTATCCCTTGGCCTTCATCGGACGCCTATACTTACGAGCAATCTCGAGAACAGCTTCGGACAATCCTAGCGTCTCCAGAGCTTCAGGAGGTAGATCCTCCAGATCAGCGACATCATCAGGCTGAGCCGACGTGCTCGGGGCCGCGATGTTCGGCTCGCGCTGGCTCAAATCATGGGGGGCTGCGAATCTCTCTTCGATGAAGCGTATCGAGCCAAGCAGAATTGACCGCTCCTCCTCGAGAGCTTTCAATCTCTCCCTCAGCTGAGTCAGCTCCTCGTGCGATATCTGGACAAACGGTTGCATGGAACCCTCCATGAAATGCGACATCACGGGGTTGCAACGATATGAACCGGGAATTGTTCCAGGAAAAAGTGTGACCCGTCGGTTTGCGGTTGTGCGGCTGGGTGAGGGGAGTTTTTGTGCAGATGCTAGGGTTTTTGTGCGAACTTGAGCTTATTGTGCAAAGCCCCGTGACCCGAACGATTGGCCGCGCCAAGCCGATGGCCGTCTCGCCATGGATACGCGCCCGCTCGATCTCGACGCATTGCTGCGGGCGGCGGAGTAACCCTCAATTCGTCGTGGCGACGTGAGGGACCACTCTGAAAACGAGTGCTCAAATAAAAACCTCGCCGCGATGGCGCGGCGAGGTTTTTGGTTGGATCGACGCTGAGTGATCAGACTCAATCTGTCTTGCCGTGGCAGTGCTTGTACTTCTTGCCAGAGCCGCACGGGCAGGGCGCGTTGCGGGCGACGCGACCCCACGTGGCGGGATCGGACGGATCGACCGACGTCGTCGTCTTGCGCGTCTGCAGCGGCGGACGGCGGTCAGGAGCCGCGGGCACCGGACCGCGGGCCTCGGCGGCGATCGCGGCGTCGGCCAGAGCAAGCTCATCCAATCCGGATACCGGGTCGATATGGTGAGCGTGCATCTCCGGAAGGTCGGCCATCTGCAACTCTCCCTGCGCCTCGGGCGAAGCGAGCTCGATGTGCATCAACTGGCCGGTGGTTGCCTCACGCAGGTTGCCGAGCATCGCCTCGAACAGGACGAACGCCTCGCTCTTGTACTCGTTGAGCGGATCGCGCTGGCCGTAAGCGCGGAAGCCGATCACCTGACGCAGATGCTCGAGAGTGACGAGATGTTCGCGCCAGAGATGATCGAGGGTCTGCAACAGCACCATCTTCTCGATCTGGCGGAAGTTGGCCTCGCCGATTTCCCTTTCCTTCTGCGCTGCTTTCTCATCGACGGCCTCGAGGATGCGTTCGGCGATCTCCTTGTCGGCGATGCCTTCTTCTGCGGCCCAGTCCTCGATCGGCAGGTCGACGCCGAAGATGCCGTTGATCGCCTCGTGCAGCGCCTTGACGTTCCACTGCTCTGCGTAGGCCATCTCGGGGATGTTCTGGCGCACCAGCTCATCGACGAGCTGGTGGCGCATATCCTTCACGGTCTCGGAGACGTCTTCCTCGGCCATGATGTCGATGCGCTGCTCGAAGATGACCTTGCGCTGGTCATTCATCACGTCGTCGTACTTGAGGATCTGCTTGCGGATGTCGAAGTTGCGCGCTTCGACCTTCTTCTGTGCCATCTCCAGGGACTTGTTCATCCATGGATGAGTGATGGCCTCGCCCTCCTGCAGGCCGAGCGTCTTCAAGACGCTGTCCATGCGGTTGGAGCCGAAGATGCGCATCAGGTCGTCTTCGAGCGACAGGTAGAACTTGGAGCGGCCCGGATCGCCCTGACGGCCGGAACGTCCGCGGAGCTGGTTGTCGATGCGACGGCTCTCGTGGCGCTCGGTGGCGAGCACGTAAAGACCGCCGGCTTCGAGCGCCTCCTTCTTCTGGGCAGCAACCTGGGCCTGGATCTGCTTGCGCTTATCCTCGATATCGGTCTCGGCTGGCTCGCGCCCGGCCTCCTTCTCGGCGGCGAGCCACTCCTTGACGCTCGCCTCGACGTTGCCGCCGAGCTGAATGTCGGTGCCACGGCCGGCCATGTTGGTGGCGATTGTCACCGCGCCGGGTACGCCGGCCTGGGCGACGATACCGGCTTCCTGCTCGTGGTAGCGCGCGTTCAGCACCTTATGGGGAACGGGATCGCCGTTGCCCTTGGCGGACCCCAGCTCAACGAGATAGGACCCCATCTCGGTAAGGTAGTCCTTGAGCTCCTGCTCCTTGGGCGATTTCAGCTTATCGGCGAGGGTCAGCGCGTTGCGGCCGAGCTGCTCGATGTACTTTCGATCTTTCAGGAGCTCGGAGAGCTGCTCGGACTTCTCGATCGAGACGGTGCCGACGAGAATCGGCTGGCCGCGGCGGCTGCAGTCGGCGATCGTCTGCACGATGGCGGCGTATTTTTCCTGCGCCGTGCGATAGATCTCGTCGTCCTCGTCGACGCGGCTCACGGGGAGGTTGGTCGGGATCTCGACGACCTCGAGGCCGTAGATATCGAGGAACTCGTTCGCCTCAGTCGAGGCGGTGCCGGTCATCCCGCCGAGCTTCTTGTAGAGGCGGAAGTAGTTCTGGAAGGTGATCGAGGCGAGCGTCTGGTTCTCCGGCTGGATCTCGACATTTTCTTTGGCTTCCAGCGCCTGATGCAGGCCTTCCGAATAGCGGCGGCCGGGCATCATTCGGCCGGTGAATTCGTCGATGATAACGACTTGGCCGCCTTTGACGATGTAGTCGCGGTCGCGCTGAAAGAGCTTGTGGGCCTTCAGCGCCGAATTGATGTGGTGGACGAGCGAGACGTTCTCGATGTCGTAGAGCGAGCCCTTCATCAAGCCGCGCTCGGCAAGCTGCGCCTCGACGCGCTCGTTGCCGACCTCTGTGAGTGAAACCTGGCGCTGCTTCTCGTCGAGCTCGAAGTCCTCGGCGCCCAGAGTGGGAATGACGCTGTCCACGGCCTGATACAGGTCGGCGCGGTCTTCGAGAGGCCCCGAGATGATCAGCGGGGTGCGGGCTTCGTCGATGAGAATAGAGTCGACCTCGTCAACAATGGCGAACCAATGGTCACGCTGGACCATCTCGCCCTTGTCCATCTTCATGTTGTCGCGCAGATAGTCGAAGCCCAGCTCATTGTTGGTGGCGTAGGTGACGTCGCAGGCGTAGGCGACCTTGCGCTCATCGTCATCGAGGCCGTGCACGATGTTGCCGACGGTAAGGCCGAGGAAGCGGTAAACCTGCCCCATCCATTCAGCGTCGCGCTGTGCGAGGTAATCGTTGACGGTGACGACGTGTACGCCCTTGCCAGCGAGTGCGTTGAGATAAACGGGCAGCGTGGCGACGAGGGTCTTGCCTTCGCCCGTCTTCATCTCGGCGATCTTGCCCTCGTGCAGCACCATGCCGCCGACGAGCTGTACATCGAAGTGGCGCTGACCGAGCGTGCGCTTGGCAGCTTCGCGGACGGTGGCGAAGGCGGGGACGAGAAGATCGTCGACGCTGGCGCCCTCGGCGATCTGACGGCGGAAGTCCACGGTGCGCTGCCGCAACTCGTCGTCGCCCAGCTGCGCGATCTCGTCCTCGAGCGCGTTGATGGCATCGACGCGAGACTGATAGCCTTTGACGCGGCGCTCGTTAGAAGAGCCAAAGATCTTTGCCGCAAATCCGCCGATCGTCGAAAGCATTCGAAGTTTTCCCCAAATGTCCGGGCTGTTGCCGGGAGGTATAGGCACTGTGTGCCGAGATATTGTCCCGCTCGCTAGATACGCCGTGACGACAGCCGGGCAGTACGGGTACCCACACGTGCCGCAGGCGGCCTTTTTTGGCATTCAAGGCGCCCTAGGCGCACGAAGTCGGCCGCGCCGGAGAGATAAGGAGAGCACCCTAGGCTTGTCAACGCATTGGAAACGCTTCCGCAGCGTAGAAAAACAGCTGAAATTCCTTCGCCAAGTGTCCAATTCTTAACTTGGCAGGACTTCCAGGCCCCACTATCCATGGCCCCGCAGCCGGCCGGGCCCTGCCGATTTACAAGGTGCACGAACGCGCAATAAACCGCGGGTATTGGTATTTTGCCGTCCGGCCCGCCCAACAATCAGAGATCGCCATGTATCCAGCCATTCCGAAAAAGCGCGCCCTTGCGGGCTTCGCCATCCTCGCTGCCACTCTCCTTTCGGTGCCTGCGCCGAGCGCCTTTGCAGAGGATGCAAGCGACAAGGTTGTTGTCACAGTTGACGGGAAACCGATTACGGAAGGCGAGATGAAGCTCGCAGAGGGCGAAGTGGGGCAGGATCTCGCCCAGCTGCCGCCGGAAGTGAAACGCCGCGCACTGGCGGAATACCTGATCGACAACCGCTTGTTCGCCAATGCAGCTGAAGCGGCCAAGCTCGGCGAGACGCCCGAATTCAAGAAGTACATGGACTACCTGCACGAGCGTGCGCTGCGCGAGCAGTACTTCGAGAAGTCTCTCAAGGAGAGCGTGACCGAAGAAGAAGCCAAGAAAATCTATAACGCGCGTCTTGCGCAGATGAAGCCGGAGCCAGAGTTTGCCGCGCGGCACATCCTCGTCGCCAGCGAGGAGAAGGCGAAGGAGCTGCGCGCAAAGATCGCCGCTGGGGAAGATTTCGCGAAGGTTGCCAAGGAGAACTCGATCGACCCGGCCTCGAAATCCGAAGGAGGCTTCCTCGGCTATTTCGGCCCCGGACAGATGCTGCCGGAGTTCGAGAATGTCGTCATCAAGATGCAGAAAGGCGAACTCTCAGAGCCGGTGAAGACCGCCTACGGCTGGCACATTATCAAGCTCGAGGATCGCCGTACGAAGGCGCCGCCGAGCTTCGATCAGGTCAAAGACACGATCATGAACTCGCTGGCTGTGCGCAAGGCGCAGGAAGCCTCTGCAGAAATGCGCAGCAAGGCGAAGGTCGAGTACGTCGATCCGGACCTCAAGAAGCTGGTCGAGGAACAGAAGAAAAAGCAGGCTGAAGCCATGGAAGCCGCCAAGAAGGCAGTCGAGCAAGGAGGCGCCGCAGCGCCTGGCGCTGCTCCTGGCGCGGCAGCACCGGCGGCCAAGCCCTGATCGCCAACTTCAAGGCAGGGTTGCAGCGGGTCGCTCGATGAGAGCGGCCCGTTTGCTTTTCGACCGCCGCAAAAGGTTGGAAATGGACTTGACCCTCCCCCTGGGGGCGCCTCGATAACGTCCGCAGATCCGGCGAGGAGGCGAACCATGAGCGGCGACGCGATGTATCTGAGACCATCGGAAGCAGCGCAGCGGGTTGGCGCGTCCGCGAAAGCGCTGCGCCTTTACGAGCAGCGCGGACTGGTGAAGCCGGTGCGGACCGCCGCGGGATGGCGCGCTTACGGCCCGCAAGAACTCAAACGCGCGGCGGAGATCGTCGCCTTGCGCGCGATGGGACTGAGCCTTGCCAGCATTGGCCGGGCGCTCAATGGCGAAGCCGGTGAGCTCGAGCGCGCGCTCGCAGCTCATCAGGCCGCCCTGGAGCGGCAGTCAGGGCAGATTGCAGCGGCGACAGCTCGGGTACGCCAGTTGCTGGCTGATCTGGCTCAAGGGAGGGTGGCTGGCGTCGGCGACATATGCCGTCTCGTTCAGCCGAAAACCGAGGTGAGGGCGGCTTTCGCGTTGCCGTGGCCGTGGGGCGGCGAATGGTTCGAACTACGGGACGTGCGGGCGATCAACTACATCGTCGGCCCACTCGGGAGTGGCAAGACGCGGTTTGCGCGCTGCATTGCCGATGCGCTTCCGCGGACGAGGTTCATTGGTCTGGAACGCGCGGCGGATGACGGCGCGGCGGCGCGCCGGCGGATCGAGGATGATCCGCGGCTGAAAGCGCGCGTCGATGAGACTTTGGCCTGGCTTATCGATGACGGCGCTTTGCAGTCCGCGGCGCTTCTCACTTTGCTCGCCGAACTGGAAGCAGGCGATGCGAGTACGCTGGTGGTCGACATGGTGGAGCAAGGCCTCGATCAGGCGACGCAAGAGGCGCTGATTGCGCATCTGCGCAGGCGTAGCGGGGTTGGCCCGGTGCTCTTCCTGATGACCCGCTCGTCCTCCGTGCTCGACCTGACGGCCGTCAGCGCGGACGAGGGGATCATCCTTTGTCCCGCCAACCACAGACCGCCAACGCGCGTCGTACCGCATCCGGGCTCGCCAGGCTACGAGGCCGTTGCCACGTGCCTTGCGCCACCCGACGTTCGGGCCAGGACGGAAGGTGTCATCGCGTGGCGGCCCGAAGTAGCGTAAAGCTGCGCCGCGCGCTTAGCGTTCAGAGAAAACGTCCAGAACCGTCCGGAGCCGACGATGGGCAAACCCGCCCCGATTTCACCATTCGCCCCCTCTTCCCTGCCGACCGTCCCGGAGGTGCCCGGCGTGCGCTTTGCGACCGCGGAAGCGGGCATCCGCTACAAGGGCCGTACCGACCTGCTGCTCGGCGTGCTTTCTCCGGGGACGCAGGTGGCGGGTGTACTGACGCGCTCGAAGACGCGCTCAGCGCCGGTCGACTGGTGCGCGCTCGGACTGCGCGAGGGCGTGGCGCGGGCGCTGGTCGTCAACTCGGGCAACGCGAATGCGTTTACGGGCAAGAAGGGCCTCGAAACGGTTGTGATCACCGCGGATGCCGCTGCAGCTGCGGTCGGCTGCACGCCGGGCGAAGTCTTCATCGCATCGACCGGCGTGATCGGTGAGCCGCTCGAAGCCGAGAAGTTCACGCATCTGCTCGGCAAGCTCGCAACGGATGCCGAGCCCGACACGTGGCAGGCGGCCGCGCGCGCGGTGATGACGACAGACACGTTCCCCAAGCTGGCGACGCGCAAGGCGAAGATCGGCACGCACGAAGTGGTGATAAACGGCTTCTGCAAAGGTGCCGGCATGATCCAGCCGGACATGGCGACGATGCTGTGCTTCGTCTTCACGGATGCCCCGATCGATGCCGCGGCGTTGCAGCCGCTAGTGGCTGACAACGCCGACCGCACATTCAATTGCGTCACCATCGACGGCGATACCTCGACGAGCGACACTCTGCTGGTGTTCGCGACGGGCGAAGCGGAGAAGCGCGGCTGTCCGCGCATCAGTGAAGCCACCGATCCGCGCGTTGCAGATTTTGCGGCGGCGCTTCATAGCCTCCTGGAAGAACTGGCCATCCTCGTCGCCAAGGACGGCGAGGGCATCACCAAGTTCGTCACCGTGGAGGTGGAAGGCGCTGAAGACGATCGCGCGGCGCGGCGCATCGGCCTCGCCATCGCCAATTCGCCGTTGGTGAAGACTGCGATCGCGGGCGAAGACGCCAACTGGGGCAGGGTGGTGATGGCCGTCGGAAAATCGGGAGAAGCGGCCGACCGCGATAAGCTGTCGATCCGCTTCGGCAACATCCTCGTTGCACACGAAGGCGAGCGGGCGCCGAGCTATAGCGAAGACGAAGTGGCGCTCTATATGAAGCAACCAGAGATTACTGTGGGTGTCGATCTTGCCATTGGTCCAGGCCGCGCGACGGTTTGGACCTGCGACCTGACGCACGGCTACATCGACATCAACGCGGACTATCGAAGCTAAGCGAGAGCCCTGGGCAATGGATCCTAAATTTTGGCGCGAGCGCTGGAACAACCAAGAGATCGGCTTTCATCAGAGCGACTACGAGCCAGCGCTGAACAAATACTGGTCGCGCTTGGCACTGGCACCGAGGGCGAAGGTGTTCGTGCCCTTGTGCGGCAAGAGCCTCGACATGGTCTGGCTGGCCGAGCATGGGTTTCAGGTCATCGGCGCCGAGCTGAGCGAGCGTGCGGTCGATGACTTCTTCGCCGAGCGCGGAGTAGAGCCGGAGGTGCGCCGTGAAGGTGCCTTCGTGGTCAAATCGTCGGGCGCCTATGAGATCTGGTGCGGCGACTTCTTCGAGTTGCCGAGGTCGGCGGTTGAGGACGTTGCCGGCATCTATGATCGCGCGGCGCTGATCGCGCTGCCTGCCGAGATGCAGCGGCGGTACGTTGGCAAGATGCTTGAACTGTTCCAGGGCAAAGCGCCGATGCTGCTCATCACTCTCGACTATGATCAGAGCTTGATGTCAGGGCCGCCGTTTGCAACACCGCGGCAGACTGTCGTTGATCTTTATTCGGATCACTACGATCTCGTCGAGCTGGTTTCGAAAGACGTTCTGGAAAGCAATCCGCGATTCAAGGAGCGTGGCCTCAACGCTTTGACGGGTGCTGCATTCCTGCTGCAGCCGAAGTGATCTGATACTGCGCCGCAGAAGCCAGAACGACTTCGCCCGCGCGCACCGAACAATCGATGCGAGCGGGCGAGGATCGAACGCGGTTGTCGCGAACGAGATTAGTGGTGGCGGTGGTAACGGTGCGCCGGACGGCAGACCTTGACCCACTTCGTCCGCTTCTTGCCCCACTTGAACACGGTCTTCTTGACCATGTGGCAGCTGTATCCGTCACGGGGCGCAGCATCTGCGGGGGTCGGAGCGGCAGCAAGGGCAAGCGGGGCGGCCAGCAAAGCCATCAAAGCAAAATACTTCATCGATCATCTCCTGAACTTCTTTTCGGTCGCGCTTGGCTTCAATGCCGTCTCACTGTGCGCGAACACTGAGAAGAACGCGCCCGGCGCGGTGCGTCCGTCGCGATCGACGAAGATTTCTTCTACCTGAATATTTATTCAGCGACGGCACGTCGGCGGCTAGCATGCCGGCAATGCGCCTCGACGATCACTGGCATGGCTTGTTTTGGCGGTGCCGGCGCGAAATGCGGCAAGAGTTGGGGGTGCCCCCGTCCGCGAGAGCGCCGTTTCGGCCTGGGAGCCACACCGAATCGCCCAGGAATGGGATCGAACCGGCTCGATCGGTTAGCGGGCTGACAATTCGGTTTTTGCCGCACATACTTGCGCCGGCGAGAATCACCGATCGATCGGAGGCGTCGGGCACCTTGACTAAAGGTCTGAGCATTGCGCTGGCGGCGCTAGCGGCATTGACGACGTCGGTCCATCCGGGACTTGCCGACTCGGCCCTGGTGTTCGATCTCGATGAGGGGCACGTGCTCTACGCCGAGGATCTCGACGCCCCGTGGTATCCGGCGTCGCTGACAAAAATGATGACCGCCTATATCGCGCTGGAGGCGATCCGCGGTCATCGCGCGACGCGAGAGACCAAAATTTTCATGTCGCCGGCGGGGTTCAAGCAGCCTCCTACGCGGCTGGGGCTCAAAGTCGGCAAGGACATCACGCTCGACCAGGCGTTGCGCGCACTGATCATGCGGTCGGCCAACGATGTGGCCGTCGCGATGGCCGAGACGCTCGCAGGCGATGAAGCCGCGTTCGTCAAGCAGATGAACCAGACCGCCGCTCGCCTCGGCATGATGCACACGCACTTCATCAATCCGCATGGATTGCCAGCTGAGCAACAAGTGACGACTGCGCGCGACATGGGGATTCTAGCGCGGGCGCTGTTGCGCGACTTCCCGGAGGAAGCGCCGCTCTACGCCATGACGCAGACCCAAATCGGCAAGATCACCGTCGGAACGCATAACTCGATGCTTACCGCTTTCGAGGGCGGAGACGGCATCAAGACTGGATACACGTGCGCGTCGGGATACAATCTGGCAGCCAGCGCTACGCGTGACGGACGCAAGCTGATCGCCATTGTGCTTGGTGAGCGCAGCAATGCCGCCCGTACAGCGCGGGCCTCGGCATTGCTGGAGCGCGGCTTCAAGACATTCGAGTGGAAAACATCGTTTCCAATTGCTCGGATCGAAAATTATCCCAGCGAAGTGATCGGTGCTGGTTTCGAGCCGGATGCGACTCTTCTGGAGCGCTTCCGCGCGTGCGCGGCTCCGCCGCCCCCGCCGCCGCAAACCGCCGATGCCAGCAAGGGCACCCAGAAGCCCGGTGCCGCTTCCTCGGAAGTAAAGAAGGTTTCGGCGCAGCCGGCTACGTCGGCGAAGAAGACGACGCACGTGAAAAAGAAAAAGAAGAAGCGCCAACCGCTGGATTAGTGTGGGCGCACGCGCTCATTTCAAACACGCTTTGCCTCGATGGCATCCCAGATGAGGGCGGCGATATCTGCGCCTCCGAACTGCTTCACCTGACGAATGCCAGTCGGCGAAGTGACGTTGATCTCGGTGAGGTAGGGGCCGATCACGTCGATGCCGGTGAAGAGCAGGCCGCGCTTCTTCAGCTCTGGGCCGAGCCGGGCGCAGATCTCCTCCTCGCGCTCGGTGAGCTCGGTGGGGACGGCCGTGCCGCCGACGTGAAGGTTGGAGCGCGTCTCGCCGGTTGCGGGTACGCGGTTGATGGCGCCGGCGAACTTGCCGTCGACGAGGATGATCCGCTTGTCGCCAAATTGAACCTCAGGGCGATACTGCTGCACCATGAAGGGCTCGCGGAAGACGGTCTGGAACAACTCGACCAGAGAGGCCGTGTTGGTGTCGTCCTTGGTGAGGCGGAAGATGGCGGCGCCGCCGTTGCCGTAGAGCGGCTTCAAGATGACGTCGCCCATCTCCTTGCGGAAGGCCTGCACGTCCTGAAGCTGGCGCGTGACGATGGTGGGCGGCATCAGATCGAGGAAATCGAGAACGAAGATTTTCTCGGGCGCGTTGCGAACGCTTGCCGGGTCGTTGACGACAAGCGTCTTGGGATGGATGCGCTCCAGCAAGTGCGTCGTGGTGATGTAGGCCATGTCGAACGGCGGGTCCTGGCGCAGCAGCACCACATCCTGATCGGCGAGGTTTTCAATGCGCGGATGCGACAGCTTATAGTGGGCGCCGACCTTGTCCTCGACCTTGAGTGTCTGTCCACGCGCGAGAAGCTTATCGCCGTGCAGGGAGAGATCGGGCGGTGTGTAATAGAACAGCTCGTGGCCGCGCTTCTGCGCTTCAAGGAGGATGGCGAAGGTGGAATCACCGCGGATATCGATCCGCTCGATCGGGTCCATCTGGCAGGCGACGCGCAGGGTCATCGGGGGGCTCGCTCGAATGCAACCGGGGCGGAGTTGGTAACCCGGCAGCGGCGTGCACGCAAAGCGGCATTGGCCCGCTGCAGAGATCAGAAGCCGTTCTCGATGTGGCGTGGCCAGCGGCGCGGCAGCAGCAGCATGAGGTCGAAGCCCTGCTCGTGGGCCTGGTAGCGCGGGCGATGGGCAAGCCAGTAATCGGCGGCACTGCGGATGCGGGCGGCCTGGCGGTCGCTGACGGCCGCTTCAGCGGCTTCGCGGGTCAGGCGTCGCTTGACCTCGACGAAGGCCAGACGCTGGCCCCTCACAGCGATGATATCGATCTCGCCGGCCCTGGTTTTCACATTGCGGCCGAGGATGCGGTAGCCCTTGGTTAGCAGCGCGATTGCCGCCAGAAGCTCGGCGAAGCGGCCGCTGCGCAGGCGGGCACGGCGGACGTTCTCATCGACCGGTCCGCGTCGTGGCGATGAAGTCACGGCGCGTCCTTGCGCAGCTTGAGACCGAGGTCGTAGACGCGGCTTTTGGGGACGCCGAGGGCATCGGCGATGGTTTTGGCGCCGTCGCGTAAGCTCATAGTGGCGAGCGCATCGGCGAGGCGGGCGGCGATCTCTTCGTCACTGACGGCAGCCTGTTGCGGCGGCCCAACGAGTATCACCGCCTCACCCTTGATGGTTGCATCAGCCAGCTCGGCCGCCAGCTTATCGAGCGGGCCGCGGCGCACCTCCTCGTGCAGCTTGGTCAACTCGCGGGCGAGGGCGGCGGGGCGGGGGCCCAAGACCGCAGCGAGGTCAGCCATGGCGTCGGCAACGCGCGTCGGGGCCTCAAAGAAGACCAGGGTGGCCGGCACCGCGGCGAGTTCGGCGATGCGGGTGCGGCGGCTGACGGTCTTGGGCGGCAGGAAGCCGGCGAACATGAAGGCGTCCGTCGGCAGGCCGCCGACTGCGAGCGCCGTCAGAGTTGCCGACGCGCCGGGCATGGCCTCGACATGGTGGCCAGCATCGAGCGCCTCGCGCACGAGCTTCCAGCCGGGATCGGAGATGAGCGGCGTGCCGGCGTCGGAGATGAGGGCAATGCGGCGACCTGCGGCAAGCTCAGCCAGGACGCGAGGGCGCTCCCTGGCGGCGTTATGCTCATGATAGGGGCGCGTCGGCACGTCGATGGCGAAGTGGCCGAGCAGCGTGCGGCTATGGCGCGTGTCCTCGCAGAGGATGATGTCCGCGCGCGCCAAATTGGCGATGGCGCGCAAAGTCATGTCGCCGAGATTGCCGATAGGCGTTGCGATCACGTAGAGGCCCGGCGCTAGGCTGCCCGCGAGTTGCTTGCGCATCTCCCCGGCGACGCGCCCGAGGATCGCGCTTTCGTCCCGAGGGGGCTTGTTGGCGTCACTGGCGGCCTCTCCAGCGTTCATGGCAGGTCACTTTCGCAATTGCGGCGTTGAATGTTCACGATAGTGGCTGAGAGGCACTTTTCCTCGGCGAATCGAAGAGATAACCAGAAGGATAGTCGAGTCGTCACGCTGTTCCGCAGCCACCGCCATTGTGACCGCCGCCGACCGACCGGGCAACGCCAGGGGGACCCCGAATAAATGCGAAAGGGCTTGAAGCAGGCCGAGGTCAGCAGGCGCGAGTGCGCGGCAGGCTTGGCAATGTTCGGCCTTTTTCTGGCTGGCTGCTCGACAAGCGGCATGGGACCGGCGGCGCCCAGCGCGGCATTGGCACCCGCCCCAGGTCAACAGGGCGCCATCCGGGCGCCGGTGAAGATCGCGCTGCTGCTACCGATGGGCGGCATGGGCGAGACCGCGGCGGTTGCGAAAAGTCTCAAGCAGGGCGCCGAAATGGCGCTGTTCGAGGTCAACGATCCGAACGTGCAACTCGTCACCAAGGACGACGGTGGCACCGAGGCTCGTGCCCGGGCGGCCGCCGAAGAAGCCATCAAGGATGGGGCCGAGATCATCATCGGGCCGCTGCTTTCGCCGTCGGTGAGCGGTGCCGCCAGCGCGGCGCGCCAGGCGAACGTGCCGATCCTCGCCTTTTCCAACAACACGCAGGTGGCGGGTAACGGGGTTTACCTCGTCAACTTCCTCGCCGAGCAAGAAACCGACCGCATCGTTTCGTTTGCAGCATCGCGCGGCAAACGGCGGTTCGCAGCGCTTATCCAGAGCGACGCTTACGGTGACGTGATCGAAGCAGCGTTCCGCAACGCCGTGCGCCGCAGTGGGGGCGTCGTTGCTGTCGTCGAGCGCTACCCGCTGGCCGCCAACAGCATGCTGTCGCCCGCCAAGCGGGTGATGGAGGCGATCAAAGCGGGCGAGACCGAGATGGCGCCGATCGATGCGCTGTTCGTGCCGGGCGGGCCCGAGACGCTGCCGCAGATCGGCCCGGTGATCGCATACGCCGGCATCGACACTAAGAAGGTCCAGCTGTTGGGCAATAGCGCATGGGACTTCCCGACGGTCGGGCGCGATGCGGCCTTTGTCGATGGCTGGTATCCGAGCCCTGATCCGGTCGCGTGGCGCGCGTTCTCGGAGCGCTTCGCCAAGACGTTCGGCAGCGCGCCGCCGCGCATTGCGTCGGTTTCCTATGACGCGATCAGCTTCGCCATCAGCCTTGCGTCCAATCCGCCGGGCACTCGGTTCACTCAGGCGAACCTGACGCGGGCGAACGGCTTTTCGGGCGTGGACGGCATCGTGCGGTTCGGCGCGAACGGCCTGAGCGAGCGCGGACTTGCTGTGCTGCAGGTAGAAAAGTTCGGCTCCGCGGTGGTCGATCCGGCGCCTGCCAGCTTCGAGGCGACTCGCCTGTCGGCTGCGGATCAAATGTCGACCGGCTCCGTTCCAGCACGGAACTAAGACCTCCAGCTTTCCAGAAGCCCCGTTTCCCGACGCGCAATGCGGACGCGTGCTGGGGAGGCTCGTCGGCGCCTCCAGGCCAACAGCGGATCAGGCGACGGCGAGCGCCTTGCGGCGACGCTCAGGCGCTGTGCGCTCGGCTTCGGCAAGGACTGCGCGCAGGCCGGAAACATCGGCGGGTAGTCCCATGACGGGGCGCAGGTCGTGCAGAAGCTGCGTCAGCGCATAGTCAGCCGAATCCAATTGGCGCGCGGCGGACTTGTGCAGGCTCTTGATGCGCTGGAAGCTCTCGAGTGCTGCGGTGATTACACCGACAGCACGGCGCCAGTGATCCTCGACGCTGACGCGGACTGGCTCGACCACACGGACGGCCTCGCGCTGCGTACGCCCGGAAATCTCATGCAGTGCCGTTGCCGTCGAGAAGCCCGACAGCGCAAGGGCAGCAAAATTCTTATAGGCGGCGAGGCGGCGGAGCATGGTTCGGCGCAGCTTTTTTGCGTGCTTCTTTGTCAGCGTTGCATGAGCTACCGCGAGGCGGTGAAGCTCAGTCGAGCTCCGCGAGGCGAACGCGACTGCGCGAAGCCTGACCACGCTTAGCTTATTCGCGTTGTTTGACAATAGCTTCGTCCAGTTTGTTTCCATGACGTTGCCTCAAAGAAACGGATGCCGCTGCACTTCAAGGCGTAATCCTTTCAGACAAGCGTTAGCGGAACACTAACCATGACGGAATTCGCTTGCAGTGCCGTGCGATAGCGCGCGCGCCTTCTCAGCCCGCTTCACGGCGCAAGCCAAGACAGCGAATAGATTCGATTTTTGATGGGTCGCGGCTATGCCAGCCCGACCATGGCGCGGATGTCGGCGGCCGATTTTCTGGCAGTGCGGAGGGCCGAAAGCGCTGTGTCGCCCGCGCTTTTAGAGAGCTTGCGGCCCTCTGCGTCGGCGAGCAGGCGATGGTGATGGTAGACGGGCTCGGGCAGCCCCATTAGCACCTGCAGCAGGCGGTGCAGGTCCGTCGCGGCATAAAGATCTTGGCCGCGCGTGACATAAGTGATGCCTTGGCGCGCGTCGTCGACGACCACGGCAAGGTGGTAGCTCGCCGGCACATCCTTGCGCAGGATGACGGCGTCACCCCAGCGCTCGGGGCGGGCTTCGACGACCACGGCGTTGCCGGCCTCGTCCAGCTCCGTGAAGGTGAGCGGTGCGCCGCCGAGCCGGTCGCGGGCCTTGGCCAGCGCGCGATCCATATCGATGCGCAGCGCAAAGCGCTCACCGTTTTCCATGCGCGCCTCGATCTCACTCTTCGGCAATGCCTTATGCAGACCGGGATAGAGCGGCGCGCCGTCAGGGTCGACGGCACCGGGAACGGGTGCCGCATCGATCTCGGTGCGCGAGGCGAAGCACGGGTAGAGCAGTCCCTGGCCTTCCAGCCATTGTGCGGCCTCGACATAGGTTGCGAACTGCTGCGACTGGAACAGCACCGGCTGCTCCCAGGTTATGCCGAGCCATGAAAGATCTTCGAAGATGCCGGTGACGTATTCCTCGCGGCAGCGCGTGACGTCGATGTCCTCGATGCGCACGAGGAAGCGGCCGCCGGCGCGCTGCGCCATGTCGAAGCCCGTCAACGCAGACAGTGCATGGCCGAGGTGAAGAGGGCCGTTGGGGCTGGGCGCAAAGCGAAGTACCGGGGAGGTCATACTAGGGTGCTGCGCCTCAGTTGAGTTTGCCGCCGCGGCGAGCGCCGGGCGTGGAGATCGTCGTTCACCTGTTTAGCAGTCTGTCGCCGCATGTGAACCCGTGCGATTTGCGGGAGAGGAAACGGCGACCTACGATCGAGGCTCAGTCACGGAGTATCGCGTCCAGAATGCAAACGAAGCGCACAAAGCTGCAGCCTCTCGTGCTCGATGATGCATACATGCTGAAGGGCGTGCGTGCGTTGACGCGTTCATGTCCGCACATGCGCATGATGCGGGCGATGACGGGCGTGCCCACTGTGCGTCGACATGCGTCCGGCTTTGAAGGCCTGGCACGCATCGTGGTTGGACAACAGCTTTCTTTGGCGAGCGCGCAGGCAATCTGGGACCGCGTCTCCACTGCCGTCAGCCCGATGACAGCTGAGACGTTCCTGGCGATGAGCGATGAAGCGTTGCGCTCTGCCGGCCTATCGAAAGGAAAAGTGCGCACACTGCGCGCGCTGAGCGAAGCGGTGGTCGCGGGGCTGGATCTCGACATTCTCGCGCATGCGCCGGAGGAAGACGTGCACGCGGCGCTGACGGCGCTACCAGGTATCGGGCCTTGGAGCGCAGACATTTACCTTCTCTTCTGCCTCGGGCGCGCGGACGCTTTCGCAGCGGGCGATCTCGCCCTGCAGATCGCTGTCGCAAACGCATTGAAGCTGGATGAGCGCCCTTCGCAGGACGAGCTTTTTGCCATTGCGGAACGCTGGAGGCCCTGGCGCGGCGTCGCAGCGCATGTTCTGTGGGCGTACTACAAGGTCGCAGGCCGCCCAGCCGAAGATGCCAAAAAGCGCGTAGATGCAGCGTCTTAGGTGGTTGCGCCACAGGGGCACAGGCAAGCTTGGCGGGGACCTTCACAGAGTTGATATGCGCCGCTAGTATCCCGGCCGAACGTTGAGGAGAACGCGATTCGTCAGGACTAAACGTATAGGACGCCCATTACGTGGATGCGCATGTGGCCATTCCGGATAGCTTTCCGGCACTCGTCCTAAACGCCGACTTCCGCCCCCTGAGCTACTACCCTTTGTCGCTCTGGAGCTGGCAAGAGTCGGTGAAAGCCGTTTTTCTGGATCGCGTCAACATCGTCTCCGAATACGACCGCTTCGTTCGCAGCCCAACATTCGAGATGCGGCTGCCGAGCGTCGTCTCACTCAAAACCTATGTGAAGCCCGCGCTTTATCCCGCGTTCACGCGCTTCAATGTGTTCCTGCGCGATCGCTTCACCTGCCAATACTGCGGCTGCAAAGACGATCTGACGTTCGATCACGTCATCCCGCGCTCGCGCGGCGGCCAGACGCGTTGGGACAACGTCACGACGGCGTGCGCCCCATGCAACCTCGAAAAGGGCGGCGCGATGCCCGAGCAGATCGGCATGCTGCCGAAGCTGATGCCGTATCGGCCGACGGTTTTCGAATTGCATCGCAACGGGCGCTCGTTCCCGCCGAACTACCTGCACAAGAGCTGGCTCGACTACCTCTACTGGGATACCGAGCTGGAGCCTTAGTTTTTGCTGACACGAGTGGATGGCGGCTTGCTGTGCGGCGGGCCGCTAACAAGCGGGGAGCCGCGCCTAAGGCGCGGGGCGCCTTGCGCCCTTGCCGCTTCGCGGCGCAGTGGTGGCGGCAGCCGGGTTTTCCTTCAATTGAAAAAAGAAAGGCCTCGGCAATGCGATGCCGAGGCCTTCGTCGTTCAGGGGAAGGACGACGAGAAATTCTGATGAGCCGGATGCTCAATGCTCCACAATCGCGGAGCTAGATTGTTTATGCGGCGCGCTTCATTGGAGCGGCACACAGAGATTCTGCGATCGCCTCAACCGTGCGGCTCCAATCCTCAGTCGCGTGATCGGTGGCAAGACCGAAGGCACGCATTGCATCAGCCGGTGCGCCGCCATCGCGGAAAATGCGGGCGCAGGAGGCGCGGGCTACGCCGAGCGCCTGATGCCACTGCAGCGGGTTGATGTGGTTGAAACTCATTTGACGCTTCTCCTGTCTTGCGCCGCCGAAGTCCGGGCGCTTGCTCATTACGCGCCGCTTTCATTGCCCGGGGCGCGGGGCTGAATTGTTGGCAAGCACACAGAGCGTGCTGACATCACTACGCGAAACCAGGTCATGTGATGAATCGTGGAGGCATGTAGTCTCCGACGCTCCATATGCTTGCCATCTCGTTGGAAGGTCCCTCTTTCCCCTCCGTAACGAATACGCGGCGGCTACCTTGTCGACGCCGACGCTATGGGAACGTCCGTCGATTGAGACGGACTGCCGATAGCGACGATGACTTCACCGACAACATCTGAAAGCGAACGCCACGAATGCGACTGAGATTGATACTGGGACGCCACGGTACACCTCACTGACTTGCTGACTTTTACGCGACTGACGCCACTCACTCGGGCTCTTGGACAAGACTGGCTGCAACCGCCCGGAACTACGCGAAACCTTTCATCTCCGGGCGGTTCGCCTCGATTGCACACGCGCTCGGGGGAGAACGCGTCTATTGGGGGAAGTTGGCTTTACGCAAACGGACGCAACACGTGACGCAACGAACGCAACGCTTACAAACGCGATACCGAGACGGGCGGGGGACTTACGCGAGACGCAACAGACGCAGACTTTGACGCAACTTACGCAACTGGCGAGACTGCCGGGGTTCCCGATGTGACTGACGCGGACGCAACGGCGAATTTCGAGACTCAACTCAGACGCAACGGACGCAACACCTACTCGACGCAACTGACTGACTGCTGGGCTCTCTACTCACTCGAACGCAACGCTACTCACTGCGGGGGTATTGAAACCTCAACTCGAACTCGACCGCGTTGTTCCGCGAACGAGGAGCAATAGACCGTTACTTTTTGACCACGGAATGGCGCGACCGTGACGGACCCACGGTATTTAGCTTGACAGTTGCTGAACGCAATCTGCTGCGGAAAACATCAGTTATTTGTGGATAACCTCGCGCCGTTCATGCGCGAGTGGAATCAGCGCGCGTGCAGCGCTTCGTTTGCGGCGCGCAAACCAAGGAACGCGATCAGCAGCGATGCGATGACGTTCCACCCGGCGAGCGACAGTCCAAACATGCGCCATGCAGCCTGATCACAGCGCACGACGTTCGTCGTCTGCAGAGCATCGAGAAGACTGCCGGCGTTGGTGGTGAGCGACTGCGGGCCGCTGCATGCGGCCGGGCCTTGCCAGAAGCCCCACTCGACGCCAGCGTGATAGACGGCGAGCGCGGCGTTGCCGAAAAATGCGAGGGCAACCAGAACGAACAGCGCGGCGGCGGCGCGTGTCTGCCCAGCGCTCAGGGCGACAAGGCCGAAGAAGATCAGCGGCACGCCAGCGTAGTAGGCATAACGCTGCTCAAGGCAGAGCTCGCAAGGCCGCAGGCCACCGATGTGTTCGGAGGCAAGGGCAAGCAAGATCGCGGCGGCCGCGAACAGCAGGGCGAAGCCGCCGGTGCGGTAGGCTGCGTGTACCGTTGGATCCTGCGTCGAGAAAGCCATGAGCCGTGCCTTAGATCGCGGAGCTAGAACATGTATCTAACAGCGACGAAGCCGCTCACCAAGACCACTACGAAAACGGTGGTGACCAGGGTCAGGCGACGCTCGATGAAATCCTTGATCGGCTGGCCGAAGAAATAGAGAAGGCCGGCAACGAGGAAGAAGCGCATGGCGCGGGCGACAATGCAGGCGCCGACGAAGGCAAGCAGGTCCATCTTGGCGACGCCGGCGGCAATGGTCACCACCTTGAAGGGAATGGGCGTCGCGCCCTTGATGATGATCGCCGGCACCCCGTACTCGTGCACGAACTGGATGAAGCCGTCGAGCGCGTGCTCCTTGCCATAGAACTTCAGGATCGGCAGTCCGATGGCGTCGTAGGCAAAGTAGCCGATGGCGTAACCGAGCAAGCCGCCGAACACGGAGGTGACGGTGGCGATTGTCGCGTACCACCACGCCTTCTCACGGTTGCTCAGCACCATGGGGATGAGCATCACGTCGGGTGGAATGGGGAAGAACGAGCTTTCGATGAACGATACAGTTCCGAGGGCGTAGGGCGCGCTCTTGCTAGACGCGGCGCGCATCATCCAATCGTAGATGTTTCGCATCGGCTCTTTCTACTCGGCGGCGGAAGGGAGCTTCTCAGTCGGAAGATCGAGCGCGAGGCGTAGCACGATCTCATTCAGAATGAAGCGCCCCGATCCGCTCGCTTTTATGCGCTGTGTCCCGGGGATCGTCTCAATAAGACCCTGCTGTGTCAGCTCGGATACAGTCTTGCCCGGCAGCGGGGCACCGCAGAGCTGTGCGAGCCGCTGCAGGTCAAGGCCTTCGGAGAGACGCAGGCCCATCAGCAGCATCTCATCGGCCTGCTCGGCGCGGGTGAGGGGCGTATCCTCGATGATGCCGTGGCCATCACGCTCGACGAGCGCCGCCCAGCTTTCCGGGTTGCGCTCGGTGCTGGTGGCGTTGCGCACGCCGTCCGGAACGATGCGGCCGTGTGCGCCAGGCCCGATGCCGGCATATTCGCCGTAGCGCCAATAGAGCAGGTTGTGGCGGCTTTCCTCGCCCGGAGCGGCATGGTTCGAGACCTCGTAGGCGGAAAGCCCGGCGGCGGCGGTCATCTCCTGAGTAACATCGTAGAGCGCGAAAGCCGTGTCCTCGTCGGGCACGATGAGCTTGCCGGCGGCGTGAAGCGCAGCGAACGGGGTCTCGGGCTCGATTGTGAGCTGATAGAGGGACAGATGGTGGCCGGCGATAAGAAGCGCCTCACGCAGCTCGGCACGCCATTCGTCCGGCGTCTGTTTCGGGCGCGCATAGATGAGGTCGAACGTGAAGCGATCGAAGGTGGTCCGGGCGATCTCGATGGCCGCTTTCGCCTCGGCGACGGAGTGAATGCGGCCGAGCGATTTGAGGATGTCGTCGCGTAGCGACTGCACGCCGAGCGAAACGCGATTGACGCCCGCGGTGCGATAGCCGCGAAAGCGGCCGGCTTCGACGCTGCCGGGGTTGGCCTCAAGCGTGATCTCGGCATCCGGGGCGACATGCCAGAGTTCAGCGGCGCGATCGAGAATGGCGGCGACGGTCTCGGGCTGCATCAGCGAGGGCGTGCCGCCGCCGAAGAAGATGCTTGTGACCGTGCGCGGGCCGAGGCGCTGCGCGGTATGCTCCAACTCGCGCAGGAAGGCGGTGCGGAAACGCGGCTCGTCGATGCCGCCGAAACGGACGTGGCTGTTGAAGTCGCAATAGGGGCACTTCTGCGCGCAGAACGGCCAGTGGACGTAGAGCCCGAAGCCTGGATCGTCAGGCGGCGTCATCGAGGACGGCACGCTTGAAGTGCTCGAACGCCATAGTTCGGTGCGAGATGGCATATTTGCAGGCCGGCTCCATTTCGCCGAACGTCTCGGTGTGGCCGTCGGCGACGAAGATCGGATCATAACCGAAGCCATTGCCGCCGCGCGGTGGCCACACGACGTGACCGTAAACTTTGCCCTCGAAGAACTGCACGTCCCCGTCCTGCCAAGCGAGGCATAGGACAGAAATGAAGTTGGCGCGCAAGGGCTCACCATTCCAGCCCCGACGCTTAACCAACTCGTCGTGCACCTTCTGCATGGCGATGGAGAAGTCACGATTGGGGCCGGCCCAGTCAGCCGTGTAGACGCCCGGGGCACCATCGAGGGCGTCGATCTCAATACCGCTATCGTCGGCCAGCGCTGGCAACCCGGAGCCTTCGGCGGCGAAAACGGCCTTGATCCTGGCGTTGCCCGTGAACGTCGTTTCGGTCTCGGCGGGCTCTTTGAGGCCAAGGTCTCCGGCGGAGACGGCGGCGAGGCCGTAAGGCTCGATGAGCTTGTTTATCTCCCAGACCTTGCCGGGATTGTGGGTGGCGACCACCAACTTGTCGCCGCGGCTCAGTCGGCGCGTCATTCAATTCCCCAGATGCGCGGCTCGGCAAATTCCAGGCAATTGCCGGCGGGATCGCGGAAGTAGATGGAGCGTCCGCCGTTCGGCCACTCGAAGTCGGCTTCGATCGGCACGCCTTGTTGCTCGAGCCGGTCGCGCCACTGCGTAATCTCATCCGGGGTGGCGGCGAAGCACACGTGGCCTTCGCCGTCTGCGCCATGAGGCGGCACGGGCAGCTCGGCGTCGTCAGCCGGCGCGCGACTGGTCATCAGCGGATTGAAGAACAGAAGCATCTGATCGCCGAGGCGGTAGAAGATCTGGCGTCCGTCCGCCTTGGCGGTTGGCTGCATCGAGAGCACGCGAGCGTAGAATTCTTCGATGGCTGTTAGATCGCGGGCATAGAGCACGGTTTCAAGCATGCGCGCGGGAGTGGAGATGACTGTCATGTAGCAGCCCAGATGAAGAGCGCAGTTGCCGCCGCGCCCAATGCGGTTCGGACGGCGTGCAGCCGTCCCCACTTCTCGATCAGCGCGCGCGACTGAGCACCAGCGTGATCGATCGGCGTTTCCATCAGCGTCTTATTGATCGGCATGATCACGAGCAAGGTGAAAGGCCAATTGGCGATGAGCAATAGCGCGCCAAGCAGCCATGCAAGCTCCTGCGACAGTAACCACTCCAGCATGCCGAGGGCGAAGCCGATGATGGCCAGCGATGCCTGCATGGCGAATCCGGCGCGGTAGCTCAGCTTCCATTCCTCGAGCAGCGATCGATCGTCCAAGGTGAGGCGGGCCGGCTGCTCGGCGAAGTTGATGTAGAACGCCGCGCCAGTGAACATGGCTGCGACGGCCAATGCAAATCCGCCGAATAGCATGTCCGGCCCCCTTTTAGGCGACGGTCAGCTTTTGGAGTGCGACGAGCTCACCGATGCCCTTCTTGGCAAGTGCCATGAGCTGATCGAAGCTGTCCTGGCTGAACGCGGTGGTTTCTGCAGTTCCCTGAACCTCGACGATACCGCCCGATCCGGTCATGACGAAGTTTGAATCCGCATCGGCCGAAGAGTCCTCAGCATAGTCGAGGTCGAGTACCGGCGTGCCCTTGTAGATGCCACAGCTCACCGCCGCCACATGATCGCGCAGCACACCGTCCTCGACCATGTCGCGCAGCTTCATCCACTGAATGCAGTCGTGCAGGGCAACCCATGCGCCCGTGATGGAGGCGGTCCGTGTGCCGCCATCGGCCTGGATAACGTCGCAATCGACGCTGATCTGGCGCTCACCCAGCTTCGGGAGGTCAATGATGGCGCGCAGGGAGCGGCCGATCAAACGTTGTATCTCCTGCGTGCGGCCGGACGGGTGCCCGACCGTCACCTCACGGCGGGTGCGCTCGTTGGTGGCGCGTGGAAGCATCCCATATTCAGCCGTGACCCAGCCGCGACCCTGGCCCTTCAGCCACGGAGGAACTCGCTCTTCGAGGCTCGCCGTGCAAAAAACGTGGGTGTCGCCAAACTTGATGAGGCATGAGCCTTCTGCGTGTTTGGAGACGGCGCGCTCGATGGAGACGCGGCGCAGTTCGTCGGATTTACGTTTCGAAGGGCGCATTGAGGCTGCCGAACCGGGTTGTTGCTGGGTGTGAAGTCGGCCGAACCTAAGGGAGGGCTAAGCGCGCATCAACCAAAACCGCCGACCATTTGACGAAGCGGGGGCTCGATCCCTAAGCTTCCGAGTACTCGAACGCGAGGTCGAAAACACCCAAGCGATGTCCGAAAGCGTTAGCGAACTCAACAGGCTCAGCGAACGCTCGCGCGCTATTCTGAGGCAAATCGTCGAATCGTACCTGGAAACCGGTGAGCCTGTGGGCTCGCGGAATCTGTCACGCGTGCTGCCGATGACATTGTCGCCTGCGTCGATCCGCAACGTGATGTCGGATCTGGAACAGCTGGGGCTAATCGTTGCCCCGCACACGTCGGCGGGGCGGCTCCCGACCCAGCTCGGCCTCCGGATGTTCGTCGATGCGCTGCTGGAGGTGGGTGATCTCACCTCTAAGGAGCGGCGGCAGATCGAAACCCAGATCGCGGGCAAACCCACTACCGGCATCGATGACGTGCTGCGTCAGGTTGGCGAGATGATCTCCGGTCTGTCGCACTGCGCCGGCGTGGTGCTGGCCGACAAGCAGGTAACACGCCTCAAGCATCTGGAATTCGTGATGCTGGAGCCCGGCAAGGCGCTCGTGGTGCTGGTGGGCGAGGACCAGACGGTTGAGAATCGCATCATCAACTTGCCGCAGGGGCTGCCGCCGTCGGCTCTAATCGAGGCCAGCAACTATCTCAATGCGCACATCCGCGGCCTCACGATTGGAGAAGCGAGGACGCATATCGAGCAGCAGCTGCAGTCGGCGCGGGCTGAGCTCGACGAACTCACCAAGCGCGTCATCCAGGCGGGGCTGGCCGAGTGGTCGGGTGCGCTCGATGATCGCAAGAGCCTGATCGTGCGCGGGCAGGCGAACCTGCTCAAGGATGTGAATGCGCAGGAGGATCTGGAGCGTATCCGGTTGCTGTTCGACGACCTGGAGCGCCAGCGGGACCTCGTGCAACTGCTCGGGCTGTCCGAAAGCGCCGACGGCGTGCGCATTTTCATCGGATCGGAGAACAAACTGTTCTCGCTATCGGGGTCATCGCTGGTTGTAGCGCCGTTCCACGACGAGCACCGTAAAGTCGTGGGCGTATTGGGTGTTATCGGTCCGACGCGGATCAATTACGCTCGCATAATCCCCATGGTCGACTATACAGCGAAACTTGTAAGCCGCCTGTTGACTTGATTTTTGCTCCTTAAGCCTGATATCCGGCACGCAATCCCCTTTAATCCGCCCAATCCCCCTGCGGAGAGATCATGGCTGACGAAGACAAGAAGCCCGACCGTGAAACCGCTGCCGGAGGCAATGGTGCGCCGACCGGAGACGGCGAAGGTACCGTACAGGTTCTGGAAGGTCGGATTGCCGATCTGACGGATCGTCTGCTGCGCGCCCATGCCGAGATGGACAATCTGCGCAAGCGGACCGAGCGCGAGAAGGACGAGACGGCGAAATACGCCATCACCAAGTTTGCGCGTGACCTCTTGGCCGTCGGTGACAACCTGCAGCGTGCGACAGCTGCGGTGCCGGCGGGCGCGGCCGACGCCGACCCTGCGCTCAAGGCGCTGATCGAGGGCGTATCGATGACCGAGCGCGAGTTCCTCAACGTGCTGGACCGCAACGGCGTTAAGCGGATGGAGTCATCCGGACAGCCGTTCAATCCGCACCAGCATCAGGCTATGGTCGAGGTGGACCAGCCGGATATGGCGCCGGGAACAATCGTCCAGGTCTATCAGGAAGGCTATAATCTCGGTGACCGCGTACTGCGGCCGGCGATGGTCGTGGTCGCGAAGGGCGGAGAAAAGCGCCCGACCGAGGGTAAGGGCGCAGCTGAGCCCAAGGAATCTGACGACGCTGCCTGATCGTGCGCCGTGCGATTGGCGCCGCGTGATGGATTTGGCTGAAGACTGGGGAAAATTGACTGCGCAAGCTCAGCTTGCGCCCGTTGCGCCGCTTAAAAGCCACCTTATATAAGCGTCGTTTACCGTTTGGATGCTCCATAGGGGGCCGTTTCGGTGCGCAGCTTGCGCCGCCGGATATCCTGGACGCCGGATAGTCGGGTCCGGACGGCCTGCCGCAGAAGGATGAGGATAGGCACATGGCTAAAGTGATCGGCATCGACCTCGGAACCACGAACTCGTGCGTGGCTGTCATGGAGGGCGGCAAGCCGAGGGTTCTGGAAAACGCCGAAGGCATGAACACGACTCCGTCGATCGTGGCCTTCGCTGCTGACGACGAAAAGCTCGTCGGCCTTCCCGCCAAGCGTCAGGCGGTGACCAACCCCCTCAATACGTTCTTCGCCATTAAGCGCCTGATCGGACGCCGGTACGATGATCCGATGGTCGAGAAGGACAAGGATCTCGTTCCCTACAAGATCGTCAAAGGCCCCAGTGGCGATGCCTGGGTCGAAGCCCACGGCAAGCAGTATTCTCCGCAGCAGATCTCCGCTTTCATCCTGCAGAAGATGAAAGAGACGGCCGAAGCCAAGCTCGGCGAGAAGGTCACGCAGGCGGTCATCACGGTTCCCGCATACTTCAACGACGCGCAGCGCCAGGCGACCAAGGACGCCGGCAAGATCGCGGGTCTCGAGGTGCTGCGCATCATCAACGAGCCGACGGCAGCGGCGCTCGCCTACGGTCTCGACAAGAAGAAAGATTCCAAGACGATCGCGGTGTACGACCTCGGCGGCGGCACGTTCGATATCTCGGTCCTCGAGATCGGCGATGGCGTGTTCGAGGTGAAGTCGACGAACGGTGACACGTTCCTCGGCGGCGAAGACTTCGACATGAAGCTCGTTGCCTACCTCGCCGATGAGTTCAAGAAAGAGACCGGCATCAACCTGCGCAACGACAAGCTTGCGCTGCAGCGCCTGAAGGAAGCTGCCGAGAAGGCGAAGATCGAGCTTTCGAGCGCCACTCAGACCGAAATCAATCTGCCGTTTATCACGGCCGATGCTTCGGGTCCGAAGCATCTGACGCTGAAGCTCACCCGCGCCAAGCTGGAGAGCCTCGTCGACGATCTCATCGTGCGCACCAAGGGTCCGTGCGAGAAGGCGATCAAGGACGCCGGCCTCAAGGCTGCGGACATCGATGAGGTGGTCCTCGTCGGTGGTCAGACGCGCATGCCGAAGGTGCAGGAAGTCGTCAAGCAGATCTTCGGCAAGGAGCCCCACAAGGGGGTCAACCCGGACGAAGTCGTCGCCATCGGCGCTGCCATTCAGGCCGGCGTGCTGCAGGGCGAAGTGAAGGACGTCCTGCTGCTCGACGTTACCCCGCTGTCGCTGGGCATCGAGACGCTGGGTGGCGTGTTCACCCGCCTGATCGAGCGCAACACGACGATTCCGACCAAGAAGAGCCAGACCTTCTCGACCGCCGAAGACGGGCAGAACGCGGTGACCATCCGCGTCAGCCAGGGCGAGCGCGAGATGGCGGCCGACAACAAGCTGCTCGGCCAGTTCGATCTCGTCGGCATTCCGCCGGCGCCGCGCGGCGTGCCGCAGATCGAGGTCACGTTCGACATCGACGCCAACGGTATCGTGCACGTGTCGGCGAAGGACAAAGCGACCGCCAAGGAGCAGTCGATCCGCATTCAGGCATCGGGCGGTCTTTCCGACTCCGAGATCGATCGGATGGTGAAGGACGCCGAATCGCATGCGGCCGAGGACAAGAAGCGCCGCGAGGTGATCGAGGCAAAGAACCACGCCGAGGCGCTTATCCACTCGACCGAGAAGCAGCTCTCCGAGAATGCGAGCAACCCGGCGGTTACGGCGGCGAAGCCGGACGTCGAGAAGGCTATTGCGGACCTCAAGGAAGCTGTCGGCTCTGACGACGCCGAGCGCATCAACGCGGCTACCACCGCGCTGGCGCAGGCAGCCATGAAGATCGGCGAGGCCATCTATGCCGGCCAGCAGGGCGCCGGTGGCGGCGATGCCGATGCGGGTTCCACCGCTTCCTCGTCGGGCGATGAAAACGTCGTCGATGCCGACTTCGAAGAGGTCAAGGACGACAAGAAGAAGTCGGCCTGATCCATCAGCGCGATTAGTGATGATTAAAACGCGAGCCCGGCCCCTGCGGCCGGGCTCGGCGTTAGAGGGGTCCACTTTGGCGTCGCAGTGGCTTGCGGCCACACCCCGGCCTCTCCACATACCAAACGCGCCACAAACCCTTCCCCCGCGCGTAAAACATCGCTATTTCCCACTGAAGGGCTAATTCATCTGTGCACCAATTCGAAGGATCCGCGCTGAACATGTCCAAGCGCGACTACTATGAGACGCTCGGGCTGTCCCGAAGCGCGAGCGAGCAAGAGCTGAAGTCTGCCTACCGGCGGCTCGCCAAGGAATTCCATCCGGATTGCAATCCGGGCGATGAGGGAGCCGAAGTCCGCTTCAAGGAAGTCAGCGAAGCCTACGAGGTGCTGAAAGATCCGCAGAAGCGCGCGGCGTACGATCATTTCGGCCATGCCGCGTTCGAGCATGGCGGCGGCGGTGCCCGCGGCTTCGGGCCGGACTTTGCCTCGTCGATGTCGGATATCTTCGACGATCTGTTTGGCGAGTTCATGGGCGGGCGACGCGGGCAGCGTTCTCGATCGGCCCGTGAGCGCGGTGCCGACCTGCGGTACAACCTCGAGATCACGCTATCGGAAGCCTACGAGGGAAAGACCGCGCAGATCCGCGTGCCGACCTCGGTTTCCTGTGAAACCTGCTCTGGCACCGGTGCCCGCGCCGGCACCAAGCCCGTCACCTGCCCGACGTGCGGCGGCCACGGCAAGGTGCGCGCGAGCCAGGGCTTCTTCACCATCGAGCGCACGTGCCCCAACTGTCAGGGGCGTGGTGAGACGATCGAAGATCCGTGCGGCACGTGCCACGGCTCTGGCCGCGTCACCAAGGAGCGTACGCTCTCCGTTAACATTCCCCCGGGCGTAGAGGATGGCACCCGCATTCGTCTTGCCGGCGAAGGCGAAGCGGGGCTGCGCGGTGGCCCGGCGGGCGACCTTTACATTTTCCTGTCGCTGAAGCCGCACGAGTTTTTCCAGCGCGACGGCGCAGACATCTTCTGCAAGGTGCCGATCGCCATGACGACTGCGGCGCTCGGCGGGCAGATCGAGGTTCCGACTGTCGACGGCGGCGCGACGCGCATCAAGATCCCGGAGGGCTCGGAGAGCGGCAAGCAGTTCCGCCTGAAGGGCAAGGGCATGCCGGTGCTGCGCTCCAAGGTGAACGGCGACATGTACATCCAGGTCGAGGTCGAGACGCCGAAGAGCCTGACGAAACGCCAGAGGGAGCTGCTCGAAGAGTTCGAGCGTGAGAGCCACAAGGAGACGAGCCCGGAGAGCCACGGGTTCTTCGCGCGCGTTAAAGATTTCTTCGAAGGCAAGAGCTGATCCGGCGCGAGGAACGATGACAAGCACGGTGAGACTTCTGTTTTTCGCCGGGTCCTCGCGTACCGGCTCCTATAACCAAAAGCTTGCAGAACTCGGCGCCAAGATAGCCGAGGCGAACGGCATCGCATCGACCTTCGCCGACATCGGCGACTATCCGATGCCGCTCTATAACGGTGATGACGAAGCGACTTCAGGCCCGCCCGAGAACGCCTACAAGTTCAAGGAGCTGATGGCGGCGCACACCGGCATTTTCATCGCCAGCCCGGAATACAACTCGTCGATCACGCCGCTGCTGAAAAACACTCTCGACTGGGTAAGCCGGGTGCGCGAGCCCGGGCCGAGCGGTGCTGAGGTCTACAAGACCCGCGTGTTCGCACTCGGGTCGGCGTCCCCGGGCGGAATGGGCGGCCTGCGCAGTCTGACGACGGTGCGGCAGGTGCTGGAGCTTGGGCTCGGCGCGCTGGTGCTGCCGGATCAGTTCGCGGTGCCGCGGGCGAAGGACGCTTTTGGCGCAGACGGGCATCTCCACAACAAGGAGAGCCAGGAAATCTTCAAGGCCCTGATCCAGAAGCTTGCGCGCGCAGCGCATGTGCTGCATGGCTAGCGCCGCAATGGCCAAGCGTGCGGCCCTCACCCGGAAACGATCTTCGATCGCTTCCGACCTCTCCCTCAAGGGAGAGGTTACGTGGTTGCCTGCCGCTGACCGACGTGACCACCTCTCCCCGGTGGGGAGAGGTCGCCGTGAAATGCGCAGCATGAGCGGCGGGTGAGGGGGTGTATGAGCCCCCGGATCGGTCGCCCACTGTTCTGTTATCCTAGCTCATGCCAGCACGATTGACCTCATGACTGCACACTCCGCCAGAGATCGTCTGATCGTCGCCCTCGACATGCCGACACTCGAGGAGGCGCAGAGGCTCATCGCCCAGCTCGGCGATTCCGTTCACTTCTACAAGGTCGGGCTGGAATTGCTGTTCGCCGGCGGGCTCGAGCTGGCGCGTGCGCTCAAAGCGGAACGCAAGAACGTGTTCCTCGATCTGAAGCTGCTGGACATCGGCAATACGGTGGAGCGAGCCGTGGCCAATGCCACCGAGCTCGGCGTCGATTTCCTCACGGTGCATGGCCATGACCTGAAGACAATGCGCGCGGCCGTTGCCGGGCGCGGATCTTCGAAGCTGAAGCTTCTGGCGGTAACCGTTCTGACCAACCTCACCGCCGATGATCTGAAGCAGCAGGGCGCTACAGCTAGCCCGGCTGAAATGGTGCTGCGCCGCGCGGAGCTGGCGCGCGAATCCGGTTTCGATGGCGTGATCGCATCGGGCCAGGAGGCAGGGCGCATTCGCGAGGCTGTCGGTCCTGGCTTCCTCATCGTAACGCCGGGTATCCGCCTGACGGGAAGCACGACAGACGACCAGCAGCGCATCACGACGCCGGATAACGCCGTCAGGGCGGGCGCCGATTACATCGTGGTCGGACGGCCGATCACGCAGGCCGACGACCCCAAGCTCGCCGCGGAAACATTCGTCAACCACATCCGCGAAGCGCAGTCGCGGCATTGAAGCGACGCGCGTAACAACGCCGGGAGGAGAACTAAGATGGCCAAAGGTTATGTGATCGCGCATGCGACGGTGACGGACCCCGAAAAGTGGGCGAAGTACGTTGCGAAATCGAAGATCGCGCTCGACAAGTTCGGCGGGGTGCCGATCGTTCGCGGTGGCCGGTGCCGACTGATGGAAGGCAACGGGACACAGCGCAACGTGGTGCTCGAGTTCCCGAGCTATGAGGCTGCCGAGGGCTACGCAACGTCGCCGGAATACGCGGCCGCGAAGGCGGAGCGCGAGGGCGCGGGCACCATAGACATCGTCGTGGTGGAAGGCGTTTAATTCCGACGAGCGGCTTCCTCACTTCTCCCTCCCCCTCGATGGGGAGGGCGGGGTGGGGGTGAAGGTGAAGCAGCACCTCTGTCGTTGTTAGCACCCCCCTCCCTAGCCCTCCCCCGCAAGGGGGGAGGGAACAGGTATCGGGAGCCCTCCCCCGCAGAGGTATCGGGAGCGCATTGATGGCGCACTTTCCGGAAAAGGGTGACCGCGCGGCGTGGCGCGTAAACGTGCTGACGCTGTTCCCGGAAATGTTTCCGGGGCCGCTGGGGGTCTCGCTCGTGGGGCAGGCGCTGGAGGCGGGGCTGTGGTCATTGGCGGCGATCCCGCTGCGCGAGTTCGGCATCGGGCGACATCGCGCCGTCGACGACACGCCGGCCGGCGGGGGTGCGGGCATGGTGATGCGCGCGGACGTATTGGCCGCCGCCATCGATCATGCGCGCCAGGGCGAACCCGATGCGCCCCTGATCTATCTGTCTCCCCGGGGAGAGCCGTTGAGCCAGGCGCTTGCTGCGGAGCTTGCGGCCGGGCCTGGGGTGATGCTGCTGGCCGGGCGCTTCGAAGGGGTCGACGAGCGCGTGATCGCCGGCCGAAGGATGCGCGAGGTTTCCATCGGCGACTATGTGCTGTCGGGCGGTGAACTGGCGGCGATGGTGCTGATCGATGCGTGCGTGCGGTTGCTGCCGGGCGTGCTCGGCGCGTCGGACTCGCTGGGGGAGGAGAGCTTCGAGGACGGCCTGCTGGAGTATCCGCAGTACACCAAACCGCGCGAATGGGAGGGCAGGGCTATCCCGGAGGTGCTGCTGTCGGGAGACCATAAAAGGGTCGCCGAGTGGCGGAGAAGCGAGGCGGCGCGGATTACGGCGGAGCGGCGCCCCGACCTGCTGAAGCGGCGCTGAGTACTGCTCTGGCCGGCCTCGTAGCGCGCACCCGCGAAGCGCGCGCGAAAGCCTTCGTTGCTTCGGTTAAGAGACGAAAATATAAGGTCCAACCGGCCTGCGACATGGCTGCAGCCAGGATTCTGCGCAGGCGGGCCTTCAAACGGCCCGTTTGACGCAATCACCATATCGACAAGCCCTCGGGTTTCGGCTATGACCCGCGGCTAATTCCCTAAGGCTTGCCGTTTAGGGGTGCTGGCCATCGGCCGTGCCCCGCCGGCCTATTTCTACAGTTTAGGTGCCCTATGAACGTTATCCAAGAGCTCGAGCGCGAGCAGATCAGCGCCGTCACGGCGAAGCGCGGTGTGCCCGAATTCGGCCCGGGCGATACCGTCAAGGTTATGGTGAAGGTGATCGAGGGCGAGAACGTCCGCACCCAGGCCTACGAGGGCGTCGTGATCGGCCGCTCCGGCGCCGGCATCAACGAGAACTTCACCGTTCGCAAGATCTCCTACGGCGAGGGCGTCGAGCGCGTCTTCCCGATCTATTCTCCATACATCGCCGAGATCGAGGTTGTGCGTCGCGGTAAGGTCCGCCGCGCGAAGCTCTATTATCTGCGTGGCCGTCGCGGCAAGGCTGCTCGTATCCCTGAGCGCTCGGACGCACGTGCGCGCCGCCTCAACGCGGCCTGGAAGGGCTTCAAGAAGCAGAAGGGCGAGGCCGACGATCTCACGAAGATCAAGGGCATCGACGCCGACCTCGCAGCGCGCCTGCGCCAGCTCAACTGCATCAAGCTGGAGCAGATCGCCAACTTCTCGGACGAGGACATCACCAACGTCGACGAGACGCTGCAGCTCGCTGGCCGCATCGAGAAGGACGATTGGGTGGGGCAGGCTCAGGCGCTGATCGCCGAGGCTTCCGCTGCCGAGGTTCCGGCCGAGGAAGAGGCGAAGGCCTGATCGGCTTCGCTCACCTGGCGGATGAAATTTGAAAACGGCGCGCTTTATCGGCGCGCCGTTTTTGTTTTGGGACGCGCGATGCTGTCTCTTGTCGCGTGGGCCGACGTCACGGCTGTGCGGTGCATCGCACGCGCGGGCCGCGCGACACGTCCCGGCGCTATTGTTCTGCGCTTCAGCTGAACTCGCCTAAGCGGTCTAGCCGAACTTGTAGAGCACGCCGTAACCGCCGCGCGGGTAACTCCACTCGATGTCGCCAGACGGCTCAGCGATGAGGCGGCAGGTGCCGCACTCGACGCAACCGTCAGCGGCGATCTCGACCTGGCCGGCGCCGTTGAGCGCGTAGCAGCCGGCTGGGCATGCGGTGAGCAGCGCGCGCAGCTCCGGCGTCGGCGTCGCGTGCGGGCGCACCTTGATGTGCACGCGCCCGGTGTCGACGAGGTAGCGGTTCTGGTAGAGCTTGTCCTCGACGCGGACTGTGAGTGGGGCCGTCATATCAACCTCCAATTCCGTTCGCCGCCCGAAGTGCGGATGGGTAAGTCCTGCGCATGTGTCATCGCCAAGCGCGCGCCAAGCGGAAGCCGTCGGCGAACAGGCCGAGCCAGGAGCGAGCGTTGACGAACGAGCGGATCGTCTTCTTCTCCTTCTCCACCTTCGGCGTGCCATCGACGCGCACGAAGCTCTGCATCGCCTTGCTGACGAGCTGCGGATAGGTGAGGAAGAAATTCTGTGACTGCGTGTGAAGAAGCGCTGGCATGTCCTTGTATTTCTTCAGATCTTTGATAACGAATGACTTGTCCAACATCTCCTTGTACAGCGACAAATTTTGTTCGGTCATTTCCTCGCGCCGCGAACGCAACTGGAAGATGGCCTCGCCGGCGATGCGGCCGGAGGTCATCGCGAGGTTCGAGCCTTCGCGGTGGATGGCGTTGTTGAGCTGCGCTGCGTCACCGACCACGACCCAGCCGTCGCCATAGAGCTGCGGGATGGCCTTGAAGCCGCCTTCGGGGATGAGGTGGGCGGAATATTCCTTCACCTCGGAGCCCTCGATGAGAGGGGCAACCGATGGGTGGCGCTTGAAGGCATCGAGCAGGCCGTAGGGTGTTTCGCCGGTGCGCTGGAAGTCCGACACCAGGCAGCCCATGCCGATCGAGACGCATTCCTTGTTGGAGTAGATGAAGCCCATACCGGTCATGCCGCGGGAGATGGTGCCAGCGGCCTCGATGACCATGCCTTCGTCGCCCTTGAGGTTGAACCGCGACTCGATGGTCTCGCGCGGCATGAAGTGCATTTCCTTCACGGCGAGCGCGGTGTTCTCGGGCTTGGGGATCTCGCGCAGGCCGGCGCGTGTGCCCAGCAGGCCTGTGACACCCTCGGCGATGACGACAACGTCGGCACGGATGAGGCCGCCGGAGCGGTCAGTGCGCACGCCGATCACCTTGCCGAACGAATCCTTGACGAGCTCGACCACTGTGGTCTCGCACAGGACAACGGCGCCGGCTTCCTGCACCTTCTTCGAGAACCACTTGTCGAACTGGGCGCGAATGATCGTGTAGCGGTTTGGGCTCTGCTCGTTGAAGTCCTCGGAGCGATAGTGCAAGCCGACGTGCGAGCGGTCGTCCATCATCCAGAAACGCTGCTCGACGAGATGGCGCTCCAGAGGAGCATCATCGCGAAAATCCGGGATGAGCTTCTCCAGCATGTCGGCATAGAGAATGGCGCCCTGCACGTTCTTGGAGCCCGAGTATTCGCCACGCTCCAGCTGCAGAACCTTCATGCCACGCTGCGCCATGGTGAGCGCGGCGGCGTTGCCTGCCATACCGGCTCCGACAACGATGGCATCGAATTTTTCGTCGATCATCGGTGCTCTCCTAGCTCGCAATACGTTCGCTGGTGCTGGCGGACAGGCGCTTGCGGAACGCTTCCGTGAGCGCGGGCAACAACCGCACGGCGTCGGTGACGAGACCGACGTGGGCGAAGTCGAAAATCGGCGCGTTCTTGTCGGTGTTGATCGCAACGATCAGGTCGGCGCCCTCGACACCGACGCGATGCTGGATGGCGCCGGAGATGCCGGCGGCAATGTAGAGGCGCGGGCGGATGGTCTTGCCGGTCTGGCCGATCTGACGCTCCGCCGGCAGCCAGCCTTTCTGAACGACGGGACGCGAGCAGCCGTATTCGGCACCGAGCACGGAGGCGAGCTGGCGCACGAGCTGGAAGTTTTCCGGCGAACCGAGGCCGAGGCCACCGGCGACGACGACGTCGGCGTAAGCGAGGCTCGATTTGTCCGACTCGCGGTCGGCGATGAACGAGAGAACCTTGGTGACGACGTCGTCCTCGACCATGGCGAACTTGTGCTCGACGAGGCGGCCGAGCGGGCGCTCGACGCGGTCGGGCATGGACATCACGCGCGGACGGACGGTGGCCATCTGCGGCCGATAATTGAGCGTGTAGATGGTGCAGAGAAGCGAGCCACCGAAGGTCGGGCGGGTGGCTGCGAGCGATCCATCGGCGTCGACATCGAGCGCCGTGCTATCGGCGGTCAGGCCGGTCAGCAGCGTCGTCGCGACAGCGCCGGCAAGGTCGCGCCCGAGCGTCGTGGCGCCGAGCAGCAGGATTTCGGGCTTGTAGGTGTTGACCAGCTCGGTCATCGCCCGAGCGTAGGGCTCGTTGCGGTAGTCGGTGAGGACATCACTCTCGACGATATAGGCAAGGTCGGCGCCGTAGCAGCTCGCCTCGGCAGCGGCTTCCTTCACCCCGCCACCTGGGGCGCCGAGAACAACGGCCGCCAGATCAACGCCGAGCTTGTTCGCTAGGTCGCGGCCAGCACCAAGCAGCTCCCAGGAGACAGGATGCACGACGCCGCGCTCCTGCTCGATAAAGACCCAGACGTGCTTATAGTCTTTGAAATGCTCGGGCAGCTCTTTCTTGGTGCCGGCACGGCCACCGGCGGCTGCGGGTTTCTTTGGTGCCTCGGCCATCTCGATCCCTCTGCGGTTCTAGTATCCGCGTGCGAGCGTCATCAGCTTCGATTCAAGCTCGGGCTGCTGTTTGAAGATTTCGGCGATCAGTGCTTCTGCCGGCGTTGCATCGCCCGGCTCGACCATTGTGGCCTTGGTGGCGCGCGGGCTCGGTGCAAACACCTTCTTGACGATGGTGGGCGAGCCGCGCAGCCCGCACTTGGCGGTGTCCTCTATGCCCGCGTCCGCGGCGCTCCATTTGACGATCTCCGCGCGGGAGGCGCGCAGGGCGTCGCTCATTGAGCCGCGGCGGATTTCGTTGGTGCCCTCCAGCATAGTGATGAGGCATGGCATCTTCGTTGCCAGCTCCTGCACACCGCCTTCAGCGCGGCGCTCCACCTTGATGGTGCGCGCTTCGCCATCGACATCGGCGACGCGCGATACATAGGTGAGCTGCGTAAGGCCGAGGCGCTTGGCTATGCCGGGACCGACCTGGGCGGTGTCACCGTCGATGGTCTGCTTGCCGGTGAAGACGATGTCCGCCGGACTGAACGTCTCACCGATCTTTCTGATCGCCGCTGCCAGTGCGAACGTGGTGGCGAGGGTGTCGGAGCCGGCGAAGAAGCGATCAGTGAGCAGCACCGCGCGGTCGGCGCCGAAGGTGAGCGCCTTGCGCAGCGTGTCCTCGGCCATCGGCGGGCCCATGGTGAGGATCGTCACCTCACCGCCGAGCTTGTCGCGCAAGCGCAGGGCCTCCTCGATGGCGAAGAGGTCATAGGGGTTGATGATGGTCGGCACGCCCTGGCGCATGATGGTGTTGGTCACCGGGTGCACGCGGATCTGGGCGGAGTCTGGAACCTGCTTGATGCAGACGACGATGTGCATAGCGCGCCATGTCCTCGAAGCGTTTCATCTGGTATGAGCAAGCGCCGTACCAACCGGCTGGATTGCTAATTTTTTTGCGTGATTACCGCTACTTGTGCGCGTCGCGTTGCCGGAAACGTGTGCGGTGGAGAACGAACATGCGTGTCGGAAACACGACAGTGATCGCGCTCCTTCCGCGACCTATTTGAATAGCGAGTCGAGAGGAACGAACGCGGCTTGTGGCTTTACCTCAGGCTTAGGCTGCACGGCTTCGCGCAGCACCTTGAAGACGCGCTGGTCGATCGGCGTAGACGTGACGAAGTCATCGTACGCGCGTTCGAGATTGGTGCGGCAGCGATCAGAGATTTCCTCGGACGACAGGCCGGTGAAGTCTTCTTTGGCGAGGTACTGGCCCATACGCTTCAGGATATGCAGACGAGCGACGCGAACGACCTTTTCGTCGTAGGGCAGCCCCAGGATGTTGAAAAAGTCCTCGGCGGAGGATGCTGCATTCAGCCTGGCGAGGATGTCGCTGTCTGTCGTGGCTATCGCCGTCATGGTTCAACTCCTAGCAATTGGGCTGGTGGAAGGGTTCATCGTCCCGCTTGGGCGCTGCGCCGTTGCTGTCGCGAAGGCGCTTTTGCATGTGCGCGAGCCGTGTCTCGAGGAAGTCGATACGGTCGAGGAGGCTCGCGAGCGCCTCACCTACGGGATCTGGAATGCGATGGTGATCGAGGTCGATGCGTCCGGCGATGCGGCCGCCAGGACGCTCGGGGCGAACGATGCGCGCGGGAATGCCAACGAGCGTGACCCCCGGGGGCGCGTTCTTGACGACGACGGAGTTGGCACCGATGCGGACGCCGCTGCCGATGATGATGGGACCAAGGATCTTCGCGCCGGCACCGATGACGACGCCATCCTCCAGTGTCGGGTGGCGCTTGCCAGTGGACCAAGTCGTGCCGCCGAGAGTGACACCATGATAGAGCGTCACGTCGTTGCCGATCACCGCGGTCTCGCCGATGACGACACCCGATCCGTGATCGATGAAGAAGCGACGTCCGATAGTTGCGCCGGGATGGATGTCGACGTTGGTGAGCAGGCGGGCGAACCACGCGGTCAGCCGGGCAGAGAAGCGCCAATTGCTGCGCCACAGGCGATTGGCGAGGCGGTGCCAGATGATGGCGTGCACACCGGGATAGGTGAGCAGCGTCTCCAGGCTGCTGCGGGCCGCAGGATCGCGCGAGCGCACGCAGCGGACATCCTCGGCGATGAGCTTGAAGAGTCCAGGCTCGGGCTGGCTCTCGCCAGCGCCCTTGTCCCGCGCGAGATTCAAGACTTCGCCCATGCGCCCCTCCCATCGAGAGAAATTGCCGAAGCACAGCGCACCTCGCGCCAGATTTCGGTGAGTTCCGCTTCGCTGACCGCGGCCTTCGTCGTTGTCGCGAGGGCCCGAACGCGCGCGAGAATGGCGCTCATCTCCTGCGCGTCAGCTTCGAGGTGCATTTCACCAAGGCGAGATGAAATGGCGGCGAGACCCGAGTGTTTACCGATGACGATCCGGTGCGCGCGTCCGAGAAGTGCTGGATCGAGCGACTGGTATGTGCGGCGATCCTTCAGAAGGCCATCGACGTGGATGCCCGATTCATGAGTGAAGATATGATCGCCGACGATGGCCTTGCCGGGCGGAACAGGGCGCGCGGCGGCCGCCGCAACAGTGCGCGCAACATGATCGAGGCTTGTGGGAACGATGCCAGTCTGCCGGCCGTAGAGCTGCATCAAGGCGATAGCCACCTCTTCAAGCGGCGCGTTGCCGGCGCGCTCGCCAAGGCCGATGACCGTTACCGAAGCGTGCGTTGCGCCAGCACGGATGGCTGCGAGAGTATTGGCGGTCGCAAGACCGAGATCGTCGTGGGCGTGAATTTCGATTTCCAGGTCTGTCGCCCTGCGCAGGCGCTCGACCAGAGAATAGGTGGCGAATGGGTCGAGCACGCTGAGCGTGTCGGCGATGCGGAACCGGCGTGCGCCGGCCGCCCTCGCCGCAGCGGCTACATCGATGAGAAAGTCAACGTCGGCTCGCGATGAATCTTCGCCGCCGACGGCAACGTCGAGACCATTGGTGCGGGCGTAGCCGACAACGCGATCGATCTGCTCAAGCACGGCGTCACGTCCGCCGCGCAGCTTGGCTGCGATCTGGACGTCCGAGACGGGCACGGACAGGTTGACCATCGAGACGTCGGTTCGCAGCGCGGCGTCGACATCGTCTGTGCGCATGCGGCACCAGGCGATGGGCCGCAGCGGAAGCCCGGCATCGACGATAGCCTTGATAGCTGCAATTTCTTCAGGGCCCATCGCCGGAGTGCCGACCTCGGCCTCCGTGACGCCCGCCTCGGCGAGCGCAGCGGCGATAGCGACCTTCTCACGCATGGAGAAGGCGACGCCTGGCGCCTGCTCGCCATCACGTAGCGTCGTATCGTTGAGGATGACTGGCGTGGACGGGGCGCTTTGATCAAGCATGAGCATCACCCATGGCGGGGACGCCCTCTGTCGGGGGCGCCATGTCACGCAGCTTGGCGATGACGCCGGGGATGATGTCGATGGCGCGATCGATTTCCTCGGCAGTGGTCTCGCGCGAAAGGGAGAAGCGCACGCCGCCGTGCAGCGCGGATTCGGGAACCTGCATGGCGCGTAGTACGTGCGATGGCTCGAACGAGCCTGCCGCGCAAGCAGATCCGAGCGATGCGGCGATGCCGGCGCGGTCGAGCAGCAGGACGACATCCTCGCCGACGACGCCGGTGAAGGCGACGTTGAGCGTGTTGGGAACCCGCTCCGATTCACTGCCGACGATGAGGCAGCCTGGGATGCTCGAAGTAATGGCGTCCTGGAAGCGATCACGCAGCGCACGCACGCTCGTCGCCTCATATTCGAGGTGCTGCAGGGCCAGTTCTGCGGCTTTGCCGAGAGCGGCGATAGCGGGAACATTCTCAGTGCCGCCGCGGCGACCGCGCTCCTGTCGACCACCGATGACCTGCGGGGCGATGCGCACACCTCGGCGCACGTAAAGCGCTCCGATGCCTTTGGGCGCATGCAGCTTATGACCCGAGATCGACAGCATATCGATGGACGTCGACTTCACATTCAGGGGGATTTTACCGGCGGCCTGCACGGCATCGGTGTGGAACAGCGCCCCTGCTGCCTTGGCCTTGGCCGCCAACTCGGCTACCGGAAACACTACACCGGTCTCGTTGTTGGCCCACATCATGGAAACAACGGCGACGCGATCGGACAGCGCTGCCTGATAAGCGGCCATATCGAGTTGGCCGCGCTTGTCGACGGGAATGACGTGCACGCGAACGCCGCTGCTCGACAGAGCGTTGCAGAGCGTCAGCACCGCGGGGTGCTCGACTGCGCTGGTGATGACCTCGGTTTTCCCCGGCGACACCTCGAGCGCCGAACGGATGGCGGCGTTGGCGCCCTCGGTGCCGCCGGAGTTAAACACGATCTCGTCGTCGTGTGCTGCACCGACGAGTTCGCGCACCTGTCCCCGGGCGAGCCGAACCGCCGCGAGCGGGGCCGCGGCGAACGCATGCATCGAGGAAGGATTGCCGAAATGCTCCTTCAAGAAGGGGAGCATCGCGTCGATCACGCGCGCATCAACGCGCGTCGTCGCATTATTGTCGAGATAGATCGCCGCCATGATCCGCCTCGTAAGGTACGCTCGTCAGTTCAACCGACCGGAACAACCCGCAGCGGCACGCGAAGCATCGCAACCAGACGCTCCTGGACGCCGGCGATCGTAACGGATGCCATGTGGCAACCAACGCAAGCGCCCGTGAGCTTGACGTAGATGGTGTTGCCCTCGACATCGACCAGCTCGCAGTCCCCGCCATCACGCTTGAGGAACGGGCGGATATCTTCGATGGCCTTCTCGATGAGCGCGATCTTCTCCAGCGAGTCGCCGTCCATGACGCGCGGCTCGGCCGGACGGGCCGGCGCCTGCGGCCGGAGCGCCTGAGGCGGGCGCGCCTGAGGCGCCGGTCGCGTGAAGCGCGCAGGCACGGTCGGCTCGCGTTTTGTTACGGCTTCAGAAGTTGCAGAAACGTCGTCCACGCGCGTTCTCCTTCGCGAAATCCGAGATCAACCGAACGACTTGCCGCACGAGCACTTCGATGCAGCGTTCGGGTTGTCGAAGGTGAAGCCCGAGCCTTCGAGGCTTTCGACGAAGCCAAGGCGCATGCCGGCGAGTAGCGGGGCGGAATCGGGATCGATGAACACCTTCACGCCGCTGGCCTCGATGACGGAGTCATCGGAGCGGGGCTCGGCGTCGAGGCCGATGAGGTACTTGTAGCCGGCGCAGCCGCCGTTCTGGACCGTGATGCGCAAGCCGGCTTCGACATTGCCCGTGCGCTGCATGGCGGCCTTGATGGCGGTGGCGGCTTCGGTGGTGACATCGATCATGGGTGGACACTCCCTCGGATGGGTTCGCTAATGGGATGCATCGCAACGAGCGTGCCACCACGGTCCCCGCCCCATGTCATTGTTATTATTGTGTTATCTTGGCGTGTTCTGCTTGTTAGGATCGCAACAATTGGCGTCGATAGCCGACTCTTTGTCGGCTTTGCTGCAAAGCGACAGCGCTAGTCGGCCTTGCCCTCGACCTCGTTGGCGGGGGCGGCTTGGAGCTGGCCATAGTTCTGGATGCCGATCTTGTTCAGGAGGTCGAGCTGGGTCTCGAGGAAGTCGATGTGACCCTCCTCGTCCTCCAGGAGTTCCTCGAATAGCTCCATAGAGACGTAGTCCTTGTGCTGGCGGCACAACTCGCGCGATTTCGAGTAGAACTCCTGCGCGACGTACTCGCCCTTAAGGTCGCACTCCAGCACTTCCTTCAGGGTTTCGCCGATCATCAGAGGGGCGATCTCCTGCATCTTGGGGAAGCCTTCGAGGAAGATGATGCGGGTGATCAGCTTGTCGGCGTGCTGCATCTCCTCGATCGATTCCTCGCGCTCCTTCTTGGCGAGCTTGGTGAAGCCCCAGTCATCGAGGCGCCGGTAGTGCAGCCAGTACTGGTTGACGGCGCCAAGCTCGAGCTTCAGAGCCTCGTTCAGTGCATCGATGACGGCTTTGTTTCCCTTCATGGGTCGTCCCCTTCAAATGATATCTGCCGAGCCCTTTCGGCCGCCCGGATCGCGCGCGGCCAGATTACGGCTTGCTACGTGGATGGTGTGTCGGATTGATCGATGTCCGCTAGGCGATCTCGCGCGTAGCTTGGGAGTTGCTGTCGCACCCTGCCGCCGCGCGTTCCTTGCCGCGCAAGCGGTCGCGCCAGGCGTTGAACTCGAGCAGCTTGCTGCGGGCGGTGGCGCTGACGGTCGCTGCGATGAGACCGCGGCGCTCCAACTCGCCCACCTTGTCGTAGATCGTTTCGACGGCGACGGGTGCGCAGCCGCAGCAGTTCATGCGTTTGCTCAGATGCCGAAAGACGATACCGGGCGTCGGGATGGGTGCGTCGGGGCGGTTCAGCACATCGATGAGCGCTGTCTCGATGTCCTGGTCGGTAATGATCATGCAGGAACAGACGATCATTGCTTGCTCGCCCTTATGGCTTGCTCTCCGGCTTCAGTTCACCGGCCCCATCTCTGATCTTAGCAACCAACGTGCCAGGACGTTCGCGTTTGCTATTGGCCCGGTTTTTCAGTGCTTTGCGATGCCCCGTGTGCGCAAGACAACAAGCTTGAACCTACGCTTCTGGGGCGTTTGTCGGCTTTGCTGCAAATTCAACCGTGGCGTCTTCCGTCGGCAGACGGCGCAGACGGACGACTACGTCGACGCGGGCGACCTCGAAGCCTTCGGGTGGCGTCGGGGCGCGCTCGAGAATGACATCCTCCGTCTCCGGAATGTCGAAAACGTGCTCCTCGCCTTCGACCAGGAAGTGGTGATGGGCGCTCGGATTGGTATCAAAGAATGATTTAGGACCAGCGACGCCAATCTCGCGCAGAAGGCCCACTTCGGTGAACTGGTTCAGCGTATTGTAGACGGTGGCGAGCGATATCGGCAGCTTAGCGCTGACCGCCTCCTCGTAAATTATGTCGGCGGTGACGTGGCGGTTGCCCTTGGCAAAGAGGATCCAGCCGAGCAGAAGGCGCTGGCGCGTCGGGCGCAGGCCGACCTTGCGCAGAAGCTTCTTGCACGAAGACCACGGGCAACCATCGGCATGGTCATCGGTGGATGAAGGATCGCGCCAATCGATTGCCGATTCCGGCACGGCGAGGAATACGTCGTTCGATTGGTTCATGGTCTCAAACACCTCGGTCGCAGAAACGTCTTTCATCACACCATCACCTTCGGAGAGGGATTCGCCTCCAGCTCGGCGTCACGCTTCCGGCGGGCAAGGCGGCTCTCGCCATCCTCGACGCCGAAACAATTGTCGAAATCGCTGCAGTCGGTGCACACCGGCGTGGTGCACATGACGAAGCCCTCGTCTTCGCAGAGCATGCGATAGAAGAAACGCTTCCAGCGCATGCCGCGGGTATTACGCTCGGCGAGCGGCGCGAAATGGCGCTTGAGCATGCGCGACAGCTCTTCGCGATTACGCAGCCCCAGATCCTCCCACAGGTGGCTCGCCTCCATGGAGCGCCGCGCGATCATGTGGGCCAAAAGCCTGCCGATCTCGCTGCCGGGGTGGCAGTTGGCGAGAAGGAGATCGCGCACCATGACGAGCTCGTCGTCCGCGGCAGCCGCGTCCGCGCGCCCCGGCCAGTCGAAGTCGGTATGGGGGAACCACCGGTCGATGAGGTCTGAAAGATCGGACTGCGCCAACCCGATGCGTTCGCAGAGGGATCCGTCCTCCAACGTCGCCACAGCGATGATGCAGGCGAGAACGTGGGCATCGAACTCCTGATCAGTGTCGATGCAGGCGTCGGCCGGATCGCGACCGGTCAACGCCCGATATGCGGCCGGTCCCCGCTTGGCGGCAACACGCATCGTAGCGGTCGGCTTTGTCAGTTGCCGCTTCTCGCTCGGTGATGCATGTGCCGCCGCGGTCATTCGGTCCCCTTATGCTGCGATGCTGCTGGCTGGAGTGTGCGTCTGACAGTTCTTCGGGCAAACGCGCGCGCAAGCGGTGCAGCCGATGCAGTTGCCCGGGTTGTCGATCACCATGATCTTTCTCTCGAACTCGTCGTCATCATCGTCATCGCCGGAGAGGGAGACGACTTCGCCCTCTTCATTGATGCCGCACAGATGCATGACGTCGCGGCCACAGACCTTGAAGCACCGGCCGCATCCGATGCAGGTGGTGGCGTTGATCTCAACGAGGTACTCCGGCTCCCACGGCTTACCATCGCGTCTGGTGAACATCGTCCGTGCCCCTTCCACATTCCGTCAAATCGCGTCGCACTCACGCGGCGCTGGCCTCAGCCTGTTTGAGTGCTGCACGAGCCTCCTCCAGCGCCTTGTAGGAGTCGTACGTTTCCTGGGCGACCGAGAGGATGCTGGTCCAGTTGATGGGCAACTCCTCGGAGAGGTCGTGCAGATTCATTTTCATGTTGGTGGCCTTGGCGGACAGCTTCTTGATGTCAGCCTTCAGCGCGTCGATATCAGCCACGGTCGTGCCTCTTCTTTAGTAGTTCGCGACTTCGGGATACTTGGTGATCATCTCGACAGCGGATGCGACGAGCTTCTCGCCTTCCTCGGCCATCTTCTCGTAGCTCGGGAAGCCGAAGCGGTGCACGTCGCGCAGGTGCTTGTTGACGACGACCAGACGTCCGGCAGTGAGCACCATGCGGCCGAAGCCTTCGTGGTGCATCTTCATGATGGGAGACACCATGATGCCGGTTGCGCGCTCAATAGAGAGCCCAACAGCGTTGTAGAAGAGCTCGAGGCGCCACAGCGTCTCGGGATCGGGATCGCCTATCAGAGGGATCTCTTTGCGCTTTTCCTTGTCGAGAATGTACGGCTCTAGCAGGTCGAGGTCGGTCTTGCCCTCCCAGGCGCCGTGCAAGTCCTGCGCGCGCCACTGCTTGACCAGCTCTTTGATAAACACCGAATCCGCTTTCGGCTCGGCGACTACTGCTGCTGCAGCCTCAGACATGTTCAACCTCGTCCTCAAAATCAAAGCTGCGCTCCTGCCCCTTCATCATGGCCTTGCGCAGCCAGGGTGGGGGCGTTCCCTTCAATACGGCTTGCAGCTTGCCGAGGATCTCGACGATGTCCTCTGGCTGACTGACCTTGATGGGATGGATGTTCTTGGCGACGACGCGGGCAGCGCCCGATCCGCCGATTGCCGCGACATAGAGAATGGCGCAGTCGGCGATGGCATCCAGCTTCGGGAGCAGCTTGTCCTCGTTGCCGTCCTCCTGGAGGTCGCCATCGAACTGGATCGCTTCGATGAACTGATGGCCTTCAGGCGACACCTCATAGATGGCGATATTCTTCGCCCAGCCGAAGTGCGCGTCGACGCGCTTCAGGTCTTGAGTAGCGAACGCTATTTTCATGTTACCTCCATTGTCGCCATCGCCTGGGTCCAGGGCGGGGCTAATGAGTCGTAACCGACGCACTGGCATCATCACTCGCCTCGTTCTGGATCTTCCATGTGTCGGGTTCTGCCTCGTGTGCGTTGGCAATGAAGATGTTGCCGATGTCGAAGATCAGATCACGCGAGCCGCGATAGCCGACCGTGAGCAGGTGGCCGGCGCCGAGGCGGTCAAATGTCGGGATGCCAAGGCGGAACAGTGGAACTTGCAGACGCTCGGCGGCCTGGCGCCCGTGTGCGTGGGTAATAATGAGATCGCAGTCGGCGGCGCGGTGCTCGAGATCTTCAAGATCGCCGATCAGAACTTCGTCTGTCGGCACGCGCTCCAGCAGCGGTGAATGCGTGGTGGTGATGGCCGCGGTGATCTCGCAACCAAGCTCGTGCAGCCAGCTTGCCGTCGCCCACAGCAGATCGGGCTCGGCGCCGATGGCGATCTTCTTACCGCCAAACTGGAAGTGGCCGTCGAGCATGGCGTCGACCAGCTGGCCGCGCTGACGACGATAGCGACGGGGAACGGGACGGCCGCTGACGCGCGCGAGCAGCGCCATCAGCTCGTCGTTGGGGGCGAGGCCGGTGAGGCGATCGAAGACGACGGAAGGGGCGCCGGTCTTTTCCTGCATGGCGACCGCTGCAGCGCGCATCTGCTCGCCGACGGCAATGGTGATTTCAGCTGAACCCATCGCTGCGATTTCGTCGAGCGAGATACCGCCCAGCGTCGTCGGCGTGAAATCTTCGGGAATGTGGCCGTCGAGCGAGCCGGAGAGATCAGGGAGGAACGACGGGGTAAGGCCGAATGCCTCGATGATCTCTCGCAGCTCATCGATGTCGCCGGGCGTCAGGTGGCACCCGGGCAGAACGTTGACGTGACCAGTGCGGCGCGGTGCGCGGGGCTCAGGCGTGGAGACGAGGTCGCGCACCATCTGTGTGACGGTTTTTGCCCAGCCATCCTGGAAGGCGTCCTTGAAATCGGGCGTCGAAACATAAACGAGCTTCACGTGGTCGAGCTCGGGATGCTTCTGGCGGATGATGCGAATGAAACCGTCGACGTCGTCGCCCTTGGTCTCGGTGACGCCAGTGGAGCAGATGCCGATGATCTTCGGCTTGGTGCGATTGGAGATGTTGACGATGGCCTGCTCGACGTTCTCAAGGCCGCCCAGCACGGTTGCGACCTCGCTCATGGCCGTCGTCTGCATCGGGATGGCTTCGCGAAAATGGCGCACGAACAGCACCAGGCCGAATGACGTGCAACCCTGCGATCCGTGCAGCAGCGGCATGCAGCCCTCGACGCCCATGAAGGCGAGCGTGCCGCCGATCGGCTGGCTCATCTTGAGCGGGTTGACCGTGCAGGCCTTCTTGGATGTGGAAACCTTTGCCATCAGCGCCTCACGCAGCCGCCGTCGCAGGCGCGGTCTCGCTGACGCGCGCGAGGATTGAGGCGATTGTGCCAGAGCACTTGCCGCAACCACCGCCAGCGTGCGTGTGCTCGGTGATGCGCTCAACCGACGTCAGTTTGTGTTCGTGAATCGCGTCCTCGATGGTGCCGGTGTCGATGGCCTTGCAGTTGCAGACGTTCTGGGCACGGCGCTTCTGCTCGGCCAGCTCAGGGTTGGCCGCAAGCTCGGCTGCTTCCCTGGCGATGGCGGCGTCAGCAACTTCTTCCCAAGTCGTCTCGTCCCATGGAGCGGGGCGGCGAACCTGCTCCCAGATCGGGTTGGAGAGCGCCTTGTCGATCTCGCGCACCAGCTCGACCATGCCGACGTAGCCGGCGTAAGCGTGATGTCGTTCCTGGTTGATATCGAGCCAGGGCATCTTCGCTTTGAGTGCGATGAACTGCGAGCGCCCGCCAGACAGCATGATGTCGGCCTTCGCCTCCTTGAGCATCTTGTACATCTCGCGGGGCGTCATATCGTCGATCATGTGGGCGTCCTGGCCCATGATCTCCTTGATCTTCTCTTTGTCTTCCTTCGTCGATTTCTTGACGCTGGTGCCGACGATTTCCATGCCGCCTTCCTGCAGGGCCGCAACCACCGACCACGACTTCACGCCGCCGGTGATGAGCAGAACGCGCTTGCCGGCGAGGCGCTGCTTGTAAACTTCGATCTCTTTCCAGGCGCGGGCTTCCTCGCGGGCGATGACGGCCTCGGTGCGGTCCATCAGTTCGGCGGGCGCGCCACGTTCGATGAGCAGGCGGGCGATCTCGCGCAGGGAGTCGCTCATGTCGCCGATGCCGTAGAACGAGCCCTCGAAGAAGGGAATGTCGTAGCGCTCCTGCATCTTGCGGGCGATGTTGATCATCGCCTTGGAGCACACCATCATCGCAGCCTTGGCGCGGTGCGAGCAGGCAACCTCGTGGTATTTGGCGTCACCGGAAATGCAGGCGAGGATGCGGATGCCAAGCTCGTCGAGGAGCGGCTTCACCTGCCATAGCTCGCCGGAAAGGTTGTATTCGCCGATGATGTTGATGTCGTACGGCGTCGTGTACTCGGGCTCCTCGGTGCCGATGACGTAGTCGAGGATGGCTTCGCCGGCGAGCTTGTTGCCGAGGTTCTTGGCGCCGACGAATCCGGGCGAATAGACGGGAACGACAGGCTTGCCGAGCTTCTCCGTCGCGGTCTTGCAGACGGCGCCGATATCGTCGCCGATCATTGCCGGCACGCACGTCTGATAGACGAACACCGCGGGCGGGTCGTACTTCTCGATGATCTCTTTAATCGACTTATAGAGACGCTTCTCGCCGCCGAAGACGACGTCGGTCTCGTTGATATCGGTGGTGAAGCTGGTGCGATAGAGTTGCGAACCCGACGACTTTGCGCCCCGGTTGTCCCAGGAGTTGCCTTCGCAGGCGATTGGGCCATGCACCAAGTGGGCGACATCTGTGATCGGCTGGAGCGCGATCTTAGCTCCATCGAAGGCGCAACCGCCGGCGGCACCGCCGGGCGTCAGCTGCTTGGTGCAGCCCTTCTTGCGTTCCTTGTCCGACTTGCCCTGGTTCTTCCCGCAGCCGGGCTCGTTGAAGACCTCCTGGATCTTATTGGCGAGCGTGCTCATCGGGATCTCCCAGACAACGGGCCAAGAAATGGGGCGCCGCCTGCCACGTGGGCAGACGGCGCGACCAGTTAGCGGATGATGTCGAACGAGTAGTCGGACTTCGACGGCACGTTGGAGTTGTTGTCGATCTCGTCGAAGATCTTGTCGAGGATCCACACCAGCACGTTGAGGCCACCCTGATAGCCCCACACCGGATAACGGTGGTGATGGTGGCGATCGAAGATCGGGAAGCCGATGCGGATGAGCGGCGTGCCCGTGTCGCGGTCCAGGTACTTGCCGTAGGTGTTGCCGATCAGGAAGTCGACCGGCTCAGTGAAGAGCAGCGAGCGCATGTGCCAGAGATCGCGACCGGCATAAGCGTGGCAGTTGGCGCCGAACGGAGACGAGGCGAACAGCTCGTTGCAGCGCTTCTCCCAGTTCTTTCCGCCGTTGGTCGCCAACACGTGCACGGGCTCTGCACCCAGCTCCATAAGGAAGCCGGCAAGGCCGAGCGTGAGGTCTGGATCGCCGTAGATTGCGAACTTCTTGCCATGGATGTGTGCGCTGGAGTCGGCCATGGCGTCGACGAGACGGCCGCGCTCCTTGGCGAGCTCATCAGGGATGGGCTTGCCGGTGATGCGCGAGATCTCCATGAGGAACTTGTCGGTCGCGGCCACACCGATGGGATGGTTGAACGCTGCCACCTCGTGGCCCTTGCCCGCGATGTAAGGCAGCGTCTTCTCGGTGCAGAACTCCTGCATAGAGATGGTTGCCTTGGCGTGCACGGCGTTGGCGGCTTGCTCGAGGGTGGTGCCGCCGTCGTACATGCGGAACTCGCCGTCGCTCGGCGTGTCCCAGACGTCGGAGTTGTCGCCTAGGATGGTGTAGTCGACGTTCATCAGGTTGAAGATGCGCTTGACCTCGCGCAGGTTGCCGACGGTGTAGCCGTCGAAACCACCGATGAAGTTGATGGACTCATTGGGCTGGCGCTCAAGCTTCGGAGCGGTTCCGGCCTTGCCATCCCAGAAGTGCTCGAAGATGCCCTTCATCACGTTGTCGTAGCCGGTGACGTGGCTACCGACGAAGGCGGGCGTGTGGGCGAAGGGAACGTCGTACTCCTGGGGAACGGAGCCCTTTTCCTTCGCAGTCTTGATGAAGGCATTGAGGTCGTCGCCGATCACTTCAGCCATGCACGTCGTCGACACGGCAATCATCTTCGGCTTGTACATGTTGTAGCTGTTGGCGAGGCCGTCGATCATGTTGTTGAGGCCGCCGAACACTGCCGCATCCTCGGTCATCGAGGAGGAAACGCAGGAGCTGGGCTCCTTGAAGTGGCGTGAAAAGTGGCTGCGGTAGTAAGCGACGCAACCCTGCGAGCCGTGCACGAACGGCAGCGTTGACTCAAAACCAACAGCGGCGAATACGGCGCCGAGCGGCTGACAAGCCTTGGCCGGATTGACGGTCAGCGCTTCGCGAGCAAAGTTCTTTTCGCGATACTCTTCCGTCTTAGTCCACTCACGGACGCGCTCAACCTCGTCCGCCGGCACGGCATTCTCAAAGTTCTTCTTCTTGTTCTCGAGCATCTCCTTGTATTCCGGCCCGCGGAATAGATCGAAGTGGTCGAGGACGTTGTCGGCGTTCTGCGCCATGGCGGAATCCTTCCAGACAAATAGGGTAAGGGTGGCCGCGCCCGCTCACGGCGCGGCCAGCGGTTGTCAGTTCCAAGGTGTCTTTGCGAGCTTCCAGACTGGCGCGTTGATCGCCATGTCCATGTCGCGTGCGAAGATCGAGAAGCCGTCGTAGCCGTGATAGGGGCCCGAGTAGTCCCAGGAGTGCATCTGGCGGAAAGGCACGCCCATCTTCTGGAAGACGTACTTCTCCTTGATGCCAGAGCCGACGAGGTCGGGCTGGATCTTCTCGACGAACTTCTCGAACTCGTAGCCGGTCACGTCGTCATAGATGAGCGTGCCGTCTTTCACGTAGTGCGTGGTGCGCTGGTAGTCGTCGTTGTGGCCGAACTCGTAGCCGGTGCCGACAACTTCCATGCCCAGATCTTCGTAAGCGCCGATGACGTGGCGCGGACGCAGACCACCGACGAACAGCATCACCTTCTTGCCTTCGAGGCGCGGGCGATACTTGGCAATGGTTGCAGCCATCAGCGCCTGGTACTTGGCGATGACGCGCTCAGCGCCTTCCTTGATCTTGTCGTCGAAGTGGCTGGCGATGCGGCGCAGAGACTCGGCGATCTTCGAGGGCCCGAAGAAGTTGTACTCGACCCACGGGATACCGTACTTCTCTTCCATGTGGCGCGAGATGTAGTTCATCGAGCGGTAGCAGTGCAGCACGTTCAGCTTGGCTTTCGGCGTCGCCTCGAGCTCAGCGATGGTGCCGTCGCCCGACCACTGGGCGATCACGCGCAGCCCCATTTCCTCGAGCAGGATGCGCGAAGACCAGGCGTCGCCGCCGATGTTGTAGTCGCCGATGATGGCAACGTCGTAGGGCGAGGACTCGAACGGAACCGGCTTGCCGGCAGACTTGTCGAACACCCAGTCGCGGACGGCGTCGTTGGCAATGTGGTGGCCGAGCGACTGCGACACGCCGCGGAAACCTTCGCAGCGGACGGGCACGATGGTCTTGCCGCCGTATTCCTTCGACTTTTGCTTGGAAACGGCTTCGATGTCGTCGCCGATGAGGCCGATCGGGCACTCCGACTGAACGGTGATACCCTTGTTGAGCGGGAACAGATCCTGGATCTCGTCCATGATCTTGGCGAGCTTCTTGTCTCCGCCAAAGACGATGTCCTTCTCCTGGAAATCGGACGTGAACTGCATCGTGACAAAGGTGTCGATGCCCGTCGTGCCGATGTAGTAGTTACGGCGCGCAGCCCAGGAATACTGACCGCAGCCCACCGGGCCGTGGCTGATGTGGATCATGTCCTTGATCGGACCCCAGACCACACCCTTCGAGCCGGCATAGGCGCAGCCGCGAATGGTCATGACGCCCGGGATCGACTTGATGTTCGACTTGACGCCGCAGTCGGGCTTACCTTCTTCGTAAGTGCCAATGTGCTTGGCGCGGCGCTTGGCTGTCTTCTCGGGATAGACCTCGAGAACCTCGCTGATGAGCGCCTTGTTGCGTGCCTTGATGTCTTCGAGCTTTTCCGCTGTCGCTAGGCTCATGGTGCTACCTCGAAATTGCCTGCCTAGCCGGCCCCGCCGAAGCGGGGCCGACATTGGGTGGTGTTACGTCGCTTAGGCTGCAGCGCCGGACGACAGCTCAGCAGCCGTCTTGCCGACCTGCGACTCGTCGACTGCCTTCATGATGCCGTGCTCCATGAGGAGGTCTTCGAGTTCGTCCATAGTGATCGGGGTCGGGATGATGCCGTTGCCCTGGTTTGCGTCGACGCGCTGAGCAAGCGTGCGATAGTGCTCGGCCTGCTTGGAATCGGGCGCGTACTCGACCACGGTCATGCGGCGCAGCTCTGCGTGCTGCACGATGTTGTCGCGCGGCACGAAGTAGATGAGCTGGGTGCCGAGCTTCTTGGCCAGAGACTCGGCCAGCTCGAGTTCCTTGTCCGTCTGGCGCTCGTTGCACACGAGACCGCCGAGACGCACGCCGCCCGAGTTCGCGTACTTCAGAATGCCCTTGGAGATGTTGTTGGCCGCGTACATGGCCATCATCTCGCCGGACATGACGATGTAGATTTCCTGGGCCTTATTCTCACGGATCGGCATAGCGAAGCCGCCGCAGACAACGTCGCCCAAAACGTCATAGGAAACGTAGTCAACGCCTTCGTAAGCGCCGTTCTCCTCGAGGAAGTTGATCGAGGTGATGACGCCGCGACCAGCGCAGCCTACGCCCGGCTCGGGGCCGCCCGACTCGACGCAGCGGATGTCCTCGAAGCCGATCTTCATGACGTCATCGAGTTCGAGATCCTCAACGCTGCCAGCTTCGGCGGCCAGGCTGAGAATGGTGTCCTGGGCCTTTGCGTGGAGGATGAGGCGCGTAGAGTCAGCCTTGGGGTCGCAACCGACGATGAGGATCTTCTTCCCCATCTGCGCGAGAGCGGCCAGCGTGTTCTGCGAGGTGGTCGACTTACCGATGCCGCCCTTGCCGTAGAATGCGATCTGCCTCAGTGATGACATTATGGTCTCCTTCGTCCCGTGTGTGCGTGTGCGCGTTATGCGCGGGTCCTTCCTGCGACGAGGCTGCTGCGCTGATTTCTGGATGTCGTGCCCGCCCGCATTCGCCCATCGATCCAGCAGCCAGTCGCCTGCAAATGAAGAGTTTTGCAACGACTGTGCCAGCCTTTTTGGGCCCGTGAATTCTGCGTAATTACAGCCGCTTAGGGCGCTCTCTCCGGTCTTGTTGCGAGTTGTTCTAAACCCGACATTGGCGGGGGGCTGGGCGACATCTGGGGTGGGGTCTGTATGAAAGAACACAACCGTCGACACCCGAAAGCAGACGCCGGAATTGTGTTTCTTCAGGCTTTGCGCAGCGTTCGCGCGGCGATGGCGCTGGTATGAGCTTTGCTTCGCCTCAATGAGGAATAGATGGCGAGGTCAACATGCAGATTGGGGTCGAATCTTCGCGAGCGGTCGAGAACAAGCGCATCTTCGTCGTCGATAACGACGAGATCATCCGCTCGGCGCTGCAATTCATGCTGCACGACGAGAACGAGACGCACGAGCTCAACAGTCTCGACCATGCCTTTCAAAAGGCTGTCGACTGGAAGCCGGATCTACTGCTGCTCGGAACGAATGTCGTGCAGGAGAAAGGTACAGCCGTTCTGGCCGAAATCGCGAACCGTCTCCCCGACACCAAGGTCATGATCGTGGCGGACGCCGCAAACGATCCTCTGGCGCTGGCGTGCCTCAAATCCGGCGCGCACGACATTCTTGCAAAGCCACTGACGATCGAATCTGTGCGCTACAAGGTGGACGTGCTGCTCGGGCGTCGTAAACTGCCGATGCTGTCGCTTGATTTGTTGCAACCCATACAGAGGCTATGACAAGCGCCATGCGGGTTCGGGCTGCATTCAAGCGCATCGGCATAGGCGAAGCACGCAACCTCATCGAGGGCCGCGAGTGTGAGCTTCTAATCCTCGACGTGCGGGATCAGAGAAGCTATGCGGGTGGGCATATACCCGCGGCGCGTTGGGTCTCCGACAAGGAAGTGTACGAGCTGCTGACGAGCCATCCGAAGCAGCATCCGGTCCTGATCTACTGCTACCACGGCAATGCCAGCCAGACCTACGCGCAGACGTTTGTCGATTTCGGGTTCGAGGACGTGTTCAGCCTCGATGGCGGCTTCGAGCTCTGGCGCACTGTCGAGGGCGCGCCAGTCGCAATTCCCGGCGCGCAATCATGAGCAACGTCCTTGCCCTCGAGAAGCTGATCGACTTCGGCGCACTGCCCGACTTGATCGACAACCTGGTGCAGCGCGGGGTCGCGGCTTATCGCACAGATCGCGCGGAAGCCGACCGCCTGTTCCGCGAGGCGCTCGAAGAAGGGCCCGAGCATTTACCGCTCTATTTCTGCCTCTATAAGATTCACACGTATCAAGGCAGTCTCGAGCGGGCGCTGGAAGCCGCACAGGCCGGTCTGCAGGAGGCGGCGCGGCAAGCAGGGTGGCCGGAAGATTTTCGTGCGTGGACGCCGCCGGGCGAGCCGGTCGATGGACCCGGCCGCTTCGCGCTCTACACGCTGAAGGCGCTCGCCTTCATACGGTTGCGGCGTGAGGAGCCTGGCGAAGCGCGCGAAGCGCTTTTGCATCTCGAACGCCTCGATCCAACCGGGTCGATCGGATGGCCAGTCGTCGCCAGTCTGGCCGAGGCACTCGCGTAGCGCTCTTTCCGCCGTCGCATCCGCGGCCCGGAGCCAGCCCCGAAAAAAGGAGGCCAGCCTCGCGGGCTGGCCCTTGATAGTCGTTGCTGAGACGGCTCGCCGCTTAGGCCGGCAGGGCGATAGACTTCACTTCGATTGGGAAGTCGGCAACCGTCGAGATTTCGCTGAGCGTGATCTCCGCCTTTCCGGGACCAACTGAAAAGTCAGCGACCGTGGTGCCGTCCGCCTTGAACGCGCGCGCAAAGCCCGGCGTGCCTACAGCGCTCGCCTTCACCGGATTGCTTTCAAACTGGGGGGAAGCGCTGGCGGCAAATGCGGGTGTTGCGAAGGTGAATGTCGCGAGGACTTCGCTGCGCTCTACGGGCGCATCCGCGCTCACTGGACGCGCCACCGAATAGAACACCAGCTTGCCGCCAGCGAGCTCTGCCTTGAGCTCGTCGGGGTTCTTTCCCTCAAACGCTGAGGCCACTTTCATCGTCTTCTCTCCGTCGTCATCACGTCAATCAGTGTTGGGCCGCCATCCATGCGCCGTTGGCAGACTCACGCGGCTGCACAAGCTCGCCGATGAATCTATCGAGTGGGATGGCGATGCGTTCGATGTTCTGCTCCACCAGGAAGCGTGCTTCGTTGCGCGTCGGCTCCTGGGGAAGTACGGCCCAATGCTTGTCGGATGAACGCTTCATGATCTGCCGCGCGAACGTGCGCTCAAGCTGATTTGCAAAGCGGCAACCGAGGAACAGGAAGTGCCGCCCGCGGCGAATGTTCTGCACCGGCTCGGGTATCGGCGTTTGAATGTCGATCTCAGTCAGCACTTCGACATAGTCGGTGTCAGACACAAGGAAGTTTGCGGCGGGCCGCACGGACCCGAGCGGCTGGTAAAGCAGCGTTGCCCAGTTTGCGGCTTCAACCGGCGCGACGGCGGGCGACATCCCGTCGACTGCGCTCGTTACGGCCGCTCGAGCGTCGACGCGGGTTCCGTCAGGGCGCAAATAGTGCACCCAGTTGCCGAAGTGCTCCGACTGGCTGACGCCTTGCACGATACCCCACGACGGGCGCCCTGCGAGGGCCTGCTGCGGGAGATCGTCATACCAGGCGTGCACGACCAGCGGCAGCTTGGGTTGGGCGGCGAAGAACCGGTGCAATACCGTCGGCGGGACCTTCGGGTCGAAGGCTTCAGCCATTGCCTTGGCAACAGTCTTGCGATGCTTGAAGTTCTCGATGAACTGCGCCGCCGCCGACAGATTGTTGCGAATCTTGTGCGGTACGCTCGCCTTCGCCGTGAGGCGTGCGACGAGCTGATCTGCGGAGGTCGGCACCGGGCAATCCTCACCGGTAAGCGCCAGCACTCCTGACCCCAAGTAGGGGATCAGCGTGCCGGCTCCGAGCGCCGAGCGAATTGCCTCGATGCTGACTTGGCTCATTGAATCGTTGCTCCGCTCTTGAGCGCTTCAATGCGCGTGCGCGTTTCACGGAAGACACCCCGGCCACCGGAAAGCGGCTGGTACTGACCCTTGAGCTCCTCGCTCAGGGTGTCGAACCACTTCTGTGGCGTCGCACCTGCCGGACGCTCGCCGATCTCGGTGACACTGCCGTCCGGGGCAAAGCGGACATGTACAAGAACCATTGCTTCTCCCATTTCCCTACTCCTTCCGTTGGCCGTTAGAATCCCGACGAGAAGCCCAGAAGCTCCACCGTCACGTTGTCTGCCCCGAAGCGCGCCTGGCATGCGAGCCGCGATTTCGAGCCGACGCCGACGATGGTGTCGAGCTTCTCGTTCTCGGCGCGCTGAACCTTTGAAAGGCTGCGGCGGCCGTCGTGGACGAAGATGTGGCAAGCCCCGCATTTGGCGTTGCCGTCGCACTTGTGCATGATGCCTTCCTCGGCGGCGAGCAGGGCGTCAAGAACACGTGCGCCTTCGACGACATCCACTGTTTTGCCGGATGGCATGATCGTCATGGTGGGCATTCTTCTTAGTCTCCTAGATAGTTCGAATGGCTGCGATTTGAGGCCCGCCGTTAGAGATAGATGGCGGTACCCGCACCCACGTTGATCGATGCGTCCTTCATCGTCCCGATGATGAACGCGATCTGTTCTTCGGTCAGGTGAGTGTGGAATGGGAGGGCGACGGCGCGGTCGGCCACCTTCTCGGCGACGAACAAACTACCGCGCCGATAGCCGAACTCCATGTAACGGCGCTGCGCGTGCAGCGGAGTGGCGTAAGCGGCCGCCTCGATGCTCTCGGTGTGCAGGTCCTCGACGATGGCGTCGCGGCTGGAGCGCGAAAAGCGGGTACCGAGGTGCACGACATATAAGAACCAGTGCACGACATCGACGTCGGGGCCGATGTATGGATCCTTGATGCCCTCGAACGATTGTACGTAGTCGTAGTACCAGCGCTCGGCGCGTTTGCGCTTTTCGAGGATGATCTCGAGCCTCTGGAGTTGAACAAGCCCGAGCGCCGCAGACATGTCGCTCATGGCGCACTGGAAGGGCGCCGTCATGCCAAACACCACGGACGAGCGATCCTCAGGGCGGCGGATGCGCAGCTGCTGCAGTTTGCCGGCGAGGTCGTCGTCATCTGTAACAACCATGCCGCCTTCGCCGCATACGAGCGGCCCCGGCTGCGAGAAATCGAACACGGACATGTCGCCGAAGGTGCCAACCTTCTTGCCCTGGTAAATCGAACCGATCGCCTCGGTGGAATCCTCGATCAGCACGGTGCGATGGCGCCTTGCCACCTCTCGCAGCTTGTCCCATGGCGCCGGATGGCCATTCACGTTCGCGCCGATGATCGCCTTTGTGCGCGCGCCTATGACCGCTTCCGCCTTTTCGGGCACGATAGTGCCGGCCCAATAGTCGATGTCGGCAAACAGCGGCCGAGCCCCTAACGCGGCGATGGCGTGGGCGCTTTCGCGCCAGCCGTATGGTGAGGCCACCACCTCGTCGCTGGCCGTTATCCCGGCCGCCTGCAGGGCGAGCAGAATGCCCATGGTCCCACTAGAGACCGCGACAGCATGCCTGCGTCCGAGGTATTGGGCGAATGCCGCCTCGAAGCGCTGGACGACGGGACCGGCGGAGATGCGCGGCGACTGAAGCACCTCGCTCACCGCATCGAGCTCGTCGTGCGTGATGTCTGGATCTGAAAGTGGGATCCACGTGGGCTTCATGACAGCGCCTTGCGCTCCGCTACAACAAGCCCCGTGGCACGGCTCGGATCATCGGTGAGGCGCCAGCAATGGTCGGCGCTATCGACGAGATAAAGGCTGAAGCGGCCGTACTCGCGGAACGGCGTTTCAGTGTCGATGTCGGAAGCATCGCAACGGGTGAGTGACAGGTCGGGAAAACGCTCACGAAGCTCGGCGAATACCGTCTCCGGGGGACGCGTCGTCAGAACCTGTTCGATGTCGGCAATTTCGTCCTGCTCAAGCGACATGACTATTCCCCACTCAACTTGCGCGCCTCGACCGTGATCGGGAGCATGGTTTCAGGCGCCATCTCCGGCAGTTGCAGTATCCATCCATTGGCGAGCGTGATGCTTCCGCCCCAAAGATCGGCTTTTTCGACTTCGACGATCGGCTCTTCCAAATCCTTCTTGGGCACGTAGGCCGAAAGCTTGCCGTCGGATCCCCTGCGGATCATCACCTTCATTCACTGGCTTCCTTTTGCTGGTCGTCCATCATCGGTGGTGCGCTGGAGAGCTCGATCTCACCTTCGAGACAGCCGACGATGCGGCGCTCGTTGAACTCGACCAAGTAGATTGCAACGTTCGCTTCGACGTGGCGGCCCACCTGCACGATCTCTCCGACGTCGCCGATTTTGGCGAGAAGCTCATCCTCGGGCACGTCAGGGAACGAGCCGTCGTTGAAGAGGTCGACAGTGGCGCGCACGCGCTGGCCCCATTCGAACTTCGGGGCGACAGGCTCGCGCGGGATGACAGCATCGGTCGGCGCCACCGCTTCGGCGGGGCTCGTCTGCTCGCTCATAGTTCAGACTCCGGCGCTGCTGCGGCTGGGGGAGGTGCCGGCTCCGGGTTGGCGGGCTCGAGCTCCTTGCGCTTCATGCCAACGCGATAGCCCGTGCTCACGAACTCGACGCCATAGATGTAGAATTGCTGCAGAAAGGTGCCGATGCTCACCACGTACCCCTCTTCCCCCTTTTTTACGAGAATCTCGCCGATGTCCTTGCCGGGGAACGTCCCGTCATTTCGGATCGTGCGGCGTGAGCGCACCTTTGCCCCGTAGTCGTACAAAGGCGGGTCGTTGAGCTCGACCGTGTCGCTATCGCGGCTGATGTTCGTCATCGGCGCACCTCGTGGGTCAGAAGTGGGTCAGAAGCGTCTTGCGTTGGTGTCAGTCGTCGTCATCGTCGCGGCCCTTGCGCTCGAGCACGTCGAGCAGCACGCGGCCGCCCAGCCTGTTTGCAGGGTCGAGATCGAGAAGCTTCTCCACCGCAAGGCGCGCTTCGCCCTCATTGCCGAGGCGCATATTGAGGTACGCGTAGCCCTTGAGCGTGAAGAGATAGAAGCGCGGCAGCACCGCGTCCCAACCGCTGAAATCTGTGTCGTTGCGCGTTACTTCGCGCCAGTCGCTGGCGAGGCCATTCTCGCGGGCTGCTTTGGCAAGGCATACGCGCGCCACTTCGAGCGCCTCATCGAGACGGCCTTTATAGAAGTAGAACCGGTAGAGGCCGATCAGCACGGCCGCATGGCCCGGAGCGTGCGCCTCGGCGTCACGTAGGTGCTGCTCTGCAAGGTCGGCGTTGTGATAGGACAAGCTCGCCATGCGCAGATGGTGTTCGGCAGCGGCCGGGAGACCTTGACCGAGCAATACGCTCGCGATGAGCGCGTCGTCCGCCAGAGGTGCCTCCATGCTCCTGACCGCTGCCGTCATCGTCGCCCCTAACTCAGCTTGAGCGACGAAGCGTCAACTGTCGGCGTCTGCTCGGAGGAGCAGCCGCACGACTTGGCCTTCGGGTCGTGGAACACAAACCCGGTCTGCAGCGGCGAGTCGACGAAGTCGACCGTTACGCCGTCGAGCAGCAGCCGGCTTTCGGCCGGAAGGAAGAACTTCATGCCGCTCACGTCGACGACAGCATCGCCCGAGCGCGGTTGCGCCTCGACACTGAATTCCGCCGCCAGACCGGAGCAGCCTCCCGCCGTTACCGAGAGACGGAACCCGCTTCCCGGACCGCCATCGAAGCGCAACATGCGTTGGATGAACTTCTGTGCTGCGGGTGTCACGCTCATGTCCATGGAAGCGTCCTCCTCAAACCGGGGCCTGATAGCGTGGATAGGAGGCGTCGATGATGCAGGTATCATCGACCGGGCACACCGCCACGCACTGCGGGATGTCGAAGTGACCGATGCACTCGGTGCACTTCTTCGGGTTGATGACGAACGTCCCATTCTTCTCGGAGATGGCGACGTTCGGGCACTCCGCCTCGCAAGCCGAGCACGAGGTGCACTGCGATGCGACGATCTTGTAGGCCATTTATCAGCTCCAGTTAGTCGAGTTTAAGCGTTGATGAGCGCGCCCTGGCGGATGTCGGCATCGCCACGCGTGACGTGCTCGATCTCGCCGCTCCTCACGCGCTGCAGGTAGTCCTTGAAGTAGGCGATGGCGGACTGCTCGATGAACTCCATCGCGTACTGATCGACCGGCTCGATGCCGGCCTTGAGCAAATCGTTCTTGGGACAACCGCCGATCTTGGCGACGAACACTGCGGCGCAGTCGTTGATGGCGCGGATGACGGTTTCCAGGCTCCCCTCATCGCCGAAGCCGCCCTGGCAGTAGAGGTCGACGCGGCGGTGTCCGACGAACTTCGCACCGGAGGTCGAAAGCTCGTAGATTTGGAACTCTTTGGCGTGCCCGAAGTGCTCGTTGATGCGGCCGCTGCCCTTGGTGGCGACGGCGACGAGGATTTTGATGTCGCTCATCTCGCCAGCCATTGTGGCGAGTTCTGCCTGCTTGGCTTCGACCTTGGCCTGACGCTCGCCTTCGACCTTGTCCTGATAGGCTTTGCGCGTGTCGAGGTCGTACTTGACCTCCATCTGCATGATCTTATCGGTGGTGAACTCCGAGGAGCGATCCTCACCGAGGAGACCGACGGCGTCGGCGCGGCACTGACGGCAGTGACGCATCATGTTCATCTCGCCTTCGCAGTCGTCCTGCAGAGCCTTCAGCTCCTGCGCCGTCGGTCCGCGCTGTCCGGTGAGTCCGAAGACGGTGCCGTGCTCGGGCGCGGAGATGAGCGGCATGATGTTGTGCAGGAAGGCGCCGCGCGATTTGACGGCCTTGTTCACCTCGACGAGGTGCTTATCGTTGACGCCTGGGATCATCACCGAGTTGATCTTGCAGAGGATGCCGCGCTCGGTGAGCATCTCAAGGCCGCGGAGCTGATGCTCGGAGAGAATGCGCGCTGCCTCGACGCCCTCGATGCGGCGGTGGTTGTAGAAGATCCAGGGATAGATCTTCGCGCCGATTTCCGGGTCGACCATGTTGATGGTGATGGTGACGTGATCGACGTTGAACTTCTGGATCGTGTCGACGTGCTCAGGCAGCGCCAGACCATTGGTCGACAGGCACAGCTTGATGTCGGGGGCTGTCTGCGAAATCAGCTCAAACGTCTTGAAGGTCTTGGCCGGGTTTGCGAGCGGGTCACCGGGGCCGGCGATGCCGAGCACGGTCATCTGCGGGATGGTTGACGCGACCGCGAGCACCTTCTTGGCGGCCTGTTCGGGCGTGAGCTTCTCACTCACGACGCCGGGACGCGATTCATTGGCGCAATCGTATTTGCGATTGCAGTAGTTGCACTGGATGTTGCAGGCCGGCGCAACGGCGACGTGCATACGTGCGTAGTGGTGGTGCGCTTCCTCGCTGTAGCAGGGATGGTTCTTCACCTTCTCCCAGATCTCAGCGGGCATATCGCCCTGGCCCGCGCCGGTGCCGCAGCTCGCCTTGCCGCTGCCGCCCTTGGTGCCGCAGCCCTTATGCTCTGCGATATCCTGCATCACCTCGTCGAGCGAGCGAGGATCTTCCTTCGCCGTCTCAACGTTGCGTTCAACTAGTCCGTCCATAGTGCCGACCTCGCTATGCCCGTGGTGGCGATTGCATTGGCGGCCGAGCTAATTGTCCCGTGTCGGCCGACGACCCAATCGCCGTCTAGAAAAGCTCTAGGCAACTTGCGTGCCACGCATCGCATTCACTCCAACGCTTTGAAATGACGCCGCTTTCCAATTGTCGGCCCTGATGTCGCGATGCCGACAGCGGCGAGGGAAATGTCGGAGCTGTTGGGAACCCGACATCGATCAGGCGCGGGCATGCGTCGTTCGTCGCGGAGGCGACGAACGCGTGCGTGTGGCGACGGTGGATTGGATCAGGCGAAGAGGTCACGCGCTTTGATCAGCGCCTCTGCGAGGCGGTCAACTTCGCTGCGCGTGTTATAGAGCGCGAACGAGGCGCGGCACGTCGCGCCGACACCGAAGCGGCGCAGCAGCGGCATGGCGCAATGCGTGCCGGCGCGGACAGCGACGCCCGACTGATCGATGAGGGTCGCGAAATCGTGCGCGTGCGCTTCCTTCATCTCGAAGGAGACGATAGCCCCCTTGTCAGCAGCATTGCCGATGATGCGCAGAGAGTTGATCTCACGAAGGCGCTCGTGGGCGTACTTAGTCAGATCTGTCTCGTGCGCGCGGATGCGCGCTTTGCCGATGGAGGCGATGTAATCCAGCGCTGCCCCAAGGCCGATCGCTTCGACGATCGGCGGGGTTCCGGCTTCGAAGCGGTGTGGCGGCACGCCGTAGGTGATCTTGTCCTCGAACACCTCGTTGATCATCTCGCCACCGCCGTTGAATGGGCGCATGCCCTCCAGAAGCTCGAACTTGCCGTAGAGGGCCCCGATGGCCGTCGGTCCGTAGAGCTTGTGGCCGGTGATGACGTAGAAGTCGGCATCGATGTCGCGCACGTCGGCGTCGAGATGGACGCAACCCTGCGATCCATCGACCAGCACTGGGATGCCGCGCGCGTGAGCGAGGCTCACGACCTCTTTCACCGGAACAATAGTGCCGAGCACGTTCGACATGTGGGTGATGGCCACCATGCGCGTACGCGGGGACAAGAGCTTCTCGAATTCGTCGATGAGAAAGTTTCCGTCGTCGTCGACGGGCGCCCACTTGATAACGGCGCCGTACTGCTCGCGCAGGAAATGCCAGGGAACGACGTTGGCGTGGTGCTCCATGATGGAGAGCACGATCTCGTCCCCGGGCTTGATGCGGTCGCGTCCGAACGTAGAGGCGACCAGATTGATGGCCTCGGTGGCGCTGCGGGTGAAGACGATCTCGTCCACGCGCTCGGCGTTGAGGAACGCGCGCACCTTCTCGCGCGCTTCCTCGAAGGCGGCTGTGGCAGCGTTGGACAGATAATGCAGTCCGCGGTGCACGTTGGCGTATTCGGACGTGTAGGCGTATTGCATGCGGCCAAGGACGGCTTCCGGCTTCTGCGCGGATGCAGCGTTGTCGAGATAGACGAGCGGCTTGCCGTGTACGCGCATGCCGAGGATAGGAAAGTCCTCGCGGACGCGCCCAACGTCGTAACTGCCGTTCTTGACCGCTGGATGCATATCAGTGTCCCCGTGCGTCCATCGCGGCATCGACGATGCCACTGAGCGCAACGCGGACGCCCTCGCTGGAAATGCCGTCGATCACCTCGCCGAGGAAAGCCTTGATGAGCAACGCCTCAGCTTCGTCGGCGGGAATGCCGCGGGCCATCAGGTAGAACTTCATTTTGTCGTCGAGTGCGCCACAGGTGGTGCCGTGTCCGCACTGGACGTCGTCGGCGAAGATTTCGAGCTCCGGTTTGTTGTCAGTCTCGGCCGTCTCCGAGAGCAACAGTGCCTGAGACATCATGCGCGCATCGGTTTTCTGCGCCTTGCGGCGCACCATGATCTTGCCCTGGAAAACCGCGCGGGCACTGTCGTCGAGCACCGACTTGAACAGCTCGCGGCTCTGGCAACCAGGCGCGGCATGATCGAGCACGAGTGTCGTGTCTGCGTGCTGACGGTTGTTGAGCAGGTTGGCTCCGCGCAGATCGACGTTGGCGCCCGTCCCGTTGCAGGTGACGAACAACTGGTTGCGCACCATGGCGCCGCCGCTGGTCAGCGCGAAGTCGCGCAGGCGAGCGCCGGCCGCCAGCACCGCGCCTGTGGTCGACACGTGGATGGCGCCCACGGCATCGTCGCCGAGCTTGACGTGATCGAGCTCTGCGCCTTCACCGAGATCGACGTTGATGGCGCTGTTGACGTGGTACTCCTCGGCGCCGAAGGCCTCGTGGCTCTCCAGCAGGGTCAGGCGTGCGCCGGCACCCAAGGACACCTGTGAGCGCACGAAAATGCTGGCTGGCATCTCGGCGCAGTTGGCGAAGACGAGATGAATGGGACGGGCAACGTGCTTGCCTGCCGCGACCGCGATTACCACGCCACCTGCCATGAACGCGGTGTTGAGCGCGTAAGCGATGTCGCCCTGGCTGACGTTCGATTCACTGATGCGCCTGACCACTTCAGCATCGCCCGCGGCGAGTGCGTCTGCGAGCGACGTGATGCTCAGCCCGTCATCCAGCTTGGTGAGATCGGACTGCTCAGGAACGAAAGTACCATCGACGAACACAAGCCGGCGCGGCTTGATGCTCGCGAAGGCACGTCCCGCATCGTTGGCGCGCTGGCGTCCCACGACTCCCGGAGGGGCGGCGAGGGGGCGTGCTTCGCGCAGGAACTGGCGCAGGTCGGTGTACTTCCACTGCTCGACGCGGCGCGTGGGAAGTCCGCACGCCTCGAAACGCCCAAACGCGGCGGCGCGCTGCGCCTTGACATTGGCGCTGCCGGGAAGGTCGGCGCCAACCTCGGCAAATGCCTTGATGAAGCCTTCGTCGGCGGCGGTGCGCACAGGGCGTGCTTCCATGTTCATCGGCTCACGCTGCCTCTTCCAGGTACTCGGCATAACCATTGGCTTCGAGCTCGAGCGCCAACTCCTTGCCACCGGTGCGGACGATGTGGCCCTTGGAGAAGACGTGCACGACGTCGGGCACGATGTAGTCGAGCAGGCGCTGGTAGTGGGTGATCACGACCATCGAGCGATCGGGCGAGCGCAGGCGGTTTACGCCATCGGCGACGACCTTCAGCGCATCGATGTCGAGGCCTGAATCTGTTTCATCGAGGACGCACACACGCGGTTCCAGAAGCGCCATCTGCAGGGTCTCCGCGCGCTTCTTCTCGCCACCGGAGAAACCGACGTTGACGGGGCGGCGCAGCATTTCCGGATCGATGCCGAGCTTTTCGGCCTCGGTGCGAACGCGGCGCAGAATCTCGGGCGAAGAAAGCTCCGGCTCGCCGCGCTTCTTGCGCTGCGCATTGAGCGCGGCGCGCAGGAAGGTCATCGTGGTGACGCCGGGGATCTCCAGCGGGTACTGGAACGCGAGAAACAGACCGGCCGCGGCGCGCTCATCGGCGGCCGTATCGAGGATGTTTGCACCGTCCAACAGCACCTCGCCGGCCGTCACGTCATAGTCTGGCTTACCGGCCAGCACGTACGACAACGTGGACTTGCCCGATCCATTCGGCCCCATGATCGCGTGCACTTCGCCTTTGCCGATGTCGAGGTTCACGCCGTGCAAAATCTTCTTGCCGGTAATCTCAGCCTGAAGGTTCTTGATCTGCAGTAAGGGCGTCATTGCATATTCCTTCATCCGTTGCGGGCTGGGATATCAGCCGACGCTGCCTTCAAGTGAGATGCTGATCAGCTTCTGTGCCTCGACGGCGAACTCCATGGGGAGCTGCTGCAGCACATCGCTGACGAAGCCGTTGACGACGAGGGCGACGGCTTCCTCGCTCGATAGGCCGCGCTGCATGCAATAGAACAGCATTTCATCGGAGATCTTCGAGGTCGTCGCCTCGTGCTCGAACTGCGTCGAAGCGTTGCGCGCTTCGATGTAGGGCACCGTGTGAGCGCCACACTCGTCGCCGATCAGAAGGCTGTCGCAGTTGGTGAAGTTGCGTGCACCCGTGGCCTTCTGGTGCGCCGTTACTTGGCCGCGGTAGGTGTTCTCGGAACGGCCGGCGGAGATGCCCTTTGAAATGATGCGGCTCTTCGTGTTCTTTCCGAGGTGGATCATCTTGGTGCCGCTGTCGACCTGCTGGCGGCCACTGGAGATGGCGATCGAATAGAACTCGCCACTGGAATTATCGCCGCGCAGGATGCAGCTTGGGTACTTCCAGGTGATAGCGGAGCCGGTCTCGACCTGCGTCCAGGCGATCTTGGCGTTGGTGCCGCGACAGTCGCCACGCTTGGTGACGAAGTTATAGATGCCGCCCTTGCCGTCGGCGTCGCCCGGGTACCAATTCTGAACCGTCGAGTACTTGATCTCGGCGTCGTCGAGCGCAACCAGCTCGACCACGGCGGCGTGAAGCTGGTTCTCATCGCGCTTTGGCGCCGTACAGCCTTCGAGATAGGAGACGTAGGCGCCCTTGTCGGCGATGATGAGCGTGCGCTCGAACTGTCCGGTCTTTTCCTCGTTGATCCGGAAGTAGGTGGACAGCTCCATCGGGCAGCGCACACCCTCCGGCACGTAGACGAACGAGCCGTCGGAGAAGACCGCCGAGTTCAGGGTTGCGAAGAAATTGTCGGTCGCCGGCACGACAGAGCCGAGGTACTTGCGCACGAGATCCGGGTGCTCGCGTAGCGCCTCGGAGATCGGCATGAAGATCACTCCGGCCTTGGCGAGCTCCTCCTTGTAAGTAGTGGCGATGGAGACGCTGTCGAACACGGCGTCGACGGCGACTTTCGGCCGGCCATCGGCACCGACGACGCCCGCCAGCACCTCCTGCTCCTGCAGGGGAATGCCGAGCTTCTCGTACGTCTTGAGGATTTCGGGATCGACCTCATCGAGAGAGTTCAACGTCGGTCGCTTCTTTGGCGCGGAATAGTAGTAGAGGTCCTGGTAGTCGATCGGCGGATAGTCGACGCGCGCCCAGTTCGGCTCGCGCATGTTGAGCCAGCGGCGGTAAGCTTCCAGCCGCCACTCGAGCATCCACTCTGGCTCTTCCTTCTTCGCCGAGATGTAGCGGACGATATCTTCGGAAAGACCTTTGGGGGCCTTTTCCGATTCGATCTTGGTCTCGAATCCGTACTTGTACTGCTCGACGTCGATGCGCCGGACGTGATCAACAGTCTCCTGGACGGCCGCCATTCTTCTCTCCGCTGATGCATACGTTGTTGGCGCTAGAGGCCGTCGTGTCGGCGCCAGTCTTGGCGCGCTGACGCGCAAGTTGCTTGACCTCGGGGTCGGGATCGTCCTGCAGGCGTGACAACACCAATGGCGTGCCGCGCTCTGCGACGACGTAACGGACGCGTAGGTCGTCGTCTTCGACGAGCGCCATCAGTTGCTTTGGCTCCAGCCGTGCGGCGACGGCGACGCGCACCAAGGGATCTGGATCGAACGACATGGCCGGCAGCACGTCCGACTTGATGCGGCGCGCCACTTCGCGGCGCACCTGCGGATCTGGGTCGTGCATAGCGATGGGCAGCACGTCCTCTGGCACGCGCTTTACGGCACCAAGGCGCACCCAGTAGTCGACATCGTGCAGCATGGCCACGAGGGCTGCGCCTTCCAGCCGCTGCGCCAACACCATGCGCACTTTGCGATCGGGGTCATTGGAAAGATGGGCGATACGATTCAACGGCAGCCGCTGCGCGACCATCGTGCGCACGTCCGGTTCGGGGTCTTCCATCAGAGGCGGCAGCAGGAAGATGCTGGCGTACTTGGCTGCTAGCACCCGCGTCTCGAAATAGGGGTGCCTCAGGTATTTGTCGGCTTCGGCAGGATTTGCCGCGAAGAAGCGATCGATGCGGCGAGCGCGCTGGTCGCGGACACAGATGCGGCCGAGATCGCAGCGCGCTTCAGCGCGGATAGGTTCGTGCGGGCAGTCGCCACACTGTACAGGGCGGCCCAGCCAATCAATGGCCGCGAGCGCCGCGTTTGCGTCGTCAGCGCCGCTCATCGTTGCGGCTCCGATGCGAACTTTCCGCTGACGCAGGTCAGGATTGCGGCGTGTGCTTCTGCGCTTGCGCTCGCGCGCTTTGCAATGATGCGAGACCGTTCGCCTGCGCTATGACTCGCCATCTGTTCGCTCCGAAAGGGCTGACGACCGAAGTCGTATCGTCACCCTTTCAAGCCGCGTGCCAGAGATTAACTGGTTGAATTTGAATAGTTATAAGGTAGGCGCCGGGGAATTCTGTCTGTCGTTCCCGCGACATAGATGGCTGATGCGTGTCGTATGTCCGACACCAGCGGATGACATCGCACCCGTGCGCGCGCACGTCTGACGACGCTGAATAGCCAGAGCGATGATGCGGCATCGCCGGCAATGGCTCCGCGTCGAGAACGGCCCGATAACCAGAGCAGGCAACAATGCCGCGATCGGAATTCAGCAGAGGCAAAGCTCATGAAACTCAGCGCACGCAACGTGCTCCCTGGTCGTGTGGTCGCCGTGACGAAGGGCTCGACCACCGCGCACGTGAGGGTCGAGTTGGCACCCGGGCTGATCATGACTTCTTCGATCACGAACGAGGCGGTCGACGACCTGGGTCTCAAGGTCGGCGACGCGGTATCGGCCGTGATCAAGTCATCCGACGTTATGATAGGGAAGTAGGCGCGCGTCAGTCGCTCCCGCTACTGGCGGCTGCGCAGCTGCGGCTTCGAACACCTGCTCGAGGCTCGCCAAGAGGCGCGCGCGACCTTCCCGCTGCGATATGCTGCGCCACCAATCGTCAATGATGCTGCGTTCGCACGCCAGTGTCGTGCCGTATCCGCCGGTGAAGCTCATCCAGTCGTCGTAGCACTTGTCGGAAACGGCCGTGAGGATCGGAAGACCCGCCACCACAGCGTCGGCGATTTCGGCACGCAGGCCCCCGCCACTCGCTTCCTGCTTGGAGAACTTGTTGACGATGACGAGCTCGACGTTCTCGGCGATGGCACGGCTGACCGCTACGGCAGCATCCGCCAGGCCGGACGGATCGAGCTTGCAGGCAGCCGACGCTGCGCCGAGCGATTGACTGATCGAGATCGAGCGCCCGGTCATGAGGTCGATGAGCGACATACCGGGCCTCGGATCGGCGGCCTTCTTGCCGTTGAACTGCACGACGCCGCCGATACGATGCCCTTCGCGGACGAGATCGGCGGCGAAGCCGGCAAGCAATCCATCGACATCGTCCTCGCCGGAGCGGTAGATGACGCCCGCCAGTTTAAGCAGGTTCTCGTGGTAGCTCATGAATTGCATGTCGCTCTCCGCAGATGAGGCCCGCAGGGCCGCTACTCACGATTGAGCAATCTGCATGCCGAAGTGTAACCGACCATGAAATCAGGCGCAAAGCCGGGGCGCGTGCGGTTTCTGCGTGTGGCAGTGTCAGAAACCCGACGCACTTGTGGCCAAGCGCACGCGCATCGAAAACCCCAACCGGCGCAAAGGACACTGGTATGACCACGGCTTTTCCGAGTGAACTCGAAGCCCTGCTGGCTGACGACGTTCCTTATGGCGACCTGACGACGGCAGCCCTCGGTATCGGCAGCTCAGCCGGGCGAATGACGTTCAAGGCGCGCGGGCAAATGGTTGTGGCGGAGGTCGAGAGCGCCGTGGCGCTGCTGCGGTTGGCGGGCTGCGAGAGTGTTACGGCACAGACGTGCTCGGGCGACGTCCTTGAAGCTGGCGCGGTGATCCTCACCGCTACGGGATCTGCGGAAGCACTGCATCGCGGCTGGAAGGTGTCGCAGACGCTGATCGAGGCGTGGTCGGGCGTTGCCAGCGCGGCGCGCGCGATCGTGGAGGCCGCGCGCCGCGTTGCGCCCGATATCGGCATCGCCTGCACGCGCAAAAATACGCCTGGGACCAAATCGTTTGCGGCGCGTGCCGTGCAGGCGGGCGGTGCTTCGATGCATCGCCTTGGCTTGTCGGAGAGCGTGCTCGTTTTTCCTGAGCACCGGGCATTTCTCGCCGATGTTCCTCTCGCCGAGCTGGTTGCGCGCTTGCGGCGCGCGGTGCCTGAAAAGAAACTGGTCATCGAGGCTAAGAGTATCGCAACGGCGCTCGAAGCGGCGGCGGCGGGCTTCGACGTTGTCCAGGCCGAGAAGTTGAGCCCCGCAGACATCCAAGCCCTCGTTGCCGCATTGAAAGCCGCTCCGAAGCGTCCGCTGATTGCTGCGGCGGGCGGGATCACAACGGAAAATGCGGCCGAGTATGCGGGCACGGGCGCGGATGTACTGGTGACTTCAATGCCCTACTTCGCACGGCCACGCGATGTCGCCGTCAGCATCGAAGCCGTCTGAGCAGCGCAACTGACGCGCTTTGTCAGCGCGTCAGAAGTGGCGGATCTCGATGCCGTGCTTCTTGAGGGCATAGCCGATCTGGCGCGGCGTCAGCCCGAGGATGCGCGCGGCCTTGGCCTGAACCCAGCCTGCCTTTTCCATGGCCTCTACGAGACGATCGCGTTCGGTCGAGGGAGCGCCATCGCCGTCGAGTGCACCACCCATTTCGGAATCTGAATTGGGTGAGCGGGCTTCCGCTGGCACCGGCGTCGCCGGCCGCGCCATCTCCGCCGATGTAGGCATGACGGGAAGTGGAATTTGCGGCTTGGGACGCTCCGGAAGCGAATTTCCGCCGCCGCCCTTCCAGAGCAGGGAGGAGAGGCAGAGGTCGTGGCGGCAGGCGAAGTCGTCGTCGACGATGGAGGCGCCAGAAGCCAGCGTTGCGGTGCGGAACACGCAGTTTTCAAGCTCGCGCACATTGCCTGGGAAGTAGCAGGCCTTCAGCACGTCGATTGCGCTGGAAGCAAGCTTCAGGTTGCGATTGTTCTCTTTGTTAAAGCGTATGAGGAAGCTCTCGGCGAGGAGGGGGATGTCCCCTTTACGCTCGCGCAACGAAGGAATGCGCAACGGCACGACACTGATGCGATAGTAAAGGTCGGCGCGGAACGTGCCCTTGCTTACTGCTTCTTCAAGATCGCGATTGGTGGCGGCGACGACGCGCACGTCGACCTTCTGAGTCTTGGTGCTGCCGATCCGGTCGAACTCGCCTTCCTGCAGGACGCGCAGCAGCTTGGCCTGGAAGGCCGGTGATATCTCGCCGATCTCGTCGAGAAAGATGGAGCCGCCATCGGCCAGTTCGAAACGGCCCTTACGGGACGCGATGGCGCCGGTGAAGGCGCCCTTCTCGTGTCCGAATAGCTCGGATTCCAGTACCGATTCGGGCAACGCCGCGCAGTTGATCTTGATGAAGGGCCCTTTGGAACGAGACGACAGCTCGTGGATGGCGCGAGCACAAAGCTCTTTGCCCGTCCCCGACTCACCGCGCAGCAGCACGGTCGCGTTCGATTTGGCGACGATCTCGATCTTGTTCAGCAGCGCACGAATGGCTGCGCTTTCGCCGATGATGCCAGCGACGCGCGAGCGCTCCCTGCCCGGCTTGACGCTGGTGAGCTCTTTCTCAAGCCGGCGGCTCTGATCCATCAAGCGCTCGCGGTCGCGGGCGATGACGCGGTGCAGCTGGATCGTCTGACCGATCAGATTGGCGATCATCGAAAGAAAGCGAACGTCGTGATCGGAGCGGAATTCGCTGCCCTTATCCCAGACGCGCACGATCGACAGCGTGCCGACGACGCGGTCCTCGATCTTGATGGGCACGCCAATGAAGGAAACGGGCTGCCCGTCCGCGGTCGCAGTGGTTTCCTGGGGCGCCCCTTGGAACAAGGGGTGCGCGCCGGCGTTCTCGAGCACCAGCGGCATGGACGTCGCAATGATCTGGTCCAGCACCTTACGCGGCAAGTGCTGATGACCCTCGTACGCGACCTCTTCCGTCCATACGGTGCCGACAACCATGCCGGGCACGTCGTCATCATCAAGGAGGACGATGGTGCCGTGCTGCATGTCTAGGAACGAGGACAGCAGGTTGAGGACGTTCGAAAGTGTTGTCTCGAGCCGCGCCGGTTTGGCGAGAATCTTCGAGACCTCGTAGATCCCAATCAAAGCGACCTCGCCCAGCTGTTTGGGGGCGGGCGCTGACGGCATCACACTCGTCGACTGCTTCACAGAAATCATTTCACCGCCTCGCGATATCGACGGTTCGAGGAGACTTGGTGTTCTCCGCTGCATCGCAAAAGCGTAATCGGCAGATCGAAAAGTGTCGCGCCTAAGTTTCCGTCAGCGCGTGATAATCCGAGCGGCAACGTGCACGTTTGCGCCGCAAAGCCCTGCAAAATGGGGCTTCTAGACTGACGGACGTCAGGCTAAATCTATTCTAGTTTGAAGTTTTGCGACAACCGGCCGCTGTTGGTCAGCCACTCGATGCAAGCCAGGGCTCTGCTCGCACCTCTTGGGACGCCGCAAAGTGCCCATTAAATGGGTGGGCAGGCCGGGTGCATCTAAGTATGCTCCAGGGTCAACAGTGTCCAGCGCTCATTAACGTCATGGCCTCGGCCCCAGCCGGGCCAACAGGATTCCTTAGAGATGTCGAACGTTGAAGTCGGCCGCGCGGCCGATCGGGATGGAAAGGTCAAGCGGCACGGGCCTGAGGGCTTCGCCGGAATGCGCAAGGCGGGGCAGCTCGCGGCCCAGGCGCTCGATATGCTGACCGAATACGTGCAGCCGGGCGTCACCACAGAGGAACTCGACGAGCGGGTTCTGAAATTTGCGCTCGACAACAATGCCTATCCGGCGCCGCTGAACTACCGCGGCTTCCCCAAAGCGATCTGCACCTCGATAAACCACGTGGTGTGCCACGGTATTCCGGGGCCGAAGCCGCTGCGCGAGGGCGAGATCATCAACATCGACGTCACTCTGATTGTCGACGGATGGCACGGCGATACCAGCCGCATGTATCCGGTCGGCCAGATTTCGCGCCGCGCCGAGAGGCTGATTTCGGTCACCTACGAAGCTCTGATGCGCGGGATTGCCGAAGTGAAGCCGGGCGCCACGACCGGTCATATCGGCGCTGCGATACAGACCTTTGCCGAGGGCGAGCGCTGCTCCGTGGTGCGTGACTTCTGCGGCCATGGACTGGGACTGACGTTCCACGACCGCCCGAACATCTTGCATTACGGCGAAGCGGGCGAGGGCGTCGTGCTGGAGCCCGGGATGCTGTTCACGATCGAACCGATGATCAATCTCGGGCGGCCGCACGTGAAGGTGTTGCCTGACGGATGGACGGCGGTGACGCGCGATCGTGAGCTGTCGGCGCAGTTCGAGCACAGCGTCGGCGTCACGGAGACTGGCTGCGAGATCTTCACCAAGTCGCCCGCGGGCCTCGATTTCCCGCGCTTTGCCGCGAGCTGAGGTCAGCGCCAACGTCATGCCGGATCGCGAGGAGAGCGGGGTCAACGAACAAGGCGCGCTCTTCAAAGCCGCGACCCCCGATCATGCAGGCCATCGGCAACGTCTGCGCGAGCGCTTCCGCAAGGGAGGCGCCGACGCGCTGCCCGACTACGAGCTTCTTGAGCTGCTGCTGTTCCGGGCTCTGCCGCGCAGGGACACGAAGGCTATCGCCAAGCGGCTGCTAGCGCAGTTCGGCACGTTCGCGGAGGTGATCAACGCGCCGGAGCAACGGCTCAAGGAAGTGAAGGACGTCGGCGACAGCGTCATCACCGAATTGAAGCTGGTACGGGCGGCCGCTTTGCGCATGATGCGCAGCGAGCTGGTGCAACGCCCGGCGCTATCGTCGTGGAAGCAGGTGCTCGACTATCTCTACGCGGCACAGAGCCATGAGCATCGCGAGCAGTTTCGCATTCTGTTTCTGGACAAGCGCAACCGGCTGATCGCCGACGAGGTGCAGCAGCAGGGGACGGTCGATCACACGCCGGTCTACGTGCGGGAGGTGATCAAGCGGGCGCTGGAGCTTTCAGCGACGGCGATCATCCTGGTGCACAATCATCCCTCGGGAGACCCGACGCCGTCGCGCGCGGACATCGATATGACGAAGCAGATCATCCAATCGGCGGCACCGCTGGGGATCTCCGTCCACGATCACATCATCGTGGGCCGCGAAGGGCATGCGAGCCTCAAATCGCTGCAGCTCATTTGATCCATCGCGCCGCTGGCATATTCCCGTGTACAACTTGCAATAATGCGCCCCAGCCCGGGGGAGCCTGCCCGGGCTGGCCGGCGAAGCAGATCGTCGCATGTGAGGGCCACCCTTCAGCGCTCCGCAGCCAGTGAATTATGCTGTTATGTGAGTAACATGCGCCGCTTTCGGCCCGGCGCCTCAATTGGGCGCTGCATCGTCGGCTACTGGCTTTATGGGACGAAGTTGCGTACGCAACGGCCGACTGTGCCGATGATTTGCGACGTTGTGTAACTCACCCTTTACCAGAGCATTGTCGACTACAACCTAAGCCGAATCGCGAGCCTTGCGATTCTCGACCCCGATGAGGACCCATGTGCGGCATCGCCGGATTGATCGACCTTAATGGTAAGCGGCAGCCCGACGCTGCAATCGTCCATAGAATGGCCGATGCCCTATGGCATCGCGGACCCGACGAGGACGGCTATCTGATCCGTCCAGGCATCGGCTTTGCCAACCGCCGGCTTTCGATCGTCGGGCTTGGCGATGGCTCGCAGCCGATCTTCAACGAGGATGGCACCGTTGCCGTGGTCTACAACGGCGAACTGTTCGACTATCCCGAGCGCAAGGCGGAACTGGAGGCGAAGGGCCACAAGTTCCGCACGCACACCGACACCGAAATCATCGTGCACCTCTATGAGGAGTACGGCGAGGGCGTGTTCGAGCAGCTCAAGGGACAGTTCGCGATTGCGCTGTATGATTTCTCCAAGCGCACCGTGTTTCTTGCGCGCGATCGCGTCGGCATCTGTCCGCTGCACTGGAGCCGTCAGGGCGACTGGCTGTATTTCGGATCGGAGATCAAAGCGCTGCTGGCGTCAGGCGCCATCGACGCGGCGCCCGATCCGCGTGGTATCGATCACCTCTTCACGTTCTTCAGCATGGGCACCCGGCGCACGATGTTCGAGGGCGTGCACTCGCTGCTGCCTGGGCATTACCTCAAGATCCAGTTCCGGGGCGACGGAAAGCCTGCGGAGATCGTCGAGCGCCAGTATTGGGATTTCGACTTCCCCAACGCGGGCGAGGAGTTGGACGGCGATGCCACGACGCTGATCGACGAGTTCGAGGCGCGGTTCCGCCGCGCCGTCGAGATTCGCCTCCGGGCCGACGTGCCGGTCGTCGGTTATCTGTCGGGCGGTGTCGATTCCGCGTATGTGCTGGCGACGGCTTCGAAGCTGCGCGGCTCGCCCGTCCCGAGCTTCACCATCCAGGTGCCCGGCAAGGGACTGGATGAGACGTCGGATGCGCTGTTCACGGCGCGTGCCCTCGGCTGCAAGCCGACGATCCTGCGCTCCGACAGTACCGTGATCGCAAACACCTATCCGCAACTTATCGCATCGACCGATTGCCCGGTGATCGACACGTCGTGCGCTGCCCTGTGGCGGCTTGCGCAGGAGGTCAGCGACCAGGGCTACAAGGTGGCGCTGACGGGCGAGGGATCGGATGAAGGCTTTGCCGGGTACATCTGGTTCAAGCTGCGCAAGCTGAGCTACTTCATGGACGCCGGCGGCACCTATGCCTCCGACGCGTTGAACCGCGTGTTCCGCATGCGCATGGCGCCGTACATGACGAAGGCACAGCTGAAGCGCATCGACGACATGATGGGCCGCGCGCACGCGCAGACGCTGATCTATCATCTCGTCGGGCAGTCGCGGGATCGCTATTTCAGCGCGGAGATGAAGGATCGCATCGGCGATCACGTGCCTTACGAGGACGTGCCGATCGACGCCGACCGCGTGCGCCGCTGGGACCCGCTGAATCAGTCTCTCTATTACGGCTACAAGGTCCACCTGCCAGGCTTGCTGCTGAACCACAAGGGCGACCGCGTGGCGATGGCGAACAGCGTGGAGACGCGCTACCCCTTCCTCGACGAGGACGTGATCTCGTATGTCTCGAAGCTCGCTCCGCGGTGGAAGCTGCGCGGGCTGATGCGCGACAAGTACCTTCTGCGTCATGCCGCTGCGCGCGTGCTGCCGAAGGAGAGCGCGTGGCGCAAGAAGGGCATGTTCCGCGCGCCGCTGGCCGAAAGCTTCTTCATCAATCCGCCGCAGTACGTGCGCGACCTGATGAGCCCGGAGTCGCTTGCCCGAACCGGATACTTCGACGTCGAGACCGTGCGGCGCGACTACGAGGCGATCGGCCGGGGCGAAGACAAGAACATCAATGTGTTCTTGAAGATGGGGCTTACCGGCGTGCTGTCGACGCAGCTCTGGCATCAGCTCTACATGGGTGGCGGGCTGTGCGAGCTGCCGCAGAACTCCCCGCGCCCCGAAGTGGAGCGTCCGGCAGCCGTCTCCGCGCCCGCCGCGGCTTAGAGCGGCTTTAGAACGGGGGCGGCAATAGCGCCGCCCCACATTCCATTTTACTTCAACGCACCGAGCGCGTTCCTAATCGCGATCTCGACGGGCGAATAGTCGTCACACTCAGCGCGCTCTAACTGCAGCTGCCGTTTCGGCAAGAGGGGCGGCTGCGCCATGATGCGGGGTTCGGTCCCAAAGTGGGGCTGAGCTGAGTGGACCAGGAACGGATGGCACAGATAGACCGTTCCGGCCTCTCCGGTCGCCAGCGTTTCTTCTCGTGATGGCGCAGCGTCAATAACCGGCACAAGTTCTCGCAGCGTGAGGCCGGCATCGCCAGCTGGTGCCAACGCACGTGCGATGTCGGCGTGGGAGCCCACTCGAATGCGAGTCGGCGCATCCCTTTCTCCAACGTTCGAGAAAAGGAACAGCATGAGCAATGCGCGTCCCTTCGAGACGACATTGACGCGCCAGTCCATGAAGTCTGGCTTCTCCTAATCGAAGCTCGCGTCGACGTGCCATCCGGTGTCGCCGGGATCGCTTGCAGAGGGAAATCGAACAGGAAATGTCCCCACGGCGCGGCAAGCGAGCCAGCGGTCGCGTCCGACGAGTTGGTCAAAAGCTGCGTGAAGCACCTCGGTGCTCGCCGAAGCGACGAATGGCGCTTCGGTATACATGCCGAGGCGAATTACCGGCTCGGACCATGTGTGTGGTTCGTCGGGATCGCAGCCGCTGTCACGCCAGATTCTGGCGCGCACCACCTCTGCAACCGAACGGTCAAACGCCGCGTCAATCTTGACGAAGCCATCGTCGATGAAGTCTTGAATCTGCGCCTCGCTGAGAGGGCGCGAAGGATATGTGTCGGGCATGGAGTTTCCAAACATCGGCCAGCCGCGCCCACGACGTGGCGCAGTTGCTGGCAATCTGACCTTCAGGTGAGAACGGGCGTCGCTAGGACGAGCGCACTCAGGCTTCGAAGAAGGTCGATGCGATGTGGAAGATGATCATGCTCATGGCGCGTGCAGCTTAACAGAGGCACCGCGGCAATCAACCGACGGGCGGCAGCTTCACTGGCTGGGCGGCATCTTTGCCGACGACGGTGGTCCATTCGCGCACCCACCATCGGGTGACGAGGCCAGCGGCAACGTATGGATCGGCGTTGGCGAAATTCTCGGCGACGGCAGGACTGTCTCCGGAAAAGACGATCATCGCGCCGTCGGCGGGATTGGCAAAGGCGCCACCAAGGAAAAGCTCGCCGCGTTCGATCATCGGCTTCGCCAGCGCCATATGCGCAGCGCGCAACGGTTCGCGGCGCTCGAGGTAATCGGGGACGTATTCATAGAAGAGCACGTAGTGCATGCGAGATGGGCTCCAGTTGGAATTTGCAGCGGGAGCGGCAGGCGTCGACCGTCCCAGCCCGCTATCGCCGACGTAAGTCAGCGGGTCTCTATCGCAATTCACGACGCTAAAGATAAGCTCTCGACCGTTCCCCATTTCTCAGAGCGCCGTTACCCTAGCCATGACATTTGTGGAAAGCGCAGAGCCCGTCGATTTCTTCCGAACCGCGCACGGTCGATTCAGCCAGTTGCTCGAAGCTGGGCGGGTGCATCCGGGACTGATCTCAGCGCTTGCGTCGGAAGCGTTCGATCTTTTCGAGGGCAACGTCACGCTGCAGACAGAGGGCTTGCAGGTCCTCGCCTGCCACAAGGGTTGCCCAGCCTGCTGCTGCATCCGCGTGACGGCGACGGCACCAGAAATTTTCCTGCTGGCGGACTACATCCGACGGGTGGATGCGACAGAGGCCGGCGCGCAGCTCAATCTGCCAGGGCGCGTTGCCGAAGCCGATGGAATCGCGTGCGGGCTTGCGTCCACGCCGCGCATGGCCGCGCAGTGCTTCTGCCCGCTGATGGTGAAGGACAGCTGCATCATCCATCCGGTTCGGCCGCTCGCGTGCCGCGGGCATGCATCTTTCGACAAGATGGCGTGCATCGACGCAGCGGCGGGACGCGAGGTGAACGTGCCGTTGTCGGAGCCGCACGCGGTGATGCGTAGCCTGGTGCAGAACGCGCTGCAGTCGGCGCTGCGCGTGCACGGCTATGCGTGGCGGGCTTACGAGCTGATTCACGGGCTGCATCTGGCGCTGCAGATGCCCGATGGCGCGCAGCGCTGGCTGCGGGGCGAGGATGCGCTCGAGGAGGCGCTGATCCGCGATACCGATTGGCACGGCCTTGCGGCGGCGTTCGACGGACTGATCGGCGACGGCGCTGGCGCGTCGGCGTAGATGCAAAGACGGCGACGACCGTGAAGCCGCCGCCGTCTCGTTTTGTCGTCGCTAAATTCAGCTCTTGCGGTCGCGCAGGCCGAGCGTGCGCAGGCGCAGCGCGTTGAGCTTGATGAAGCCGGCGGCGTCCTTCTGATCGTAGGCGCCCTTGTCGTCCTCGAAGGTGACGAGCGTCGACGAATAGAGACTCTTTGGGCTCTCGCGGCCGATGACGATGACGTTGCCCTTGTAGAGTTTCAGCGTCACCTCGCCCTCGACGTGCTCCTGGCTCTTGTCGATGGCGGCTTGCAGCATCTCGCGCTCGGGCGAGAACCAGAACCCGTAATAGATGAGCTCGGCGTAGCGCGGCATCAGCTCGTCCTTCAGGTGCATGGCGCCGCGATCGAGCGTGATGGACTCGATGGCGCGATGCGCATGCCAGAGGATGGTGCCGCCGGGCGTCTCATAGATGCCGCGCGACTTCATGCCGACGAAGCGGTTTTCGACAAGGTCGACGCGGCCGATGCCGTTGTCGCGGCCGTAATCGTTGAGCGTCGCGAGGATGTTCGCGGGGCTCATCGGATTGCCGTTGATGGCGACGGGGTCACCCTTCTTGAAGCTGACGGTGATGACCGTCGGCTTGTCGGGCGCCTCTTCCGGCGAGATGGTGCGCTGGAAGACATAGGGCGGCGGCTCGATGGCCGGGTCTTCCAGCACCTTGCCCTCCGAAGAGGAGTGCAGGAGGTTGGCGTCGACCGAGAACGGGGCCTCGCCGCGCTTGTCCTTGGAGATGGGGATCTGGTTCTGCTCGGCGAAGGCGATGAGATCCTCGCGGCTCTTGAACTCCCAGTCGCGCCAGGGCGCGATGATGCGGATCGAAGGCTCGAGCGCATAGTAGGAAAGCTCGAAGCGGACCTGGTCGTTGCCCTTGCCGGTGGCGCCGTGGCAGACGGCGTCGGCGCCGGTGGCGCGGGCGATCTCGATCTGCTTCTTGGCGATGAGCGGGCGCGCGATCGAGGTGCCGAGCAGATAGATGCCCTCATAGAGAGCGTTAGCGCGGAACATCGGGAAGACGTAGTCGCGGACGAACTCTTCGCGCAGGTCCTCGATATAGATGTTCTCGGGCTTGATGCCGAGCATCAGCGCCTTCTCGCGCGCCGGGTCCAACTCGCCGCCCTGGCCAAGATCGGCGGTGAAGGTGACGACCTCCGCGCCGTAGGTCTGCTGCAGCCACTTGAGGATGATCGAGGTATCGAGGCCGCCGGAGTAGGCGAGCACGACCTTTTTGATCGGCTTGGGCTTGGAGGTCATGGAGAGCTCGTTCGTTAGATTGGATGCACCGCGTGTTCAATAAGCGCACCGCCCTGTACGGCATTCCGCACAGCAGCGCCATATCGGCGGGCACCTTGTCGCGCGAAATGCGCGCGTGAAAGAGGTGGGCAGGTCCGGAAGCGGATGTGCTCAGATTGCATCATCCACTCGGGAGATTGGCGGCTGGCAATGTTCGGCCCGTTCAATTGGGCTCGTGTTCATGTTATATTCTCATTGGTCGATTGGCTCGGGGGACGTTGTTCTCATGCGTATTCATTTTCGGCAGATCGCGCTCGCTGCCGCCGTGTTGCTTTCGTTCAGCGTCGCTGCCGACGCTGCGGACGAGAAGAAAAAGGTCGAGAAGAAACCGCCATCCGAATGCGCGGGTCTCGACAACAGCGCCTGCACGGCCATGGCGCAGTGCTCGTGGTACAAAGAGATCACGATGAAGAACGGCAAGAAGCGCAAGGCGCACTGCCAGAAGAAATCGACGCGTTTCAAGAAGAAGACGGCATAGCCCTGACGGCGGCCATATGAACTGGCCGCGTTACGTCAGTGCAGCTTCATCGCCGTCAGCATCGTGCCGACATTCATCGGCACGGCGGTGAAGAGCGTCAGCATCTCCATCGGCGGCCAGACGCCTCCACCGGCGACGTGACCACCCTCCGACTGATAGCTGGCGAATGCCTTCTGGATCGACCGGCGGGCTGTCTCGGCGGCGTCCATGACGGCTGCATTGGCTTCCGCCGTCGGCCACGCCACCGCGTGGGGCACGCCCTGCGAAATCATCATGAAGGCCATGGGCCAAGCGGCTGTCGGCGGCGTGAACGGGAACGCCGCCAGCCAAGCCGACATCGGGTCGGCTTTGGTGCTCGCGGGTTGGACCGGGATCGCGGTCAAGGCGGTGAGAGCGCCGCTCATGACATCGGCGAACTGGGCCATTGCTTCCCAAGGATTGGTGGGCATCGCCGGGGTCTTAGGGGCTGGCGGCGGAACCGGGCCGGGAAGCGCCCACATGAACGGGTTGGCGGAAAAAGGATTGCTCGCCGCGGCTGCTTTAGGTTTGGAGGGCGGCATCGGCACCGGCCACTGCCAAGGGGAAAGCTCACGCTTGGTTGACTGCGGTGCAGGCTGAAGAATGGACGACCAGAAGTTCAGCACCTGGTCGGCGAAAGCAGCGTATGCGGCTGTGCCGGCTGCAGAGTAGCCGAACGCTGCCTCAGCGCACTGACGGGCGAAGCGTTGCTGGAGCTCAGGGTCGAGCATGCGGTGAACCTCTCCTTGCCCCCGCAACACGAAATTCGCTCAAGAGTAGCCTCTTCGTTGCGTCGCAACAACACAATTGCGCGTGAAAAAGGCTTGGTCTTTCGGTGGTTGCCCGGAGGGTCAGGTCGGCTGGGGCGCGGGGGCGTCGCCCTCGGTCGCGTCCGGTTCGGACGTTGCAGCGGGCGTGGTGCCGCCGCGCCTGCCCCCAGCGCCGCGTCCGGCGAGCAGCCAATAGGTGAAGCCGGAAAGGACTCCGACGGTGGCGAAGGCGGCGACGGCATAGTCGTTGAGGATCGAGGGCTGGCCCGGCACCTCATAGACGAAGATCGCCAGCAGGCCGCCCAGCGAGATCGTGGTTGCGGCGAGCAGGTAATAGAGAAGCGAGCGCGTGCGCGTCAGCTCGGCAATCCCAATGAGGATGGGCGCGAAGGGAAAAGCGAAGATCGCAGAATGGGTTGCGGCGAGGAGCGCGAGGATGCCGGCGTTGGTCAGCCGCTCGGGTTGGGCCTCTGCAGGGAGGTTCGCGAGTTCCACCGGGCTGACGACGAAGGCGACGGTCGCGACGCCGGCAACGAGGCAGGCGACGGCAAAGCCGAAAAGAACGCGCAACAGCGTAAGCATGGCCAATCCCACTGGTTTCCACCCCGGCCGGAGCTTACAGGGCCTCGCTCACGCGGCTCAACCGAAAAGGGAAGGGCTGGCTAATGGGGTTTGGGCTCGCCTTCTTCTCCCTCCCCCGCGAGGGGGGGGGAATAATTGGGGCAACGCCCTGCTTCCCGAACGTCGCGGCCGCGAAGGCGGCCGTCCACGACACGCCGAGCGTTGGCGCGGCCTTCAATCGTCGAACCAGCCAAAGCTTGCGTGGATGGCCACCTTCGTGGCCATGACGGTGTTGGGCACGGTGTGGGCGCTCAGATGAAGTGCAGCCGTCAGGCGTTGCGGCCGGCGAGGAGCCAGTAGATGAAACCGCCGGCAAAGCCCGCTGTGGCGAAGATTTGCCAGACCAGCGCCTCGGGGGTCGTGATCGTGCCGCTCTGGCCGTAGCGGGCGAGCAGGGGAATGGCCGCTAGGGCGAGGCCGCCGCCCGTCACGTAGTAAATCCAGGAGCGGATGCGGGCGATCTCGCCAACGATGACGACGAGAAGCGCAGGGATGAGCGTGAGGCTCGCAATGAGCATCAAGCTCTGATCCATGATGGCGAAGAGCTGTTCGGGATCGTCCGGCTCAATCGGCGCAGCATGGAGGAAGGCGGTGATGCGCTCGAGCCCGAGCGTCACCAGAATGAACATCACGGTGAGCGATGCAGCGAGCATAGCAAACGGGATGACGATGAGCAGGCGCCCGGCAGTCTTCCAGAACACGAGGCTCAATCTCCGCTGCTTGCGAGCTGCGCTTGGACGGCGCGCTCGGAAGCGCGCTGCTTGATGCTGGCCGACTTGAGCTGGCCGCATGCTGCGTAGATATCGCGGCCGCGCGGCGTGCGCACGGGGCTCGCATACCCCGCGCGATTGACCACCTCGGCGAAGCGCTCGATCTGATCCCAATCGGAGCACTCGTACGGCGCACCCGGCCAGGGATTGAAAGGAATGAGATTTATCTTGGCGGGAATGCCGGCGAGGAGGCGCACAAGCTCTTTTGCCTCGGCGAGGCTGTCGTTGACGCCCTTCAGCATGACGTATTCGAAGGTAATGCGGCGCGCATTGGACAGGCCGGGATAGTTGCGGCAGGCGTCGAGCAACTCAGCGATCGGGTACTTGCGATTGATCGGCACGAGCACGTCGCGCAGCTCGTCGCGCACGGCATGCAGCGAGATCGCGAGCATGGTGCCGGTATCGGCACCCCAGCGCGCAATTTCAGGCACGACGCCCGACGTCGACAGCGTGATGCGGCGCTTGGAGACCGAGAGCCCTTCACCGTCTGCAGCCACTTCCATGGCTGCCTTGACGTTGTCGAAGTTGTAGAGGGGCTCGCCCATGCCCATCAGCACGATGTTGGTGATCTTGCGCTCGGAGGAGGGCAGCAGGCGATTATCGCCGGGCGGGGTGGCGCCGGGCCAATCGCCGATGCGATCGCGCGCCAACATGATCTGGCCGACGATCTCCTGGCCGGTGAGGTTGCGCACGAGACGCTGCGTTCCGGTGTGGCAGAAGGTGCAGTTCAGCGTGCAGCCGACCTGACTTGAGATGCACAGCGTGCCGCGATCGGATTCGGGGATGTAGACGGTCTCGACCTCGGGCGGGCGGCCATCTCGCGCCTGCGCGGGCAAGCGCAGCAGCCACTTACGGGTGCCATCGACAGACACCTGCTCGGAGACGATCTCGGGGCGGCTCAGCGAATAACGCTCGGCGAGATTGGAGCGAAGCTCCTTTGCCACGTCGGTCATCTCGGAGAAGTCGCGCACGCCGCGCACGTAGAGCCAGCTCCAGAGCTGGTTGACGCGCATGCGCAGCTGCTTCTCAGGCACTCCGGCAGCGGCCAGCGCGGCGCGCAGGCCTTCACGGCCGAGGCCCGCCAGAGAAGGCTTATCGGCTGCTGCTGTGGCGGCGGTGACCCCGGCCTCGGTTTCAAGGGCGAGTGACATGGCGATCCAGAGAGGGGCGATCCAGAGAAGGGCGATCCAAGAGGCGCAATCCAGGTGAAAGATCTGCCCTTATCTAACGATGCTGCCCTAATACAGCAAATCCCCGGATCCAGGGGACCCGGGGATTTGCGTGAAAGCGGGGTTCAGGTCCGGCTAGGCAGCCGGGACCCACCGTCCTGCGACATAGCCAAAGGCAACCGCGTCGGGATGCAATCTTGCAGACTGATGGAGGCCATCGACCTGCTTTACATCGCATTCGCCGAGAATGGCTTGGGGGCGGGCTGCTTTGACCACGTCGTGAAAGCCGCTGAGAAGGATCACTCTCTTACCGCGGACTTCGATCTTCGGGCATGCCATGCGTCACCTCCTTCGCAGGAGATCAGCGCTACGGGAGAGACTGGGTTCGGGGGGAGAACTCCAACTGCCTGTGGCAGCGACCCGCAGCTACTCCTAATCACCTACAACTTCACTATACGTGCCGATTGCGACACGTGAAATAACATTCCATTGCATTGGCGTAAGAAGGATGTTGACAAAATTGGAGCTTTGCTGCGTTGCGCAACGCCTCATTTGCCGAGCGGCACGTTCAACTGTAGGCGCCCCATCCAGTTGTCAGCAGTCGAAGCCGAACCACTTTCGACGCCGCCGGTTGCATTCAGCTTGGCACCGTCCTTGAGACCAACAGCTACACCGGCTTCGGCTTTCAACTGCACATCGGTCGGTCCAACGGTCGTGACTGCGGGATTGAGCGCCTGCAGATCATCGAAGCCGACGAACGCTCCGACTGCGGCGCGCGGCTCGATGAAAGTCTGATCGTCAAGTGCGAAGCGCTTGGAGATTTCAGGAAGTACCTCGACCTTTCCGGTGCCGACCGCTTTGGTCTCGTTGGTCGCAGAGTCGCGCAGGGCATCTTCGATGTAGACGAGGCCGACGCTGGGGGCGACCTTCCATCCGCCGAACTCACGCGTGCCCGTCAGCTTGCTGCGCACAAGACGGCGTGCAGTAAGGCTGTCATCGATGGCGGCGCTGGCAACGGCGTTTTCGGTTTCGCCCCACGCCGCGCGCGTGTCGAACACGACGCCGTGGCCGAGCTTCATACTCATGTAGGGTCCGAGCATCCAGCCGCGCGCCGCCATCTCGGGCGTGTCCTGGTCGAAGGTTTCGACGCCGCGATCGAGCTGGGCGAGCGCGCCGACCATGATGTCGGGGCTGAGCATCGACCGGGTGCCGAGATAGAGGACGCTGAGGTTGTTGCCGGTGTCGAGGCTGCTGTCATAGGCCTGCATCCGGCCCTCGAGCCAGAAATCGACGATCCCGGGGTCGACCTTCTTGTTGCCCTGCGCGGCCGCCGTGATCTCTGACAAGCTGACCGAGAACTCAACGCCATTGGCGCGGCCGTTGTCGCCGACAGACACGTTGCTCGACAGCGGCTTGTCGGCATTGGCAATCGGTGTGGGCGCTCTATCGATGCGGAGCCGATCCGGTTCGCGGGAGTTCAGCAGCGCCTTGCGGCGTTCGAGGAAGGCGGCATTTGCCGCTTCCGTCTGCGTAGAAAGGCAGGTGACGCGAACGCTGCCCGCGCCGACAGCAGCAGAGTACTGGAAGGAATAGCTGCCGGCCTCCGGCGCTTTGAAGGTTGCCGATGTGTTTGTTCCGCCCACGAGCGTTGCCGGCGCGCCGTCGCCGCTTATGAGTGCAACCGTGGAACTGGTGGCGGAAAATGTCAGTAGATCACCGGATTCGAGTGATATCTGACGCATGGCCGTACCCGACGCATAGATGGTGGCGTTCAGGGCGCCGGAGTTGGTAGCTGCGCAGCCGCCCTCGCCAGCGAGCGCGCTGTGCGCGTGCCCCGCGATGACCGCTGCCGCGGCCAACCCGGCCAGCAGGCTCTGATATCGATTGATCATTCTCATCGCCCCGCTACGCAATAAACGCGATTCGATGCCTATGTTGCAGAGCAAAATCGACGGAAGTATGAAACAGCGCCAATATGTTAGCTGCGCGCACAAGGCTCAAGCCGTGCGCCTTTCCTCCGAAACGAGACGCGCGACCATGGTGTCGGCAATCTCGCGCGCTCCCTCGACCACCGCGTTCGCCCCGAGTTTGGAGAGATATTCCGTCTCCTCGGGGGAATGGGCATGGGCGACGATGAAGAGAGAAGGATTTGCAGCGCGGGCCTGGGCGACGATCTGCCCCGCCTCGAAAGCTTCAGGCACGGCGACCAAGAGTGCGCGCGCCTTCGATAGATTGGCGGCGGAAAGTGCCGAGGGCGCGCTTCCCGCGAGAGCTTCGATGCCAGCAGCGTTCAGCTTGGCGACAAGCTCGTCTTTCTCCTCGATGACAACAAGCGGAACTTTGGCGGCGGCCAATGCCTCGCCAATCCAACGACCGATGTTGCCGTAGCCGATCAAAACCGTGTGGCCTTCCTGGGTGGTCGATTCGATCTCTTTTTGTTGCACCGGTTTGGCTACCGGCGCCGACGCTGCTGCGACGGTAGGGACGGGACCGGCGGCCGGCGCAGCCCCTGGTGATGGGGACTGAGGCACCGGCTGAGCGGCGGCAGGCTGCGCGGGAGTTCCGTCGCGAGCTTCAAGCCACGGCTTCATGCGATCGAGGAGCATGAAGAGCAACGGGTTGAGCAGGATCGTGATGATCGCGCCAGCAAGGATCAACTCGCGGCCAAGTTGGGGCATGAGACCCAGGGTGACGCCGAGGCCGACGAGAATGAACGAGAACTCGCCGATCTGCGCGAGGCTCACCGCGATCGTCGCTGCCGTTACCCAGGGGCGGCGGAACAAGCGAACGATGACGAGCGCGGCAACCGACTTGGCGATGATGATGATGGCGACCGTGGTGAGCACCAGGAACGGCGCATTCAGCAGGATCGCCGGGTTAAACAACATGCCGACGGAAATGAAGAAGAGGACCGCGAAAGCGTCGCGCAGCGGCAGGGTCTCGGAAGCTGCCTGCTGGCTCAGCGCGGATTCCGACAGGATCATGCCGGCGAAGAAGGCGCCGAGCGCGAAAGAGACGTCGAACAGCTGCGCGGCGCCGTAAGCACATCCCAGCGCGATGCTGAGAACAGCCAGCCGGAAGAGCTCGCGCGAGCCGCTGTGGGCCACATAGTGCAAGATCCACGGGATCACCCGACGGCCGACCACCAGCATGATGACGACGAACGCGACCAATTTGGCGACGGTGATGGTGAGGGTCTCGAAGATCTGGGTGACGCCGAAGGGGCTGGCATTCTCCAGACTTCCGTCGAGCAGGGGCACGAGGGCCGGCAGCAGAACCAGCGTCAGGACCATGACGAGGTCCTCGACGATGAGCCAGCCGACGGCGATGCGGCCGCGCTCCGTGTTTATGATGCGCCGCTCTTGCAGGGCGCGGAGGAGCACGACGGTGCTGGCAACGGAAAGGGCGAGGCCGAACGTCAGCCCTGCGCCAAGGGACCATCCCAGAAGATTGGCGAGGCCCATGCCGAAGGCAGTCGCGACGGCGATCTGAAAGATAGCGCCGGGGACCGCGATGGTGCGGACGGACCATAGGTCTTTGAGGGAGAAGTGAAGACCGACACCGAACATCAGAAGGATTACGCCGATCTCAGCCAATTCACTGGCGAGCGACTGATCGGCGACGAATCCGGGGGTGTAAGGTCCAAGCACGACTCCCGCCAGAAGATAGCCGACAAGCGGGGAGACGCGGATGCGTTGTGCGATGGCTCCTAGCAGGAATGCGAGGCAAAGACCGACAACAATGGTGGTGATGAGCGGAGTGTCGTGCGGCATTCCTCGGAGCGGTTCCTTCTTCGTTGAGAGCCCATTTTACGGACGGGAAGCGAAATTGATACCCACCCGTCGCTGACGGTCGCGTGAACGGGCGCGCTAAATTCACGCGGCTTTGTTCCGTCCGGCGCGAAAGCGCCCGACTGACACCAACCCCCGCTCGCGATTAACGGTTTCACCGTGCTGGCGCCGCAATCAGAAGACACAGTTTGGGGGATATTTAGCCCGTGCTAAGCAATGGGCATAAGTTGCGTGGGAGAACGCCCAAAATGTCCTTGAGAACGAACGCGCTGGCCGCCGCTTGCGCCGTTGCTTGCACTCTTTCCGGATCGCTGACAGCCGTCGGTGCCGAGTTCACGTACAATGAGACGACGAACGCCGACCTCGCCAAGAAGCTGAATATTCCCGTTTATTTTGCAGTCCCGAAGAGTGCCTGGGCGCCGCTGGCGAAAAGCTTCAACACCTCGGACAAGCTGGTCGAGTTCAAGCACCCTGACGGCGTCAACGCCAAGGGCGATGTCGGCTTGCGCCTGATCGTGGCGAAGAGATCGGGGTTGGCCTCGCGCCTGGGCAAGAGTGGACTGGTGCAGACCGGCGACATCCTGCTGACGTTCCGGACCGAGTGGGGCGGCGCGGGAGCCTATCCGAACATCCAGATGGGCATCAGCCACACCGGCTTTGGATACGTCGACAAGGGCGGCACGCTGCGCAATCTCGATAACCCGCTCGATGGCGAATACGTGGGTCGCGGCGACCTGACGAGCGAGCACTATCGGACGCTGAACTTCCTGCACATCATTCGTCCGCGCGATCTGACGGATACGCAGAAGGCCAACCTGCTGGCGTGGGCGACACGGCTCAATGCCAATGCCGGCAAGGTCTATCCGAGCCAGATCAGCTTCAACCAGGACTACAACGCGCCCAAGTACAAGCCGGGCTCGAACCTCGACTTCGTGAAGCAGTTCGGACAGATCGCGCTCGGCCAGGGCCATTCGGGCAAGCCGCTCGACATGTACTGCTCGGAGTTCGTGTTCGCGCTGCTGTCGCTGCGCGATTGCGATCCGGCCAAGGATGCCGAAGCCTTCAAGGGCAGCCGCGTGCCGGCGTGCATCAAGATGCCGATGCAGCCGATGAAAGCGACGGGCAACGTGCTGCCGACGCATGGGCGCAGCACGTACTCGGGTCTCGCCGATGGCCCGATGCTGGTCATCGACCAGATGGATCTCTCCGATGAAGCGCGCAAACCGCTGCTGGAAAGCATCTTCGTCGAGAACCCAGCCGGCATGTCGAAGATGTCGGTTGGTCACCGCAAGGTTGCCGAGGAGATGCAGCCCAGGTTTGAACGCCTCAAGAGCTACTACGTCGGCATGACCGGACGCATGTGGCAGAACTGGCGGGCGCGCCTGATCGGAACCGGGTTCAACTGGGCCGGTATCGCCGAAAACTATTCGCCGACGTCGTATCTCATCAACACGCTGCTGCCCGAGAACAACAACAGACGCACCATGGACTACGTGGCGACAGTGGTGATCAACTAGAGCCGTTCCGCGGTTCATTGAACTGCGGGCCGGCCCTAGGTCTTTAATTTGTCGTGCTTCTTATCGGAAAACCGGTTCCCACTTTTCCGGAAGCACTCTAAGCGGGACCGCAGCAGCCTCCATGAACATTGATCGCCGGCAGTTCGTGCAGGGGGCCGTGGCTGCCTCCTGCGCGCTGTCGCCTATTGCCAGGGCACAGGCATCGTCGCCCATCTATATCGGCGACATGCACGCGCATCTGTTCTTCTTCGGCATGGGCGCTTCACCGGAAAAGAGGCCGCTGGGCCCGACGATGGCCGCGGGCAACGCGACGCTTGTGGCGTGGTCTCTCGTCGGGGACGTGCCGTGGCTGCGCGTCACCCCAAAGGGCATCAAGCAGAAGGGCCAGCCCAAGCGCGGCCAAGCCGGGGCGTGGTTCGAGAGCGATCTTGCGCGCATCAAGCAGCACCTCGATCAGCAGAATCTGAAGCTGGTGCTCACCCCCGAGGACGTCGACAAGGCGGTAGCGGGCGAGCCTCACGTCGTGCTCACAGTCGAGGGGGCGACGTTCGTCGAGGACAATCCGGCGCCGATCGAGCACGCCTACGAACTCGGCATCCGCAGCGTGCAGTTGGTGCACTACATCGAAAACCCGCTGGGAGACTTCCAGACGGAGCGTCCGCAATACGGCGGGTTGACCGATCTCGGCCGCAAGGTGATCGAGACGTGCAATCGGCTCGGGATGCTGGTCGATCTGGCGCACTGCACGGACACGGCGGTGCACGAGGCGCTGCAGGTCGCCAAGCAGCCGGTGGTGTGGTCGCATTCGTCGGTGACGCGTACGCGACAGCCAAACTGGAAGATGCCCGTCTGGCAGGCGCGGCAGTTGCCGATCGATACGGCGAAGCTCATTGCCGACAAGGGCGGCGTGGTGGGGCTGTGGCCGATGCGCTCGGATGTCGGCGCGACGCCGGAAGCCTACGCGGAACGCTTATGGGAACTGGGTGAGTGGATCGGCGTCGACCACGCCGGGATCGGCACGGACATGAATGCGATTGCACGGCCGGCAATCACAAGCTATGCGGACGCGCAGAAAATGGTTCGCTATTGGCAGAATGCCGGCTTTGCCGATGAGAGCATCCGCAAGCTCGCGATCGGGAATTTCGCGCGGGTGCTGAAGCAGGCGATGAGCGCCCGGGAAGCCTGACGCTGCCGCGACGAGGTGCGTAGGGGGGCGGCGCTAGCAGCGCCACCCCGTGTTTTGTCAGAACTTCACTGTGACGCCGGCATTGAAGGAACGGCCTTCGCCTGCAACGGCACCGATGGTTCCAACCTGACCGCCTGCCTTGTAGCCGGCCCAATCGACGCCACCCAGCGGCGGATAGTAGAGCTGGTCGAACACGTTATCGACGCCGACATCGAAGCGCATGTTCTGCCACTCGTAGCTGGTGCGCAGATTGAGGATCGCATATCCGGGCGTCTGCGGCTCATTGCGCAGCTCGTTGATCTCGGCTTTGCGGCTGACCGCAACCAACTCGGCAATGCTCGACCAGTTCCCGAGGCGATGCTGAAGCGCCAGGCGAACGTTGAACGGCATCATGTGATAGAGGTTGTCGCCACTATCGAGGTTTTCGCCGTTGACGTAGCCAACCACACCAGAAACGTCGAAGCGGCCGTCACGCTTGCTCTCCCACAGCAGCGCGGAGCCTGAAACGTTGACGCCGTAGAGGCGTGCGTCGTGGTTGGCGAAGCGCAGGGTGACGAAGTTGGCGTTGGACATCGCGGCGACGTAGTCGGCGTCGATGTAGTCTTCGACGTAGGTGTAGTAGGGCGTGATGTGCAGCATCCAGTCGCGATGCGCCTTGTCATGCCAGCCCGCGGTGAAGCTGAGCGTGTGGCCGACCTCGGGGTCGAGGTCAGGGTTGCCGATGTAGCCGTTGCCGTCGCCGTACCAGCCGATCATCGTGGTAGCCATGCTGCCGACACCCCACGAATAGCGCTCATAGAGGCTGGGGGAGCGCGTCTTGCGTGCATAGCCGAACTCATAGACCTCGTTCGCCGACGGCTCGTAGCGGGCCATGGCAGTGATGTCGAAGTTCACGTCCGTGCGCGAGCGATCCTTGCTGTTGAAGGCGGCTGCCGCTGCGGCGTCGGGGTTGGACATCATGCACATGCCCATCATCATCATCAGACAGCTGGCATCGCTATAGGCCTGAACGTTGCCGGTATCCATCCAAACGACGTCGTTGCGGGCGCCGATCATGGTGGTCCACGAGCGATCCCAACGGTGCTCCCACTCCAGGAAGGTGCCGAGGCGGTCGCGGCGCCCGCCGTTGATATTCCAATAGGTGTCAGGGCCCATCATCATGCTGCCGTCCAGCGGCGGCCACCAGTCGTCGAGGCCCTGGTGATGGAACTCGTTGCCGATGCGAACGAGGTCGGTGCTGGAGAGCGGAATCTCCGCCTTGACCGAATATCCCGCATCGGTGCCTTCGGTGCGCATCGGCATGGCACCCGGCTGCTTGTCCTCAAGGATGTCCATCGCGTGGCTGGTGTTGTGATAGAAGGCGCGCGCGTCGAGCAGACCCCAGTCGAAGCGACCGACGTAGCGCGCGTTGAGCATCCACGCCTCGTTGTCGACCATGTCCATGCGCTGATTAATGAACCCCTGGTAGGGGATCGTCGCGTAGGTGCCCTGGACGACGAGCAGGTTATCGGCGTCCTTGGCGGCGAAGGTCAGCGAGTGGTTGGCGGCCTGATAGAGGGTCGAGAGGACCGTGGCGCCGTCACCGCCGCGCTCATAGTCGTCAGCTTTGGTCCAGGAGCCTGCGTAACCTACGCTGACGTTCTGCGTCGCGGCATTGGCTGTGGCCGACACGCCGACCTTGTCGCCGTTGCTGCGATAGAACGTCGAGAGAGAACCCGAGGTCTTTACGCCATCGCCGGCGGCGAACTCGGGAATGGCAGATTCGACCACAATGGTTCCGCCAAGGCTGTCGCCGCCCTTGCTGACCGGGGTGACGCCGGCGATCACTTCGGCAGCGACGATCTGCGATGGGTCAATGTAGGACAGCGGCGGGTTCATGTGATTGGAGCACGCCGACGTCACAACCATGCCGTTGAGCAGCACCTTCACACGGTCGTCGTTGAGGCCATTGAGGACCGGCAGGCTGGAAAGTCCGCCACCGGAGAAGATGCTGCCACCGGGGGCACGGCTCATGATCGCTGCCGTATCGCTGGACGTCGGCGCCTGCGACTGGATGGTCTTGCGGTCCATGCGCGTCGTGTTGAGCGGCACGGCCATGCCCGAATTGCCGACACCGATGTCCGCGGGACCATGGCCCATGGCGGCGTGGTCGTCCTCGCCATTGGCTTCAGCGCTGGCGGTGGATTGCTGCGCAGACGACTTCTTCGCCACCTTCTTCTTGGTTGGCTTGGTCGGCAGCGGCTTCTGCTCGACGACGACGGGCGGAAGGGCTGTCGAGGCTTCTTGCGCGGATGCCGTTGCACCCGCCGTTACTGCAATGATTGCGACCGCGCTCGCGCAAGCGAGCGGTACGCCGTAACTCCGATACATGAACGCTACTCCCAGGGACGCTACTTGAGCGCGCACGCTTCAACAGGCGTTGCGACGCTTGACGCAGAACGACGTGGTAGAGGCACGCGGCAGCATCACGCTGCGAGCGGATTGCCTTCTTGATCCACGCTGTCAGGCCTGGGTGGGTGGTCCGCGGCTTCTGGCAGGGACGGCGGTCGCGCCCGCAACATCCTCATAAGAAGCAAGCGCTATCCGAGCATGGATGTGCGCAGGCGGAACCACGACGGATGGCGCTGGCGTCAGAGCTAGCTGGAACGCCGCGAGGCCCTTGCAGATCGGGCAACTGGAAGCTGGTGCGCCCGGCTGGGTGGACCCCGTCCTGTGCTCACCCTCGGCGTTGCAGATGGTGTCGGCAGCAGTGCCGAACTCCGCTGCGAACAGCTGACGATCGAATTGAGAGGTGAGGTGGAGGGGAAGGAGGAGCGCGTAGAACGTCAGTCCCAGAAGCGCGAAGGCTCCGGCAAGTCGGTTACGCGTGTACTGAACTCTACTCCCCATGGTGGCCAACCTATCGGCGGCCCTGCACGCCGTTCAAGTGGAAGTGCGCTGCATCATGCGGAAGTTGTGGACGGATGTGTCGGATCAAACACAAAAAGCCGCGAGCTATTTTTGCGGTGAATATCTGCCCCTATGCGCGGCGAATATTAGAGAATGAACTTCGACAGATCCGGGTTCTTGGCGAGGTCCCCAACCCGGTCATTGACATAAGCCGCATCGACCGTGACCGATTGCCCCGCGCGGTCAGAAGCGTCGAAGGATACTTCATCCAGCACGCGCTCCATGACCGTCTGCAGACGGCGGGCACCGATGTTCTCGACCGTGGAGTTGACCTGAACAGCGGCGTCGGCGACCGCGTCGATGGCGTCGTCGGTGAAGTTAATCGTCAGGCTTTCCGTCTGCATCAGCGCGACGTACTGCTTGATCAGGCTTGCCTCCGGCTCGGTGAGGATGCGGCGGAAGTCCTCGCGCGTCAGCGCCTGCAACTCGACGCGGATCGGCAGGCGCCCTTGCAGCTCGGGCAGCAGATCTGACGGCTTGGCGACGTGGAACGCGCCCGAAGCAATGAACAGGACGTGGTCGGTCTTAACGGGTCCGTATTTTGTCGAAACAGTAGTGCCCTCGATCAACGGCAGCAGATCGCGCTGCACGCCCTCACGCGAGACATCGCCGGTGGCGCGGCCGGAATCGGAGCGCGAGCAGATCTTGTCGATCTCATCGAGGAAGACGATGCCGTTGTTCTCGACGGCGCTGATGGCTTCGACCGACAGGGTCTCGCTGTCGATGAGCTTATCGCTCTCCTCGGCGATGAGAAGATCGTAGCTGTCGGAGACGGTGACCCGGCGCGGTTTCATGCGCTGGCCGAACGCCTTGCCGAGCATGTCGCCGAGATTGATCGCGCCGATTGAGGCTCCGGGTGCGCCGGGTATGTCGAACATCGGCAGGCCGGCGCCGGGCGCCTCGGCCACCTGGATTTCGATTTCCTTGTCGTTCAGCTCGCCGTCGCGCAGCTTCTTGCGGAACGACTCGCGCGTGCCGGGCGAAGCGGCCGGGCCAACGAGGGCGTCCAGAACGCGCTCTTCAGCGTTCTTTTCGGCACGCGTGCGAACCTCCTTGCGCTTGCCCTCCTTCACGAGCGACAGCGCTACCTCGACGAGGTCGCGGATGATGCTGTCGACGTCCCGGCCGACGTAGCCCACTTCGGTGAACTTGGTGGCCTCGATCTTGATGAAGGGTGCACCGGCGAGTTTGGCGAGGCGGCGCGAGATTTCCGTTTTGCCGACGCCGGTCGGTCCGATCATGAGGATGTTCTTGGGCAGAACCTCTTCCTTCAGGTCCCCGACGAGCTGCTGGCGGCGCCAGCGGTTGCGCAATGCAATCGCCACGGCACGCTTGGCGTCGGCCTGCCCGACAATGTAGCGGTCCAGCTCGGAAACGATTTCACGCGGGGAGAAGTTGGTCATCGGTGGGGTCCTGTGGTGTCGTGCGCCGGGCGCCATCATATCTGGCGCCTTACTCCGTTACACGGAAGCGGGTGGGACGAATTGGCGGAAGCTGCCCAAAGGCAGCGCATTGAGGGCGGCAGCGCGCAGGCGGCGCCACCGGGCCGAGAGTAGCAGCACAAGCGCCGCAAGGCCCAGTAGGGTCAAGGAAACGGAAACGTCTTTCGCCAGGCTTTCTGAGAGCAGATAGCCGATGGCGATGCCGGCGTAGGTTAGCCCGGAGACCAGCAGCGCTCGACGATCGAGCACGAGCGCGATCAGACCGAAGGCGGCAAACAAGGCGAGAACGCCAATCGCCTTGGCGACGCCAAGCTCGTCGGCGGGCCCGAAAAACAGCGACGTCATGGCTTGCACCAGCAGCGGTGCGGCAAGGAGATGCAGCCAGAAGCCGACATCGGACCGGCGCGTCACGCGCCGCGGATCAGTCGCGTCAACGCAGACGGCTGCGATGAAGATGATGGCGCCAAGGATGGCCAGGAGCAGCGGCTGGTGATCCTCGGTCCACTGCGCATCGATCGTGCCGCTGGCGCCGATGACCGCGCAGGCGAGGCCGCCAGCGATGATTGCCGTGTCGATGGGTACGTTGAAGCGCCAGCGGTGGAGCGCTGCGGCCAAGGCCGTACCTATCCCGCAGAGCATCCACGTGAGCGAAGTTGTCGGCTCAGCCATAACGCCAGTTGCCTGCATCGCCACGGCGGCCACCCCGTAGGCGACGATACCGCCGGCCCAGGCGAACATCAGCGAGAGCGTGATTGCGGGCAGCGCCAACCGAAGGCGACGGGCAAACACCTCGGACAGGGTCCATGCTGCGACCATGCCGAGCGCGGCGAAGACAATGCCGGAGCCGAGCGTGCTCGACAGGCCAAAGAGGGCCGAGACGAGAAGCAGGATGCCGATGGCGACGAAGATGTCGTTGAAGCCCCCGATAAGGCGGAAGCGCTCGTCGTCGGGGTCAATAGCTGCCGATTGATCGGCCGGCGGCGCCGCAGTGCCAGCGGCCAGTGCGCGCAGACGGGTCGCTTGCTCGGCGGTGATTATGCCCTGGGCGACGCCAAGGTCGATGTGCTCGTCGCGAATCATGCGGCTCAAGAATGCCGTCAAGCCGAGACGAACTTGAGGCCGACGATGCAGGCAACCAGGGCGAAGAGCAGCATTATGCGCTGCGGCGTTGCGACCTCGCCGAAGGCCCACACGCCGAGAACCGCGGTGCCGGCGGCGCCGATTCCGGTCCAGACGGCATAAGCGGTGCCAAGGGGAACGCCTTCGAGGGAGCGGTTGAGGCAGTAGAGGCTGAGCCCGGCGAGAGCAAAAAATGTAAGCGTGAAGCCGAGCCGGCTCGGGCTTAATCCGCCCGAGAAGCGAAATGCCGTTGTCGCCGCCACCTCGAGTGCCCCGGCGGCGATTAGGAACGTCCACGCCATGCGTCGTCTCCCCTGCGGCGTTACCGGTCTTATTCGTCCTGCCGCGTGGACGGCAGGCTTTCGATGACCAGGTTATCGTTGGTGTAAACGCATATCTCAGCAGCGATAGCCATGGCTTTGCGGGCAATCGTCTCAGCGTCGAGTGGCTGGTCGAGCAGCGCGCGGGCCGCCGCGAGCGCATAGTTGCCGCCCGACCCGATGCCCATGACGTGGCGCACGGGCTCCAGGACGTCGCCGGTGCCGGTCAAGACCAGGGTGCTTTCGGCGTCGGCAACCAGCATCATGGCTTCGAGGCGGCGCAGATAGCGGTCGGTGCGCCAGTCCTTGGCGAGCTCAACGCAGGCGCGGGTGAGCTGGGCTGGATACTGCTCCAGCTTGGCTTCGAGGCGCTCGAACAGGGTGAAGGCATCAGCCGTGGCGCCAGCGAAACCGCCGATGACGTCGCCCTTACCGAGCCGGCGAACCTTGCGGGCATTGGCCTTGATAATGGTGGCGCCGAGGCTCACTTGACCGTCGCCAGCGATGACCACACGACCATTTTTACGAATGGTGAGTATGGTGGTGGCATGCCAGGAGCGCGGTGCATCCGCGGAAGAACCAGAAGTTTGCATTGCATTAGCATCCAGACGGCGGGTTTTGAGGCCCGCAAGGCGCTTGCCGCGGCGCTGGAACGGCAGGGCTCAAGCTGATAAACGCTCGGTTCCAGCGAGGCAAGCTATTAGCCAAGGGGCCCTAACTTGAAGCGGCAGGCGACGATTTCCCGCAAGACCAAGGAGACCGAGATCACCGCGACGGTCGATCTCGATGGCTCGGGCACGTTCGATATCTCGACTGGCGTCGGCTTTCTGGACCACATGTTGGAGCAGCTTGCCCGCCATTCAATGATCGACATCACCCTCAAGGCGAAGGGTGACCTGCACATCGACTTCCACCACACCACCGAGGACGCCGGCATCGTCCTGGGCCAGGCTGTGGCGAAGGCGCTCGGCGACAAGAAGGGCATCACCCGGTATGCCGACGTGCACCTGCCGATGGACGGCACGCTGACGCGCGTCGCGGTCGACATCTCGGGCCGGCCGTACCTGGTGTGGAACGTGGAGTTCACGCAGCCGAAGCTCGGCGAGATGGACACCGAATTGTTCCGCGAGTGGTTCCAGGCGTTTGCGCAGAACGCCGGCATCACGCTGCACGTCGCCAACCTCTACGGCGACAACAACCACCACATCGCCGAGACTTGCTATAAGGGGCTCGCGCGTGCCCTTCGCGCTGCCAGCGAAGTCGATCCGCGCCAGGCGGGCCGCGTACCCTCGACGAAGGGCACGCTCGCCTGTTGACGAACTTTCTCGTGTGAGGCCGTTACGTGGTCATCTACACCGTGCATGAGCCGCCGAACGCATCGGCCAATCGGCTGGAGAGCGCCGAGCAGCTGCTGTTCGTGAAGGACGGCTTTTCATGGCTGGCGGCGTTGTTGCCGGCCGTCTGGCTGCTGTGGAAGCGGATGTGGCTGGAATTGATCGTCTTCATAGCGCTGGCCGGGCTCATCGTGTGGGTGTTCACGGCGCTAGGTGCGCCCGACCTCGGTAACGGCATACTGTTTGCGATCCAGGTCCTGTTCGGCTTCGAAGCGGGGAACCTCAATAGCGCGTCGCTGGAGCGGCGCGGTTGGCCGCTGGTGGGCACCGTGTCGGGCAACTCGCGCGAGGACTGCGAACGGCGCTTCCTCGAAGTGTGGCTGCCGACGCACACGGAGATTCCCGCTGCGCCGGGTGTCGCCAAGAGGGCGGATGTTCCGCCTTCCTGGATGCAGACCGCCATGGCCCAGGCCAGAGGCATGTTCAAGCGCGGGGATCGCGCACCGGCTGGGACTGAAGCTTAGAAATGCAGCGCGTTGCCATCATCGATTACGGCTCGGGAAACCTTCACTCCGCGGCCAAGGCCTTCGAGCGCGCCTCGCGCGAAAGCGGTGCCGATGCCGAGATCAGCGTTACGAACGATCCGAAGATCGTCGCCGCGGCGGATCGGGTGGTGCTGCCGGGTGTCGGCGCATATGCCGACTGCAAGCGCGGGCTGGAAGCCGTTGCGGGCATGCGGGATGCGCTGGAAGAGACGGTGCGCGGCAAGGGGCGGCCGTTCCTCGGCATTTGCGTCGGCATGCAACTGATGGCGACTCGCGGGCTCGAATTCGAAGTGACGCAGGGGCTCGACTGGATCGGCGGCGAGGTGCGCCACATCGAGCCGAACGATGCGAGCCTGAAGATTCCGCACATGGGCTGGAACACGCTGACGGTGATCACGCCGCATGCGCTGCTGGCGGATATCCCGACCGGCCCTCAGGGGCTGCACGCCTACTTCGTGCACTCGTATCACTTCGTCGCAAATGATCGCGCCTCGGTGGTTGCCGAGACGGACTACGGCGGGCCGGTGACGGCGATGATCGCCCGGGACAACATGGCGGGCACGCAGTTCCACCCGGAGAAGAGCCAAACGCTCGGGCTGAAGCTGATCGCCAACTTCCTGAAGTGGAGGGTGTAGTTTTAGCGGTACTCGCTCCGTGATGCCGGCCGAACGCCGGCGCTTGCGCAAAGCCTCGCCAATGAAAATGGCCCGATCCGGGGGAACGGATCGGGCCGGGCGCCTCACGCAATACCGGAGGGGGAGACTTGGACTGAGATACGCGAACTGAGAGAACGCAGGGACGCGGGACTAGGGGACGCAACAGCTACTAGAGACGCAAACTCAACAAGCTTCGGCGAGGGGCAGCTCCTGCTGATCGTCGACGAAAGGTTCGGGCATCGGGAAGGCGATGACATTGGTGTCGCCACCGGTTTCGACGCCGGCGCGCCGCTGGCGGAACCAGCGCAGCGCGGTGTTGGTCATCACCGCCTCATCGCGGGTCGCCTGGATGAGGAGGCCGTCATCGGGGTCGAGCATGCCGCGCAGCTGCGCCTCAATCTCTTCCTCGCGGGCGTCTGTCTTCACGTACCAGGTCTGCTCGAGCGGGCGGGCCCACGAATGACCGAGAGCCATGATCTGCTGCGCAAGGATGTGCTTGTTCCGGTGCGGCTGGGCCAGGTCGTAGGAGATGATGAGGGTGCGCATAGCGGTGTCTCTCTGAGCTGGATCTGTGAGGGGAGAGACGCGATACTGGGGTCTGATTGCGCTGCATTTGCGGCGCTGCGAACGTAGGGAGAACATCGCACGATTCAGTGGCGGTGTCCAGCATTTGTTCTCCTGCTGTTCCACGTTGTTCTACTCGCAGCAGTGCCATTCGAAGAGCGAAAGCTGCCCCTGATGGCCGTCGCGCGGGTGGCGCTGGTGGGGGCCGAAATCGACGCGATCCATCAAGCCCGGATAGCGTTCCTCGAACACTTCGAGGGCCTTAGCGCGGGCGGCGGCGAAGCGCACGCCTTCCCAGATTTCATAGAGGCGACGCGGATCGCAGCCATAGCGGCGTACGAGGTCCTTGCGTCGGATGCGCAGCCAACGGGCGATCCAGATGTCGACGGCGTCCGCCTCGGTGAGCGGACGGCGGGCGAGCGCGTGAGGAACGCTATTGAGGAACGCAACGGCCATGGCAGTGACTTGGGTGGTCGCTCTCGCGGTTACTAGGGTGGGTACGTGGCCTTGACTTATCCGGCCACAAAACTTCTATCGCGCACAATAACAGCGAACTGATGGCCGGCATCCCAATCTGGCCTGCGAACCCGACAGGAAGCCACCGCAAGTGATCCTCTTTCCCGCGATCGATCTCAAAGACGGCACATGCGTTCGCCTGAAACTGGGCGAAATGGACGCCGCCACGGTGTTCAATGACGATCCGGCGGCGCAGGCGCGCAGCTTCGAGGAACAGGGCTTCGAGTACCTGCACATCGTCGACCTCAATGGCGCCTTTGCCGGGAAGCCGGTGAACTCGGCGGCGGTCGATGCGATCCTCGATGCGGTGGAAATGCCGGTGCAGCTCGGTGGTGGCATTCGAGACATCAAGACGATCGCGAACTGGATCGACAGCGGCGTCGACCGCGTGATCTTGGGCACCGTTGCGGTGCGCGATCCCGAGCTAGTGCGGCGGGCCTGTGTTGAATATCCGGGCCGGATCGCGGTCGGCATCGATGCCAAGGGCGGCAAGGTGGCAGTGGAAGGCTGGGCGGAGACGTCTGAGCTCACCGCGGAAGAACTGGCCAAGCGCTTCGAAGATGCCGGCGTGTCGGCGATCATCTACACGGACATCGAGCGCGACGGCGTGCTCAAGGGGCTCAATCTGGAAGCGACCGCGAAGCTCGCGCGCTCGACCAGCATCCCGGTAATCGCGTCGGGCGGGCTTGCCTCCATCGAAGATGTGAAGGCGCTGCTGCGGCCGGAGTATGCGATGTTAGAGGGTGCGATCAGCGGACGGGCTCTTTATGACGGGCGTCTCGACGCGCGTGAAGCGCTGGCGCTACTTGCCGCCGGAGCGGGAGGCTAGCCGGGCTCCGCAACGCGCGGTAGCCTGCTTTCTCAGATGGCCCGGGCCGGTGCATGACATCGCGTGAAACGATCACCAAAGAACGTGCGCTTGAAGTCGTCCTCGCTGCCGAGGCGGCCTGGAACCGACGTGATCTTGGCGCTCTGCGCGAGATCTATACCGAGGATCTGACATACTTCTCGAATTGGGGTGGCGAGAATAATGGTCCCAGGACCATCACGGGCCGGCAGGCCTATCTCCTCCGCCTCGCCGGCCTACGAGATACGAGCGACATCGACATCAAGCTGGTGAGCTTCAGCCTGTCGGGCAATCTAGCCAGAGCGAACTTCGCGTTCACTTGGCGCGATCCAGGATCGAGGATGACCCATCGCGCCACCAGCCGCAACGTCATCGTATTCTCGGGCGACCGGATCTGCAGGCTCGAGGTCTATCAAGACGCGGCCGCAATGATTACATTCGCGGCGCTGCTCAAAGGGCGACAGCAGCCCGGACCGAAATAGTTCACGACGAAGGCTAAGCGACAGATGACACTCAAAACCCGCATCATCCCCTGCCTCGACGTGAAGGACGGCCGCGTCGTCAAAGGTGTCAACTTCGTCGACCTCATAGATGCCGGCGATCCTGTCGAAGCGGCCGCGGCTTACGACGCTGCCGGCGCTGACGAGCTTTGCTTCCTCGACATTACGGCGAGCCATGAGGATCGCGACAACATCTTCCACGTGGTGGAACAGACGGCCGAGCGCTGCTTCATGCCACTGACCGTGGGTGGGGGTGTGCGTACGATCGAAGACATCGGCAAGCTGCTCAATGCGGGCGCCGACAAGGTTTCGATCAACACGGCGGCGGTCAAGAATCCGCAGTTCGTCAAGGAAGCGTCCGAGAAGTTCGGCGCTCAGTGCATCGTCGTCGCCATCGACGCCAAGCGCGTGTCACAACAGGATGAGGCGCCGCGGTGGGAAATCTTCACGCACGGTGGGCGCACGCCGACGGGCATCGACGCCATCGAATTTGCCAAACAGGTGACCGAGCTTGGTGCGGGCGAAATCCTGCTGACTTCGATGGACCGAGACGGAACGAAAGCCGGCTTCGATCTGGAGCTGACTCGGGCAATCTCCGACGCGGTGACTATTCCGGTGATCGCGTCAGGCGGCGTCGGCAATCTCGATCATCTGGTGGAGGGGATCACGCAGGGCCGCGCGAGTGCAGTGCTCGCCGCGTCGATCTTTCACTTCGGCACGTATACGATCGGCGAAGCCAAGAAGCACATGGCCGACGCGGGCGTCGCAGTGCGCCCCGCTAGCTGAGCGGCGCTGCTCGTCATCTCAGGCTGCGCAGGTGTGCCGCTGCGCGCACTCCATCAGCACCGCGCCAAGCTCGGCCGCCGGAACGGGACGACCGATGTAGAAGCCTTGCGCGCGCTTGCAGCCCGCACGCGTCACCGTATTCAGCTCGTCAATGGTCTCAACGCCTTCCGCGACCGTGCCGATGCCCAGGTCATCGGCGAGACTGGCGACGGCGCGGACCATTGCTGCGTTGTCGCCATTGCCCGCAGGATGGGCGCGCACGAGCGCGCGATCTATTTTCACCTTGTCGAACGGGAAGGACCGCAACGAGCTCAGTGAACCGGTGGACTGGCCGAAGTCGTCGAGCGTGATACCGACACCAAGCTCGCGCAGCTCATGCAGCATGTCGCACAAGCGACCTTTGTCGCGGCAGAGGAGACCTTCGCTGATTTCAAGCTCGAGCCGGTTGGACGGTAAGCCGGCCGCCGAGAGCGCGCCCTCGACGACGCTTGCGAGATCTCCACTCTCGAACTGCAGTAGTGACAGGTTCACCGTTACAGACAGCTCGCTCGCCCAGTGCGTCGCGTCGCGGCAGGCCTGGTGCAGAACCCAACGTCCGATGTCGACGATCGCACCGGTTTTCTCGGCCACGGGGAGGAAGTCGGTTGGGGCAATCAGGCCGTCGTGTGGATGCGCCCAGCGCAAAAGCGCCTCGCAGCTGACGACATTATGCGAATGCAAGCTCAGGATCGGCTGATAGTGGAGCTGAAACTGATCGCGGCTGAGGGCGGAATGAATATCGAGCTCGAGACGCCGCTGCGCCATGATCTGGCGATTGCTGTCACGATTGTATAATTCGAATCCGCGACGGCCTGCAGACTTGACGTTATACAGCGCGACATCGGCATTCTTCAGGAGTTCATCGGGCGTGCGTCCGTGGACAGGCGCGCGCACGACGCCAAGACTGGCGCTGACGGTGATGACGTTGCCGAGAATGTTGTAGGGCCTGCCAACGGCAGCAAGGACGCGCTTGGCGAGGCGCTCGCACTGCTCGCTACGCCCAGCCCCAGATTGTATGATGGCGAACTCGTCGCCGCCGAGACGGGCGAGAAAATCAGTGCGGCGGATGCACGAGCGAAGGCGCTGCGCAACGGCCTTTAGCAGTGCGTCGCCGATGGGATGGCCGTAGGTGTCGTTGACCTCTTTGAACTCGTCGAGGTCGAGCCAGTGCAGGGCCAGTGTGCAGCCTTTCCCCAGCCCCTTCAAAGCGTGCTCGAAGGTCTCACGGAAATAGAACCGGTTGGCGACGCCCGTCAGTGCGTCGTGGTGCGCGAGCCATTCGATCTTTTCTTCGGCGCGACGCTTCTCTGTGACGTCCTCCTGAATATCGACCCAGCCGCCATCGGCAAGCGGCTGATACGTCACCAGCAACGTGCGTCCGGAACGCAGGTTTTGCACCTGGGTGAAAGACTGGCCCTGCGCCAGCTTGGCAAGGTGCGTCGAAAGCCAATCGGAGAACCGTGCTTCGTCGAGCGTGCAATCGCGGCCAGTCGTCTGGCGCAAGTGATACTGAACAATGTCGCGCAGATGCGTGCCGGGTTGCGTCAGCTCCTCGGGAAGCTCGTAGATCTGCCTGTAGCTCCTGTTGCAGACAATCAGGCGCTGCTCGGAATCGAACATTGAGAGCCCGCGAACCATGTTGTTCAGGGCGAGCTCGAACCAAGCGTTGAGTTGCTCGAGAGTCCGTTTTTGCTCCAGCAGAACGTCGGTGGCGGTTATCTCCGCGGGATCCTGACGCTCGGCGTTCGTTGGACTGCAACCGCAACTGGGTGTGGGTTTCCTACCCATAGAGAATTGTGCCCCTCCACATGCCAGGCTGTGGCCCGTATACGAGGACGATACGCAGTCATCTGTATGCGCCAACTTAAGTGGACGCGCGGCGTTTCAATCAAATGTCGCGATCTGCGTTAAGGAATTGGCTGCCGCAAGACGCGGCTAACCGGTATTTATCGGGCTTCGCGAGCCGCGAATGTTAATGCCGAGCGATTCCTCCAACCTTTGTAGCAATCACATTATGTGTCCGGGCGCTTACCTCAGTCAGGACACGGCGTTTTTGCGTCGAAAAGGCAGATATCGCGAACGAGGCAATCCGGACATTCCGGACACCGCGCTTTGCAAACGTAGCGGCCATGCAGGATGAGCCAATGGTGGGCGTGTAGAGCGAACTCGGCAGGAATTGCCCGAAGTAGGTCCTCCTCGACCTCGAGTGGTGTCTTTCCGCTCGATAGGCCTGTTCGATTTGCAACTCTGAACACATGCGTATCGACGGCCATGGTCGGCTCGCCGAAGGCGACATTCAGAACGACGTTCGCCGTCTTGCGGCCGACGCCGGGGAGCGCTTCGAGCGCTGCCCGATCATGCGGGACGTTGCCGCCGTGGTTGGCGACGAGCTGGCGAGACAACTCGATGACGTTGTGCGCCTTGTTGCGATAGAGCCCGATCGTCTTGATGAAGTCGCGCACTTCATCCTCGCCCAGGCGGACCATCTTTTCTGGCGTGTCGGCAATTTCGAAGAGGGCACGCGTAGCCTTGTTGACGCCGGCGTCGGTAGCCTGAGCGGAGAGCACGACAGCTACCAGCAACGTGAAGGGATTGACGTATTCGAGCTCGCTCTTGGGCTCGGGATCAGCTGCTTGAAAGCGCGAGAACATCTCCTGGATTGCGTCTTTGGAGAGGCGCGTGCGGCTGCGGCCCCGCGTGCGCTTAGCGCTCGTCGCAGGCGGCAGCTTGCCGCGCCGCACTTTACCTTTGGCAGGCTTCGCCGGCGCTTTCGCCGCCGCCGCTTTTGGTTGTCGTTTAGCGGCCTCGCCGCCCTGCCTCTTCATAACTGCCGTTCCCCGCGCTAGGCTTGGCAGATGAGCGAAAACCTCGATCCGAGACAAGCGCCAATCGCGCCGCGCACAGAAACAAGCGACGGCTCGCGCGAGCGTGGCGAATTTCGCGCCGTGCTCTATCCACATCGCTCGCTGGGGCCGAAGGGGTTTCTGGTGCTGATGATCGCCATCGGCAGCGTGAGCTTCATCACCGGCATGGTGTTCTTGATGAAGGGCGCCTGGCCGGTATTCGGCTTTTTCGGGCTCGACGTTGCGCTCGTCTATCTCGCCTTCCGACTGAACTATCGCGCGGGGCGTCTGTACGAGAAGGTCGACCTCACGCCGCAGGCGCTGACGATCACGCGCGTGCATCCTTCCGGCCAGCAGGAAAGCTTCGACTTCAATCCCTACTGGGTGCGCGTGTTCATTGCGGAGGGGCCACAAGGCCGCACCGATCTGCGGCTCGCCTCGCATGGGCGCGAGTTCGCGTTCGCCCGTTTTCTCACCGACGATGAGCGCCGGGAGTTTTCGCACGTGCTGTCGGGGGCACTAGCCGAAGCACGAGCCGCACTGGCCTAAGCGCTGGCGTTCGTTTCCCAAATACCCGGCATTTGAATCAATCCTTCGGCTCAGATCGAGCGTGAAAGCAACTTCGCTCCGCTAACCATGGATCAGCCGGATAAACCGGCATGAGTTCATGCATCGGAGGGACAGATGCGCGGATTATTCGTGGGTGCTTTGGTGGCAGGGCTGGCGCTGACAATGGGCGCTCACTCGGCAGATGCGGGCCGCTACCGGCAGTACAGCAGCGGCGGCGACTGCAAGCCGTACAACGGACCGTTCGGCTTCTATGGCAACATCTGGTGCCAGCCGAGCGAGTCCTCCTACCTTCGGAATCTCGGCGCGCAGTGGCCGCAGAAGACTCCGAAGAGCCTCCGCTATCCGAAGCCGTCGTCGAACTACGAGTGGTAAGAGTGCAGCACGCGGCCGCTCAGCTGAAGCGGCCGCCGCGTTGCAGGACCTCGATCTTGTAGCCGTCGGGATCTTCGATGAAGAAGAACCTTCCGAACGGCTTTCCATCATGCGTCATCTGCTTGATGTCCTTCGGCCCAAGGCCGGCGGACGTGATGCGCGCGTGCTCGGCTTCGAGGTCGTCGACAACGAAAGCGATGTGGCCATAGCCGTCGCCGAGCACATAAGGCTCGGTGCGGCCCTTGTTGACGGTCAACTCCACCTCGAATGGCGATTGCTCGCCCTTCATGTAGATGAGGGTAAAGTCGGGGAAATCGACGCGCTGAGAAATCTCGAGGCCGAACGCCTTGTTGTAGAAGTCGACGCTGCGGGCCTCGTCGAGAACACGCACCATCATGTGGATCGGCTTAGCCACGCGGCCTCCTAGTTTTGCTGCTTGTGCTAGCCCTCGAACGCGAGGTCAGCAGGCGATATCAGAACCCCGAACTGCTGACACCAAATGACGACGCTCGGATAGGCCTTCAGATCCGTCCCCGCGGGGATCGCATATTTTTGGCTGCCCTTGAAGCTGCGAAGCTTTCCGAGATCAACAAATTTTGCGTCTGCCAGATCTGCCGAGGAGCGAACGCCCTGCTTGGGCACAAGGTAGACGTGAAAGTCCGGGCCGGGGCCGACTTCGAAGTCCGGCTCCAGAAACAGAACACCGTCATACACCGTTACGCCCCCCTTGCCGTAATGCACGGGGTCCGACGGGTTGGCGTGGATGAAAGAGCCTTTGGCGAGCCGCGAGGTTTGTTCGGCAGCGGTCAATTGCTCAGTCGCAGGCGGCGGCGGGAAAACGTAGGGGAAAAGGAAAAATCCGAGCGCCGTGCCAAAGGCCGTGCCGAGAACTCCGCCCGCGAGAAAGATCAGTGCTGATCGCCACATGGCGCCCTCCCGGTGATCCAGTGATAACCGGGATACGGGAGGGCGGGAGCGGCTGTTACAGCCAGGGCCGCGATTCAGAGGCCGATGTCTCGAACTTCTCGATCGCCTGCTTCTTCTCGAGCGTCAGACCGATGGCATCGAGACCGTTGAGCAGGCAGTGCTTGCGGAATGGATCGATGTCGAACTTGATGACGCCGCCGTCTGGACCACGGATCTCCTGCTTCTCCAGATCGACCGTGAGCGTGGCGTTGGCGCCGCGGCTCGCATCGTCCATCAGCTTGTCGACTTCGGACTGCGGCAGCTTGATGGGCAGAATGCCGTTCTGGAAGCAGTTGTTATAGAAGATGTCAGCGAAGTCCGGGGCGATGATGCAGCGGATGCCGAAATCGAGCAGCGACCAGGGTGCATGCTCGCGCGACGAGCCACAGCCAAAGTTCTCGCCGGTGACGAGGATCGTCGCCTGGCGATACGCCGGCTGGTTGAGGACGAACTCGGGAATCTCCTTACCGTCCTGGTCATAGCGCATCTCGTAGAACAGGCTCTTGCCGAGCCCGGTGCGCTTGATGGTCTTCAGGAACTGCTTGGGGATGATCATGTCGGTGTCGATGTTGCGCAGCGGCAGCGGAGCGGCGACACCGGTCAAGGTCGTGAACTTGTCCATGCTGGCTTTCTTTCAGCGCCTTACATTCTGAGCCCGTCTGCGAGAGCCTGGAAATAGCCCTCGGCCGAGGCCAAGCGGTCGATATGGGTAGGCTTGCGGCCTGCGACGACGGTTTTCGTCAGCTCCCCTGGCCGAAGCAACTCTAAGCGCCTTTTAACTCCTGCGAGCTTGCGCCCGTCAAGGTGATGCTCGAGAACCTCGACCATTGTTTCGATGTAGCCGCTGATGCGCCCGAGTTCGCGCACGGCCCGCTCACGAGCCGACCGGTCGCGCGGGGCTGCCTCGAGCTGCCTCAGGGCCACGCTGGCGCGATCAAGGGTGGCGGCGATCTTCTCGGAGTAGGCCGCAACCCGCGCCCGGCGGGCGCCGTCGAGGGCGCTAAGGGCCGCAAGCCAGCAGTGCACGGTCTCGGCGATCGAGAGGATACAGCGGGCGTATTCGGCGATGGGCAAGGTGTCGCGCTCCGGGTACGAGGCTAAGCTAGCCCGTTGGAGAGGCGCGGGGATTTTTCTCGTATAACCAACGGAACGGTGCGCAGCCGGCCATTCGTCTACGAATTTTTAACCTAAATTATTCACCCTCCGGTTCAGCGCCAATGGCGATCCAATCTGGACCCTCGGAGATGCGTATGTACCGAGTTCTTCTGGCGACCCTCCTCGCCCTCCTAGCCGTTCAACTGTCTGGCTGCACCGGTTCGCTCCGCCTCGGAAGCAGCGTAAATGTCGTCTCGGCCGACCACCTGCTGGCGCGCGTCTGATCGACAAGAGCGCTCGCGCGCCCGCAGTCCCGGCGGCATCACCGATCGTAATTCTCTGACTGCCTGAGCGTAGTCGCTGTAGACGCTGGCGCGCGCGGCCGCTATTGGCAGCGACAGCAGCGGCCGACAGCGGCTGCCGTCGGCACTCAGGGTTCGACCATGACCACGCCCTCCGGACTGGCAGCGCTTGCCAACGGCGCTGTGCTTTCGCCTTTCACGCAACTGCGGAAGCTGCTGGGTTCGTCTCCAGCCGGGCATCAAGTGCCGATCGATCTGACAATCGGGGAGCCGCGCGAGCCGATGCCGGCGTTCGTCCCGGACAAGCTGGCCGAGGCCGTGGCAAGCTACGGGCAGTATCCGCCGATCCGGGGCACGCAGGCTCTGCGCGAGGCGATCTCGACGTGGTCGGAGCGGCGCTACGGTACCGCCGCGGCGCCGGACGCCGACAGTGAAATTCTGCCGATAAATGGCTCACGAGAAGGGCTTTTCCTTGCTGCGCTATCGGCGGCGGGGCGCAAAAGCGTCAGCGGCCGGCAAGCGGTTCTGATGTGCAATCCCTACTACAGCGCGTATGTGGGCGGCGCCCTCGCGATCGATGCAGAGCCGGTATTCCTCAACGCCACAGCGGAAAGCGGTTTCCTGCCGGACCTGGATGAGCTGGAGCACGATAAGGCGCTGTTAGAGCGCACGGTGGCCTTCTATCTCTGCTCGCCAGCGAACCCGCAAGGCGCGGTCGCGAGCCGCGAATACATCCGGCGGGCGCTCGATCTGGCGCGCGCGTACGATTTCGTCTTGTTCTTCGACGAGTGCTATTCCGAGATCTACTCGGATGTGCCTCCGCCCGGAGGACTGGAAGTCGCGGCGGCGACGCCGCAGCGGTTCGACAATCTGATCGTTTTCAATTCGCTGTCGAAGCGGTCGAACCTGCCAGGGCTGCGGTCGGGGTTTTGCGCGGGCGACAGGCGGTTCATCGAAATTTTTGCGGAGCTGCGCAACATGGTGGCGCCGCAGGTGCCGGGACCGACGCAGTTCGTGTCCGCCGCCGTGTGGTCAGACGAGGCCCACGTTGAGGCAAACCGGGCGGCGTACCGGGCAAAATACGATGTCGCCGACCGCATTCTGGCGGGCAAATACGGTTACCAGAGACCGGCTGGCGGTTTCTTTTTGTGGTTGGATGTCAGCAAGTTTGGCGGTTCCGCTCAGGCAACAGTAACCTTATGGCAAGGCGCAGGTGTCAAGGTGATCCCTGGTGCCTACCTGGCGCAAGCTGGGCGCAATGGGATCAATCCAGGAGCAGACTATGTGCGCCTGGCGCTGGTTCGCGATGCGGTGACCGTCGGTGAGGCACTCGAACGATTAGTAGTAGTACTTGCGTAGCGTAGAGTACGTTCGAAATGCGTCCCCTCGAGTCAAGCGACCCGAGACGCCTGCTTCCGGCTACTGTCGAAGACAGGCTGATTGGATTGTCAATCCGTGCCGGTGGGCTCGCGCTCCTGGTGTCAGTAGGTGCGGCCTGGGCCAGCCTGCTCACCTGGTCGCAAGCGGATCCCAGCCTGACGCACGCTGCTGATGGAGCGGCAACCAACGCGCTTGGCTCGGCCGGCGCGATCTTTGCCGACGTGCTTCTCAACACATTAGGTTTTGCAGGCGTGTTCGTTCTGCTCGCTCCCATGTTCTGGGGGCTGGAGCTGATGCTCGCCGAGCGCCTTTCTGCCAACCGCAAGAAGACAAGCCTCTTTCCTCTGGCTGTATTGCTGCTCGCAGGCGGGTTCGCCGCGGTGCCATTATCGGCCGGGTGGCCGTTCGGCCATAGCTTCGGCGGCATCGTCGGCGACTGGGTGCAGAGGCTGACAGCAACGCTATTCGACGCCGTGGGCGCAGAGAGCATGCTGCCTCTCGCTGGCTTGGCCTACTTCCTGTGCGGCTTCGGCATGCTGGGCTATAGCCTCGGCCTCGAGCGCGACGACATCATGCGGCTCGTGGAACGCAGCCGGCGCCTGTCGCGCCGCCGTGGTCCACTGATCCCCGAATGGATGGGCGAATATTTCGCCAGAGCGCAGGTCACTTTCGAGCCGGCCGACAGCGTCACCGAACCCATTCGCTACACCGTTCCGAGCGAGCCTAAACGCAGTGCGCCGCGTCGCGAGCCGTTCCTTCCGGGGCCGGCTACGTTCGAGCGGCCGCAAAATGTGCAAGCCGCGTTCGCCGATGCCGTGGTTGCACGCCGGGCCGCAGGTGCTGGCGGTGACATCCCCGGCGGCCACGATGCAGAATTCGACGACAGCACCGATGCAGAGAGCCGCGCGATTGCGCGCCGCTTTGCTCCGGCCAACGCCAAGCGCTCACCCGATGGCGAGCCGCAAATCATCGAGGTTGCGCCAGAAGCTGCCAAGCGTGGCGGCAAGGCGAAGCGCTCCACTATGCTTGGAGGCATTGCCCAGGCACGCGTGGCGCCAGCTTATCGCGCCCCGTCGATGAACCTCCTGCGCAGGCCGGCCTCTAAGAACACTCCGACGTTTACGCAGTCGGTGCTGCGTGGCACCGCGCGCTTGCTCGAAGAGGTTCTGGCCGACTTCTCCATCAAGGGTGAAGTACGCGAGATCCGCCCGGGTCCGGTCGTAACGCTGTTTGAGCTGGAACCCGCGCGCGGCACCAAGTCCTCACGCGTCGTGGCGCTAGCTGAAGACATTGCGCGCTCGCTGAGCGTGACGTCGGCGCGCGCTGCCATCGTGCCCGGCCGCAACGTGATCGGAATCGAGCTGCCGAACGTGCGGCGCGAGACCGTGTATCTGCGCGACATTTTTGAAGCCAACGCATTCACCGCTTCCGACGCGGCGCTGCCGATGGCGCTCGGCAAGTCGATCGGCGGCGAGCCGATTGTTGCCGACCTCGCGCGGATGCCGCATCTGCTCGTCGCCGGCACTACCGGCTCGGGCAAGTCGGTGGGCATCAACGCGATGATCCTGTCGCTGCTCTATCGGCGCTCACCTGAAGACTGCCGCCTTTTGATGATCGATCCAAAGATGCTGGAGCTGTCGGTCTACAACGGCATTCCGCACCTTCTGACGCCTGTCGTGACCGATCCGCACAAGGCCGTCGCGGCCCTCAACTGGGTCGTTGGCGAGATGGAAGAGCGCTACAAGCGCATGGCGGCGCTGTCAGTACGCAACATCGAGGCGTTCAACGCCCGCGTGAAGAAAGCGCAGAGCCGCGGCGAGCAACTGACGCGCACGGTGCAGACGGGCTTCGACGAGGCAACGGGCGCTGCCGTCTACGCTGAGCAGGAAATGGCTGCCGAGACGATGCCGTTCATCGTGGTGGTGGTCGATGAGTTCGCGGATCTGATGATCGTCGCCGGCAAGGAGATCGAGGCGGCCGTGCAGCGGCTGGCGCAGATGGCGCGCGCGGCCGGCATCCACCTCATCATGGCGACGCAGCGGCCGTCGGTCGATATCGTCACCGGCACCATCAAGGCGAACTTCCCGGCGCGCATCAGCTTCAAGGTTGCTTCGAAGATCGACAGCCGCACAATCCTCAACGAGCAGGGCGCCGAGCAGCTGTTGGGCCAGGGCGACATGCTCTATTCGCTGGGCATGGGGCAGATTATCCGTGCGCACGGCCCGTTCGTTTCCGACGAGGAAGTCGAGCGGATCGCGGAGGCACTGCGCAAGCAGGGCGCGCCGGAATACATCGACGGAATCACCGATACGCCGCCCGCGTCGGACGGTCCGGGTGCGGACGCGCGTGCCACAAGCGAGGACGACCTCTACGACATGGCCGTCGCCATCGTGCTGCGGGATCGCAAGGCGTCGACGAGCTACATCCAGCGGCGTCTGTCGATCGGATACAACCGCGCCGCCGACCTTATCGAGCGCATGGAGCAGGAAGGCCTGATCAGCGCCGCGGGGAGCACCGGCAAGCGCGAGATCCTGGCCGCCGGCAGAGAGGGTGTCCGGGCAGCCGCAGCAGGGTAGTATATCCTCCACGGATGCTCGCTGCGCCTACATCTAGACGCAATGTTCGGCGATGAGCGCTGGCGGGAGTTTTCGCGCGCTCGCGGATATCCTATCAAGGCTGAGTTCGGGACGATTCGGGAGACGTCGGGGGTCCATGCACGAGTTGAGAGCAATCGCAATCGCGGCGATGGCATCCATGTGCTTGCTGGCAGGGCCGGCGAGCGCTGCGGGCGAGGACTCTTCCAAGCCTCTCAACGTACCGGCCCCGGCTCCCGCGAGCCCGCCGCCGTCCCCCGGTTCTAGTTCTGCGTGGAGCGCGGAAGTCGCCCCCGCGAAGGCTGGCGAGGGTCTCAATCTCAATCCGCAGCAAGCCGACCTCGTCCATAAGGTGTCGGACTACTTCAGCAACCTCGACACCTTGCAGGGCAACTTCGTGCAGACGGGTGCCGACAATAAGCGCATGCGCGGCAAGTTCTATCTGATGCGTCCGGGTCGCTTCCGCTTCGACTATGCGCGGCCATCGCGACAGGTCGTCGTCTCAGACGGGCATTACCTCGCTATCCAGGATTTCGACCTCAACAACGAGGATCGGGTCGCTCTCGACGACACGCCGTTCCGCCTTCTCCTGCGTAAGGACGTCGATCTCGTCCGTGACGCGCGGATCATGGAGGTGCAGCAATCCGACGACCTGCTGGTGGTCGGGCTGGTCGACAAGGACCCAAATACCCCGGGCCAGATTAAGCTGTTCCTTTCGACCAAACCCGCCTTGGAACTTAAGGAGTGGGTTACCAAGGATGCCCAGGGGCTCGACACCCGGGTACAGGTCTCCGACCTCACCAAGAGCGCCGAGCTGGATGCCGCCTTGTTCAAGATTCAGTCGCTCGGCCGCCCCATGACGATGCCCTGAACACCGCCCACTGTGGCTGTTCGGGCTCTTGGCAACAGCTGGCTGGGGAAAACCCAGGCGGGGCTGGTAACATTTTTGTGATCAGCGGCCCCCGGCTCTATTGAACTTCAGCCCTTTGCGCTTAACTCAATGCAGTCAGGCGGTGTCACCCTGTATCGGTAGTGCCCCCCGTCTAGCCGAAAGACATCGCCTGAGGTGCCGGCTTCCCTCCCGGCACCGCGCGCGAAAGCGCTCTCGACGCCCAACCCCTCCCCCCGGGGTTGGGCGTTTTTTCTTGCCCAAAAGGTGTTCAGCCTCTCCTCAACTGGCGGCCTGGAGCGGCAGGCGCGCCGATGCGCGGGTCGGCTGGGGCTTTGCGCCCGAAAGGTGGGCGTCGGCCCGCTTCAATATCTCAGCGACGTTGCTTAGCCGCTTGGCGAGGTTCTGGGCTATGCGCCCCGCCAAGTCGGGGTCCTCCAACATCTGCTGGTGCATGGCATCGCGGGTGAGGTGGACTGCGCGGACCTTGGTGCGGGCGACGACGGTCGAACCATAAGTGGTCTCGACGAGCATTGCGGCCTCGCCCAACAGGGATCCCGGCGGAATGGGCTCCGACCTCTGGGCGAGTTCGGGTCCGCTGACACGTACGGCGTTGCCGCCGATGATCACAATCGCTGCATCAGCCGTTGCGTTCTCTTCAGTGATCGTTGCGCCGGGCGTGTAGGAGACGCGCTCAGCATGACGGGCGATGCCCGCGAGCTGCAGCGGTGTCAGTCCGCGAAAGAGCGGCAACACGGCCAAGTGTCCGGCGAAGAGCTCCAAGCGCATCCTCTCGCATGGCGTCCGCGTTCGCGGCGGCGAACTTGTCACCAGCTGGTCCACATTCGATGAAGCTATGCCGGGCACCAGCAAGTGCTCGCAAACTCATGCGATTCGGCCTGATGGGCTATGACCAGCGCACAACAGGGGCCCGCAATGTCCACACGATATCCAGATGCGCTGTGGAAAAGCGTCAGGGGACCAGACGGTAGCCGCCGGTCTCGGTGACGAGCAGCTCGGCGCTCGATGGGTCCTTTTCGATCTTCTGACGCAGGCGATAAATATGCGTCTCCAGCGTGTGGGTGGTGACGCCTGCGTTGTAGCCCCAGACCTCATGCAGCAGCGTGTCGCGGGAGACCACCTTATCGCCCGAGCGGTAGAGATATTTGAGGATCGAGGTCTCTTTCTCGGTGAGACGGATCTTCGTGCCCTTGTCGGTGATCAGAAGTTTGGAGGCAGGCTTGAAGGTGTAAGGTCCGATGGCAAAGACGGCATCCTCGCTCTGCTCATGCTGACGCAGTTGCGCTCTAATGCGGGCGAGAAGCACGGCGAACTTGAATGGCTTGGTGACGTAGTCGTTGGCCCCTGCGTCAAGCCCGAGGATCTGGTCGGCGTCAGATACATTGCCCGTGAGCATGATGATGGGCGTCTTGAAACCGGACTTGCGCAGGTGACGCACAGCTTCGCGGCCATCCATATCGGGCAAGGAGACGTCGAAGATGACGAGATCAAAGTGATCCGAACGCGCGTGCTCCATGCCCTTGGTGGCGAGCCCCGCCGTCTCCACCTCAAACTCGTCGTGGAGAATGAGTTGATCTTTCAGAGTTTCGCGCAATTCCTCGTCGTCATCGACGATCAGGACGCGTCGGGCATTGCTCATCTTGTTCTTCGCTCCGGCACGGACATAACCGTGAAGCCGCAGACAGTTGGCTACGGCCCACGACGGCTTTATCTGAGGGATGCGAATAGCACGCGCGCCGGGAAGCTCCAATGAAGACGCAGGGCAGGACACCCTCAACAGGTGCTAAAATCGTCGTGAGGAGCCTTTCGGCCCGGTCGACGCGCGGTGTGCTGACGTACGGCACTCTGAGCTTCCCATGCGTCCTAGGGCGCAGCGGGCGAATTGCGCTCAAACGCGAAGGCGACGGGGCGACGCCGATCGGAGAATTCGCGTTGCGAGAGGCGTTTTACCGGGCCGACCGGGGCGGCCGCCCTCGGTTGCCGCTGCATGTCTCGGCGATACGCCCCAAGGATGGCTGGTGCGATGCCGTCGGCGATCGGAACTACAACCGGTATGTTCGTCATCCTTACCCTCAGAGCGCAGAGCATTTGTGGCGACAGGATCGCCTTTACGATCTCATCGTTGTGCTCGGCTGTAACGACAGACCGCGCATCGCCGGGCGCGGCAGCGCGATCTTCATGCATGTGGCGTCGCCAGGCATGAAACCGACCGAGGGGTGCGTCGCGCTTGAGCGGCAGCATCTACGGCGACTGATGTCGGCGTTGCGGCGCGGCGCCAAGATCCAGATCATGGCCTGAAGCGCGATTGCTATTTTCAACGTGATGATTGAGTGGCGGCGCAGTGAGCGGCCGCGGGCCTTGTCGCGCGCCAAGACGCACAAACAAAAAACGGCCCGGAATGCCAGTGGCACCGGGCCGAGTTTAGAGCACGCCTAGGGGAAGGCGCACGCTCGGGAGAAGACACGGGACGCAAGGGGGTTAAGCCTCGCGTCCCGCAGGAGTGACTACTGGATGGACTCGCCATGCAGCGCGACGTCGAGGCCTTCGACCTCGGCAGACTCGCTGACGCGAATGCCGATCGTGAACTTCAGGATGAAGAGGATCACGGCAGTGGCAACGGCCGACCAGACGACGGTGGCGATGACGCCGTAGATCTGGATCGGAACCTGCGCGAAGTTGCCTTCAAGCAGACCGACCTTGCCGCCGTAAGCCTCCGCAGCGAAGACACCCGTCAGGATGGCGCCGACGATGCCGCCGATGCCGTGGACACCGAAGACGTCGAGGCTGTCGTCGTAACCGAGGGCCTTCTTCACACCGGTCGAGAAGATGTAGCAGATGACGCCGGCAGCGATGCCGATAACGATGGCACCCTTGGGATCGACGAAGCCGCAAGCCGGGGTGATGGCGACGAGGCCAGCGACGGCGCCTGAGGCCATTCCGAGCAGGGTCGGCTTACCGTGCACGAGCCACTCAGAGAACATCCAAGCGAGCGCGGCAGCGGCGGTTGCGAGCTGGGTGGTGGTCATTGCGACAGCAGCGCCGGTGCCAGCCGAGAGGGCCGAACCGACGTTGAAGCCGAACCAGCCCACCCACAGAAGCGAGGCGCCGATCAGCGTGTAGACGATGTTGTAGGGCGCGAGGCTCTCGGTGCCGTAACCCTGGCGACGACCAAGGATGATGCACGCGACGAGACCAGCAATACCGGCGTTGATGTGAACGACCGTGCCGCCGGCGAAGTCGAGAACGCCGTCAGAAGCAAGGAAGCCACCGCCCCATACCCAGTGCGCGACCGGGACGTAGACGACGAACATCCACGCGGCCATGAAGATCAGCAGCGCGGAGAACTTCATACGATCAACGACAGCGCCAATGATGAGCGCCGGAGTGATCGCAGCGAAGGTCAGCTGGAAGCAGGCGAAGACCAACTCGGGGATGGTACCCGAAAGGCTCGCAGGCGTGACACCGGCAAACAGGGCCTTGGAGAGGCCGCCGATGTAGGCATTGTTGGCACCGCCGTCCGTGAAGGCGAGCGAGTAACCGGCGACGAACCAGAGAACCGTCAGAAGGCAGAAGGTGGCGAACGTTGCAGCAAGAACGGACAGCACGTTCTTCTTGCGGACCATGCCGCCATAGAAGAGCGCGAGGCCAGGGACCGTCATCAAGATGACGAGAACAGTCGAAGTGAGCATCCACGCCGTGTCGCCCGAGTTCAGCGTGGGAGCAGCATCCTGTGCCAATGAGGGCAACGTTGATCCTGCGTAGAGTGCAGCTGCCGCCGAAGCGGACACTGCCAGTCTTTTTAGTCCGTTGAAGTTCATCCTGAAACTCCCCTTCCCTTCCTGTAGTACTTGGACTGCGCCCTAAACGACGGAGCCCGCTCAAAGCGCGTTATCGTCTGCCTCGCCGGTGCGGATGCGTACGGTGTGCTCGATGGGTGAAACGAAGATCTTGCCGTCGCCGATCTGGCCAGTCTTGGCAGCGCGTTGGATCGCCTCCAGCGCCTTGTCGACTTGAGCCGACGGAACAACCACCTCCACCTTGATCTTTGGAAGAAAGCTCACGGCGTACTCAGCGCCGCGATAGATCTCGGTGTGCCCCTTCTGGCGTCCGTAGCCTTTGACTTCTGTGACCGTCATTCCCTGGAGACCAAGGTCGGTCAGCGCAGTGCGAACCTCCTCGAGCTTGAAGGGTTTGATGATTGCCGTGATCAACTTCATGCGTGTCCCTCTCCCTGACGCATTCACCGCTGCTGCAGCGAACATTTCGTCTTGGTTCTGGTCGAATTGGCCGTTGACCGGACCCTTGACCGTTGAAAACGGAGTCAAGACGCGTGCCAAGTTGGTGATGCTTGAGCAACCAGTTGGATTCGCACGAAAAAGTCTGCCGCGTTTTCAGGCGACCTGCGGTTTTGCACCCGCTAACTGCGTATCAATTAGGCAAATGGTGTCGACTGCTCATCAATTGGGCACAAATGCTGACGTGCGCTGCCGCATGAGTCCTTCCTGGACCACGGAGGCAACGAGCTGACCGTCGCGGGCGTAGATGCTGCCGCGGCAGAACCCGCGTGCGCCGAAGGCACTGGGGCTGTCCTGGACGTAAAGCATCCATTCGTCGGCCCGGAACGGGCGGTGATACCAGATGCCGTGGTCGAGGCTGGCGAGTTGCACGTCGGCGTCGAACAGCAGCTTGCCGTGCGCGATCAGCGCGGTGTCGAGAAGGGTGAAATCAGAGGCATAGGCGAGAACTGCCTGATGAATGACCGGATCATCGGGGAGCGTGCCGTTGGCCCTGATCCAGATGCTCTGGGCGGGCGGCTTCTTCTCGCGAGTGAGATAACGCGACAGGTCGGGGGCGCGCATCTCGATGGGGCGCTCGCGGCTCCAGTAGCTACGCATGGCTGGCGGCAGTGCATCGATGTGCTGGTCGATGACGTCCTTGGGGTTGGGAAGGGCCTCCGGTGGGGGCAAATCGGGCATCGGGGCCTGGTGCTCGAAACCCGGCTCGGCCTTGTGAAACGAGCTGCTCATCGAGAAGATGGGGCGGCCGTGCTGAATCGCCTTAACCCGCCGGGTGGTGAAGCTGCCGCCGTCGCGGATGCGCTCGACATCGTAGAGGATTGGACGCGCGGGATCGCCGGCGAGCAGGAAGTAGCCGTGCAGGGAGTGCATCAGCCGGCCGGGCTCTACGGTGCGTGCCGCGGCCACCAGCGATTGCCCGAGCACCTGCCCCCCGAAGACACGCTGCCAGCCCTCTATGCCGCGCGGGCCGAGGAAGAGGTTGTCCTCGATGGGTTCGAGGTCGAGCGTCCTGAGGAGGTCGTGGAGCGCGCTTTGCGGCGCCGCGTCATCGTTCGGCATGGGGCCTCGCTGGAATCTTCAGATGGTGGCGGGTGTAGGGATGCTGGCGTAGGATAGGTGCCACTTCTGCCCCTAATCACCGCACCTTAGCCCCAGACTTCCGGACGAGACATGGCGCAACGAGACACGGCGCGACAAGACGGGGCGCGACAAGACGGGGCGCAACCGGCCCTCAGCTTCGATGTCGCGATTTCAGGGGCGAGCTTCGCCGGACTAGCTCTGGCCTCAGCGCTCGCCGATGCGCTCGGGCCCGAGTTCAAAATCGCCATCATCGATCGCGTGGCGACGGCAGAGCCCCGCCCGGACGCGAGGGCGTTCGCGCTGTCGGCCGCCTCACGCCATCTGCTGGACGCGATCGGCGTGTGGGGGCAGGTCGCCGCCGAGGCGCAGCCGGTCGATGGCATCGACATCACCGATTCGGCTCTCGAAGCCGGCGTCCGGCCGGTGCTGCTCGCCTACGACAACGTGACCGATGCCGGGGAGGCGGCGACGCATATCCTGCCGGTTGAACCCCTGTGGCGGGCTCTACGCAGCGCAGCGGCGGCGCGAAGCGGGATCACGCTGCTGGCGCCCGCGGAGGCGAACGGGTTCGTCGCCGAAGATGGGGGTGCGCGGCTTACCCTTGCTGACGGAGGTGAGATCATGGCGGCGCTGGTCGTTGCGGCCGACGGGCGCCGCTCGGCTCTACGCGAAGCTGCCGACATCAAGGTGATCGGCTGGAGCTATCCTCAAACGGGTATCGTCACCACCGTGCAGCACGACCGGCCGCACGGCGCGCGCGCGGTGCAGCACTTTCTTCCCGGCGGGCCATTCGCCATCCTGCCGCTCACCGGCAACCGATCATGCATCACGTGGACCGAGGATTCACGTGAAGCAAAACGCATCATGTCGCTCGACGATGCCGGCTTTCTCGCCGAGGTGGAGAAGCGTTTCGGTGGCAAGCTCGGGCGTGTGAGCCTAGCGGGGCCGCGGCAGTCGTGGCCGCTGGAGCTGCACCTTGCACGTCGCTACGTAGGCCCGCGTTTTGCCCTGGTCGGCGATGCAGCACATGGCGTGCATCCGATTGCCGGTCAGGGACTAAACCTCGCCCTGCGCGATGTCGCGGCGCTGACGGAGATGGTGGCGGAGAGCGTGCGCTGCGGATTTGGTGCCGGCAACGCGGAAGGGCTGAAGCGCTATGAGCGCTGGCGCCGTTTCGACTCGGCGATCTCAGCCGGCACGTTCGATGCAATCAACCGGCTGTTCGGCAACGACGTGACGCTGCTGCGCTCGGTGCGCGAAGCAGGGCTTGGTATCGTCGACCGCGTGCCCGCGCTGAAGCGCTTCTTCGTCGCCGAGGCGGCAGGCCTTACGGGAGAGCTGCCGCGCCTGCTCAAGGGCGAGCGGGTGTAGGCGCTGGCACTACTGGCGATCAGGTCTCAGCGCGCGGGCGGCGAAGATAGATTTATGTACTGATACTTGGGGATGCCCAAGTGGTAGGGATGATCAGGCCGGATGAGATTGGTCTTGGTCTTTTCCTTCAGCCATTCCCTCTGACGCTGCATCGTTGCAAGTCGGTTGGCTCCAGAGCTGACCATCTCTCGCGTGTAAAGCGTCGCTGCTTGAAAGCCGATGAGCGAGCCAAGCACTGCAACGATGATGGTGGCCGAGGCAACGACGCCGTTGGCATACCGATGCGGGCCAAACCAAGTTACCAAGTGGCGGATGCGACCGACGGCGAACTTGCCGGCGAGAACGGCACAGGCGCCGATGAAGCCGTGAGCGGCAAGCTCGGCGTACCTGGAATCAAAAAGCATCTGATTGTTGATGAGAAAACTGGCGGCGCTGAAGGCGGCGAACCATGCCCAGGGAGTGGTGAGCGCAACGGGCAGCCTGGCTAGCAGCGGATTGCTGACCGCATCAGTACTGCCATGTCGACGGACCTCGGCTGGTCCCTCATGCGTCGCGTGCGCCATGGTCTCTCCATCTCTGGCGGCGATGGCCGCGATATTAGGATGGTAACGAGGCCTGCCGCCAGAGGGCGCTTCGGCTGAATGTCGCGTCACTCGGTAAAGTTGTCGCACCGTTCGCCGACAGGGCGAATGGAGTTCAGGCCGGCTCGGCCTCGTCCGGCGCGCCCTCATCGTCCTCGTCGTCGGTCGAGACGGGCATGATCACGACGACGCGGCCGCCGGGGATGTCGACGGTGGGGACGTACGCATCCGTGAAGGGTATGAGCTCGGTGCCGCGCTCTCCGGCGAGCTTCACTTCAAGCAGGTCGCCGGCGCCGTAGTTTTGAACCGCGATGACCGTGCCGAGCGCCTCGCCGGCTTCGTTGTCGACGCGAAGGCCTTCGAGATCGGCGTAATAGTACTCGCCTTCTGCAGCGGCGGGCAGGCTGTCACGGTGCGCGTAGAGGTCGGTGCCGCGCAGCGCTTCAGCACCATTGCGGTCGTCGACTCCGGCGATGTGGGCAACGACGCCCTTTGGTGTGACGCGCAGGACCTTGAGCTTGAATTCCTTCGCGCCGTCCGCGGACTGCAAGGGGCCGTAGGCACCGATGTCGGCCGGCTCGCCGGTGTGGCTGTCAATGACGACATCACCCCGAATGCCGTGCACGGTGACGATGCGGCCGAGCAGAACGCGCTGTCTTTGGTCGGTCATCAGGGCCGTGGGATTCATCTAGGTTGGCGGCGGGCCAAGGTACCTGATCTGCACGCCGAGGGGAGCCCCGTCGATCTGCAGAAACGCGGAGCCATCGCCGGAAGCATCGGCGAAAGCGCCGACTACGTCGAGACTGGCGCCTTCGGGACCTGCGGTGAAGCCGGTGATGAGGATGCCGCCGGCGGGTATTTCGAGCTGCAGGCGAACCTTGTTGAGGTTGCGCCTGGCGTCGAACTCGTAGGTGCCGGAGAACACCGCGCCCATCGGATCGGAGCCCAGCACCTTGCCGTCACGCAGTACGGCGAGGCCACGGCCTTCCTCGGGCTCGCCATTGAGCGAAGCTGCAAAGCGAAGCGCGTAGAGGCCGTTCTCAAGCATACCTGCCATCCCCCTCGGCGAGGCGCTGATGCCTCGCCGGGGAGATGTTGCACGCCAAGGTTGAACATGGCGTTATCGGCACGCGCAGGTGAATGCGCGCGAGCCTTACTCGGCCGAGGCAGCAGCGGCGGCAGCAGCTTCGGCGGCCTTGGCGGCCTTCTCGGCCTGTGCAGCCTCGCGCTCCAGGCGCTTCTTCTTCGGCTTGGCCTTGGCGGGGTTGTTCGAGGCCGTGCGCTTCATCAGACCGGCGGCATCGAGGAAGCGAGCAACGCGATCCGTCGGCTGCGCACCGACCGAGAGCCAATGCTTGCAGCGGTCGAGGTTCAGCTTCACGCGGTTCTCGTCGTCCTTCTTGAGCATCGGGTTGAAGGTGCCGACCTGCTCGATGTAGCGGCCATCGCGCGGCGAGGTGCCGTGAGCGACGACGACGTAGTAGTAGGGGCGCTTCTTGGCGCCACCGCGGGCGAGGCGAATCTTGACGGACATTGCGTTCTTTCCTTCGTGTGTTGTTTCGATGTGTTGGTGTTGAGAGCTACTTTTTCTTTCCCGGGAGACCAGGGAATTTCGGTAGGCCGCCGCCGAGGCCGGGGAGGCCGCCCCCCAACCCGGGGAGCCTTGGAATGCCGCCGGTGAGGCCAGGCAGTCCCTTCGGCAGACCACCGCCTTTGGGGATCGCGTCGCGCAGCTCCTGCGGAAGCTGCTCGAGCGCCTTAGGATCGAGCCGCCCCAGCTCTTCCTGCATGGCGGCCATCTCGGCTTCGCTCGGACCGGCACCGCGACCGCCGCCGCCGACGAGGCGGTTGAGCATGCCGCGGTTCTTGCCGAGCGACTTCATCATGTCCGCCATCTGGCGGTGCATTTTGACGAGCTTGTTGACGTCCTCGACCTTGGTGCCCGAGCCGGCCGCGATGCGGCGCTTGCGCTTGGCGTCGAGCACCTTCGGGTTGCGACGCTCATGCGGCGTCATCGAGGTGATGATGGCGTGCTGGCGCTTGAGGATGCTGTCGTCGAGGTTGGCCTCGGCAATCTGGTTCTTGATCTTGCCCATGCCGGGCAGCATGCCGAGCACACCGGACATGCCGCCGATGCGCTGCATCTGCTTCAGCTGCTCGGCCATGTCGTCGAGATCGAAGATGCCCTTCTTCATCTTCTCGGCGATCTTCGTCGCCTTCTCGGCGTCGATGGTCTGGGCGGCCTTCTCGACGAGGCTGACGACGTCGCCCATGCCGAGAATGCGTGAGGCGACGCGCGAGGGATGGAAGTCTTCGAGCTCGTCCCACTTCTCGCCGACGCCGAGCAGCTTGATCGGCTTGCCGGTGACGGCGCGCATGGAGAGCGCAGCGCCACCGCGGGCATCGCCGTCGGCACGCGTCAAAACGATGCCGGTGATGCCGACGCGCTCGTCGAACGACTTGGCAACGTTGACGGCGTCCTGGCCGGTGAGGCTGTCAGCAACGAGCAGCGTTTCGTGCGGGGTGGCGATGTCGCGCACCTCCGCGGATTCGCGCATCAGCTCTTCGTCGATATGGATGCGGCCCGCCGTGTCGAGCATGACGACGTCGTAGCCGCCGAGCCTGCCCGCATCGAGCGCGCGCTTGGCAATCTGCTGCGGCGTCTGACCAGCAACGATCGGCAGCGTATCGACGCCGGTCTGCTCGCCGAGAATGCGGAGCTGCTCCTGTGCTGCGGGGCGCCGCGTATCGAGCGAGGCCATCAGCACTTTTTTCTTGTCGCGATCGGTGAGGCGCTTGGCGATCTTCGCGGTGGTGGTGGTTTTACCGGAGCCCTGCAGGCCCACCATCATGATCGCCACCGGAGGCGCGGCGTGCAGGTCGATGGCCGAGTTCTCCGAACCCAGCATGGCGACGAGCTCGTCGTTGACGATCTTGACGACCATCTGGCCCGGCGTGACGGAGCGCAGAACCTCCTGGCCAATCGCCTTCGCCTTCACCTTCTCGATGAAGTCGCGCACGACATCGAGGGCCACGTCGGCTTCGAGCAGGGCGCGGCGCACCTCGCGCATCGCCTCGGCGACGTCGCTCTCGGTGAGAGCACCGCGGCGCGTCAGCTTGTCGAGAATGCCCGACAGGCGGTCTGACAGCGATTGGAACATGCTCGTCCTTCACCAGCGGGTGCAGGATCTCCGGGGGAGATCCGTTGGCCCAAACGAAAATGGCATCCGCGGGCGCAACGCGCTGGCGGATGTTGACCCCCCTGCATCATTCCCTCGACATGGCGAGAGCGCACAGGGCGGCGGCTCTGAAGTCAGGGCCGTCGTGATTGGGGCGGACAATGCCCTCGGGGGGCCGTTTCTGTCAACCTGGGGCGCGTCTAGCGGGAAATCCCGCCCAAATTCTGCTGCTCGGCCCGTGCCTGGGCGGCTTCCTTGGCCTCGCGGCGCACACGGCGGCGCCACTGGCGGGCGATTTTCGTCACCCGCCGCAGGGATTTGCGCTCGGCGCGGGTGAGACAGATGCAGCCACCGCAGCAGCGACACGGACGGGGCGTGACCAACGAGAGTTGTAGCAGCCTGCGACTGGCGCGGGATATCGGAACTGGAGAGCTGGCAGCGTCGCTCATAGGTGGTCTTTCGATAAGCCGCGGGGTCAGCTCCCGCGATTATCCTCAAGTCGCAACCATCCGCCAAGGTTCCCTTACCCGCGGGCGCATGTTGTCTCAACCCGCTATTTTGGCGGCGTCAGACGAAGCACCTCGCCGTCGTCGTCGGTGAGGAGCCAGAGGGCGCCGTCGGGGCCTTGGCGCACGTCGCGGATGCGCTTCACCTTCTCGCGCAGCAGCGGCTCGGCGGCGATAACATCATCGCCATCGAAGACGAGACGGTGCAGCTGCGTGCCGGCCAGGCCGCCGACGAAGGCGTTGCCCTTCCATTCGGGGAACAGGTCGCCGTTGTAGAACGCGAGGCCCGAGGTGGCGATCGAGGGGACCCAATAATAGACCGCGGGCTCCATGCCCTCTTTCTCAGAGCCCTCCCCGATCGGCAGGCCCGAATAGTCGATGCCATAGGTGATGATGGGCCAGCCGTAGTTCTTGCCGGCTTCCGGGTGGTTCAGTTCATCGCCGCCGCGGGCGCCGTGCTCGACCGTATAGAGCTTGCCATTGTCGGGGCGGATGGCCGCGCCCTGAATGTTGCGGTGGCCGATCGACCAGACCTCGGGCGACCAGCCGGGGAGTTTGGGATTGTCATCGGGGATGGAGCCATCGGCATTGATGCGGATGACCTTGCCGATATCGTTAGCGGGGTTCTGCGCCTCGGCTCGAAGCTTGTTGCGCTCGCCCGTGGTGATGAAGAGCGTGCCGTCCTTGGCCCAGACGAGACGCGAGCCGAAGTGGTGGCCACTCGAAATGGCTGGCTGCTGGCGGAAGATGACTTTGACGTCCTCGAGCTTCGCCGTGTCGCCATCGAAGACGAGCTTGGCGCGGGCGACGGAGGTGGCGTTCTTGCCGTCCTCGCGCGGCTCGCCGTACGAGAAATAGATGACGCCGCTCGAGGCGAAGTCCGGTGCGAGCAGGACGTCGAGCAGGCCGCCCTGACCAACAGCTGCCACCTCGGGCACGCCGCCGACGGGTGGCGAGAGCTTGCCCTCCTTGGAAATGAGGCGCATGCGGCCTGGGCGCTCGGTGACGAGAAGGCGTCCATCAGGCAGGAACTGCATGCCCCAAGGGTGCTCGAGTCCCTCCGCGAAGGTCTCGACGTTGAACTTGCTGGGTTGGGCGGGCTTGGGTGCGTCGGTCATCACCGCGGCGGCTGGCTCAGCTCCGAAAAGGAGCGCTGTCATCAGAAACGCCGACAAAGTGCCCAAACGCGGGGTGGTCATCAGCCCGTTCTCCACTCGATTGTCTTTTCTCACCTCTGGGCCATATATGAGCGCATGAGCGATACCGCCAGCATTCCATTCCGTAAGATGAACGGCCTTGGCAACGATTTCGTCGTGCTCGACGCGCGCGAGAAGGCGCTGGCGCTCGGCGCGGACGAGGTGCGCCGCATCGGCGACCGCAACGGCGGGATCGGCTGCGATCAGATCATTGTCATGGAGCCGTCAAAAAAGGCGGACCTCTTCATGCGCATCTTCAATGCGGATGGGTCGGAGGTGAGCGCGTGCGGGAACGCAACGCGTTGCATTGCCCTCATCGCGGCGGAAGAGAGCGGACGCGACGAGGTGAGCGTCGAAACGAGCGCCGGACTTTTGAAGGCCAAAGTCGACAGCGCCGACAGCATCACCATCGACATGGGCAAACCGCGCTTCGGCTGGAGCGATATTCCGCTCGCCGAGCCGTTCGAGGATACGACGGGCATCGAGCTGCAAATCGGCCCGATCGATGCGCCGGTGCTGCATACGCCGTCGGTGGTGAATGTGGGCAATCCGCATGCGATCTTCTGGGTCGACGACGTAAACGCGCACGATCTCGGACGCTTCGGGCCGCTGTTGGAGAACCACCCGATCTTTCCTGAACGGGCAAACATTTCGCTGGCACAGGTGACGGGGCCCAATAGCCTTAAATTAAGGACGTGGGAGCGCGGGGCTGGATTGACGCGGGCCTGCGGCACAGCGGCCTGCGCTGCGGCAATTGCTGCGGCGCGCAAGGGCCTTACCGATCGCCAAGTTGCAGTCGAGCTGCCGGGTGGTACCCTCTACATCGAATGGGCCGAAAACGACCACATCATGATGCGCGGCCCGGCAGAGCTGGAGTTTGAGGGGACGATCAGTGCAGATACTCTGTCGCGCGCACCTGTCTAGCGAACGACAAAGTTGTCCGGTATGACCGCCCTGACGTTAACTTGCCGAATATCCCGTTGCCTCAGGCTCCTCATGCGCGGATCGGCTTCAACGACCACCGCGCAGCAGTTTCAACCGAGGCAACCTGAGTAGAGATGGCCGACCCTCAAGTCATAACGCTCGGCTGCCGACTCAACACCTACGAGTCCGAGGTGATCCGCCGGAATGCCGCGGCGGCCGGGCTCAACGATGCAATCGTCGTCAACACGTGCGCGGTTACGGCAGAAGCCGTTCGCCAGGCCACCCAGACAATCCGCAAGCTGCGGCGTGAGAATCCCTCCGCGCGCATCATCGTGACGGGCTGCGCGGCGCAGACCGAGCCTGAGCGCTTTGCAGCGCTCGATGAGGTCGACCACGTAATCGGCAACGCCGAAAAGATGAAGGCAGAGACGTTCCTCGGCCTCTCGACCGACGATTGCGAGCGCGTGCAGGTCGACGACATCATGAGCGTGCGCGAGACGGCCGGCCACCTGATCGATGGGTTCGGCTCGCGGACGCGGGCTTACGTACAGGTGCAGAACGGGTGCGATCATCGCTGCACCTTCTGCATCATTCCTTTCGGACGCGGACCTTCGCGCTCAGTGCCCGCGGGCGAAGTGGTGGTGCAGATCCGTCGTCTCGCCGAAGGCGGTTGCCGCGAGGTGGTGCTGACGGGCGTCGACATCACCGCTTACGGCGCAGACCTTCCCGGTTCTCCGTCGCTCGGCATGCTCGTGCGGCAAGTGCTTAAGCACGTGCCGGAGCTGGAGCGGTTGCGGTTGTCGTCTATCGATCAGGTAGAGACGGACGAGCACCTGATGCGAGCCATCGCGGAAGAAGAGCGATTGATGCCACATCTGCACCTGTCGATGCAGGCCGGCGACGATATGATCCTGAAGCGCATGAAGCGGCGTCACAGCCGGGGCGACAGCGAAAAGTTCTGCGCCGAGGTGCGCCGGCTCAGGCCCGACACCGTGTTCGGCGCCGACCTCATTGCGGGCTTCCCCACCGAGACGGAAGAGATGTTCGAGAACTCGCTGAGCATCGTCGATGCGTGCGAGCTGACGTATTTGCACGTGTTTCCCTATTCGCCGCGCAAGGGTACACCGGCCGCGCGCATGCCTCAGGTCGATCGTCCGGTCGTCAAGGAGCGAGCGGCGCGGCTGCGGGCGAAAGGGGCGACCGCCTTGGCGGCATTCCTCGATAGGCAGGCGGGGTCGGAGGTGGAACTCCTCATCGAAAAGAGCGGCCTTGGACGCACGCGCCAGTTCGCAGAGATGCGCCTGCCGGTCGACGTCGCTGCGGGGGCGATGGTGCGCGCGCGGGTGAGCGGACACGACGGGCAACGGTTGTCGGGCGAGGTCGTGGCGTGAGCGGGAAAGTGCAAGGCGCATTCAGTCGGCTGTGGGGCGGCAGGCGGGCCGCAGATGATCAACCGGCTGTAGAGACGGAGACGCCTGCCGCGGCAGAAGCCGCCGCTCCGCAGACGGTGGACGATCCCGCGGCGCCGACTGCGCCGGAAGAAGCTGCGCCCGCGAAAACGAGCTGGTTCAGCCGGCTGAAGCAGGGCCTCGGCAAGACATCCGCAAAGCTGACGGACGGCATCACCGGTCTCTTCACGAAGAAGAAGCTGGAAGCGGCGACGCTCGATGACCTGGAAGATCTGCTGATCGAAGCCGACCTTGGTGTCGCAACCGCCGAGAAGATCATTACGACCCTGCGCAAGGGTCGCTTCGAGAAGGACATCAGCGCCGACGACGTGCGCGCGGTTCTCAAGACAGAGGTCGAGGACGTGCTGGGACCGGTGGCCAAGCCGCTGGTGATCGACGGTGCGCACAAGCCGCACGTCATCTTGATGGTGGGCGTCAACGGCACGGGCAAGACGACGACGATCGGCAAGCTCGCCGCGCAGTTCCGCGCCGAAGGCAAGAAAGTGATGCTTGCCGCGGGCGATACATTCCGCGCCGCAGCCATCGAACAATTGCGCATCTGGGGCGAGCGAACTGGCGCCGAGGTCGTCTCGGGGTCGACGGGCGCCGATGCCGCCGGCCTTGTCTACGACGCATTCTCGCGCGCAAAGGATGCAGGGGTCGATATCCTCCTCGTCGACACGGCTGGCCGACTGCAGAACAAGGAAGGCCTGATGGAGGAGCTGTCGAAGGTGGTGCGGGTTCTGCGCAAGATTGACGCGACCGCTCCGCACGACGTTCTGCTCGTCCTTGATGCGACCACGGGCCAGAATGCGCTGTCGCAGGTCGACGTGTTCCGCGAGCGCGCGGGTGTCACGGGGCTGGTCATGACCAAGCTCGACGGCACGGCGCGGGGCGGCATCCTGGTCGCCATCTCGGCCAAGCATAAGCTCCCGGTGCATGCCATTGGCGTGGGCGAAAGCGTAGACGACTTGCAGCCGTTCGACGCGGGCGAGTTTGCTCAAGCCATCGCAGGGAGCTAGCCGTAGCGGCATGGGCAACCTAAATAGCTTGCGAATAGAAAACCTTAAGTGGAACAGGTGATCTGCGGCAGATGAATGCGCTGAAGCGATTTATGCCCTTCAACGCCGAGCAGTGCGTGAACATTCTCAGCGAGTTCGGTCCGCTGGTGCTGATGTTCATCGTAAACGCGATGTACGGCATCGCGGCTGGCACGTGGGCCCTGATCATCTCAACGGTGATCGCCATCGTGACGATGTACGTCGTGCTGCGGCGACTACCAATCTTCCCGCTGATCGCCTCGACCGTCACAATGGTTTTCGGCGCGCTGACGATCATCACCCATGACCCGATGTGGGTGCAGATCAAAGTCACGATCTTCAATGCAATGTTTGCATTGTTTCTGTTCGGCGGCCTTTGGTTCGAGCGGAACTTCTTCAAGTACGTCTTCGAGAAGACCTTCCACTATACGAAGATCGGGTGGGATAAGTTCACCTGGAACTTCGCGTGGTTTTTCGTCTTTACTGCGTTTGCCAACGAGTTCGTCCGGCTGACCTTCAAGGATGAGCAGATCTACAATGTCGTTGGTATGCAAATGGACGGCGTGGGGATCTGGATCGCGTTCAAAGTCGCGTTGATCATGCCCCTCTCGGGTCTCTATGCCTGGTACCTGACGCGCCTTATGCAGCGCTATCGGATTCCAGAGGACGAAGTAGCTGCGCTGGCGCAAGATGCGGCGTCAGCCCCGGCGGGCGCAGACATGCCGGCCGAGCCTTCAGCCTCGGCCTCGCCCAAAGCCGGTCCCCGGGCCGCTACTACCGGCCGGACCGAGAGCGGGCACGAGGCAAACGTAGGATAATTGACCGAGCGCGCGTCGCACACCGGCGGTCGCTGGACTGGGGAGCCAACCGAACTATGACTGAAGAAGCAACCAAGCCGGATGAGGCTTCGGCCACGCGGGCCCAGCTCTTGAAACTTGCCGTCGAGGTCGGGCCGCTGGTCGTATTCTTCGTCGTCAATGCGCGCGCGGGCATCTTCTGGGGCACGGGCGTCTTCATGGTAGCCACGATCGCTGCGCTCATAGCTTCGCGCTTCATGTTCGGGCGAGTGCCGGTGATGCCTCTCATCTCGGGTGCGTGTGTGATCGTATTCGGCGGCCTGACGCTGTGGCTGCAGGACGACCATTTCATCAAACTCAAACCGACGATCGTGAATGCGCTGTTCGCCGCGGCGCTGTTCGGCGGACTTCTCGCCGGCCATTCTCTGCTTAAGGTCGTGTTCGGGGAGGTATTTCGCCTCAACGAGGATGGGTGGCGCAAATTGACGCTGCGATGGGCGTTCTTTTTCGCTTTTCTCGCGATCTTGAATGAAGTGGTGTGGCGCACAGTCTCCACCGACACCTGGGTGAGCTTCAAAGTATTCGCGATCATGCCCCTGACGATGATTTTCGCTCTCTCACAGATAGGACTGCTGAGAGCACATGAAATCCCCGCAGACTGAGCTTGGCGCAGTCCGATCATCCTTACGCTGATCTTCTGCCGACATAGTAACGCCAAGAATATTCTTGCGTTTTAGTTGCAAGAATAGGCGTTTTGCTCTGGACGAATTGGGGAAACTGGTATTTCCTCCAGCCCGTAACCTAACTTTCACTCCAAGCAAGCAGGGGCGCGCATGGGGGGTCGACGTGTTGCCGTTCGCGACACTCGAAACGTGCTCGTCTTTGCCCAGAAATCTGAAATGACACGTCACAAGGCAAAGCGAGCAATGGCCGGGGGCAAACTCGAGCGGTCACCTATTCACCTGCTGCATCGAGCTGGCCAATGTGCAAGCGACATATTCCAAGACGAGATAGGCTCGGGCGACCTGACGCCACGGCAATTCGCTGTGCTGCTGGCCGTCTCGCAGAATGAGGGTCTGAGCCAGACGCTGCTGGTGGAAAAGACCGGCGTCGATCGGTCGACGCTGGCCGACATCGTGAGGCGAATGCTCAAGAAGGGCCTTCTGCAGCGCCGCCGCACGAAAGAGGATGCCCGCGCTTATGCCGTCAAGCTGACGGAGGAGGGCTGGCGGGTTCTCAAAGCCACCGATCCGATGGCGAAGCGCGTGGACGAAAAAATACTTGGCGTGCTTCCCAACCAGCAGCAGCGCGAGCGCTTCATGCAGGATCTCAACCAGATCGTGAAAGCGCTCGGCAAGCTACAGACGCGCAACGGCCTCGACCGGTCCGAATAATCGAAAGCACAAAAATGCAATTGGCCGGGCAAGTGATGCTTGCCCGGCCAATTGATGTTGCTGGCCGCCTGCTCAAGCGGCGTTCGGCAGCAGGTTGCGATTGATAATCGTCTCGGCGATCTGCACCGTGTTGAGCGCTGCACCCTTCAGAAGATTGTCGGACACGCACCACAGCGCGAGCCCGTTTTCGACGGTCGCGTCCTCGCGGATGCGCGAGACGAAGGTTGCAAACTCGCCCGCGGCTTCCACCGGCGTCACGTAGCCGCCGGGCTCACGCTTATCGACGACCATCACTCCGGGCGCCTCGCGCAGGATGGCACGAGCCTCTTCCGGGGTGATCGGGTTCTCGAACTCGATGTTGACGGACTCGGAGTGGCCGACGAACACGGGCACGCGCACGCAGGTCGCCGTGAGCTTGATCTTGGGGTCCAAGATCTTCTTGGTCTCGGCGAGCATCTTCCACTCTTCCTTCGTGTAGCCGTCCTCCATGAAGACGTCGATCTGAGGAATGCAGTTGAAGGCGATCTGCTTGGTGAACTTCTTGGGCTCGACCTCCTGGCCGGGGACGAACATGCCCTTGGTCTGCGACCAGAGCTCGTTCATGGCCTCCTTGCCGGCGCCGGACACCGATTGATAGGTCGAGACGACGACGCGCTTGATCTTGGCGGCATCGTGCAGCGGCTTCAGCACGACAACGAGCTGCGCCGTCGAACAGTTGGGATTGGCGATGATGTTCTTCTTGGTGTAGCCGGCGACGGCGTCGGCGTTCACCTCGGGCACGATCAGCGGCACGTCCTGGTCGTAGCGCCAGCACGAAGAGTTATCGATGACGATGCAGCCCTTGGCGCCGATGCGCGGGGACCACTCCTTGGATACGGCCGAGCCCGCGGACATGAGGCAGAAGTCCGCCTTCGAGAAGTCGAACTGCGCCAGGTCCTGACATTTGAGGGTTTTGTCGCCGAATGAGACCTCAGTGCCGAGTGAGCGGCGAGAGGCGATGGCATAGACCTCGTCCGCGGGAAATTCGCGCTCGGCGAGGACATTCAGCATTTCGCGGCCCACGTTGCCCGTGGCGCCGACGACGGCGACCTTATAACCCATGGGAGAACCCGATTTTCTTCGATGCAGCGACATGCTGCATTCGTCGGGCTCACTTACGCGCGGTCGCCTGCTGGCGCAAGGGGTGGCGGGGCAGGGCCTGGCCTGCCCGCACCTAGTCTATGGGCCCGCACCCGGCAGCGCCAGCGGGGCGCTTCCACCCCCCGGCTGGCTGCGCAGAGCTGGCCGCGATTTCAGGCGGCGAGCTTTTGCAGCTCGGCGAGAATGGCGCTGCCCATCTCGGCCGTGCCGACCTTGGTCATGCCCGGCTGCATAATGTCGCCGGTGCGCAGGCCCTGGGCGAGGACGCCGGCGATAGCCTTGTCGAGCAGATCGGCCTCGGCGCCCATGTCGAAAGAGTAGCGCAGCGCCATGCCGAAGGAAGCAATGGTGGCGATGGGGTTGGCGAGGCCCTTGCCGGCGATGTCGGGCGCCGAACCATGCACGGGCTCGTACAGCGCCTTGCGCTTTCCGGTCTTGGGGTCAGCGGCGCCGAGCGAGGCCGACGGCAGCATGCCGAGCGAGCCGGTGGCCATCGCGGCCTCATCCGACAACACGTCGCCGAAGAGGTTATCGGTGACGATGACGTCGAACTGCTTGGGGTTGCGCACGAGCTGCATGGCGCAGTTGTCGGCGAGGATGTGCTCGAGCTGCACGTCGGGCGCGTAGGACTTGTGAACCGCGGTCACGACCTCGTTCCACAGGACACCGGTACGCATGACGTTGCGCTTCTCGGCCGAATGCACCTTGTTGCCGCGCTTGCGGGCGAGGTCGAAAGCGACCTTGGCGATGCGCTCGATCTCGCTCGTTGTGTAGATCTGGGTGTCGACAGCGCGCTTCTCGCCGTTCTCGAGGGTGACGATTTCCTTCGGCTCGCCGAAGTAAACGCCGCCTGTGAGCTCGCGCACGATCATGATGTCGAGGCCTTCGACCAGCTCGCGCTTGAGCGAGGAGGCATCGGCGAGCGCCGGATAGCAGATGGCGGGGCGGAGGTTGGCGAACAGGCCGAGGTCCTTGCGCAGTCGCAGCAGGCCGGCCTCGGGGCGCACCGCATAGGGGACACCGTCCCACTTGGGTCCGCCGACCGCGCCGAAGATCACCGCATCGGCCTTGTGGGCCTTGTCCATGTCGGCATCGGAAATGGCGACACCGTGCACGTCATAGGCTGCACCGCCCACCAAGCCGGTGTCGGTCGCGAACTTGACCCGCCCTGCTTTGTTGAGGAAGTCGATGATGCGCTCGACCTCGGCGATGGTCTCGACGCCGATGCCGTCACCGGGGAGCAGAAGCAGATTGTACGTGGTCATTTCGCTCGGTGCCTGACTGGAGATAGGGAAAAGCGCGGTAGTGCTATCCCCTTGGCCCGAATGCGGCAAGGGGGGCGAGGGCCTGGGCGATGCGCTCAGCCGATGTAGGGGACGTGATAGAAGAGGAAGAAGCCGTTTAGCGTGAGCACCGTGCCCAGTGCGCTCAAGAGGCCGCTGAGGAAGAGCAGTGCGCTTCCTCCCGTGATGATAGCCACGGATGCCAGGACGATGGCGATCTGCAGCATGGCCTGTCCGTAGTCGAAATACGGATCCTTGGACATGGCCAGATCGCGCTGCTTCTCGAGTTCTTTCGCCCGCGCAGACAGCTCTTTGGTACCTTCTCCGGTCTCGGGCTCGGATGTGTAGCGGGCTTCGTCAGCGCGCAGTTTGGCGATGCGCTCGTCGATCATGGCGCGCGCGGCCTCGGGCAAGCCCGGCTGCGTCGCGAGCAGGACCTCAAACTCGGAGATCATCAGGCGGATTTCGTGCCGACGGATGTTCTTGGCCTGGAAGAACGCCCAGGTGTTGGCCGCTTCGATATTTCGCGCTGTGGCGTCCTTGGTGGCGTTTCCACCGCCGACACCTGCGACGGCGAGGATGACCGCGAGGATGCCGATGTAGACGGCAATCAGTCTATCGCGGTGCCTCTTTCCGGCGTCTACGGCGTCGGCCAAGTCCTGGAATGCCATATGCTCCCCTGATGCAAGCTGGCGTCAGACCATGTCTTCCGGCGGGGCGTCGATGCTGCGCGACGGCAGCAGATCGTCGCGAACCACGGGGACGCCATCGGCGCCGAGATTGTAGAGGATGGGTGCGCCGGTTGCCAATTCGCGGCTGAGAATCTCTTCGCCAGTCAGATTCTCGAGATTCATAATCAGGGCGCGCAACGAGTTGCCGTGCGCAACGACGAGGACTTTCTTACCGGCCGCGAGATCGGGCCAGATGTGCGAATTGTAGTAGGGCATCACCCGGTCCTCGGTGTCCTTCAGGCTTTCGCCGCCGGGCGGAGGGATGTCGTAGCTCCGCCGCCAGACGCGGACTTGCTCCTCGCCCCAGCGCTGCTTCGCCTCATCCTTGTTGAGGCCGCAGAGGTCGCCGTAATGGCGCTCATTGAGCGCCTCATCAAAGACGATGGGGATCTTTGTCTGGCCGAGCTCGGAGAGGATGATGTCGAGCGTGCGCTGCGCTCGCTTCAGCTTGCTGGTGTAGGCGACGTCGAACCTTATGCCCTTGGCGCGCAGCATGCGGGCGGCGACCAGGGCTTCGATCAGGCCCTTTTCGGTGAGATCGGGGTTGCACCAGCCGGTGAAGAGGTTGCGGCGGTTCCATTCGCTTTCGCCATGACGAACGAGCACGAGAGTGCGGTCGACCGGCTCCAATGGCGCCTTCGGGTCTGTAGCTTCGATTGGACGACCTTCCACGATCACAACCCCAGCACGTCAGACATGGCGTAAAGGCCGGGAGCTTTGCCTTGGCCCCACTGCAGCGCCTTCACGGCACCGCGTGCGAAGATCGAGCGATCACCGGCGATGTGCGACAGCTCAATGCGTTCCCCGGCACCAGCGAAGATAACGCTGTGCTCGCCAACCACACTGCCGCCGCGCAGGGCGGCAAAGCCGATGTCGCCGCGTTGGCGCGGCCCGGTGTGACCGTCACGGGCCCGCACGGCATGCTGGCCAAGGTCGATATTGCGCCCCTCCGCTGCGGCAGCGCCGAGCATCAGGGCGGTGCCGGAGGGGGCATCCACTTTATCGCGGTGGTGCATCTCGACGATCTCGATGTCGAAATCCTCATCGAGGGCTTCGGCCACGCGTCGCGTCAGAGCGACGAGCAGGTTCACGCCGAGGCTCATGTTGCCGGCCTTGATGATAGGGGCGTGACGGGCGGCGGCAGCGATGCGAGCCTCGTCGTCGGCACTGAGGCCGGTGGTGCCGATGACGTGCACGGCTCGCGCATTGGCTGCAAGGCCGGCAAATTCAACCGTTGCCTTAGGCGAAGTGAAATCGAGGATGCCATCGCAGCGGGAGATGACCTCGAGGGCATCGGCGGTGACCGGCACCCCCAGCGCCTTCAGGCCGGCTACCTCGCCTGCGTCGGCGCCAATCAGCGGCGAGCCCTGATGCTCAACGGCCCCCACGATGGAGCAGCCGGCAGCATGCGCCGCGCGCAAGAGCTCCTGACCCATGCGCCCAGCAACGCCCATCACGGCGACTTTCATCCGGAAACCTCGGTGTCGATCGAAGGATGCGCCGCGATATAGCAGCACAAGCGGCCGTGAGGGAAGTTGAGCGGCATCAAAACTTTGGTTGGACGGTGAAACGTCGCTACCGGCGCGGCGTAATGAACCAATCTGGTGCCTGCACATTGCCTACGGGCGCGGACAAAAGGGTCTCACGGCCGGGGGGTTGGCCATGCCAATCTCAATCCCAGCCGAAGGCGACCTTCTGGAGGCGCGAGGGGCCAAAGCGCTCGTAGGCTGTAGCGACAGGTCGACCGCCCCGACCCCAGTAGAAGTCCGACGCGGACGCATTGTCGGCTAGGGCCCAGACGAGCAGACCCCTCAATCTGCGTTCATCGAGGCGGTAGCGACAGGCTTCGAATAGGCACTCGCCGAAGCCGAGCCCCTGATGCGGGGGGGCCATGTAGAGTTCGTAGATCTCGCCTTCGAATCGGCCTCGGGTGCGCGAGGGGCCCAATGTGGCATAGCCAACGACATCTCCCGAAACCTCGAGCACCAGGTTGTCGCCATCAGAGCGCAACGTTTTCGCCCACCAGTCGGAGGTGCGGCGACGTATCATGCTGTCGAGCTGAAGGTGAGGAATGATGCCCTGATAGGCGTTGTGCCAGCTCGTGCGGAAGACCTCGCTCACAGCTGCGGCGTCGGCCGGCTGGCCGGGTCGGATGTCGCAATGGGATCGTTCGCTCAGCATCAGGATACACTACGCCACAACCGTAAATCAGACTATGCGAAGCTCCCGCAGCAGTTTGCTGAAAGTTGGGCGCACTTGAAACGACAAAGGCCGCGGACATGCCGCGGCCTTCAAATCTCGATCGTCGCGCCGTCTCGCCGAAGCGATCAGCCGACCTTCTTCATCTGGTCGAAGGTCTTGGTGGCAGCCGAGTTGAGGCTCTCGAGCGTCTGGCGGCTGATCTTGCTCGACAGCTCGAAGAATTCCTTGGTCTGCGCGCTGGCAGCGGCAAGCTGCTGCTTGAAGAAGTCAGCCTGGAGACGGGCAACCTCGGGAAGCGTCTTGGCTTTTGCCATGGCTTCGGCGGCCTCGAAGGCAGCTTCGGCATTGACGGTTGCGGTGTGCAGGAACTTCTCGCTGAACGACTTGGCGCCAGCCTGGGCGGCGAGGACGATCTCCTCGACGGCCTTCACGCTGTCCTGGGTCGCGGCGTTCATCTTGGCGTAGGCGTCGCGGGACTTGGCAACGCTCTCCTCGGCGAACGCCTGGACGTTCTCGGGGATGCGCGCTTCCTTGGCGGCGGCGAACATGTCTTGGGCCTGGCGGGTGAAATCGTTCATTCTTCTCTCCAGTAATTTTTGGGGCCGCGGGCGAGCGGCTCACGATTCGGGCACAAGCTGCAAAAAAACAGTTGTGTGCGTTTGACAGTTAGTACTCTACACGCTTTTTTTGTGCAGCGCAACATAAATGTTTGTGCGTCGCACCAAAGACCGTGGGCGGAGGTTTACGCCTCGCCTCAGAAAGCGTGTTGATCTAGCGCAAGCCGAGTGGAGAAAACCGGCTGCGGTAGCCCATCGCAGAGGGGTCGAACATTATGTCCGAGGGGCGAAGCGGCCGGGCCAGGGCCAAGCCCTCGAGGGTGCGGCAGCGGGAGAGCGCTACATACGCCTGCCCGTGCGCGAAGGTACCCCGACCAAGATCGATATAGACCTTATCCAGGGTCAGCCCCTGGGATTTATGAATGGTAAGAGCCCAGGCCAGGCGCAGCGGGAACTGGCGGAACGTGCCCGTCACGTTCTCGACGACCTTTTCGGCGTTTTGGTCGAAGGCATAGCGCCGGGCTTCCCACGAAGCCTGCTCGATCTCGTGGGTCTTGCCGTCGAGCTCGATCCAGACGCGCTTGTCCTCCAAGCGGGCAACGCGGGCGATGGAGCCATTGACCCAGCGCCTGTCGGGATCGTTGCGCAAAAGGATGACCTTGGCACCTTGCTTGAGGATCAGGCTCGCGTCCGTCGGGTGGGCGCCGTTGGAGTATTCGCCCGTGATACCGGCTTGGTAATTGTGGGCCGGGCTCGGCAGGGCGTCGAGGTAGGCCATGTTGATGCGCTGGGCGGCGGCATTGGTCGGCGTCAGGATGACATAGGGGTCGCCTTCGCCGAGCGTGCGGATCGGGTGGGTGCGCTCGTTCAGCGCTTCCAGGTCCTCTTCGGTCGCGTCGCCGTCGCGGATGCGATTGAGCACGGTGAGAAACGTCTCATCGCTCTGGCGGAAGACCTGATCCAACTCCAGCAGCGAAACGCCGACGCCCTCGTTGAGGGCCGAGACCTGAAAGAAGAAGGGGCCGCCGAACTCGCTTTCCAGGTGCTGGGCAACATCACCCTGGATGACGGGCGGGAGCTGATGCAAATCGCCGAACAGCATCAATCGCACGCCGCCGAACGCCTCGCGCGGGCGTCCGCGATTGACGCGAAGCGACTGGTCGATGGCCCACATCAGGTCCGAGCGCACCATCGACACCTCGTCGATGATGATGACCTTCAGCTTGCGCATGACGCGGCCATTGCGGCTGCGCTTGATATCATCGGGACGGATCAGCCGCGGGGGAAAGCCGAAGAACGAATGGATGGTCTGGCCACCGACGTTAACCGCGGCGAGCCCGGTGGGCGCAAGCACGGCCGTCTCTTCGGTGATGTGATCGCGCAGCACGCGCAACAGCGTCGATTTGCCGGTGCCAGCGCGGCCCGTGACGAAGAGATGGCCTTGATCGTAGCGTGCGAAATCTATGGCGCGCTCGAACTCCGGCGGCGGCGTCACGCCAGCGGGCCAGGCAATTGGCGTTCCGCTGATCATGTCCATTGCGTCCGACAACCTGCCCCCGTCACGCTCGCTTGGCCAACAGCTCCAAGTAGTCCCCGCGGCGCCAGAAAACAATCGCGCCGGCCGATAGTCCATCGGCCGGCGCGCATATCACTCATTTGCTGACAGGCTTTCAATCGCGCGTGATCGAGATCACCTTAAAGCTGCCGTCGAGCTTCACGTCGTACTGGTTGCCGTCCTTGCACTTGACGTCGTCGGCTTCAAAAATGCTGGAGGCCTCAGTCTCTTTCTCGAACGTGCCGCCGTCGCAGCCCCAATCGGAAAGCGTCTGCTTGATCTTGCCTGCTTCATCCTCGGCCGGCTTGGAGTCGGCGAAGGCCGGAGCACTGCAGAGCGCCAACGCGATTGCCACGATTGCGAAGTTCTTCATGGAAGTTCCTCCTTCGTTGAGTGCCACGACTCGCTATAACACGCGCAATTTACGGGGCACACAGCGAATTTGGACCTTAAGCGACGTCGCGATCGCGAGCGCGTTCCATTTTCTTTCGCTCGTTAGGATCGAGCCAACGTTTGCGCAGGCGAATCGACTCCGGCGTGACTTCCACGAGCTCATCGTCGGTGATGTAGCTCATCGCCTTTTCGAGCGTGAGCTTGATCGGGGTCGTCAACAGAACGGCGTCGTCCTTGCCGGAAGCGCGGACGTTGGTGAGCTTCTTGCCCTTGACGACGTTGACCTCGAGGTCGTTGTCGCGCGTGTGCTCGCCGACGATCATGCCGACGTAGACGCGTGTCTGGGCACCGATAAAGAACGGCCCGCGGTCCTGGAGGTTAAAGATGGCGTAAGCGGCGGCCTCGCCGTCCGAATTCGAGATCAGCACACCCGTGTGACGGCCGGCGATCTCGCCCTTGTAGGGCTCATAGGCATGGAACAGCTTGTTCATCACGGCAGTGCCGCGGGTGTCCGAAAGCAGCTCCGACTGGTAGCCGAGAAGCGCGCGCGTCGGCACGTGGAACACGAGGCGCGTGCGTCCGCCACCCGATGGACGCATCTCGAGAAGTGAGCCCTTACGCTCTGAAAGCTTCTGCACGACGATGCCGCAGTGACCGTCATCGACGTCGATGATGACCTCTTCGATCGGCTCCAGCCGCTGGCCGTCCTCGTCGGTCTTGAAGACGACCTTCGGGCGCGAAACGGTGACCTCGAAGCCTTCGCGGCGCATGTTCTCGAGCAGGATGGCAAGCTGAAGCTCGCCACGACCGGCGACGTCGAAGGACTCGGCGCCATCCTTGGAGTCCGTCACCTGGATGGCAATGTTGCGCTCGGCCTCCTTCATGAGGCGCTCGCGGATGACGCGGCTCTGGACCTTGTCGCCTTCCTGGCCGGCGAACGGCCCATCGTTGATGCGGAAGGTCATCGACAGCGTCGGCGGGTCGACGGGAGGCGCCTCGATGGGCACCTCAATGGAGGGATCGCACAGCGTGTCGGAAACCGTCGCCTCGCTCATGCCGGCGAGCGCCACGATTTCGCCTGCGCCAGCCTCTTCGACCGGAACGCGCTCCAGGCCGCGGAAGGCCAACACCTTGGAGACGCGGAACGTCTCGACGACCTCGCCTTCGCGGTTGAGGGCCTTGAGCTGCTGGTTCGGCTTGACGGTGCCCGAGGAAATGCGGCCCGTGAGGATGCGGCCGAGGAAGCTGTCGGCTTCGAGCGTGGTTGCGAGAATTCGGGTCGGGCCCGGCTCTAGTGCCGGCGGCGGCACATGGCTGACGATGAGGTCGAACATCGGGGCCAGGCTTTCCTGCGGTCCCGCAGGGTCGAGCGCCATCCAGCCGTTGCGGCCTGATCCGTACAGCACGGGGAAGTCGAGCTGCTCGTCGGTCGCGTCGAGGTTGGCGAAGAGATCGAAGATCTCGTTGAGCACATCCTGGTGGCGCTCGTCAGGGCGGTCGATCTTGTTGATCGCCACGATGGGGCGGATGCCGCGCTTCAGGGCCTTGGAGACGACGAACTTCGTCTGAGGCAGCGGGCCTTCCGAGGCGTCGACCAGCACGACGACGCCGTCGACCATGTTGAGGATGCGCTCGACCTCTCCGCCGAAGTCGGCGTGGCCTGGCGTATCGACTATGTTGATGCGGGTGTCCTTCCAGACGACGGAGGTGCACTTGGCGAGAATGGTAATCCCTCGCTCGCGCTCCAAGTCGTTGGAATCCATAGCGCGTTCCGCGACCTTCTGGTTCTCGCGGAAGGAGCCGGACTGCTTCAGCAATTCGTCGACAAGGGTCGTCTTACCGTGGTCGACGTGAGCGATAATGGCGATGTTTCTGAGCTTCATCCGGGGACTTTGTGCGCTGCAAAAGATGCGCGGACCTAGCATATCGGCGTGTATTCCGATAGGGGCCCCGCCTCCGATGCCGCTTAACCAGGCATTAGGCAGGCTCCTCGCGGGTCCGCAACTGGCCCAGCAACTCGTCGATTTCGGCCCTGCGGGGCGCTGGGTGCGACGTATATGTAGCGGCCTGCTTTTCTTTCAAGCGCTGGGCTCGGCGGGTTGCCCCTGGCTGCTTCCGGCGACGGGCCGCGTGCGGGATGATCGGGTTGTCGGGTTCACCGATATCGAGCTCGACCAGGAAGCTTTCGCGTAGCGCGTAGAAGGCCTGCAGGATCGCGTCACGGATCAGCTTGCGCTCCTCAGGCGAGACGCCTCCCTTGGCAGGGTCGATTGTCTGCAGCGCGCGGCGCATGTCGTGCAGCGGGGCGTAAGGATAAAGGCCAATCAGTTCGTCGGTTTCGCCGACGTTGGCGTAGACGACGCGCATGTTGTCGATCGTCTCGCTGATGCGGCAGAAGGCGGCGAGATAGTCATCCGGACTGGGGTTCGCCTTCTCGCAGAAAGCGAACAACGCTGACTTGGTGCGGACGATGCCGCGCCACTCCTCCTCCAGGCGTTCGATGAATTTTGATCGCTTCTGGAAGACGTTGGCGAGGTAAGCGGCGACAACCGTGACCAACACCAGGGACATGTCTTTGAGGTAGTCATAGATGTCGGTGGCGAAGCGCGCCGCCTGGGTGCCTTCGAGGCCGGGGATGCGGGGCGCGAGCTTGGCCGCGACCGAGATCGCAAGGATAACGCCGAGCACGACGTAGGTGCGGCGCAGAGTTCTATCGAGCTTCGAGCGGGTCATCGGCGTGCTCCCCAGTTGGCGCACTACGCATGTGCAAGAATTGCGGCGAAGAGAGGGGCGTGCCCTAGACGTGGCGGTCCATGGCGGAAGCGTCGCGCGTATCACGCATCAGGGCGTAGACGGCGAGCGAGATGGCGATGCAGCCGGTGACGTACCAGTAAAATGCGTGCTCGTAGCCGATCTCTTTCAGGTAGAGCGCGACGTACTCGGCGGTGCCACCGAACAGGGCGACAGTGACGGCATAGGGAAAGCCGACGCCCATGGCACGCACGCTGGTTGGAAACAGCTCAGCCTTCACCACTGCGTTGATCGCGGTGTAGCCAGACACGATGACGAGCGCCGCCATAATGAGGAAGAAGGCGGTCCACGCACTGTCGGTGTTCTGCAGGGTTGTGAGGATGGGGACCGTCATCAGCGTGCCGAGAACGCCGAACGACAAGAGCACCGGGCGGCGACCAACGACATCGGAGATCGCGCCGACAATCGGCTGCAGGCACATATAGAGAAAGAGAGTGGCCGCGGCGATGATGGTGGATGTCTCCTTCGGCAGTCCGACCGAGTTGACGAGGAACTTCTGCATGTAGGTCGTGTAGGTATAGAAGGCGACGGTGCCGCCAAGCGTGAGGCCGACGACAATGGCCACCTCGCGCGGATGATGCAGTAGTCCTTTGATCGGACTTTCGCGCACACCTGCCGCGCCGGCTGCAACGAACGCCTCGCTCTCGTGCATGTCGCGGCGCATGAAATAGATGACGACGGCCAGCCCTGCACCGATGAAAAACGGGATGCGCCAGCCCCACGCATCGAGCTGCTCGGACGTCAGCAGGAAGAGCTGCAATGACAGCAGCACCAGCATCGCGAGAAGCTGACCACCAATCAGCGTGACGTACTGAAAGCTGGAATAGAAGCCGCGATGGTCCGGGTGCGCCACTTCGGACAGATAGGTGGCGCTGGTGCCGTACTCGCCGCCGAGGCTGAGGCCTTGTATGAGACGCGCCATGAGCAGCACGATGGGCGCCGCCAAACCGATGGTGGCGTAAGTCGGCGTCAACGCGATGATGAGCGAGCCGAGGCACATCATCAGCACCGAGATGGTGAGCGACAGGCGGCGACCGTGGCGGTCTGCGATGTGGCCGAACATCCAGCCGCCGAAGGGGCGCATGAGGAAGCCGACAGCGAAGATGGCAGCCGCGTTGAGAAGCTGGGCAGTCGGGCTTTCGGTGGGGAAGAACGACTTGGCGAAGTAAAGCGCGAAGGCCGAATAGGCGTAGAAGTCGAACCATTCGACGAGATTGCCGGCCGAGCCGACGAAGATCGCCTTGAGGCGGCGGGCGGTGTCGGCGAGCGACGTTTCCGGTGTCGCTGTCTCGGCGCCGCCGGCCGCGCGATGATCCATCCTCCGACTTCCTCCTATTTGCTGCGCGTCGTCACGCGCGCTTCAGCATCGAGCGCAGCTCGTCGAGACGCTGCTTGGTCTGCATGTCGATGGCGTCTTTGATGGTCATCATCTGCTTTTCGATAACGGCTGTCAGTTCGCCCGCCATGCTTTCGCGTGCAGAAACATTCATCGTCGCCAGCGTCTCGCGGATATGGGCGAGACCCAAGTCACGCTCGATGTGCTGGCCGATGCTCTCGAGGAAGTCGCGCGCGAAATTGGGAACCTCGAGGCGCGCCATGGCGGCCAGGGCGCGGCGGCGCACCGCTGTATCGGGGTGAGTCAGTGCAGAGCGCATCAGGCGGCTGTTGAGCGTGGTTGGTACGCGCACGAGGCGCTTCTTGACGCTGTCGGGGCTGACGGTCCCGTTCTCCAGCGCATGCGCCATCGAGACCTGGTGACTCCACTGCTGGAAACGCAGCAGCAGCGTACGCACGACGATGATCGACAGCGTGACGACGATGGCGATGCGGACGCCGTTGCCCGTCCAGCCGTTGTAGACGATCTGCGCGCTGAGGTTATCGGAGTAGTTGACAAGATTGGCCCACGCGTTGAGCAGCGTGTTGACGATTGGAATCTCGTTGACGACGCAGGCGAGGTATTCGCCGTATTCGCTCGGCAGGCTCGGGCGATGACGGAGGATCTGGGCTAGCCCGGTGTGCTCGACGGTCTGGATGAGCGCCGCGACGCCGAGGATATAGAAGGCAGTCGAGGAGGCAAGGATCGGCACGTTATTGACTGCATCGAGCGCCGAGAAGGTCATCTTGTCGGCGGCGAGCGAGCCCTCCATCACGCGCTTTTCCTCGTACATGATGCGCAGGCTGGAAGCGATGATGAGGATGTGAATGATGAGGAACAGCGACAGCGACCAGAACAGCGGCTGGGTGTTGAGTCCGGCGACGGCGAAATAAAGAATTGCGGTGTTGGCGGCGAGCCACGCTATGACGCGCCAGATGGCAACGTCTCCCGTCTGATGATCGGGGCGGAAGATGAAATTGAGGACGCCGATGAGCGGCCAGCAGACGCTGGTCCATGCCTTGTCGAACGCGCCGAACGCCCGCGTGATCAGTCGTTCCCGTACTTCCACCATAACGCAAACCCCGTCCCTGGCCCGGTCTCCCGGCTCCCTATTGCAAGCTAACGTAGCATGGCCATTCGGGACAACGTGTGTCCGGCCAGCTGCAGGCTTAAGGGACGAAAGGGGAGGGCGCGAGGCGTCCCCAGCGAGCCCATTTCGGCGCATTGACCTTGGCCCTTGCAGGGGTCTAACTGCCGCCCAATCTTATTGAACCTTGGCCGCGACCGCGCGGGCAGGCAGGAGGGCGAGATGGCCAATTCCAGGCACGTGAAGGTTTTGATCCTCGGTTCGGGGCCTGCCGGGTACACGGCGGCGATCTATGCGGCGCGCGCGATGCTGAAGCCGCTGCTGATCCAGGGCTCGCAGCCGGGCGGCCAGCTCGCCATCACCACGGACGTCGAGAACTACCCGGGCTTTGCCGAGGGCGTGCAGGGCCCGTGGCTGATGGAGCAGATGCAGGCGCAGGCCGAGCACATGGGCACCGAGATCGTCATGGATCTCATCACCAAAGTGGACCTCAAGAACCGCCCGTTCCGGCTCGAGGCCGATTCAGGTGACGTCTATACGTGCGACGTGCTGATCATCTGCACGGGCGCCCAGGCGCGCTGGCTCGGGATCGAATCGGAAGAGCTGTTCAAGGGCTATGGCGTGTCGGCGTGCGCAACGTGCGATGGCTTCTTCTATCGCGGCAAGGACGTGGTCGTTGTCGGCGGCGGCAACACGGCTGTCGAAGAGGCGATCTTCCTCACCAACTTCGCGAAGAAGGTGACGGTGGTGCACCGACGCGACCATTTCCGCGCGGAGAAGATCCTGCAGGACCGACTGGCCAAGAATCCGAAGATCGAAGTGATCTGGGATCACGCGGTCGATGAAATCGTGGGCACCGAGGAGCCGAAGTCGGTCACCGGCGTCAAAATCCGCAACGTGAAGACGGGCGCGATTACCGAGGTGCCGGCAGACGGCGTGTTCATCGCCATCGGCCATGCGCCGGCGACGGAGCTGTTCAAGGGGCAAGTCGAACTCAATCGCTCCGGCTATATCGTGACACGGCCGGATTCTACTGCGACAGCGATCCCGGGCGTGTTCGCGGCTGGTGACGTGAAGGACGAAGTCTATCGTCAAGCGGTGACGGCGGCGGGCATGGGCTGCATGGCGGCACTTGAGACCGAGCGCTACCTCGCGACGCTGGAGATCGAGGCCGAGACGGAAGCGGCCGAATAATCGGCGAAGGTCACAAGATTGACGTCAAGCCGATGAATAGAGGCGCCCTCCAAAATCGAATCACTGGGGGACGCCATGAATTTTCTAAAGTGTGTTGCCGTGTCCGCTGCGCTGGTGCTCGCCGCCGGCGCGGCATCCGCCAACGAGATGGATGCAACAGCGCACGATCTTGCCGCCAAATGCGCGGCGAAGAACGGAACCTTCGATGCGGGCTCGAATACGTGCGACCTGCCGAGCGAAGATTCGGCGGCGAGTGATCTCGTCATAGGGCCGATGATGACGGTGATCGGCACCGACGCGCACGAGGGTTCCGACGGGCAATAGCCCTCATTCGCAATTGTTTAAAAGCGCGGCCCGCTCCCAGCGGGCCGCGCTTTTCGTTTATTCGACCTTATAGGCCGCGACCTTGTCTTCCATCATCAGCGGGATGAGCAGCAGCTTGTCGGACGCGACGTAGCCGATGTCGGCGGTGCCCTGCTTGAGCGCAAGGATCTCGTCTGCCTTGCCGGACCGCGCGATGCGGAACACTTTGCCAGCGACCCAGTCCGAGACGATGAAATCATCGCCGTCGGCTTCGATGCCGTCGAGGTTGCCGACGGGCGCGCCGTCGCCGAGGTTGGACACCTTCTTGTCGGCGAGGCCGACCGAGATGAGGTTGGCGGGCTCGGACTTAGGCGCAGAGGTGCCGGGAGCACCCCACGCGGCGACGATCAGCTTGTCACCGTCAATCGTGAGGCCGTTCGGAAATTTCAGCTCGGGACCTTCGAGCCACTTCTCCAGCTTGCCGCCGGCCAGGCGCCAAATGGTGCTGGTGCTGGAATCCGAGACGTAGACGTTGCCGTCCTTGTCGGCGACGACGTCGTTGAGGAACGTCGCGCCGGGCGCCTCGAACTTGACAAGGATCTTGCCGCTGGCGGGATCGATCTCGACCAGCTTATCGATGTCGGCGGTGTAGAGCTTGCCACCGGACGGCGCCATGCCCTTCGGTGCGTCGAGGCCCTTGGCCCATTCGAGGGCGATGATCTTACCGTCGGCGAGCGAAAGCTTTGAAATGAAGCCGTTGCCGTCCTTATCGGTGGGCTGGCCGGCGACGTTGCTGACGTAGGCGAACCCCTCGGCGGGGACCGGCAACACCGATTCCGGTGTCTTGAAGCCCGGCGTCTCCCAGAGCTTGGCGGGTTCTGCGGCTGCCCCTGCAAGCGCCGCTCCGCTGGCAAGCAGAAGAGCCATGGCTGCACCGATCGACTTCATCGCGACACCTCCCGGAATTTTCGTTGTTTGAGTTGCTGTTGCTATATGGGCTGCGCGACCGCGTCACCCTACCCATGCGTCCAACGCTGGTCTAAGTTGCACCGCAACAATGTCGATGCGGCCGTCCTGAAGCCTCTTCGCTCAGGGCAGGGATGCTCGGCCAGGACGCGGTGCCCGACCTATGGACTGGGACAAGCTCAGGATCTTTCACGCAGCTGCCGAGGCCGGAAGCTTCACGCACGCTGGTGATGCTTTGCACATGAGCCAGTCGGCTGTGAGCCGTCAAGTCTCGGCGCTGGAACGCGACCTGAAGGTGACGCTGTTCCATCGCCATGCGCGCGGGCTCGTGCTCACCGAGCAGGGCGAGCTTCTGCACCGCACCACCTCCGACGTGATCAATCGGCTGCACACCGCCGAGACGCTACTGTCGGATACGACGTCGAAGCCTTCGGGCGAATTGCGCATCACGGCGCCGGTGGGCTTCGGGACGATGTGGCTGACGCCGCGGCTGCGCGAATTTCACGATCTCTATCCGGAAATCCGCATCGAACTGCATCTCAATGACGACCAGCTCGATATCGGCATGCGGGCGGCGGATGTCGCCATCTGGACGCGGGAGCCGCCGCAGGCGGATCTCATCCGGCGCATGCTATTCACCAGCCGGGTGCGGGCGTTCGCCTCCACGCAATACGTGCGCCGGTTCGGGGCGCCAAAGACGCTGGATGAGCTCGAGGGCCACAGCATCGTCTCGTACAGCGGGCAGCCGGCGCAGCATCTTACCGCGATTTCGTGGATCGAGACGGCGGGCCGCGACGGCCGTGGCCCGCGCGAGCCGGCGTTCCGGGCGAACAGTGTGATGGCGCTGCGCATCGCCATCCGGGCCGGCATCGGTATCGGCATGATCCCCGATTACATGACCGAGAACGAGGGCGATCTGGTTCCGGTGCTGACCGAGATCGAGCCGCCGACGCTGCCTATCCTGTTCGTCTATCCGGAAGAGTTGAAGGCCTCCAAGAAGGTGCAGGTGTTGCGCGACTTCATGGTGGCCCAGGCGCGGCAGTGGAAGTTTTAGGTCTTTGACAGCGGCTCAGTCATCGTCAGCGACTTGAACTTTGCGGTGACCGGCGGCGGGAGTTCGTCGGTGGGCCGAAGCTCCAAGTTCTAGCTCAATAAACCTGCCGTCTCACTTCACCTTCACCCTCCCCCCTTGCGGGGGAGGGACGGGTTGGGGGTGGTGCATTACCCTCGACGTCGTGGACACCCCCCTCCCCTGACCCTCCCCCGCAAGGAGGGAGGGAGATACCATTATGTGGGTGGTGTTGCAGTTGAGGGGGGTTTGCAGGAGGCGCGGCAAGACGCTATCTAACGGGCGGTTTCTTCAGCATCGGCGGCTAAGAAGCGAAAACTCCACCCTCGTGCGCGGACGACCGCGGCATCGGGGCGGCTCTTTGCGTTGCCCAGGCTGGCCGGTAAGGCCTATCGAAACAAGAGACGCGGCATGGCTAAAACACTCTATGACAAGATCTTCGACGATCACGTGGTCGAGCGCCAGGATGACGGCACCTGCCTGCTCTACATCGATCGCCACCTTGTCCACGAGGTGACGAGCCCGCAGGCGTTCGAAGGCCTGCGCATGACCGGGCGCAAAGTGCGCGCACCGGAGAAGACGCTGGCCGTCGTCGACCACAACGTGCCGACAACGGACCGCACGAAGGGCATCGACGACGACGACAGCCGCATCCAGGTGGAGACGCTGGCGCAGAACGCGCGCGACTTCGGCGTCGAGTACTACAACGAGCTCGATAAGCGGCAGGGCATCGTCCACGTGGTCGGGCCGGAGCAGGGCTTCACGCTGCCCGGCACGACGATCGTATGCGGTGACAGCCATACCTCGACGCATGGCGCCTTCGGCGCGCTGGCGCACGGCATCGGCACCTCGGAAGTCGAGCACGTGCTCGCCACGCAGACGCTGATCCAGCGCAAGGCGAAGAACATGCTCGTCTCGGTGGACGGGCAACTGCCGAAGGGCGTCGGCGCCAAGGACATCATCCTTGCCATCATCGGCGAGATCGGCACTGCCGGCGGCACCGGCCACGTCATCGAATACGCGGGCGAAGCCATCCGCTCGCTGTCGATGGAAGGGCGCATGACCGTCTGCAACATGAGCATTGAAGGCGGGGCTCGGGCGGGCATGATCGCGCCGGACGAGAAGACCTACGAATTCATCAAAGGGCGCCCGAAGGCGCCGAAGGACAGCGCATGGGACGCCGCCATGCGCTACTGGGAGACGCTACACACCGACGAGGGCGCGCACTTCGACGCCGTGGTGGAGCTCGATGCGGCGAGCCTGCCGCCGATCGTCACCTGGGGCACGAGCCCTGAGGACGTGGTGTCGATCGCGGGCCTCGTGCCCGACCCCGCGAAGGTCGACAACGAGAACAAGCGCGCGTCGATGCAGCGGGCGCTGGATTACATGGGTTTGAAGCCCGGCACGCGCATGACCGACGTCGGTCTCGACGTGGTGTGGATCGGCTCGTGCACGAACGGACGCATCGAGGATCTGCGCGCGGTGGCGAAGATCGTCGAGGGCAAGAAGATTTCCGATCGCCTTGCGTATGCGATGATCGTGCCCGGCTCGGGCCTCGTCAAAGCGCAGGCGGAAGCGGAAGGCCTCGACAAGATCTTCAAGGATGCTGGCTTCGAGTGGCGCGAGCCGGGGTGCTCGATGTGCCTCGGCATGAACCCGGATCAGCTGAAGCCGGGACAGCGCTGCGCGTCGACGTCGAACCGCAACTTCGAAGGCCGGCAGGGACGCCTCGGGCGCACGCATCTGCTGTCGCCGGTGATGGCAGCCGCGGCGGCGCTCGAAGGGCACTTCGTCGACATTCGCTCGTGGAACGGCGGGCCGGCCTAATCGGCCTTCTGTCATCCGGAAGCGCCAAGCGTTGCGCGGCGCTCTGCGGGCTTATTTGCGGTCGGCGGGGAGGTCCCACCAGGGGCGGCTGGCCTCGCCGACGGCGTCGGCTCGTGAAACCGCGAAATCCTTGAGGGCGGCGTCGCCGAGGCGCATGAGCTCCCGCCGCTCGCGGGCCACCTGGTTGGCGCGCTCGACGAACCTGAACAGCTTTGCAAAGCCCGACCCTGAACGGCGGGAGAGGGTCCTGATGCCGCTCCCTTCCTCTTCTGCCTCTGCCATCGATTCTCCTCCCACGATGCTGGCAAGGCGTATCTAGGGGCGCCACTTCCATAAACATATCGAATGTTTATGATGCTTCGCATCATGGTTGCTTATGGTGCTCCGCGATGGCAGCCCTCTCCCGAAATATCGACGTTGCCCTGCTGCGCGCCTTCGTGGCGGTGGTGGAAACGGGGAGCGTGACGCGGGCGGCGCACTTGCTCAATCTCACGCAGGCGGCCGTGAGCCAGCAGCTGAAGCGGCTGGAAGAGCTATTCGGCGTGGCGCTGTTCGACCGAAGCAATCGCGCGCTGCGCACCTCTGCGGAAGGCGAGCGGTTGCTGCCGCATGCGCAATCGATGCTGACGATGAACGATGCGGTTTGGGGATTGATGAGCAAGCCGCACTATGAGGGCGAGCTGCGTGTCGGCGTGCCCCACGATGTGGTGGAGCCGAACCTGCCGCCGGTGCTCAAGCGGTTCGACAGGGCGTGGCCGCGGGTGCACGTGACGCTGATCTCGGGCATCACGGTCGATCTTCTGGCGGCGCTCGAGGCGGGCGAACTCGACGTTGCGCTGTCTACGCTGCCGGACACGCCCGACAAAGCCGAGCTGCTGCTGCGCGATCCGTTGGTGTGGGTGGGCGCGCCGGGCGGCCAGGCGCATTTGCGTCAGCCGCTGCCGGTGTCGTTCGGCAGCGCCGCGTGCGCGTTTCGCGCCTCGGCGCTGGCGGCGTTGGCCGCGGCAAGGCGGGACTGGCGCCCGGTGTGCGAAGCAACCGTGCTCGACGCCGTCAAAGCCACGCTCTATGCCGACACGGCCATCGCGCCGATGCTGCTGTCTGCGGTTCCGGCCGATCTCACGGTGCTGGAAGCCGCGGACGGTTTGCCGCAATTGCCGCCGTTCTGCATCAACATGCATTTTCACCGCAGCGGGCGCTCGGCCGTGGCCGAGGAGTTCGCGGCGTTCGTGCGGCAGGAGTTCGCCTCGCGTTACGGCGAGCGGCGGCAGGCGGCGTCAGCTGCCACGGAACAGATTGAACTGGGGCGTCCATGAAGCGATCGCTGGTGCAAGAGCAGTTCGGCGTTTCCGCGTCCGACTATGCCAGCTCGGCCGTGCACGCGCGTGGGCCAAGCCTGCAACGCCTCGTCGACGTCGTGGCTGCGCAATCAACTTGTCGCGCGCTCGATGTCGCGACCGGCGCGGGCCATACGGCGCTGGCGTTCGCGCCGCTCGTCGCGCATGTCGTTGCCTCGGATATCACCGACGAGATGCTCGCGGAGACTGCGAGGCTGGCGGTGGAGCGCGGGCTCGCCAATGTCGAGACGGCGAAGGCGGATGCCAGCAAGCTGCCTTTCGAGGATTCGAGCTTCGACCTCGTTACGTGCCGACTGGCGGCGCATCACTTCCCGGACCCCGGTGCGTTCGTTGCGGAAAGCTGGCGCGTGCTGCGCCCGGGCGGCACTTTCGCGCTGGTCGACAACGTCAGCCCGGACGAGGCCATGCTGCCGCTCGCAACGCCGGCCGAGGTGATGAATGCGGCGCGGGCGTTCAACATCTACGAGAAGACGCGCGATCCGAGCCATGCGCGAGCGCTGACGGTCGACGAATGGCACAGCCTGATGCAGCGGTCCGGCCTTGCGGTCGCCAGCTCCGAGCTGTTGGACCAGCACATTCCGTTCGAATCGTGGACGCAGCGCATGCGGTGCACGCCCGAGACGGTCGAGGTGCTGAGGTCTATGCTGTTCGACGATGACCTCCTACGTACATTCCTGCGCCCGCGCGAGGAGAACGGCGGGCTGGTGTTCACGCTGCAGGAAGCCATCATCGTCGCGAAGAAACCAGGATGACCATGCAAACGACAATGAACTGGGAGGGCATCGCCGCCCCCGACCTCGCGACGTTCGAGGAGATGGCGCTGATCGCCTGGGAGCGGCTGCCCGATGCCTTCCGCGCGCCCGCCGGCGACCTGCTCATCCGGGTGGAGGACTTTGCGACCGATGAAGTGCTGGATGCACTCGACATCGACGATGCGTTCGACCTGCTCGGCCTTTATCAGGGCGTCAGCCTAGAGAAGAAGAGCTTGCTCGATATCGCGCCGCAGCCGGACATGGTGTTTCTCTACCGGCGGCCGCTGCTCGACGAGTGGGCCAACTCGGGAGAGACGCTGGGCGACCTCATCACGCATGTGCTGGTGCACGAGGTGGGCCATCACTTCGGCTTTTCCGACGACGACATGGCGCGAATCGAGGCAGCTGTGGGCAACTGAGATATGCAAGCGGCAATCGGGATGACGCGTCGTAATCCTAATGCGAAATTTGCATAGCTCGCCCCGCAAGCTTGTAAGTGGATCGGTTCGGCGCCATGCTAAAGGGAGAGGGCTATTTCGGGATTCCACGAGTTTGCCGATGATTATCCGCCGCGGCGCGCGCCGCTTGGCCTGGGGCCTCATTGCATTGCTGGCATTGCCGGGTCCGGTGTTCGCACAGGACCCGAAGACGCCGACGCCTGAGGACTACATCGCGCATACGAATGGCGAAGCAACGTTCATTCCCGCCGGAGAGTTCAAGCTCGACGGCATCACGATGTATTGCGGCACGCGGCCGACCGTGATCGACAACAATCTCGACGACTACGGCGCGGCCTATCCCGGCTTCCTGATCATGAACATGCGGCTTTTATCGCGCGTATCGACGCCGGTGAAGCTTTGGATCTACTCGCACGAGTGCGGGCATCAGTTCCGCGGGCCAGACGAGGAAACCGCGGACTGCTTCGCCGTGCAGCGCGGCCGGCGCCAGGGCTGGCTGTCGCCGGGCGGCGTCGATGAAATCTGCCAGTTCATTTCGCCGGCCAAGGGCGATGCCATGCATTTTTCCGGCTCGCACCGGTGCGAATACATGCGCCAGTGCTTTTCTGAATTCGGCATCCGCTGAAGCTGGCTGTGCCGGCTGCGGCCGATCGGCTAGGCAAGCAACTTTCCAAGCTCGCAAGCGCTTTCCGGGATGGGCGAGAATGTGCCCCACACGGAAAGCCGATAGGATCCCTCAGGATGGTGACGCTGCTCGGGCTGCTGGCCGGTTTGATGACGACGGTCGCCTTCGTGCCGCAGGTGATCAAGACGTGGCGCACGCAGGCGACGCATGACATTTCGCTGGCGACGTTCGCGATCTTCACGACCGGCGTCTTTGCGTGGCTGGTCTATGGGATCGTGATCCGGGATGCGCCGCTGATCATGGCCAACGCGGTCACCTTCGTGCTCGCCGGCACGATCCTCTACCTGAAGATCAAGAATGGGTAGGGTCGGGTTCCCGATCGGCGATTATATACTTGACGCATACTGGCATGCCACGTTCCCGAGCGGGCACTTTCGGGGCGATTGATGGGTGATTCCGGCCAGAAGTTCCCGAGCGGGAATATTGGGCGTTGAAGGGGCGGCTGCGGGTGCCTATGTTCCCGATCGGGAATATGGGGTCGCGCTAAGGGGCGAATCCGGTTATAAGTTCCCGATCGGGAATTTATGGGCTGCCGGAGCTTGATCCGGGCCTCCATGTTCCCGAGCGGGAACTCCGGGAGACTTGGGTCATGGCAGAGAAGCCAACAACAGATCGCCCCGCCACGGAGCTGGAGAAGGCGGCGCGCGCGCAGGCGCAGCAGCTCGGGGCCATGGTACGCGAGCGGCGCGAGGCGCTGGGGATGCGTCAGGATGACGTCGCGTTGGCAACCGGCGTCGGCCATCGCTTCATCGTCGAGCTGGAAGCAGGAAAGCCCTCCTGCCAGCTCGGGCGGGCGCTGGTCGTTGCGGCGGCGGTGGGCCTGCGCCCGTTCGATCTGATGAGCGCCAACAACGGCGACGACAACGCGCTGCTACCGGACCTCGCCGACGATCTGCCCGACATTGCGGACGACGATCATGGCTGAGCTGCCTGTTTTCTATGAGAGCCGGATGGTCGGCAGCATTCTGGTGCAGAGCGACGGGCCGAGTTTCACCTATGCGCCCGAATGGCTGACGACGCGCGGCGCGTTTCCGATCTCGCTGCTGATGCCGCTGTCGCCGCGGCGGGTGCCGGCGCGGCTGTTCCTGCCGTGGGCGGCGAACCTGCTGCCGGAGTCGACGCAGTTACGCGCCATCGGACTGCAGCTGGGCGCGGCGCCGGAAGACGTGATCGGCATCCTGTCGGAGCTGGGCCGCGATACCGCGGGCGCGCTGTCGATCGGCAAGCCGGGCACGACGAGCACGCACGACTGGAAGCCGATCCCCAACGACAAGGCGCTGGAGAAGATCCTCAACGAGCTGCCGTCGAAGCCGTTTCTGGTGGGCGAGGATGGCGTGTCGATGTCGCTCGCCGGCGTGCAGACGAAACTGGGCGTCGCCATCGACGAGAAGGGGCGCATCTGCGTGCCGATCAACGGTGCGCCGTCGACGTGGATCATGAAGCCCGATTCAGAGCGGTTGTTCGGTGGCGTGCAGAACGAGGCGCTGTGCCTGGTGCTGGCGAAGCGGCTCGGTCTCAACGCACCGGAGGTGACGACGGGAAAGGCGGGGAAGCGCACCTACCTGATGGTGAAGCGCTATGACCGCGTGGAGCAGCAGGGGCGGTGGCGGCGTCTGCACCAGGAGGATTTCTGTCAGGCGCTCGGCAAGCCGCCGTCGGCGAAGTACGAGTCGAACCAGACCGGCGTGCCGGGGCCGACGCTGGCGGAAATATTTGCGACGACACGCAATGCGATGCAGGCGCCGGATGTCGTCAACCTGCTCGACTACGTGATCTTCAACGTGCTCGCGTGCAACACGGATGCGCACGCGAAGAACTATTCGATGATGATCTCCGGGCGCGGTTTCAAGCTGGCGCCGATCTACGACATCATGTGCGGTGAAGCGTGGGAGCACGTCACGCGCAACATGGCGCAGAAGATCGCGGGGAAGAACCGCGGCGAGCATCTGAAGCGCCGTCACTGGCAGCGGTTCGCGGCGGACGTCGGGCTGAATGCCGGCCGGCTCCTTGCGCGTGTCGAGGTGCTGGCGAAGGGTGCGCTCGCCGAGGCGCGCAAGGCGGGTGATGACGTTGCGGCGATGCCGGCGGGCGGTCACCCCCTGATCGAGACGGTGGCGGGCGCGATCGAAAAGCGCGCGCGGGCGCTGTTGTCAGGGCTATCCGATGACGCGGGCGCAGAGCCGGACGCTCCGCCGTTGGCGAAGACAAAGCCAGCAGCGAGCAAAGGCCGGCGTGTGTCGAAGCCCAAAGCCGCGCGGCCTGCTTAGAGCGTAATTCAGCGGCTAAAAATCACCCGTGGCGGGTGCCCGCTCGCAACGTCATCCTCGGGCTTGTCCCGAGGACCCATCCGTCCTCTCGCGACGAGCGTCGGAAATGCGGAGCCGTGGATCCTCGGCATGAAGCCGAGGACGACGGAGTGTTGCGAGTGCCTAGAGACGTTTGCGGAAGCTGGCGTGGATGGCCACCTTCGTGGCCATGACGGAGTGCAGGCTAGTCGCCAACTTCAGCGGACGCGGCGGGGGTTCTTGTAGAGATCGAGCTCCTGGGCATCGAGCTTGGGCTTGACCTTGCCTTTGACGATGTCGCGCCAGAGGCGGCGCATATAGCGGCGGCAGTCGCTGTTGAAGACCTGCATGGCGCTGAAGAACTGCAGCACCGTCAGGAGCCGGCGGTCGGCATGCTCGACCTTCACCTTGCCCTTCCACTTGCCGCCGATGGAGAACACCTTGCCATCGAGGTGGCCGATCTTCTTGCCCTGCTGGTCGTAGAGCGTGTAGTCGCCGCCGAGATTGATGAAATCGCGCTTCAGCCGATAGAAAATCGGCTGGCCGTCGGCGTCGGGAATGAAGAAGCCGAAGTGCTCGGGAAGGAATGGCCACTTGTTGGCCGAGCGCTCGAGGTAGACGACGAAGTCGTCCTGGTCGGTGTTGATGGAGAAGACCATCACCGGCTCGCCGCGTGCAGCAATCGTCGACTGCAGCGAGCGGCCGATCATCAGGTCCATCGTGGCGCGCCAGTTGAGGTTGTCGGTGAAGAGCTTGAAGACGAGGCGCTTATCGTTCGCTTCGCCCTTCTTCCAAGTGTCCTCGCGATAACCGATGAGGCCGGTGCGCTCGCCGCCTTCAGTGACATCGGCGAAGATGTCCATGTCGGAAGTAAACTGGCGCGACTTGGCGCGGTTGCGCGTGTGCTTGTAGATGCCGAACTCAGTGGCGTTGAGGTCGGTGATCCAGATGTCGACGATGAAGTGGTAGTAGCCCTTCTTGATGGCCTTGGCGGCGGTCGCTTTGGTGACGCCTTTGACCTTCGTCACCTCGCCGCGGGCATCATTGGCCGCATCGGAGACGGCGGCGTCGGTGCTTGCATCAGCCCGAGCTGCGACAGCGTTCATGCAATGGCCTCCAGCTAGCGAATCAGTTGCTGAAGCCTAGCATCGGGTTGCGCTTGCAAATTTGGCAGCCGCGATTTCGCTTTGGAAAACCGCACCTAGAGCTTCGGGCGGTGGCCGAAGATGTCCGACTCGCAACTCGCCCCATCACTGTCGTCACGGCCGCGCAGGCGGCCGCCTCCGCCAGCTTCAGCATACCCACCGCTGCGACGGTCTTGCGAGAGACCGGATGCTCGGGCCCTCCCCAACGTGCGTCGCGCGCGCCGATGTTTGTGTGGATGGCCACCTTCGTGGCCATGACGGAGTATGGAGGCGACGTCTACCTCAGCCGGGCACTCGCGGACGGTGGCCGAAGATGGCGCTGCCGACACGGACGTAAGTCGCGCCGAAGGCGACGGCGGTTTCATAGTCGTCGCTCATGCCCATGGAGAGGCCTTTGAGACCGTGCTCGGCGGCGAGCTTGGCGAGGAAGGCGAAGTGGATCGCAGGTTCCTCTTCGACTGGGGGGATGCACATCAAGCCTGCGATCTCGAGCTTAAACTCATCGCGACAGAGGCGCAGCAGCTCAGGCAGCTCGGCGGGGGTGGCGCCGGCCTTCTGCGGCTCCTCGCCAGTGTTTACCTGGATGAACAGCTCCAGCGGCTTTCCTTGCTTTTGCATCTCCTCGGCGATGGCGCGGGCGATCTTCGGCCGGTCGATGGAGTGGATGGCGTCGAACAGCTCGACCGCCTCCTTGGCCTTGTTCGATTGCAACGGGCCGATGAGATGCAGGCGCACATCGGGGTACTCGGTGCGCAAGGCCGGCCACTTGGCCTTGGCCTCCTGCACACGGTTTTCGCCGAACTGGCGCTGGCCGGCGGCGAGCACCGGCAGAATCTCCGGCGCATCAAAGGTTTTCGAGACGGCGATCAGCCTGATATCGTGGGAAGCGCGGCCGGCTTCCTCGGCCGCCGCCGCGATCTTTGCCTCGACCTCGGCGAGCTGCCCCACGGCTCCGCCCGCCGCTTCTGTGTCTGATGTCATCGGACCGCCTTGACCAAAGGTGCTTTAGGGCTCATTACGCCGCTCAAAGCCGCTAAATCCTGAGAGTTTGACGCCGTATGGCTACTCAATACGACGCGCCCGCACGCGAAAAGCATTGGCAAGAAGTCTGGGAGAAGGCGGATATTTTCCGCGCTTCCAACAACGACAAACATCCCAAGTGCTACGTGCTCGAGATGTTCCCTTATCCTTCGGGGCGCATCCACGTCGGGCATTCCCGCAACTACACCATGGGCGACGTCTTCGCACGCTACAAGCGCGCCAAGGGCTTCAACGTGCTGCACCCCATGGGCTGGGACGCGTTCGGCATGCCGGCCGAGAACGCCGCTATGGAGCGGAAGGTGCATCCGGCGGAGTGGACCTACCAGAATATCGACACTATGCGGCGGCAGCTGAAGTCGATGGGCTTTTCGCTCGACTGGTCGCGCGAGGTTGCCACCTGCTCGCCGGAATACTACCGGCACCAGCAGAAGCTGTTTATCGACCTTCTCAAGAAGGGTCTCGCCTACCGCAAGTCGTCGAAGGTGAACTGGGACCCGGTCGATCACACTGTGCTCGCCAACGAGCAGGTGATCGACGGGCGCGGCTGGCGGTCGGGTGCGCTGGTCGAGCAGCGCGAGCTGACGCAGTGGTTCTTCCGCATCACCGATTATGCCGACGAACTGCTGGAGGCCCTCGGGACGCTCGACAAGTGGCCGGAGAAGGTGCGCCTGATGCAGGCGAACTGGATCGGCCGCTCGGACGGTCTCATGGTTCGCTTCGCGCTCGACAAGAAGACGGCGCCGGAGGGGGAATCGGAGGTCGAGGTCTATACGACGCGGCCCGATACGCTGTTTGGCGCATCGTTTGTGGCGCTTTCCCCCGATCATCCGGTGGCGAAGGCCGCGGCCGCGAATAATCCGACGCTGGCCAAGTTCTGCGAGGAGTGCCGGCACATGGGCACTTCGGTTGCGGAGCTGGAAACGGCGGAGAAGCAAGGCTTCGACACCGGCATCCGTGCCGTGCACCCGTTCGACAAGAACTGGACGCTGCCGGTCTACGTCGCCAACTTCATCCTGAAGGACTACGGCACGGGCGCCATCTTCGGCTGCCCGTCGGGCGACCAGCGCGACCTCGATTTCGCGCGCAAGTACGACCTGCCGTTCAAGCCGGTGATCCTGCCGCCGGGCGAAGATGCAGCGACGTTCGCCATCAACGAAAAGGCCTATGACGGCGATGGCGTGATGATCAACTCATCGTTCCTCGACGGCATGACGACAACGGAGGCGTTCGAGGAAGCAGCGGCGCGGCTGGAGAAGGCCAAGCTCGGCAAGAAGCCCGTGGGCCAGCGCAAGGTGAACTACCGTCTGCGCGACTGGGGCATCTCGCGCCAGCGCTATTGGGGCTGCCCGATCCCGGTGATCCATTGCGAAAAGTGCGGGACGGTGCCGGTTCCGGAGGCCGATCTGCCCGTGGAGCTGCCGAAGGATGCGACCTTCGACAAGCCGGGCAATCCGCTCGACCGGCATCCGACCTGGAAGCACGTAAAGTGTCCGACGTGCGGCGGAGAAGCGCGCCGCGAGACGGACACGATGGACACGTTCGTCGACTCCTCGTGGTACTTCGCGCGGTTCACGTCTCCGCAGGCCGAGGTTCCGGTCGAGAAGGACGCTGGCGCCTACTGGCTGCCCGTCGACCAGTACATCGGCGGCATCGAGCACGCGATCTTGCATCTGCTCTATTCGCGCTTCTTCACGCGCGCCATGTGCGATACCGGAAACCTGAAGCTGTCGCAGAACGTGCGCGAGCCGTTCGCCGCGCTGTTCACGCAAGGCATGGTTACCCACGAGACCTACAAGTCGCGCCATGGCGGCTGGCTGCAGCCGACGCAGGTGCGGCTGGAGGGCGAGGGGCCCGGGCGCAAGGCGTTCGAAATCGCGACCGGCGAGCCGGCGGTGATCGGCTCGATCGAGAAGATGTCGAAGTCGCGCAAGAACACGGTCGATCTCGACGATTTCGTTTCCCGCTACGGCGCCGACGTTGCCCGCTGGTTCGTGCTGTCGGACAGCCCGCCGGAGCGTGACGTGATCTATACGGACGTCGGCGTCGAAGGTGCGCGGCGGTTCGTGCAGCGCATCTGGCGTATCATCGACCAGGGTGCCGAAGCGGCCGTGCCGGCGAGAACGCCGAAGCCCGACAGCTTCGGGCCGGAAGCGACAGCTTTGCGCCGCGCGACGCACAAGGCGCTGGATAACGTCGCCCGCTCGATCGAGAGCCTGCGCTTCAACGTGGCGGTGGCCCAGGTCTACGAGTTCGCAAATGTTCTCTCGTCCACCCTGGGGAAATCGGGGACAGATTTCGGTTGGGCGCAGCGCGAAGCGCTCGAGTTCCTGGTGCAGATGATCGGCCCGATGATGCCGCATTTGGCCGAGGAAAGCTGGGCGCGGCTCGGATACAACACACTCCTGGCCAATCAGGCGTGGCCGGAGGCGGATCCGGCGTTGCTCGTTGACGATACGATTACCATTGCCGTACAGGTGAATGGTAAGCGGCGGGATGAATTGACGATTGCCCGAACGGCTGATCGCGGCGAGATCGAGGCGGCAGCGCTCCAATTGGACGCTGTGCAGCGCGCTCTCGAAGGGCGACCAGCAAAGAAGGTCATCGTCGTGCCGCAGAAGATTGTGAATGTCGTCGTGTAGGCCGAGCACGGGGGACGGCGCTTGAACGCTAGCCGCCGAGGGACGATCCGGGTTTTGTTGGTGTGTGCCGCGGCATCCATGCTCGTGGCAGGCTGCGGTGATTCCGGATTCCGTCCAATGTACGCTTCGAGCGCCCTAACCGGCGGCCCGAACGTCAGTGAAAAGCTTGCTCAGCTCGATATCGCGCCCATCCCGGGCCGCGTCGGGCAGCGGCTGCGCAACGAGCTGATCTACCAGTCGACCGGCGGCGGACTTGCGCAAGAGCCGGTGTATCGGCTCGAAATCGTCATCCGCGAGTCGCTGACACCGACGCTGGTGCAGCAGGACGGTAACTCGTCGGGCAGCGTCTACAACCTCAACACCACGTTCCGCCTGGTACGGCTCTCCGACAAGTCGGTTGCGCTGCAGGGGCAGAGCACCGGACGCGTGGCGTTCCAGCGCTTCGACAGCGTGTTCGCCAACGTGCGCGCGCGTGAGGATGCCGAGGATCGCGCGGCCAAGACGGTTGGCGATGAGTTGAAGGGCCGTCTCGCAGCCTATCTCTCCGGCGCCGCCTGATCGCCTCGTCGTCGCTTGCTTCCATGTTATAGAGCGCGCCTGCAATCGGACGCGCACACACCATGGTCGCCATCAAAGCACATCAGGCGAATGCCTTTCTGAATCCGCCGGGGCCCAAGGTCCCGGCAGTGCTGTTCTACGGCACCGACGTCGGACTCGTCGCCGAGCGCGCGCAGAAGCTCGCGGCGCTGGTGGCGGCGCGCGACACCGGCGAGATCGTGCGGCTGGACGATAGCGATCTCGACACCGATCCCGATCGCCTAGCGGTCGAACTGCAGACAATCCCGATGTTCGGCGGCTCGAAGGTGGTGCGCGTTTCCGCGGGCCGAAAGATCAACGCCGCAGCGCTGCAACCGCTGATCGACAGCAATACGCTCGCGGCCACACTGATTGTGGAGGCAGGCAATCTGAAGCCGTCCGACTCCATGCGGGCGCTGTTCGAAAAGTCTGCTACGGCGGCGGCGGTCGCCTGCTATGGGGACGAAGCCGCCGACATCGAAGGGCTCATTCGCGAGGTGCTTCAGGCGCACGGCCTCGGCATCACGTCGGACGCGCGCGAGCTGCTGGTGGCACGCATGGGCGCCGATCGTGTCATGTCACGTGGCGAGATCGAGAAACTTGCCCTTTACGCATCCGGGAAGCATGAAGTCGATGCCGCTGACATCGAGGCGATCGTGGGGGACGCCTCGGAGCTTGCCATCGACCGGACGCTCAATGCTGCAGTGTCAGGCGACGGGAAACGGGCGATCGAAGAATTCTCGCGCGCGGTGGCCTCAGGTGAAAGTCCGCAGATGGTCATCGCGGCGTTGCAGAGGGCCCTGCAGCGTCTGCATCGCATTCGCACAGATCTCGACGCTGGGGCCTCGTTCGAGGATGTCATGCGTCAGCAGCGGCCGCCCGTGCACTTCAAGCAAAAGGATGCCCTGGGGCTTCAGTGCCGCATGTGGAGTTCGCCGCGGCTCACTCACGTGCTGAAGCGGACAGCCGCGGCGGCGAAGGCTGCGCGGCTCAACTCGGCGCTCGAAGAGGCTATCACCGAGGAATTGCTGCTAGCTGTGGCCTCCTTGGCGCGGCAACGCGCAGGGCGCGCCTAGGGCCTCCGACTGGTTAACCTCTCCAATGGCTTGTTTTGACGAGCAAGGCTGGCGACTTGTCCCGGGCGGCCGGGTGCCTATAGTGCGCCCATCTCGAAATCGGGGGGATCATGCAAGAGACGCGGTACGACGTTGTCGGCATTGGCAATGCGATCGTCGACATCATCGGGCGCTGCGACGACGGTTTCCTGTCGAAGCACGACCTGGCCAAGGGCTTCATGCGTCTCATTGATGCCAGCGAGGCGGACAGGCTCTATGGGCTGATGGGCCCTTCGATCGAACGGTCAGGCGGCTCCGCTGCCAACACGATTGCGGGTCTTGCTTCATTCGGCGGGCGTGGTGCCTTCATCGGGCGGGTAGCCGACGATCAGTTCGGAAAGGTGTTCTGGCACGACATCCATTCGGCAGGGGTGGCGTTCGATACGAGCCCGGCGGCGAACGGGCTGCCGACTGCCGTTTGCCTGATCCTCGTCACGCCCGATGGCGAGCGCACGATGAATACGTTCCTCGGTGCAAGCACCGAGCTCGGCGTCGATGAACTCAATACAGAGATGATCAGCGCGGCGAAGATCACGTATCTGGAAGGCTATCTGTTCGACAAGCCGGAGGCGAAAGCCGCGTACTACGCCGCGGCTGAGATCGCGACGAAGGCGGGTCGCAAGACGGCGCTGTCGCTGTCCGATGCGTTCTGTGTGGACCGGCATCGCGCCGACTTCCGCAAGCTGATCAAGGACGGCACCGACATCCTGTTCGCCAACGAAAAGGAGATCACGGCCCTCTATGAGGTGAACAGCTTCGATGAGGCCGTGGCGAAGGTTCGTGGTGAATGCCAGATCGCCGTGCTGACGCGTTCAGAGGCCGGGTCGCTGATCGTCACGGCGAACGAGACCGTCGACGTACGCCCGGTGCGTGTTGCCAAGGTGGTCGATGCGACGGGCGCGGGCGATCTCTACGCGGCAGGCTTCCTCTATGGATATACGCGCAACCTCAATCTGGCGGACTGCGGGCGGCTCGGGAGCCTCGCGGCGGCGGAGGTGATCAGCCATATTGGTGCGCGCCCCGAGCGTCCTCTATCCGCGATCGCGCAACAGGAAGGCCTGCTGCCGGGCTGACGCCTGCCGTGGCGTTGCGTCAGGTTCGCGATGCAAAGCGAGGGTGCAATTGGGCCACAATAACCACCGATTGCATCGTCTCGCTGCTACAAGACATTTATTCTCCCTGGCAACGCACTGACTCACCAACATAATCCCTACAGACATCTGAGCGATTCGGGTTCGATCCCGATCGATTTCGTTGAAGGTCATGGGGACCGATTGCATGCCGACCATGCAGCCGCGTTATGGGCGTCCGAGGGGCAGTGGCCTCGACGACAGTCAGCAGCTCGAGAGCATCGCTGCTCTACTTGCGGCCAATCCGGCACTCAAGCCAACGACCGCAATCCGCTCACTTGGCGTCGAAGATCCATCCGCCATTCGCCGGCTGCGCGACAAGTTTCGCGTGGAGCAGGCGAAACTGATGGCGAATGCGCGCCCTGAATTCCACAACATTGGACATTCCCAGACGCGCCGGGGGCAGCCTCTGCGCTCGGCGGCCTCACGACGGCAGCTCAAGAGTGTCCGCAGCAACGTTCCGGCCGGTCTTCCCAAGCCGCCGGACAACGATATCGCCGCCGAACCCGCTCGCGTAGCGACGCAGCCGCCGCTGCTCGCCAACTGGTTTGACTTTGGGCTTCGAGCGATGACGACGGCGATAGACCAGCATGCGGTGCTTGCCCAGCACTGGCTGCGTCACCCTGCGGTGGAGAACGCCGTGCGAGCCCAGCTCGCAGTCGGTTCCTTTCTCGTTGCGGTCAGTTCACCGCGAAAACCGCTGACGCCGCGCACTCATTGAGCGGCATCTCCTGCACATCGACCTAGAGCTAGAGCACGTCACTTGACGGGCCGCCTCCCCAAGGCGGCCCTTTTTTTGCCCGGCGACGTCTGCTCGCAGACGAGCTCAGAGCTTGCGCAGCGCGACGGATTCGATGTGGTGGTCGGCGGCCTTGCGCAGGATCAGACGCGCGCGCTGGCGAGTCGGGATGATGTTCTCCTCGAGGTTCCGGAGATTGATCGAGCGCCAGATATCTCGCGCGCGGGCGACGGCGGCATCGGGCGAAAGGCTGGCGTACTGGTGGAAGTATGCCGCGGGGTCGCGGAATGCGGTGGTACGCAAGCGCATGAAGCGGGCGACGTACCACTCGCCGATCACTTCGGGTTCGGCGTCGAGGTAGATCGAGAAATCGAAGAAGTCCGACACAAAGGGGATCGCCTGGCCATCGCGCGGCATGCGCGCTGGCTGCAGCACGTTGAGGCCCTCGACTATGAGAATGTCGGGGTTCTCGACGACGACTTTCTGGTCAGGGAGGATGTCGTAGTGAAAGTGGGAATATACTGGCGCTTCAACGCGTTTTACGCCTGACTTCACACTCGCTAGGAAGTTTAGCAAGCGCGCGGTGTCGAAGCTTTCCGGGAAGCCTTTGCGGTCCATGATCTGACGGCGCTCCAGCTCTGCATTAGGCCAGAGGAAGCCGTCGGTGGTGATCTGGTCGACGCGCGGATGATCGGGCCAGCGGGCAAGCAGGGCTTTCAGCACACGAGCCGTGGTGCTCTTGCCGACCGCAACCGAGCCGCCGACGCCGATGATGAATGGCACTTTTCCGTCGGTGCGGCCGAGAAACTTCGACGTGACGGAATGGAGCTGCTGGGCGGCGGCAACGTAGAGATTGAGAAGGCGCGACATTGGCAGGTAGATCGTCTCGACCTCGTCGACCGAAAGCTCTTCAATGAGGCCGGAGAGCTGCTCGAGCTCGCTCTCCTTCAGGGTCATTGGGGTGTCGGCGCGCAGGCGGGCCCATTCCTCGCGCTGGAAAACGCGGTAGGGCGAGAACTGGAGGTCTTCGCGGTTCGGCATCGGGGCCAGCGGGCAGGGGCCTGATTGTTATTCGTTATATCAACGCTTAGTCCGCTCTGCCTTTTCTTTCAAACCGGACGTTCCCATCCGTTCGTCCAAGACGGCCAGAACGTCGGCGAGCGCTACGTTGCGGCTCTCGAGCAAAACCAGCAGGTGATAGAGAAGGTCGGCGGCCTCTCCCGTTAGTGCCTCGTCACTTTCGCCGACCGCGGCGATGACGGTCTCGACGGCTTCCTCGCCGAGCTTTTTGGCGCAGCGCGCAGGGCCCGCATCGAGCAGCTGACGCGTATAGGAGCTGTCGGCGGCCGCCTCGCGGCGGTCCTTGATGGTGGCCGCGAGTTGCAGCAACACGTCGCTCATGTGGCGATCCTCAACGGGCGCAAGGGGTTACTGCGCCCGGCAGATGCAGCAACAGGGGCCTCGCGTCAAGCCGAGCGGCCCTTTCTGGCCGTCCGGTCAGCCGCCGAGGCGCTGGCGGATGTAGTCGAGCTGGTCGAAGTTGCCGAACTTGATGACGAGGTTGCCGCTCTCGCCGGAGCCGCGTTTGATCTCGACCTTGAGGCCGAGAATGTTCGACAGATCCTTCTCGAAGGCTTTGGTGTCGGGGTCTTTCTCGCGCGGGGTGCGGGGCACGGGCATCGCGGGCGGAATGACCTCGCCGCTTTGGACGAGGGCCTCGACCTCACGCACGTTGAGGGCCTGGTCAATGATGCGCTGAGCCAGCTGGTCGGCGTCGTCGCGGCCGATGAGAGCCCGGGCGTGACCGGCGGTGAGGCGGCCGTCCTGGACCATGGTCTGGACGCCGTCGGGCAGCTTCAAAAGGCGCAGCGTGTTGGCGACGTGGCTGCGCGACTTACCGATGATCTCGGAAAGCTGCTCCTGGCTGTAGTCGAATCGCTCGACCAGCTCGCGATAGCCGGCGGCTTCCTCGATGGCATTGAGGTCGGCGCGCTGCACGTTCTCGATGATGGCAAGCTCGAGCACCTCGCGGTCGTCGAGGTCGCGAGCGATCACGGGAACGGTGTGAATGCCAGCGAGCTGAGCTGCGCGCCAGCGGCGTTCGCCGGCGACGATCTCGTAGCCGTTACCGTCAGGCGCGGGGCGCACGATGATTGGCTGGACGAGGCCCTTGGAGCGAATCGAATCAGCGAGCTCGGTCAGGTCCTCGTTGCGAAACTCCTTGCGCGGATTGAGCTTGCTGGGGCGAACTTCCACCGTCGGCACCATGCGCTGCTCGCCCTCGGGTGGAAGATGCACGCGCCCGGGCTGCATCGGCTCCCCGATGAGCGAGGCAAGACCGCGTCCGAGGCGGCTCTTCTGCATTGGTGCGTTCATGGTTCCTCTGGGCGTTAGCTCTGTTTGAGCCTAAGTTTTGTCGTGCTTCTCATCGGAAAACCGGTTCCCACTTTTCCGGAAGCACTCTAGGCCGCCTGGTTACGACGCTCGCGCTCGATGATCTCGGTTGCGAGTTTGATGTAGGCCTGACTGCCTGCGCAGTCGAAATCGTAGAGAAGAATGGGCTTTCCGTGCGATGGCGCCTCGGCGACGCGGGTGTTACGCGGAATGATGGTCTCGTAGACCTTGGGGCCGAAGAAGGCGCGGACGTTTTCGGCAACTTCGCGCGAAAGCGACGTGCGCGCGTCGTGCATCGTCAGAACGACGCCCTGGATTTCCAACGACGGATTGAGCGTCGCTCTGATCTGGTCGATCGATTCCTTGAGCTGCGAAATACCTTCCAGCGCGAAGAACTCGCACTGGACGGGAACGAGAACGGCGTTGGCGGCCGAAAGGGCATTCAGCGTCAGAAGATTGAGCGAAGGCGGGCAGTCGATCAGCACGTAATTGAAGCGCTGATCTTCCGGCAGGGCCCGCTGACGCGCGATCATGGCGCCAACTGCGTCACGCAGGCGGAACGGCCGATTCGCATCAGTGAGCTCAGCTTCGATGCCAACAAGGTCGTTGTTGGCGGGAACGACGTAGAGACCGGGAACAGCCGTGGGCTGGGCACATTCGATCAAGCCGATGCCGCCGGTCAGAACGTCGAAACTGGTTTTCGGGCGGGCCTCGATGTCGATCCCGAGGCCCGTTGAAGCGTTGCCCTGCGGATCGGTGTCGATAACCAGAACGCGCTCGCCAATGGAAGCCAGCGCGGTGCCGAGATTGATGGCGGTGGTCGTTTTGCCGACGCCGCCCTTCTGATTGGCTATTGCCAGAGTCCGGGCCTCTCCCGGACGCGTCGTGCTCATCGCCGTTGACCCTCCTGCTTAGCCTGCAGCGCCCGGACTACGACGATTCGAGCACCGGCATCTGTCAGGCTGGGCTGCAGCGCACTTTCGAACGCCCACCGCTCCCTGGCCGCATCAACTTCCGTTTCGGCTTCGCGGCCCTTCAGAAACAGCCCAGTTGTATGGGCGGAGAAGGCCGGAGCCGCTAATTCAAGCAGACGCGGCAAGGGCGCCAACGCGCGTGCGGTGATCACGTCGACAGCGCCAAGCTTAGTTTGAGTCGCAACTTTTTCGATTCGCTCGGGTTGGATGTCCACAGCTGCTCCAGTGCGACGGGCGACTTCGCGGAGAAAAGCGGCCTTGCGGGTGTCGCTTTCGACCAGGGTCATCTTAGCCCCTACCTGTTCTGCGAGGAGAATCCCCAGAACGAGGCCGGGAAAGCCGGCGCCGGAACCCAGATCGAGCCAATTCCGAGCTTCGGACGGCGCCAAGGCGAGCAGCTGAGCGGAATCGGCGAAATGGCGATGCCAGATGTCGGCCAGGGTGCTCGGGGCTACGAGATTTATCGTTTTTTGCCACTGGCGGAGCAGGGCTTCGTAGGCAACAAGTTTCTCAATCGTTTCACGTGAAACGCCGAAAACACGAGCGAAATCAGCGGGCGAATCGATTTTTGCGGGGGGAGCTGCGCCCATCAGGCGGATTTCCGAGCGGGGGCCGATTTCAGCTGGGCGAGGACGAGAAGAAGGGCCGCGGGCGTGATCCCATCTATGCGGGCGGCGTGAGCGATCGTGGCCGGGCGGTGCTTATCGAGCTTCTGGCGAACCTCAGTGGAAAGGCCCGGCAGGGCTGTGTAGTCGAAGCCCGGAGGAATGGCGAGGGCCTCGTCCCTGCGCAGCGCGGCGACGTCGAGATCCTGGCGCTCGACGTAGGCGGCGTAGCGGGCATCGACAGCCACCTGGGCAGCGACAGCGGGCGACAGGGCAGCAATTTCCGGCCAGATGGCGGCGAGACGGGCGATGTCGACGTTGGGCAGGGCCAGAAGCTCGAAGGCAGTGCGGCGGCGGCCATCGCGATTGACGTCGAGGCCGTGACGGCCAGCTTCGGTCGGCGTGAGAGATAGCTTTAAGATAAGCTCAGATGCCACTGACAGCGCTCGCTCTTTTTCATCGAACGCCGCGCGTCGTTCCGGGCCGACGCAGCCGATGTTAAGGCCGAGCGGGGTGAGGCGTTGGTCAGCGTTGTCGGCGCGCAGGCGCAGGCGGTACTCGGCCCGCGAGGTGAACATGCGGTATGGCTCGGTGACGCCGCGGGTGACGAGGTCGTCGATCATGACGCCAAGGTAGCCGTCGGCGCGGGAGACGACGAAGTCCGGCTCGCGGCCGCCGGCGAGGATGGCGGCGTTGATGCCGGCGGCGAGCCCCTGGGCGGCGGCTTCCTCGTAGCCGGTAGTGCCGTTGATCTGACCTGCCAGAAACAGGCCTGGCAAGCGGCTAACCTGAAGGCATGGGGTCAGCTCGCGCGGGTCCACATAGTCATACTCGATGGCGTAGCCGGGCCGCTTGATGACGGCGTTTTCCAGCCCCGGCATGGTGCGGATGAAGGCTTCCTGGACGTCGGCGGGCAGCGAGGTCGAGATGCCGTTGGGATAGACGGTGTCGTCGTCGAGGCCCTCAGGCTCGAGGAAAACCTGGTGGGTCTCACGGCCGGCGAAGCGGACGACCTTGTCCTCGATTGAGGGGCAGTAGCGGGGGCCGGTCGACGAGATCTGCCCGGAATACATGGCCGAGCGGGCGAGGTTGGCGCGGATGATGGCGTGCGCCGCCTCGGTCGTACGGGTGATGGCGCAGGTGACCTGGGGCGTGGTGATCCGGTCGGTCAGAAACGAGAAGGGGACTGGAGGGTCGTCGGCGGCCTGCTGCTCCAGGCTGTCCCAGGCAATCGAGGCCTTCGACAGGCGGGCCGGAGTGCCGGTCTTGAGGCGACCGAGCTGAAGGCCGAGGGCGTAGAGACGGTCTGAAAGCTTGAGGGCCGGGGCTTCACCGGCGCGCCCTGCAGCGATTTTCTGCTCACCCAAGTGGATGAGACCATTGAGGAACGTGCCGGTAGTCAAGACTACGGCGCCGACGGACAGCTCGCGGCCATCGCCCGTAACGACGCCGCAAACGCGGCCATTGGATACGATCAGGTCCTCGACGCCACCTTCGACGACCTCGAGGTTCGGCGTGGCCCGGATCGCGGACTGCATGGCGGCTCGGTACAGCTTGCGGTCGGCCTGGGTGCGCGGGCCCTGGACGGCGGGGCCCTTAGACCGGTTGAGGAGGCGGAACTGGATGCCGGCGGCGTCGGCGACGCGGCCCATAAGACCGTCGAGGGCGTCGACCTCGCGCACGAGGTGGCCCTTGCCAAGGCCGCCGATGGCTGGATTGCAGGACATTTCGCCGATGGTAGCGAAGGCGTGGGTCACGAGGGCTGTGCGGGCGCCCATGCGCGCGGCTGCGGCCGCGGCTTCGCAGCCGGCGTGGCCGCCGCCCACAACGATCACGTCGAACTTGGCGTCTGACATCTGCAAAATCCGGGTGTTGAGCGGCGAACCTAATGGAGAGGCCGCGCCGAATCAAAGGGCCGGAACGTGGTTAAGAGAGTGTTTCACGTGAATCAGCGGGCGCACGGGCTCGCAATGGGCAAGAGCCTGATGGAAGGTTTCACGTGAAACGTTTTGTTGACAGGTGGGCGGGAATCAAACCCGCGTGGAGAGGTTAGCGAAGTGTTTCACGTGAATCGATTTGGCAGCTGGAGTCCGCAAGCAGCCCGGCCGGTTAAGAAAATGTTTCACGTGAATCAAAGTTGCTGCATCAACTCATGGTTAATGATCTGTTTCACGTGAATCAGTCGCTGGGCCAGCGGATGGTTAATCAAGTGTTTCACGTGAATCGTCGGGTCAGCTATTTGCCGATGCAGAAGCGGCCGAAGATCTCGCCCAAAACATCTTCCACGTCGATGCGGCCGGTGATGCGTCCCAATGCGCCGGCGGCCTGGCGGAGATCTTCGGCACGAAGTTCCTGTTCCATCATGTTGCCCTGCATGAACGCATGTAGTGTGCTCATGCATTGCGTGAGTTGCTGGCGGTAGCGCTCGCGGGTGATGGCCGGTGTCGTCGAGGCGCCGATGCGGTTGCGTGCAGCTGCCGTGATGGCGGCGACCAGCTGCGGGAGTCCGGCTCCGGTCTTGGCTGAGATGGCGACTTGGTCGGCACTCAGGGCGGCGCCGGGAATATCTATTTTAGTGGCGATGGGGACGAGAACCTTGTCCCCGGGGGCGATGTCCTTAGGCGGAGGCGTGGCGGCGGGCGCCGTCGCATCGTTCAGCCAGAGAATGAGATCGGCCTCTCTGGCGTGTGCCAGTGCGCGGCGGATGCCTTCCTTTTCGACCTCACCGGACGCGGTGCGGATGCCTGCGGTGTCGGTGACGATGACTGGTAGACCTTCCAGATCGAGACGCACCTCGATGGCGTCGCGCGTGGTGCCGGCCTCCTCGGAGACGATAGCAGCATCCCTCCGGGCAAGTGCGTTCAAGAGGCTGGATTTGCCAGCGTTGGGTGGACCGGCGAGGACGACGCGGAAGCCGTCGCGCAGGATCTCGCCTCGGTGGCCGTCGTCGAGGTGGGCGGAGATCTCGCCTTCCAGCTTGCGGACGATCGATAGCGCGCGGTCTGTGACGTTGGTCGCGACGTCGTCCTCGTCGCTGAAGTCGATGGCTGCTTCCAGCAGGGCGCTGGCTTCGAGGATGTCATGACGCCAGCCTTCATAGAGGCTCGATAGCGCGCCGCGCATCTGTGCCAGCGCCTGGCTGCGTTGGGCGTCGGTCTCGGCGTCGATGAGATCGGCGAGGCCTTCGACCTGGGCGAGATCGAGCTTGCCGTGTTCGAAGGCGCGGCGGGCGAACTCTCCCGGCTCGGCGAGGCGGCAACCTTCGAAGCGTCCGAGCGCCGAGAGGACAGCTTTGACGACCGCCGGGCTGCCGTGGAGGTGGAGCTCGGCCATGTCCTCGCCCGTCTCGGTCCGGGGGGCTGCGAGCCACAGCACCAATGCCTCGTCGAGAAGGTCTCCGCTGTGAGGGTCGCGGATACGTCTCAGCGCGGCGTAGCGATGATCGGGACGTGGTGGTGACATCCGATCGAGGACATCCCCAGCGCAGGGTCCACTGATGCGGATGACAGCTACACCGGAGTGTCCTGGTGCGGTCGAAAGGGCAAAGATTGTCGTTGGTGCGGCCATGCACTGAACTAGCCGTTAGGGCGTTAAGGCCCCATGTTAGCCGCGGGCCGCGGTTTGGACCGGCAGCAGGGGAAGGTGATGAGCGAGAACCGCCTTAGCAGAGAGACGAGCCCATATCTCCTGCAGCATAAAGACAACCCCGTCCACTGGTGGGCTTGGGGTCCGGATGCGCTTGCCGAGGCGAAGCGGACGGGCAAGCCGATCATGCTGTCTGTCGGTTACGCCGCCTGCCACTGGTGCCACGTGATGGCGCACGAGAGCTTCGAGGACGAGGCGACAGCGGCGGTGATGAACGAGCTGTTCGTCAACATCAAGGTGGACCGCGAGGAGCGTCCCGACATCGACGCCATCTACATGAGCGCACTGCATACGCTGGGCGAACATGGCGGATGGCCGCTGACGATGTTCCTTGATGCTGATGCGCGTCCCGTTTGGGGTGGCACCTACTTTCCGAAGGATACGCGTTACGGCCGGCCTGCGTTTGTCGACGTGCTGAAGCGTGTCGCGGCGGTGTTCCGCGACGAGCCTGAAAAGGTGGCGGAGAACGCGCGCGAATTGACGGCAGCGCTGAAGAGAGAGCCGCGCGAAGGTGCTGCGGCGGCGACCATCGATGACCGGCTTTTGAAGGATCTCGCCGTGCGCCTGGTGCCCGCGGTCGATCCGGTTTTCGGCGGCCTGCAGGGCGCACCGAAGTTTCCGCAGTGGAGCTTCTTCTGGCTGTTGTGGCGCGGCGGTATTCGCTACGACCATGCGCCGGCGCGCGAGGCGGTGACACGCACGCTCGATCATATCTGCCAGGGCGGGATCTACGATCATCTGGGTGGAGGCTTCGCGCGTTACTCGGTCGATGCATTCTGGCTGGTGCCGCACTTCGAGAAGATGCTCTACGACAATGCTTTGCTGATCGACCTGATGACGGAGGTCGATCGCGAGACGCATTCGGAACTCTACCGGGTGCGCGTCGCAGAAACCGTCGCGTGGCTGCAACGCGAGATGATCGCCGAGGGTGGCGGGTTCGCAGCTTCGCTCGATGCCGATTCCGAAGGCGAGGAAGGCAAGTTCTATGTCTGGTCACTGGGCGAGATCGTGCGCGTGCTCGGAGAAGAGGACGGGCGACACTTCGCGCAGGCCTACGACGTCACCAAGGATGGCAACTTCGAGGGACACAACATCCTCAATCGACTGCAGCAGGTGCCGCTGCGCAGCGCGGAGGAGGAGGCGCGGCTCGCGACATTACGGGCGAGGCTGCTGGTGGAGCGCGACAAGCGCGTGCGTCCGGGCTGGGACGACAAGGTGCTGGCCGACTGGAACGGGTTGATGATCGCGGCGCTGGCGCGGGCGTCGGTGGTGTTCGGCGAGCCGTCGTGGCTGGAGATGGCCCAGCGCGCGTTCGACTTCGTGGTGACGCGCATGGGCCGCGACGGCCGGCTCTATCACAGCTATCGCGGCGGGCGCGCCAAGGCGCCAGCCACGGCGAGCGATTACGCGAACATGATCTGGGGTGCGCTCAGATTGTTCGAGGCAACGGCTTCGAAGCACTACTTCGATCAAGCGGCCGCATGGGTAGATGTGCTCAACAAGCACTATTGGGTGGCAGACGGTGGCGGCTACGCGACCTCGGCCGACGATACCGACGATGTCATCGTGCGCCTCAGGCCGGGAAGCGACGATGCGACACCAAATGCCAATGCCATCATGCTTGCCAATCTCGTTGCTTTAACAACTATAAGCGGGGATGAGCGATTCGCGGAGCGCGCGTCGGCACTGGTGTCGGCGTTCGCGGCGGAGGTGGGGCGCAATATTGTCGCACATACCGGACTGCTTGCTAGTGCGTTCGATTATCTAGCACCGCAGCAGGTCGTAGTTGCCGGAGATCAGTTTGAAGGTGGTGCCGATCTGATCAAGGTCATCAGAAGTATTTCTTTGCCCGGGGCTCTAACATACGCTCTGCATGACACGGCGAGTGGTGCGACGTTACCGGGCCTTGCCGGTAAGAATGCTGTTAACAGAGTTGCGACAGCTTATGTGTGTCTTGGGCCCCAGTGCTCACCGCCGCTGACGGCGCCCGACGAACTCGCTCGAACGCTAAAAGAACAACGAAGTCTGTAAACAAGCTCAATACGCGTGAGGTGACATCATAGAGCCGGCCTGAGTCTGCCCATTGGCCATCGCCAATGCGAGCGCATCTCAGCCGGTAGTCGGATGTCGGAGTTAGCTGGAACTCGTGACGCCCCTTTCGGAGACTTGCTGATGTCGGCACTACGCACGATCGTGCGCTATGGCTACGCACCCTTCATGATGTTCGGCCTGACGGCCGCTGCCTATTGGGTTGTTGCCGAGCTTGTCGTCGCGCAGGGCCACACCTGGGCCTATCTGCTGATTCTGCCGCTGCTGGTCATCGCCTATGCGACGGCGTTCGGCGCGGAGAAGATCGCGCCCTTCTTCGACGACTGGAACGATCACGAGTCGCACGGCGACAATACCGCCAACTTCCTGCATCTCGTCGTCTACGAGTATCAGGCGACCGTCGGCGTGCTGCTGATCCCGGTGATCTGCTGGCTGTTCCCGTTCCAGGGCCTGTGGCCGACGCAGTGGCCGATGTGGGCGCAGGTCATCATGGCGTTCGTGTTCGCCGACTTCGCGTTCATGGTGATGCACTATCTGAGCCACAAGTGGTCTCCGATGTGGCGGCTGCATGCCGTGCATCACGGCGTCGGGCGGCTTTACGGCTTCAACGGCGTGCTGCGCCATCCGCTGCATCAGGCGATCGATATGATGGTCGGCAACATGCCGCTGGTGATCATCGGCATGCCGGCGCCTGTGGCCGTGGTGCTGGGCTTCCTCATCACGGTGACGCTGATCGTGCAGCACTCGAACGTCGATGCGCGGCTTGGACCGCTGCAGAAGCATCTCTCGATCGGGCGTGTCCACCACCTGCATCACGTGAACTGGGGCACAGAAGGCGATTGCAACTTCGGCCTGCTGCTCACGGTGTGGGACAGAGTGTTCGGGACATTCAACGAGCATCCTTCCCGGCCGATCACGGCGAAGGACCTCGGCGTCGACGAACTGCCGCATTATCCCAAGGGTTACATCGAGCAGGTGCTGCTGCCGCTTTACTACAAGCCGGGGCAGGGTGAGCCGGAGCGCTACAAGCCGAAGGCGCAACCGGCCGAGACGCCCGCGCAGGAAGCGCGCCGCATCGTCGACGCGGCAGAGTAGGTTTTTTGCTCCAATACGAATGGACGGAAGCTTGGTGTGCGGCGGGTGACGCGCAAGCTGGTGCCCGCCGCTGGCGCCGGGCGCCTCTGGCGGCCCAGACACCTCTCCCCACGCGCCTCGTGGGGAGAGGTGTCTGGATTCCCGCCGCCCCGGGAATGACTTGAGAGGGGGAGATCGCACGCCCTGACGTATCGGATGGGCGCAGACACACAACACCCGTCATTCCCGCGCAGGCGCAGGCGGGAACCTAGTCGCGCTTCAAAATTCGCTACGGTTGTTGCAGGCTGGCCCATTCGATCCTGCACCCTTGGGGCTGCGTTTGGACAAGCGTCCCTGCGTCTACATTCTCGCCAGCGCGCGCAATGGAACGCTCTACATCGGCGTGACAAGCAACCTTGAAGGCCGCATGAGCGAGCATGTTCAGGATTTGCGCGAAGGATTCACCGCAAAGCACCACGTGCATCATCTCGTCTACTACGAGATGCACGAGAGTATGGACGCGGCCATCGTGCGCGAGAAGCGGCTGAAGAAGTGGAACCGGCTATGGAAGCTGCGGCTGATCGAGAGCGCCAATCCGGAATGGATTGATCTCTTCGATCGCAGCGACGGGACGATCCTCGATATGCCGGCAGATCTACCGCCGATGTAGCACGTGGGGAAAGGTGTCTGGGTCCCGGCCTTCGCCGGGATGACGGAGGTGGGGAGGAAGCGTAGGTGGGCTGCCTCCACGTCACCTCCACGCGCCCGTGTCGCCGGTGTGAAGGGGCGGGTGCGGGTGTCGAAAGCGGGTTAAGCGGATGCGTGCGGCGGCTTCAAAGCACTGCAGACAATAAAAAAGGGCCGCGGTGAAGCGGCCCTTTGCTGTTTCATGTGAAGCGCAACGGTGCGCGATCAGGTGTTCATCGACTGGAAGAACTCGCCGTTGGTTTTGGTCGAGCGCAGCTTGTCGATGAGGAACTCGATGCCGTCCTGTGTGCCCATCGGGTTGAGGATGCGGCGCAGGACGTAGACCTTCTTGAGCTGGTCCTTCGGAACGAGCAGGTCCTCCTTGCGGGTGCCGGACCGGGACACGTCGATCGCCGGAAAGACGCGCTTGTCGGAGACCTTGCGGTCGAGAATGATTTCCGAGTTACCGGTGCCCTTGAACTCTTCGAAGATGACCTCGTCCATGCGCGAACCGGTGTCGATGAGGGCCGTCGCGATGATGGTCAGCGAGCCGCCTTCTTCGATGTTACGGGCCGCACCGAAGAAGCGCTTGGGGCGCTGCAGGGCGTTGGAGTCGACACCGCCGGTCAGCACCTTGCCGGAGGACGGCACAACGGTGTTGTAGGCACGACCCAGACGCGTGATGGAATCGAGCAGGATGACCACGTCGCGCTTGTGCTCGACGAGGCGCTTGGCCTTCTCGATGACCATTTCCGAGACCTGCACGTGGCGCGACGGCGGCTCGTCGAAGGTGGAGGAGATGACCTCGCCCTTCACCGAGCGCTGCATGTCGGTGACCTCTTCCGGGCGCTCGTCGATGAGCAGCACGATGAGGTAGCACTCGGGGTGATTAGTGGTGATGGAGTGGGCGATGTTCTGCAGCAGCACCGTCTTGCCGGTGCGCGGCGGGGCGACGATCAGAGCGCGCTGGCCCTTGCCGAGCGGGGCGACGATGTCGATCACGCGCGGCGACAGATCCTTGACGGTCGGATCCTCGGTCTCGAGCTTCAGCCACTCGGTCGGATAGAGGGGCGTCAGGTTGTCGAAGTTGATCTTGTGCTTGGTCGCCTCGGGGTCCTCGAAGTTGATCTTCGAGACCTTGAGGAGCGCGAAGTAACGCTCTCCTTCCTTGGGCGAGCGGATCACGCCTTCGACGGTGTCACCCGAGCGCAGGGCGAAACGCCGGATCTGCGAGGGCGAGACATAGATGTCGTCAGGGCCGGGCAGGTAGTTGGCGTCGGGCGAGCGCAGGAAGCCGAAGCCGTCCTGCAGCACCTCGACGACACCCGTGCCGACGATTTCAACCTCTTTGGCGGCAAGCTGCTTCAGGGTCGCGAACATCAACTCCTGCTTGCGCATGGTTGAGCCGTTCTCGACGCCGTGCTCTTCCGCGAAGCTCAGCAGCTCCGCTGGAGTCTTGAGCTTGAGGTCTTCGAGCTTCATTTCCTTCATGGAATGCTCCGGAGGGCCACGGCGGATGAGGCGGGATGTGAAAGAGGCCGTGGCCGGAAGGTGGGGGGTTTCGTCAGTCGTGGCGAAGCCACGAGGCGGTCGGCCTTACCCCTTGAGGTGGGGCCTTGGCGACCAACTCATAGGCCTGAGCGGCCCCGAGTCGATGTGGAATTAGCAAGCCTTATAGCAGATGGAAAAGCCAGAGAAAAGCTATTCGGTCAAGATTTAAGTCAGAACGGCTTCACGACCACGAGAAGCACGATAACGATCATAAGGACAGTCGGCACCTCGTTCCACATGCGCCAGGCGCGCTGCGAAGTGGTGTTGGCGTCGGCAGCGAAGCGGCGCACGGATGCCGAAAAAAATCCGTGCACGCCCGACATGGCGAGGACGAGTGCAAGCTTGGCGTGCAGCCAGCCATCGGTGAAGAAGGCGCCCTGCCAAGCGAGCCATAGCCCCAGCACCCAGGTGAGGACCATCGCCGGGTTGATGATGACGTTGAGGAGCCGGTGCTCCATGACCTTGAAGGTCTCGGATTGGGCAGAGCCCTTCGGCGCGTCGCAGTGGTAGATGAACAGCCGCGGCAGATACAACATGCCAGCCATCCAGGCGATGACGGCGATGATGTGCGCGGCCTTCACCCACAGGTAGGCGCCATCTCCCAGGACGAGCCACGCCGCAACGAGCAAGCCGACCGTGATTGCCAGCGCGATCGCGGCGCGCTTCGCGGGTGAGGCACCGTCCGGCGGCAGATCGGCCATGGCTCAGGCGTCCGGCTTGGAAGCGCGAACGCGCTCGACCAGCTGGGAAACGTGCTCGGGCGGGGTTTGCGGAATGATGCCGTGTCCGAGGTTGAAGATGAACGGAGCCCCGCGGAGCGCTGTTAGCGTTGCGTCGACGCGCGCATCGAGCATCGGGCCGCCGGCGGCGAGCAGCAGCGGATCGAGGTTGCCCTGCACGGCAACGCCCGCTCTCTGCGCAAGCTCCTGCATCTGTCGCAACGGCATGGCCGTGTCGCATCCAAGTCCCTCGACGCGCGTTTCGTGCGCGTAGCGTTCTGCGTTGCTGCCTGCCCCGCGCGGAAAGCCGATGATCGGCACCTGCGGGTGGCGACGTCTCAGCTCTGCGGCGATTCTACGGGTCGGCGCCACCACCCAATCATCGAATTCCCCATCCGGGAGGTTGCCGGCCCAGCTGTCGAAGATCTGCAGGCAGTCGGCACCAGCGCGCACCTGGCCGTCGAGATATTCGATCGAGGTCTCGATCACGATGTCGATCAACTGTGCGAAGGTTGCGCGGTCACGGTAGGCGAGGGTGCGGGCCGCAGCCTGGTCGGATGAGCCCTGGCCGCCGACCATGTAGGTGGCGACGGTCCACGGGGCGCCGCAAAAGCCGATCAGCGCGACTTCGGGCGGCAAATCCTGGCGCAAGCGCTGCACGGTTTCGTAGACGCGGGAGAATTTCTCACCCGTCGCGCTGGGGTTCAGGCAGGTGAGGCCGGCAGCGTCGGTAATCGGATCGAGACGCGGGCCCTCACCCTCGACGAAGCGGACGCCCTGGCCCAGTGCATCGGGGACGACGAGGATGTCGGAGAACAGGATCGCCGCATCGAAGGCGTAGCGGCGGATCGGCTGCAGCGTGACTTCGGCTGCGAGGGCGGGCGTGTAGCAGAGCTCGAGGAAGCCGCCGACGGAGGCGCGCACCTGGCGGTACTCCGGCAGGTAGCGCCCAGCTTGGCGCATGAGCCAGATCGGCGGTGGCCAGCAGGCTTCGCCGAAAAGGACCTCCAGCAGCTTGCGCTTCGGGAAGGATTTGGCCGAAGCCTGTGCGGGTGCGCCCATCTGTACTTAAACCAATCTAGAATCTTAGACTTTTATTTTTACTACTCTTACCCCGGGGGGTTCTGAGGATTAGCTGGTTGTCCTAGCCTAATCCTGAGGTCGCGCACAGGGGTAGACGAGCGGCAGCTGATCTGGTGGTCCGGGGAGGTCCGGAGCCACTAGAGCGATTTATGGACTGTCCCATCAACGCCCTAGGGTAGGGTGGGACGCTGCAACTGGTACGGTGGACGTGTTGAGAGGTGCTGGACGAGGGGCCAAGAACACTCCAATCCTCATGGAGAGACGAACTCCCTGTTGGACAGTCCCAGATTTGGGGAATGTGGGGAGTGTCGTGGACGAGAAGACGGGGCTCTGGCATCAAGCGGGCGAGTTGCAGTGCCTCTCGGGATAACTAGGGCGGTTATCAACATTCCATCCCGCTGATATGGCGAGGGTCATGGCAAGCGATTTGCCGAGTTTCTTTCACCTGCATCTCGTGTCGGACTCGACGGGCGAGACGCTCACCACAATCGCAAAGGCGGCATCGGTGCAGTACGCGCTGGTGCGTCCGATCGAGCACGTGCATCCGCTCGTCAGAACGGCGCGGCAGATGAAACGTGTTCTGCAAGAGATCGAGCAGGCGCCGGGGATCGTGCTCTATACGATCACCAATCACGAGCTGTCTGAGGAGCTGGAGAAGCGCTGCAGCGAACTGAAGATTCCCTGCCTTGCCGTTCTGCAGCCGATCATGCAGGTGCTGGAAAGCTATTTGGGAGCGCCGCGGACGCCCACGGTTGCCGGCCAGCACGTGCTCGATGCCGATTATTTCCGGCGCATCGATGCTCTGAACTTCACGATGGCGCATGATGACGGGCATCTGCCCAACGATCTCAACGATGCCGATATCATTGTGCTCGGGATCTCGCGCACATCGAAGACGCCGACCTGTATCTATCTCGCCCAGCGCGGATACAAGACGGCGAATGTGCCGTTGGTGCCGTCCATTCCGCTGCCCGAAAAGCTGACGAAGCCGCATGGCGCTTTCGTCGTATGCCTGATTGCAAGCCCGGATCGCATCGCTGAGGTGCGCCGGCACCGGGCGATGCTGCTGGCCGACCGCAACCTTGGCGATTACGTCGATCGGGATCGCATCAACGCGGAGATTGCCTACTCACGCAAGGTGTGCGCGCAGAACGGCTGGCCGGTGATCGACGTGACGCGGCGTTCGGTGGAGGAGTCGGCAGCGCAGATCCTGAAGCTGCTGCATGATCGCGATGCGGCGAAGGAAGAAGCAAAGACCGTCAGCGATGGTTGAGGGGTGGGGTGCACGATCTCGTGGCGGGCGCCCTGGTTTTAGCGCGTCATCCCCAACCCTCCCCCGTCAAAGGGGGGAGGGAGAGAAGCTAAGGAGTGCAAATGAGCACGAGTGTGCGGGCGATTGTTCTGGCGTCGGGGAGCCGGGCGCGGCGGGAAATGCTGGCCGCAGCGGGCGTGCCGTTCACGGTGCAGGCGGCGGATGTCGATGAGCCGGCGATTCGCGCGCAGTTGTTCGCCGAGGACAAGCACATTGCGCCGGAAAAGATCGCCGAGAAGCTGGCGATCGCGAAGGCGGAAGATGTGAGCGGCAAGCGCGCTGGGTGCGTCGTTATCGGCGCGGACCAAGTGCTGGCGCTCGACGGTGAATTGCTGAGCAAGGCACCGAGTATCGAAGCAGCGCGTGAGGCGTTGCAGCGGTTGCGCGGGCGGACGCACGAGTTGCACTCCGCGGTGGTGTTCGCCGAGGACGGCAAGGTGAGCTTTACGCACGTTGGTACAGCGAAGCTGACGATGCGCGATTTCTCTGACGGTTTCCTCGATGACTACCTGAACCGAGCGGCCGACCGCGTCACGCAGACGGTGGGCGCCTATGAGCTGGAAGGGCTCGGCATCCAGCTCTTTGAAGCGATTGATGGCGACTATTTCACGATTCTCGGCATGCCGCTGCTTCCGGTGCTGACCGAACTGCGCTGGCGTGGGATCTTGTCGACATGAAACGTGCCTGCGTCATCGGTTGGCCTATCGAGCATTCGCGATCACCGCTCATTCACGGCTACTGGCTGATGAAGTACGGCATCGATGGCAGCTATATCAAAGAGGCGGTGCGGCCGGACGAGGTCGCAGACTTTTTGCGCTCGCTGGACAGGCGCGGCTTCGTTGGCTGCAACGTGACGGTGCCGCACAAGGAGTTGGCCTACGCCATCGCGGACGAGCGCGAGGCCTCGGCACGCGCGGTGCAAGCGGCGAATACCTTGTGGCTGGAAGGTGGAAAGCTGCACGCTGCCAACACCGACACATACGGCTTCATGACCAACCTCGACCATGCGGCTCCGGCCTGGAAAGCGCATGATGGGCCGGCGTGCGTGCTGGGCGCGGGCGGCGCGGCGCGGGCCATCGTGCACGGGTTACTCGAAGCCGGCGTGGACGAGGTGCGCATTTTCAACAGGACGCGGCAGCGGGCGGAGGTGCTCGCCCAAACGTTCGGTCCGCGGGTGAAGGTGTTCGACTGGGACGCGCGCAGCGAGGCATCGCGCGAGGCCTGCGTGCTGGTCAACACGACCGCGGCGGGTCTCAAGGGCGCCGGTTCCCTGGGAATGGTTTTTGCCGGCTTCAATCCGGCTTGCGTCGTCGCCGACATTGTCTATGTGCCACTTGAAACGGAGCTGCTTGTCGAAGCGCGCGGGGAGGGCTTGCGCACCGTGGATGGGTTGGGGATGCTGCTCTATCAGGCTGTGCCTGGGTTCGAGAAATGGTTCGGCGTGCGCCCACAGGTGACTGACGAACTGCGCGCAATTCTCATCGCCGACGTCGAGGGGAAAAAATGCTGATCGTGGGGCTCACTGGCTCGATTGGCATGGGGAAGTCCACAGCCGCAGCTTTTTTGCGTTTGCGGGGCGTGCCCGTGTTCGATGCCGATGCGGAGGTGCACCGCCTCTATGCCAGTGGAAAAGCGGTGGAACGGATCGAGCGGGCTTTTCCGGGAACGACCACGCAGGCAGGTGTCGACCGGACGCGGTTGAGTGCGGCGATTATTGCGCATCCCGAACGGCTGCGTGAGCTAGAGGCTATCGTGCACCCGATGGTGCGGGAGTCGGAGCGGTCTTTCCTGCGCGCCGAAGCGCGGCGCGGCACATCTATCGCGGTTCTGGAGATTCCGCTGCTCTTTGAGACCAACGCGAACAAGCTGGTCGACGTGGTGATCGTGCTTTCCGCCCCGGCTGAGATCCAGCGTGAGCGGCTGCTCAATCGCGTCGGTATGACGAAAGCGAAGCTCGATGGGCTGCTGGCGCGGCAGATGCCGGATGCCGAGAAACGCGCGCGTGCGGATTTCGTCGTCGACACCGGCAGCGGGACGGCGGCTAGCGAGGCGCACCTCGATAAGATCCTCGCCGAGCTGGAGACGTGGTCAGGCGAGGCTTTTGCCCGCGAGTGGGCTTGACCGGATGGGCCGAATCGCGGCGTCAAAATAGAATGCGCGAAATCATCCTTGATACGGAAACGACTGGTCTCGACCCGAACAAGGGAGACCGGCTGATCGAGATTGGCTGCATCGAGCTGATCAACCGGATTCCTTCGGGCCGCGAGTATCACTGCTTCATCAATCCCGAGCGCGACGTGCCGAAAGAGGCCGAGAACGTGCACGGGATCTCGACGGAGTTCCTGCGTGACAAGCCGAAGTTTGCGCAGGTGGCGCACTCGTTCCTGGAGTTCATCGCCGAGGATGGGCTCGTCATCCACAATGCGGCGTTCGACATCGGCTTTTTGAATTTCGAGCTGGGGCGCTTGTCGCTCGGGCAGATCGCGATGGACCGCGTCACGTGTACCCTGCAGCTAGCGAAGCGGCGCCACCCCGCGGGTCCGAACAATCTCGATGCCTTGTGCAAACGCTACGGCATCGACAATACCAAGCGCACCAAGCACGGCGCGCTCGTCGACTCGCTGCTGCTGGCCGAAGTCTATATCGAGCTGCTGGGCGCACGGCAGGCGGCGTTCGTCGAGCTATCGATGGGATCGTCGAATGCGCAGGGTGGCGAGATCACGACCTTGCAGCGTGGCAATGCGCAACAGCGGCCGAGCCCGCTGCTGCCTCGACTCTCGGTGGACCTTGAAAGGGCGCACGCAGAGTTCGTTGTCTCGCTGGGGGAGAATGCGATCTGGAAGAAATTTATGGTCGCCGACGCTGGATAGAGGTTTTTTCTAGACTGACACGAGTGTCGAGAAGCTTGTTATGCGGTGAGCGCAGCGCGCGTGGATAGCCGCTCCTAAGGCGCGGGCGCCTTTGGCGCCTTGCCGTTTCGCGGCGCGTTCGCCTTAGCGGTATTCTTCCGGGTGAGGGGCTGCCGGCTGATTTCTAGTAGCGGCGGAGGCCGCCGTCCCAGGGGGTCTGCTGCGGGCCGTCGTTCTCGCGCATCAGATAACCGCCGATGTCGCTAGCGGGCTGGCCGGCGTAGCGCTGCTCTGAATTGCGCATCTCAGAGAGCGCGCGATCATCATCCTTGTAGCCCTGATGCCGCGCGGCGGTTTCCGCCGACCATGGCGCCGGTTTGCACGTGCAGCCCTCGACCAGGCGCTTGCGATAGAGGAAGGCCGTCGATGTCTGCGCGTATGGGCGGCCAGCCATGTCGACCATGGTTTCGATGCTGCCGCCGTTGTTTGGATAATAGTAGAGCTGGGCTTCACCATTGCAGCGTGCCTGGCAGGTGCGCGCATCCTGGTAGAGACGCTCGCGGCCGACATTGTCGCCGATGGGGAAATAGAAGCCGTCGCATGTGCGCACGCACAGCGACCGGTAGCGCGTGTTGTCGCGCGGCCAGCCATCCTCGGAATAACCGTTGCCGTAGTCGAAGCGCTGTCCGCCGTAGCCGAAGTTATACGTCGGCGCGGGCATGCGCTCGACAGGGCGGGAATTGCCCCAACCGAACAGACGGGAGAAGAAGCCCTCGGCGAAAGCGGGCTCGTACGCGGCAGCAGATGCGGCCAGCGCGCCGAGGGCAATCATCATGGCACGCGACTGACGCATCTCGACGCTGACGCTCCGCAACTAAACTCAACGGACGTAGCATCGGCCCAACATGGCAAATAAAGTCTGAATGCGCGTGTCTTTGCGCGGCTAAATCGTCAGGACGACTTTGCCGACGGCTTCGCGCTTCTCGATGACGGCGAGCGCATCGCGAATGTCATCCAGCGCAAAGGTGCCGTGGATGCGCGGATTGAGCTGGCCTTTCGCGACCCAATCGAGCACCTGCACCATGTTGGCGCGGTGGCCAGCTGGATCGCGCTTCACGGCTTCGCCCCAGAAAACGCCCAGCGCATCGCAGCCCTTCAGCAGCAACAGATTGAGCGGGATCTTGGGAATGTCGCCGGATGCGAAACCGACGACGAGGAAGCGGCCTTGCCATGCGGTTGCTCGCAAAGCTTGCTCCGATGAGGCGCCGCCAACGCAATCGTAGACGACGTCGACGCCTTTGCCACCAGTGAGGGCGCGCAATGCATCCTTGAGGTCGGTGCCGCTGTAATCAATCGCGTCGTCGGCGCCGTGGGCCTTGGTGACGGCGAGCTTCTCAGGAGAGGACGCGACGGCGATGACGCGTGCGCCCATCAGCTTGGCGATCTCAACCGCCGCAAGGCCAGCGCCGCCGGCGGCACCCATCACGGCGATACTCTCGCCCGGCTGCAAGCGGGCGCGATCCTTGAGGCCGTGAATGGCCGTGCCGTAGGTGACCGAGACGCCGGCAGCGACGACGTCGTTGACGCTGTCCGGAATGGGGATGACGGCTTCGGCCTTGGCGATGACTTTCTCGCGGGCGCCGCCCCAGCCGATGTAGGCGGCAACGCGCTCGTCAACCTTCAGGCCAGTGACACCCGGGCCCAGCGCGGCAACGGTGCCGGCAATCTCGGCAGAGGGGGAGAACGGCAGGTCGGGCTTTGACTGGTACTTTCCGCGCGTGATGAGGGTGTCGAAATAGTTGAGTGCGGCGGCCTTAACGTCGATCAGAACCTCGCCGGGGCCAGGCTGCGACACGGCCAGATCGTCGATGACCAGCGCGCTGGGACCCTCGAGGCTCTTGCAAAGTGCTGCTTTCATGTAAAACCTCCCGCCAACAGGGTAATTTCACCCGGAACGCCATCGACTACGCCCTTCCACCACGCCCTGGATCGCGCCGCAAGCGGCCGCCGGGCACGAGAGCCCAAATGACCGACAGACAACAGAGCACCTGGCCGCCTACGCCGCGCGGTTACTTCGCGATCGGCGCTGAGCGCATGTCGAAATCGCTGAACCTCGGCAACCTGATGCGCTCGGCGCACGGGTTCGGTGCCAGCTTCACATTTACAGTGGGCGCAACTTATCGGGCGCTGGAAGCCTTCGCCGATACGTCGAAGAGCCAGCTGCACGTGCCGCATTACAACTGGGCGAGCCTGGACGACATGGCGCTGCCCAACGGGTGCAAGCTCGTCGGGATCGAACTCGTTGAAAATGCAGTCGATCTTCCAAGTTTCCGGCATCCGTTGCGCGCCGCGTACGTGCTGGGGCCGGAACAGGGTTCGCTGTCGGACGAGCTGCTGGCGCGGTGCGAGCATGTGGTGCGCATCCCAACGAAATTCTGCATCAACGTCGCCATGGCCGGGGCCATCGTCATGTACGACCGGGTACGCACCATGGCGCGGTTTCCGGATCGGCCAGTGGGCGAGGGAGGTCCGGTGGCAAAAGCGTCCGCCGATGGATCACGCTCTCGCGAAACCGGGGGTAAGGTGGGCCCCGAAGGGTGACACTCGGGTCACGGGTGCATATGCTCACCTCAAATCGCGCTCAGCTGGGGAGGGGAGCCTTATGCGCACGACAATGGCGTCAGCTATTCTGACCTTCGCATTGGCGACGGCCGCTTCGGCGCAGACCGTCGAACTCGTCGAGAAGCAGGGCTCATGGAGCCTCTACGCGGATGCGGCGACGCCGAAATCGGTGTGCTTCATCGCTGCGCAGCCGTTGGCAGTAGAGCCACTGGGCGCCAATCGCGGCCCGATCTTCTTCTATATTTCGGCGTGGCCGAAGGAGGGCGTGAAGGCTGAGCCGAGCGTGAAGGTGGGCTATCCGGTCAAGCCGGACGCGGACATGTCGGTCACGGTCGGTACCGATACCTTCAAGCTGTTCGTTAAGGGCGAGCGCGGGTTCGTGCAGGATCCGAATGAGGAGCTGAAGCTGATCGAGGCTTTGAAGAAGGGCTCGAATGCCTTCGTGAAGGCCACCTCGGCGCGCGGTACGGCGACGACGGATACGTACTCGCTGGGCGGTATCAGCGCCGCCCTCGACAAGCTCGCGGCAACCTGCTCGGGCTGATTGCGAACCGCGGAGTCGGTGGCGTTGGTCAGTCGTCGCCGGGAGCGCCGGGGCGCTTGCGCAGGTGCACGTAAAGGGCGCCTTCGCCGCCGTGGCGGATGGCGGCTGCAGTGAAGCCGATGATTATCGGCGCAACGTCGGGCTCGGCCAGCCAGCGGGGCACGTTGCGGCGAAGGACCCCGCGCTCCTCGCCTTCGCGATCTGAGCGTTCGTCATATGCGGTGCGCTGGGGTGCGCCCTTGCCGGTAATGACAAGTACCCAGCGCTTTCCGCTGGCGTAGGCGCGGCTCAGAAAGCGCATCAGGGCAGCGTGTGCCTCGCTTTGGCGCATGCCGTGAAGGTCGATGCGGCCTTCGATCTCGATCTTGCCGGAGCTGACCTTGCGCGTCTTCTTGCGTTCGAGATTGAGCGGGGATGGCGGGGGCGGCGCCTTGGTGATGCGCACCAAAGGCGTCGATGTGGGCGGTGAGGGCTTCAGTATCCTCGATGGCTCGGCACTTCTGGCCGGCTCGCGTGTTGGCGGCGTCGGTGGGGTCTCGAGATCTTCGAGCGCGGCGTGAACTCTGCCCTTCTTGCTCTTGATCGGCTCGATGGAGCGGGCAGTGTGCTCCCAGAGCTCGCGTTCTTCCTTTGAAATACGCGCCCCGGCTTTCTTACCCGGGTGCTTCACTGGGCGGCCTTCACGGTCGTGTGCCATTTCAGGTGCTCGCCGAACCTGATGCCGGATCCGGCCGCCTGGGTCACCGTGGGAAGCAGCACGAAGAAGTTGCCTTGATGCCTTGTCGTGCCTGCGATCTTTCCAGCCGAGGCGCCGGAGCCGAAGTAGATGTCGCCCCGCTCGGGGCCCTTGATCGCCGAGCCTACGTCCTGAGCCACCATCAAACGATTAAAGCCCTTGCCCTTCGTGGCGTGCGAGAGGGCGGGGACGCTGAGATAAATGGGTGTGCCGAGCGTGTGGAATCCGGTGTCGACGGCAAGACTGCGGCCGGGCGTCAGAGGGACCGACATGGCTCCCACTGGGCCATCAGTGTCGCCGATCTCGCGGAAGAAGATGAACGACTTGTTCTGCCACATGATCTGCTGGCCGCGCGCCTTGTCCTCGCGCAGCCATTTGCCGAGCGCCTGCATGGACATCTTGTGGGCGGGGAGGATGTTGTTGTCGATCAGGTAGCGGCCGATCGAGGTGTAGGGATAGCCGTTCTTGCCATCGTAATTGATGCGCACACTGGATCCGTCGGTGAGATGGATCCGGCCCGAGCCCTGAATGTGCATGAAGAAAACTTCGACGGGGTCTTCGAGGTAGAGGAGCTCCAGGCCCTTGCCCGCAAGCGCGCCCTGCTCGATTTCGGCGCGCGTGGGATAAGGCGAGGTTTCGCCGGTCGATGTCTTGCGCAGGTGAGTGAAGCCCGTCTGCTTGGAAGCGCGGTCGGCTTCGTCGACGACATTGGTGAGATCGGTGGGGCGCTTGTAGACCGGCGTCTGGAATTTGCCCTGGCGCGTGCGTGAGCCTTCCAGCACGGGTTCGTAATAGCCGGTCAGCAGTCCGGCGGATTTGGTCTGCACCACGCGATGCGGGGTGAAGTGCGTTTCAAAGAAGGCCTTGGCCTTCGCCTTGGTGAGCGATTTTAGGTCCTGCGCGGCCCGGCATGTGGAGGCCAGCTCGCCGACGGGGACGTGGCACTGCGATAGCGCCTTACCCGATACAGATTTGCCGGCCATGCGGGCGACTGCATCGCAAGACTTCAGGAAGGTCTTCAGAGCGGCGAGATGATCATCGGTATCCCAGCTGGGGAGATCGGAAAAGCTCACCGGTTCCAGCTTTGGCTGGTTGCTCTTGGGGGCCTCGGGGGCAGGGGGACGCGGGGCGGTGTCGTTGCTCATGGCTGCTGGCGTGGAACTGGGAGCAAAGGCGGGTGGGGCGGATGACTGAGCATGGGCGACCGCGGCTGCGGCCACCCACCAACACATAGCAGCCAGGGCGCGATAGCCTGCCATGGTCGCTCGCGTTCCCCCAGTTCGAACCCAACGGCCGCTGTGCTCGCGACCCAGAGCCTTTCCGTTCGCACGCCCCCGCGTGCAAATCTACCTCAGGCGGGCGACTGCGTGGCGATCAGACGCCAATTCGGATCGGCGCGTGTCTTGGCTGACGAGATATCGCGGCTGAAGGTCCAGATGTCGGTGACCTCCTTAATGCGCTGCGGGTCGCCGCCGATGATCGCGCCAGCCTTGTCGCGCGTCGCGGAGATGAGCTCGCTGACGAAGCGCACAGTGACCGAGGCGATGCCGCTCTTCAGCTCCGATTCCACGATGTCGGCCTTCTCGATGCCGACGAAGCTCTGGTCGACCTGCTCGCCGCGAGCCTCGCGCTCGGTGATGGCGCGGTTGAAACCGTCGTAGACGTCGCGGCTGAGGAGGTCGCGCAGCAGCTTGCGATTGCCTTCGGCAAATGCGGTGACGATCATCTCGTAGGCCTGCTTGGCGCCGCGGATGAAGCTGTCGGGGTCGAATGCCGGATCCTGGCGAGCGATATCGACGAGGCCGGCGCGGGCGGCCGGTTCGGCACCCGCATAGTTCTTGATGCGCTCCTCGGCGTCGACTTCGGTGACTTCGCCGGCCGGTGCGGGAGCCAGGGCATCGCGCTCACGACGGGGCATGGCGACGACGTTGTCGCCGGAGGCGGCGGCCTCCTGACGTGCCCGCTCGGTGCGATAGCGCTCGACGCGGGCTTCCTCGTCACCCGTGCGGCGTCCAAGGACGCTTCTCAGCTTCAGAATCACGATGACCGCGACAATGAGCGAGATAAGGGTGAAGAGATCGATCTTCTCCATGGACGGCTGCCTTCCTGGCAATCAACAGCGTGACTGGATACGACAGCAATATATGATCGTGTCTTAATCCCGGCCCAAGGGGGCGATGGGCCTCATCCGATCCGCCATCAAGGGGTTTAGAGTGGTCTTACTCCAAGGTAAGGCACAAATGCTGCAATGCCAACCCGATTGCAGGCCGATGGCAAGCTGACGGGTGGCATGCTCAACAACCCGCTAGTGCGAGGTGAACAGTCGAAAATGTTGTCGCCGGTGCGCGCCTTTACACTGCTGCTTTTGCTGGGGTTCCCACTGCTGGAAATTGCCGTGCTGATCGAAGTCGGCCAGGCGATCGGCTTCTGGGCAACGCTGGGGCTGCTTGTTTTGGCAGCAGTCGGCGGCATGCTCATCATACGTAACCAGGGCGTTTCGATGGTCGGGCGAATGTTCGACAGCATGAGCCGGGGCGGGTTTGCCTTCGCCTCGATGGTCGATGGCTACGTCGTTATTCTCGCCGGCAGCCTGCTGATCCTGCCCGGCTTCATCTCCGACGCGCTGGGCCTTGCGCTGCTGGTGCCGCCGCTGCGCCGGCTTATTCTCGGGGCAGTCATTCCCGGCTTCACCGACGCCCGGCGGGACGGCAGGGGCCGGCCGACCGGCCCGCAAGCAGATCGAGACGCTTCGGGAGCCAAAGAGCCAATCATCATCGAGGGCACGTACGAGCGTCTCGATGACGATGACCGCCCGCGTTAGCCGGCCTATCGCGGAAGGCCGTGCGGGGAGCCCCACAGCACGATTGTCGCAGCGTTGCCTGCGTGTTAGCTAGCCCGCCTCGGTTGCAACACTCATGATGATGGAATTCTTCGATGGCCAGCTCCAATAATGGCAACGGCAATGGCAAACCAGACGAGGCCGCTAAGTCTGCCCCGCCGCCGGTTCAGGTGAAGGTCGTCGCGCAGTACATCAAGGATCTCTCGTTCGAGAACCCGAACATCGAGAGGATCATCAAGGATCCGGGCGATCAGCCGAACCTGCAGCTCTCAATCAACGTGGGCGCCAAGGGCATGGGCCCGTCGCTGTACGAGAGCACGATCGATTTCAACGCGCAGGCGGTCAACAAGAACGGCGAGATCTATCAGCTCGAGCTGGTCTATTCGGGCCTGTTCCGGATCGAGAACATTCCCGAGCAGGCGCTCGAGCCGTTCCTCCTGGTCAACTGCCCGACGATCCTGTTCCCGTTCGTGCGCCGGATCGTAGCGGACCTGACGCGTGAAGGCGGTTTCCCGCCGCTGCTGCTCGATCCGTTCGACTTCGCTTCGCTCTACATGAGCCGCCAGCAAGAGATGCGCGCGCGGGCAGAGACCGAATTGAAGAATTAGTTTGGTCTTTAGCTGAGGCTGACACGAGCCGATAGAAGCTTGTTCTGCGGCTGACGTCGCGCAAGCGGAAACCCGCGCCACTTGGCGCGGGGCCCCTTGGGCCCTTGCCGCTTCGCGGCCAGTCGCTCGACGACGTCATCTTCGGGCTTGTCCCGAGGACCCAGCTATCCTCCAGGCGTGACCGTCGGAGCTAGTGCGCGGTGGATCCTCGGCATGAAGCCGAGGATGACGGCGAGGTCCTGCCCGCGTGAGTTGTTACCAGCCGTAGTCTAGATCGAGGTCGTGGGCGTATTCGCCGCCCCGGAGGTTGAAGGCTTCCTCGATCGCGTAGGGTCCGCCGCCGGTTTTCGGTTTGGCCGAGAACAGCACGAAGCGCGAGACAATGAAGGGCTTGGTGCGGAAGGCGCCGAGGCGCTGGAGCACGTGCGCCACGTCGTCGGCGCTGGCATATTTCAGGCGTGCGAGCGTGACGTGCGGCTTGTATTGACGGCCATCGGGCGGAAGCCCTGCCGATCGGGCGGCGCGGTCGCAGGCGCGGGCCAGTGCTTCAAGCGGCGCTGACTCCTCCACGCCGGCCCAGATCGAGCGCGGCTCGTTGCCGCCAAAGACGCCGATGCCGGACAGGCGCAACTCGAAGGCGTCGAGATCGATCGATTCCAGGCGATCGGCAAATTCGGTTGCCTGCGGGCGCTCGATATCGCCAACGAAGCGCAGCGTCAGATGCAGGTCGGTGGGTTCGGTCCAGCGGCCACCGCCGGGGAGCGGGATCTTGAGCCGCGCGATTTCCTCGCGCTGCTCAGCGGGGATTTCGATGCCCGTGAACAGGCGCGGCATAGCTCGACCTTTCTCAATCAGCTCTTGGGTGTGGTGCGGCGTGCCTCGACGCGGGCGATCAGCTCTTCCACCGACGGCGTGATCTGGCGGACGATCTCGGCGACGCCCTTGGAGTTCGGATGCATGCCGTCTTTCTGGTTCAGCTTGGCGTTCAGCACCACGCCTTCGAGAAAGAAGGGATAGAACACCAGAGCGTGCTCCTTGGCGAGATCGGGAAAGATGGCGTCGAAATCGTCGGAGTAGGTGTCGCCCCAGTTGGCGGGCGAGCGCATGCCGGTGAGCAGCACAGGGATGCCGCGCTTATTGAGCAGGTCCAGGATCTTCCGCAGGTTTTCGCGCGTGACCTTGGGGTCGATGCCGCGCAACGCGTCGTTGGCGCCGAGCTCGAGGATGACAGCGTCGACGTCGTCGCCGATGGACCAGTCGAAGCGCGCAAGACCGGCTGCCGTGGTGTCACCGGCGACACCGGCGTTGGAGACGACGACGTTGTGGCCGCGTGCGCGCAATTCCTTTTGCAGCTGCACGGGAAAGGCCTGGCTCTGACGCAGACCGTAGCCCGAGGTGAGGCTGTCGCCGAATGCGACAATGCGGACGGGTTTGGCCGAATCTGCGGCGGCGCTCGCAATCTGGATGCCAGCTGCGGCGCTGAGAAAAACGACCAGCGCCGTCAAAATGTTGACGAGCGCCGTCTTAGATACCACCTGAGACGAGGCCAAAGCGTTGCTTCCTGCAGACATCGGCTTCATGCTTCTCCCCGACAGATCAAGGATGGCCCCAACGTTCCCCAATGACGTAAAGGCGCCGTCAAGTTCAGACAAGCCTTCCCTCCCGGCATACCGCAAAGAGGAATCGTGACCGAGCCGATTGTCGATTTGAAGAATGTACGCCTCACGCTGCCCAGCAGAGCGGGGCCGGTGAGCATTCTGCGGGATGTCGATCTCAAGGCGCGCGAGGGGCAGTCGCTTGCCATCGTCGGGCCGTCCGGATCGGGAAAAACATCGCTGCTGATGGTGATGGCGGGGCTCGAACGGGCGACCAGCGGCCAGGTGAAGGTGGCCGGGCACGACCTTTCCAATATGTCCGAGGATGAGCTGGCGCTGATGCGCGGGGCCTCGCTGGGCATCGTTTTTCAGTCGTTCTATCTCGTGCCGACGATGACGGCGCTGGAGAATGTGGCGCTGCCGCTGGAGTTTGCGGGTGCAGCCGACGCGACGGTGACGGCGCGCGAATTGTTGCAGGAAGTCGGCCTCAGCCATCGCATGGAGCATTTTCCGGCGCAGCTTTCCGGCGGCGAGCAGCAACGTGTTGCCATTGCGCGGGCGCTGAGCCGGCGGCCGAAGCTCATTCTGGCGGACGAGCCGACGGGCAATCTCGACCGGCTGACGGGCGGGCAGGTGATCGACCTGTTGTTCGGCTTGCAGCGACGGCGCGGCGCGACGCTCATTCTGGTGACGCACGATGAGCGTCTGGCGTCGGCGTGCGAGCGCACCATCCGCATGTCGGATGGGCGCGTCGACACCGACACGGAGGCCGCCCTCACGTGACGGCAGCAGATACACTCAATTCATCGCCGAACGCGGGGCAAGTCACGCTGCCGCTGATCCTTTCCATTGCCGCGCGCGAGCTGCGAGCCGGATTTTCCGGCTTTCGCATTTTCATTGCCTGCGTCGCGCTGGGCGTGATGGTGATCACGAGCGTCGGCGCGGTGTCCGATGCATTGCGTGGCGGCTTCGAGCGTCAGGGCGAGGCGATTCTCGGTGGCGATGCGACGCTGGCGCGAACGCACGTCAAAGCCGACGAAGAAGAGCGGGCGATCATCGACACGTTCGGGCTCGTCAGCGAGACGGGCACGATGCGCACGATGGCGCGGCGTCCTGATGCCAGCGATCAGGCGCTGGCTGAATTGAAGGCCGTCGATGACGCTTATCCGCTAGTCGGCAAGGTAGAGATCGCGGACGGGATTGAGCTGAAGGATGCGCTGGCCGAGGGCGCGGTGGTCGATCCGGCGCTGCTGGAGCGGCTGAAGCTCAAGGTCGGCGACGAGATGGGCCTGGGCGATGCGCGGGTGAAGGTTGCCGGCGCGCTGAAGTCAGAGCCTGATGGTATCACCGACCGGCTGACGTACGGTCCGCGCGTGCTGATCTCGGAAGCTACGCTGGAAAAGACGGGCCTGATCAAGCCGGGCACGCTGGTGCGCTGGCGCTATGCGCTCAAGCTCGGGGACGCTGCAGCCAGCGATAACGAGCTGCTGGCGCTGCGCAACCGGATCGACAGCGAGCTGTCGGATTCGGGCTTCACGATTGCGGATCGGCGCGATCCTTCTCCGCAGGTGACGCGCACGCTGGAGCGGTTGCGGCAATTTCTGACGCTGGTGGGGCTGACGTCGCTGCTGGTCGGCGGTGTCGGCATCGCCAATGCGGTGGCGACGTTCATCGACAAGCGGCGCAAGGTGATCGCGACGATGAAGAGCATCGGCGCGACGAGCCGCATGGTGCTCGGGATTTTTCTCGCCGAGGTGATGGCGGTCGCCGCGGTGGGTGTCGGTATCGGGCTCGCGCTCGGCATGCTGGCGCCGTTCGTGCTCGATTGGCTGTTTGGCGATCTGTTGCCGATTGCCGCGGAAATGACGGTGACGCCGCTCAGCATCGTGACGGCACTGGTCTACGGCTTTGGCGTGGCGCTGCTGTTCACGCTGTGGCCGCTGGGGCGGGTGGAGCGCGTCAGCGCGTCTATGCTGTTTCGCGACGAGGTTTCCTCTGAACGGGCGCTGCCGCGGCCGTGGGTGATCGTGAGCACGGTCGGTATTGCGCTGGCGCTATTCGCGTTTGCGGCGCTGACGTCCGATTCGCAGCGCATTGCCGTCTTTTTCGCCGTCGGGCTCGTGGTGGTGTTCGCAGTGTTCTATGCGCTGGGCCTGGCGGTGACGTGGCTGGCGCGTCGCGTCCCGCGGCCGCGCTATCCGGAGCTGTCTTTGGCGATTGCCAATCTCGGCTCTCCCGGCGGATTGACGCGTTCGGTGGTGCTGTCGCTGGGTGCGGGGTTGTCGCTGCTGGTAGCGGTGGCGCTGGCCGATGCCTCGTTAGTGCGGGAGCTGCAGCAGCGGCTCCCATCCTCGTCGCCCGACTATTTCGTGCTCGATGTGCCGAAGGACGATTTCGCGGCAATGCGTGGGCTGATCACGCGGCAAATCCCGGGTGCGGTGCTGGACGAGGCGCCGATGCTGCGCGGACGGCTGGTGCGGCTCAATGACGTGCCGGTGGAAGAGGTGAAGGCGCCGCCGGAAGCGCAGTGGGTGCTGAATGGCGACCGCGGTCTTTCCTATTCGGATGACGTGCCGCCGGGCTCGCGTGTGGTCGAGGGTGAGTGGTGGCCGAAGGACTACGACGGCGAGCCGCTGGTGTCGTTCGAGGCGGAGCTGGCGAAGAAGCTGGGGCTGAAGCTTGGCGATACGGTCACGGTCAATGTGCTGGGGCGCAACGTGGCGGCGAAGATCACGAGCCTGCGCGAAGTCCACTGGGAAAGCCTCGCCATCAACTTCGTGATGCTGTTCTCGCCCAACACGCTGCGGGGAGCGCCGCACAACCTCTTGGTGACAGTGTCGCTGCCACCGGGCACGTCGCTATCCACCGAGGGCGATGCGATGCGCGAGGTGGCGAAGGCCTATCCGTCGATGACGGCCATTCGCGTCAAGGACGTGCTGGTGATGGTCAATGACGTCTTCACGAAGGTGATGACGGCAGTGCGGGCGGCAGGGAGCGTGACGCTGATTGCGGGCGCGCTGGTTCTAGCGGGGGCGCTGGCGACGGCGCAGCGGCGGCGGATTTTAGAGGCGGTGATCCTGAAGACGCTCGGGGCGACGCGGCGGCGGATCCTGACCGCGCACTTCCTGGAGTACCTGATCCTGGCGGCGGTGACGGCGCTGTTTGCGGTGGGTCTCGGGGCCCTCGCGGCGTCGATCGTGGTGACGCAGCTGATGCACGTTCCGTTCGTGTTCTCAGTCAGCGCGGTGGCTTTGGCGCTCGCCGTGTCGGTGGGCCTGGTCTTCCTTTTCGGGGGTGCGGGTACGTGGGCGATTCTGCGGGCTCCGGCGGTGCCGTACCTTCGATCAGAGTAAGCTATTGAAAAAGCGACAAATGTGTCCGATGGCGCGTGTGCTGGCTGTCGATTCTTACATTTTCGTAAGCCTTGAAAGGTTCGCAGTCGCAGATCATATTTCGTTACGCGATTTGGCTACGTTTGGCCGAACCAAGGGATCTTAGGGATAGAAATATGTCTCAGCTCGACAACAGGTACGCAACTCCAGCCTATCCGGGCCGCACGTCGGCTACGGTAGACCAGGGCCTGCGCTCCTACATGCTTGGCGTCTACAACTATATGGCCGCCGGCGTGGCCCTTACGGGCATTGCCGCCTATCTGACGTACTCGTTTGCCGTTTCTGGCGGTCAGATCACGCCGTTCGGCGAGGCGCTGTACAATTCTCCGCTGAAGTGGGTCGTGATGCTCGCCCCGCTCGGCTTCGTGTTCTTCCTGTCCTTCCGGATCGAGAAGATGAGCACCAGTGCGGCGCAGATGACCTTCTGGGCGTTCGCTGCCGTGATGGGCATCTCGCTGTCGTCGATCTTCCTGGTCTTCACCGGCCAGTCGATCACGCAGATCTTCTTCATCACCGCGGCGACGTTCGGTGCGCTCAGCCTGTGGGGTTACACGACCAAGCGTGACATCTCCGGTTGGGGCTCATTCCTGTTCATGGGTCTGATCGGCGTCATCCTTGCCTCGATCGTGAACATCTTCCTCGGCTCGAGCGGCCTGCAGTTCGCGATCTCGGTGATCGGCGTGCTCGTGTTCGCCGGCCTCACCGCCTACGACACGCAGCGCATCAAGGACACCTACTTCCAGGTGGCCGGTAATGCAGAGCTGGCGGCGAAGAGCGCGATCATGGGCGCTCTCAGCCTCTACCTCGACTTCATCAACATGTTCATGATGCTGCTCAACCTGTTCGGTCAGCGCGAGTAGTTCTGGACGAAGACGCTCTTGAAGGCCTCGAAGCTTACGCTTCGGGGCCTTTTTGTTTGGGTGACGCGGGCTGAAAGAAGCTGTGTGTGCGGCAGATGTCGCGCTAGCTGACGTCCGCGCCATTAGGCGCGGGGCCCCTTGGGCCCTTGCCGCTATGCGGCGCTTTTTGGGTGCCGCGAACTGAGAGAGGCTTTGTTTGCGGCAGGCGTTCCGCGATCTGCTATCCGGCGCTTGCGCCGGGCGCCCTTGGCGCATTGCCGCTTCGCGGCGAAGAATAGCGCCGTCGCAGCCACGCCCACACCCGAGACAAGGGCGGAGGCTCGGCACAAATTTGCGGGGGCGATGACAGTCTCGGGGTGCAATGAGTGGCTGCCCCTCACCCTGGCCCTCTCCCCGCAAGCGGGGAGAGGGGATCAGGCGGAGACGAGGCGGGGGCGGTCGAGGACGCTCAACACGCGCAGAAGATCATGACCGCGTTTGAGTATGAGGCCAGCGGGCGCGACGACGCTGTAGGCGCCCTGCTTGCGCGCAAGCTTGGGGTTCTTCTCGATGCGGTAGAGCGGGATTTCGCTGGATCGCCGGAAGACCGAGAAGACCGCTTTATCGCGGCCCAAGTCGATGGCGTAGTCGCGCCATTCGCCAGCGGCGACCTTGCGACCGTAGACGGCGAGGATGGCGGTGAGTTCCTGCCGGGTGAATGCCGTGTGACGTTGTGATTCGGGTAGCGGGCCGGATGCGGCGGATGTGCTGCGAGAGCCGCCTGCCTGGGGCGGCGCAAAAACTATCGGGTCGGATTCGCTCAATGGCTCCTCCCTGTCGCTATATCGTCATGATTGCGCCGGTTGCCGACGATTTCAAGCACCAGACTGCCAGGAAATATGCCGATCGGCGATGTGTGGCTGTGCGCAAAGCGCGCAGGTGAGGGGCACGGAATCACCCCGACATAGTCAAATTCGCTCCCCGACCTCGACAACGATCCGCCCCAAAGGGAAGCGAATGTATCAACAGTTGCCTAGAGACCCGGTCCGAGTGAAGCCGCTTGGATTCTCAGCCCCCCAGCCCCCGGGCAGCTTCAGGGCCGGGTTTCTGGTAGCTTTCCCGTAGTACTTCATCTCCCCCAAATGGGCCGGTCCCCCAGCCGGCCCAATTTTTTTGCTCGCCCCGATTTTTGCGCGGTGTGAGCGTGGTTTGTCGCCACGCGCATCTGGACGTTCGCGCGCCGATGTCTACCTTGCATGCAAAGCGCTCGAGGCCGGGCGCGCGGCATGGAGCGGATGACGTGGCGAAGAAGTCGGAAAAATCGAAAGTGAAGTCGGCGGCGCAGAAGAAAGTCGCAGCGCGGGTGGCGAAGGCGCGCGCGAAGCTGCCGGCACGCAAGAAGCCGAGCAATCCGCTGCTGACGCGTTGGAGTGCTGCATTCGGTATTCCACCATTCGCGAAGATCGAGCCGCATCATTACAAAGGCGCGTTCGCGGAGGCGTTGAAGGAGCATAAGGCCGACATCGCGCGCATCGCCAATCAGGAGGCGAAACCGACCTTCGCCAACACGATCGTGGCGCTGGAGAAGAGCGGACGGCTGCTCGATAAGGTCGCCTCGGTTTTCTACAACCTCACCGGTGCCGATACGAACGATGCGTTGCAGGCGATCGAGCGTGAGATGGCGCCGAAGCTCGCCGCGCACGAGACGGCGATCATGCTGAACTCCAAGATATTCAAGCGCGTCGAGGATCTCTATGAGCGGCGCGATACGCTGGGCCTCGACGACGAGCAGCGGCGCGTGCTGGAGCTGCGCTACAAGTGGCTGGTGCGCGCAGGCGCGAAGCTTGGGGCCAAGCAAAAGGCTCGCGTGGGCGAGATCAATCAGCGGCTGGCGACGCTCGCCACGCAATTCTCACAGAACGTGCTGAAGGACGAGCAGTCCTGGCGCATGGTGCTGGAAGAGAGCGATCTGGAAGGCCTATCCACGGCGCTGCGCGATGCAGCGGCGCGTGCGGCTGCCGACGCGGGCCTTGCCGGCAAGTACGTGATCACGCTGTCGCGCTCCTCGGTCGAGCCGTTCCTGCAGTTCTCGTCGCGTCGCGACCTGCGCGAGCAGGCGTTCAACGCCTGGATCCGCCGCGGCGAGATGGGCAAGGAGACGGACAACCGCGCCATTACCGCGGAGATCGTGGCGCTGCGCACCGAGTTCGCCAATCTGCTCGGGTTCAAGACTTACGCCGACTACTCGCTGGAAGAGACGATGGCGAAGACGCCCGGCAGCGTGCGCGATCTGCTGACAGCGGTATGGGATCCGGCGGTGAAGCGTGCCGGTGAGGAGCGCGACGCGCTGCAGGCGCGGGCGCGGTCAGAGGGCAGCAATTTCGCCATCGCGCCGTGGGACTGGCGCTACTTCGCGGAGAAGGAGCGCAAGGCGCTCTATGACGTCGACGAGGCTTCGACGCGGCCGTACTTCAAGCTCGACAACGTGATCGCGGCGGCGTTCGAGACCGCGGGCAAGCTGTTCGGACTGAAGTTCAAGGAGATGAAGGATGCGCCGCGCTACCACGAGGATGTGCGCGTCTGGGAAGTGACGAACAAGCGTGGCGATCATGTCGGCGTGTTCCTCGGCGACTACTACGCGCGGCCGTCGAAGCGTTCCGGCGCGTGGATGAGCGCGTTCCGCTCGCAGTCGAAGGTGGCGGGCGAGGTGGCGCCGATCATCGTCAACGTGATGAACTTCGCGAAGGGCGATGAGGCGACGCCGAGCCTGCTATCGCTGGACGATGCGCGCACGCTGTTCCACGAGTTCGGGCACGGGCTGCACGGGCTGTTGTCCGACGTGACGTATCCGTCGATCTCGGGCACGGCGGTGACGCGTGATTTCGTCGAACTGCCGTCGCAGCTTTACGAGCACTGGCTGATGGTGCCGGCGACGCTGGAGAAGTTCGCTCTTCACCACGAAACCGGCAAGCCGATGCCGCCGAAGCTTTTGAAGCGGATCAAGAAGGCGCGCAACTTCAACCAGGGTTTCTCGACCATCGAGTATCTAGCGTCGGCGTTCGTCGACATGGAGCTGCATGCGCGCGAGGACGAGGGAGACGTGGATGTCGGCAAGTTCGAGAGCGAGACGCTGAAGCGGCTGGGCATGCCGAGTGAGATCGTGATGCGGCACCGGATCCCGCACTTCCTGCACATCATGGGCGGATATGCGGCGGGCTATTACAGCTACCTGTGGTCAGAGGTGATGGACGCCGACGCGTTCGCCGCGTTCGAGGAGGCGGGCGATCACTTCGACAAGGCGACGGCGAAGAAGCTGCGCAAGTTCATCTATTCTGGCGGCAATCAGCGCGATCCGCTGGAGGCGTATGTCGCGTTCCGCGGACGCCCGCCGGAGATCAAGGGCATGCTGAAGAAGCGTGGGCTGGCGAGCTAGGTTTGCTTTAGGGGGCGACACAAGCTGCAGGAAGCTTTGTATGCGGCGGGCGTCTCGCGAGTTGATGCCCGGCGCTAGCGCCGGGCGCCCTTGGCGCCTTGCCGCTGCGCGGCTGCTATAGCGTCCCGGCGACGGCGGGACTTCCCAGCCCGTCATCCTCGGGCTTGTCCCGAGGACCCACCCATCCTGTTGCAGTGAGCGTTCGAGTTTGTGGAGCGATGGATCCTCGGCATGAAGCCGAGGATGACAGGGTGTCGCCGGAGAGGTGCGTCGGAATGGCGTTGAGACGGGCTACCAGAGGCCGGTCCAGGCGGCGCCGATGATGGGGCCGGCTTTGCCTTCCTGAAGGAGTACGACAGCGGCCTCGGTCTCGGGGCGCATGATGGCGGTGCGGGCCAATTGCAGGCTCATCGCCTTGCCGTTCCATGATCCGACGGGCAGCATCTCGCGGACGATGTTGGTGTAGGTGAGGGTCTTGCCCTTGTTATCGCCGCGCTCGATCGGCACCTCGGCGCGCTTCTGCACGACGGCGAACCAAATGGTGGCGTCCTTGTAGTGGTAGCCGGCGGGGGCGTCGCCGGTTTCGATCTTGATGGTGTTGCGCTCATACCAGAAGCGTATGGGGATGCGGGCGCCGCGCAGCGCCTCGTCGGTGATCTTGAGCGCGTCCTCGATGGCGTCGGCGTTGGAGCCGTTCACGCCGATCATGCCGTTGACGACGACCTGGGGCGTGTAGATGGCGCCATCGCCGCGGGCTTTGGCGTAGGCGCGCTGGCGCTCGGAGTTCTTGTCGGAGGCGAGCGTGTCCTTCCAGCCGAGATAGTCCCAGATGTCGACGGGCAGCGTGATGGCGATGACGTTCGGGCGATCGGCGAAGCCGGCAAGCACGTGATCGGCGGGCGGGCAGGTGTCGCAGCCCTGGCTGGTGAACAGCTCGAGGACGTTCTTGTAGGGCGGGAACGACGGGTTAATGCCGGGCGGGACATCCTGGGCCAGCGACGCAGGGGCCGGCATGAACAGGGCGCAGGCCGCGAGACAGGTCAAGGTGATGGTTGGAGCTAGCCGCATGGTGGCAAAATACACCGAAAGGGTTTGCTCTATAAGACTAGGCGCCGGGTGCAACGATACAACAGAACTCACAAAGCTGTGTTCTCACGAGATTTTTGGGTGACACAAGTGGGGAGAAGCTTGTTCGACAGCACCCGTCGAACACGCTGAAACCCGCGCCACTGGGCGCGGGCGACCTTGGCGCCTTGTCGCTCTGCGACGAAAAAGGTCCGCGGCGTGTGGATTGGTGTGAACTTGGCGCTGCCGATTCACGCCCTTGCTGGTAGGTGCTCGGGCGATCGAAGCGACGGCGCCTTGCCGCTTCGCGGCCTAGGGGGGCGCGGGAGCATTCGTCACCCCCCTCCCGGGCCCTCCCCCGCAAGGGGGAGGGAGAAGGTAGGGCTCACGCGGCGGCGAGGTTGCGCAGCACGTAGTGCAGGATGCCGCCGTTCCTGAAGTACTCGAGCTCGTCGAGGGTATCGATGCGGCAGAGGATCGGCACCTTCTTCACCGAGCCATCGGCCGAGATGATCTCGGCCTCCATCTTCTGGCGCGGCTGGATGGTGATGAGGCCCGGAATGTTGACGACCTCATCGCCCTTCAAGCCGAGCGTCTGCCAGCTGGTCCCTTCCTCGAAGACAAAGGGCACGATGCCCATGCCGACGAGGTTGGAGCGGTGGATGCGCTCGAAGGATTGCGCGACCACCGCGCGAACGCCGAGCAGGTTGGTGCCCTTTGCCGCCCAGTCGCGCGAGGAGCCGTTGCCGTACTCCACGCCAGCGAAGACCACGAGCGGGACCTCGTCGGCCTTGTAGCGCATGGCGGCGTCGTAGATCGACATCTGCTCGCCGGATGGATAGTGCACCGTCCAGCCGCCTTCCTTCACGTTGCCGGCATCGTCGCGCACCATGAAGTTCTTGATGCGGATGTTGGCGAACGTGCCGCGCATCATGACCTCATGATTGCCGCGGCGGGTGCCATACTGGTTGAAGTCGGCGACGGCGACGTTGTGGTCGGTGAGATATTTGCCGGCGGGTGAAGCGGTCTTGATCGAGCCCGCGGGCGAGATGTGGTCGGTGGTGATCTTGTCGCCAAAGAGACCGAGAATACGCGCACCCTTGATGTCGGTGATGGGCGTGGGCGTCTTTTCGATCTGCTCGAAGTACGGCGGATTGCGCACGTAAGTGGATTCGTCATCCCACGCGTAGGTGAGGCCTGCGCTGGTGTCGATGGCGCGCCAGTTGGCGTCGCCATTGAATACGTCGGCGTAGCGGTCGAGGAACAACTCGCGCGTGACGTTCTCGACGATGAACTTCTGGATCTCGTGGGAGGTGGGCCAGACGTCCTTGAGATAGACCGGCTGGCCATCGCTGCCGATGCCGAGCGGTTCTTTGGTGAGATCCTTCTGCACCGAGCCGGCGAGTGCGTAAGCGACGACGAGCGGGGGCGAGGCCAGATAGTTCGCCTGCACGTCGGGGCTGACGCGGCCTTCGAAGTTGCGGTTTCCGGAGAGGACGGCCGCGGCGACGACGCCGTTCTCGTTGATGGCGGCGGAGATTTCTGGTGCCAGCGGACCGGAGTTACCGATGCACGTGGTGCAGCCGAAACCGACGAGGTTGAATCCGATCTTGTCGAGGTATGGCTGCAGTCCTGCCTTATCCAGATAGGCGGAGACGACCTGCGATCCAGGCGCGAGCGAGGTCTTCACCCACGGCTTGGAGGTGAGGCCCTTCTCGGCCGCTTTCTTGGCCAAGAGGCCGGCGGCGATGAGTACGCTGGGGTTCGAGGTGTTGGTGCAGGATGTAATGGCGGCTATGACGACGTCGCCATGGCCGATGTCGAAGGCACGGTCTTTGACGGGCACGCGCTTTGCGAGTTCGCCTGGCTTTTTGTATTCGGACTCGAGTGCGCTGGCGAAGCCGGAGGAAATGTCCGTCAGGGCAATGCGGCCCTCGGGACGCTTGGGGCCGGCCATCGACGGCACGACGGTTGCGAGATCGAGCTCCAGCGTGTCGGTGAAGACCGGATCGGCCGAGCCCGAGACGCGGAACATGCCCTGCGCCTTGGCGTATTCCTCGACGAGGTCGATGCGCGAGGATTCGCGGCCGGAGATCTTCAGGTAGTTGAGAGTCTCGTCGTCGACCGGGAAGAAGCCGCAGGTGGCGCCGTATTCTGGTGCCATGTTGGCGATGGTGGCGCGGTCGGCGAGCGACATGGAGTCGAGGCCGGGGCCGTAGAACTCGACGAATTTGCCGACGACGCCCTTCTTGCGCAGCATCTGCGTGACGGTGAGCACGAGGTCGGTGGCGGTGACGCCCTCATTGAGCTTGCCGGTGAGCTTGAAGCCGATGACCTCGGGCAGCAGCATCGACTGTGCCTGCCCGAGCATGGCGGCCTCGGCCTCGATGCCGCCGACGCCCCAGCCAAGCACGGCGAGGCCGTTGACCATGGTGGTGTGGCTGTCGGTGCCGACGAGCGTGTCAGGGTAGGCGAGGACGGTGCCGTCGGCGTAGGTGCGGGTCCAGACGGTCTGGGCGAGGAATTCCAGATTCACCTGGTGGCAGATGCCGGTGCCGGGCGGGACGACGCGGAAATTGTCGAAGGCGCCCTGGCCCCACTTGAGGAAGTTATAGCGCTCGGCGTTGCGCTGATACTCGAGCTCGACGTTGTGGGCGAAGGCCTGGGGAGAGCCGAAATCGTCGACGATGACCGAGTGGTCGATGACGAGGTCGACGGGGACGAGCGGGTTGATCTTCTTTGGGTCGCCGCCGAGGGCCTTCATGCCGTCGCGCATGGCGGCGAGGTCGACGACCGCGGGCACGCCGGTGAAGTCCTGCATGAGGACGCGGGCGGGGCGGAAGCCGATCTCCCTGCCGGCCTTGCCCTTATCGACGAGCCAGGCGGCGACGCCTTCGATGTCGGTCTTGGTGACCGTGCGGCCGTCCTCGTGGCGGAGCAGATTCTCCAGGAGGACCTTCATGGAATATGGAAGCTGCGAAATGCCCTCGAGGCCGTTCTTCTCGGCCTCCGGCAGCGAATAATAGGTGTAGGTCTTACCTCCCGCGGACAGCGTCTTGCGACACTTGAAGCTGTCCAGCGACACCAGCTGCGCGTCTTTCAAATTCGTCTCCTTCGTTTCGCAGTCGACGGCCTGCGATAGCCGTTACTCCCCGATCGTCAACCCTGCCGATAGTACGGCGGGGGACGGCGCGCGTTTAAGCTGGTAAGGTCGGCAGCTCGGAAGCCTTGTCCACGGGGAACCGATGGCTTATTGCGTCCGACCCGCCAGTCCAGCGCGCATCCATTGCCCATCTTGCGGGATTTTCCCACCTCTTCGCTAGCGCATTCTGACACACGGATGATCAAGAGCCGTGCAGCTCGTTGCTGAAAATCTAACCTTGGAGCGGGGCGCTCGCAGAATTGCGAATGGCGTCTCGTTCGTGCTGGAAAGCGGGACGGCGCTGCTGCTGACTGGGCCGAATGGCTCGGGAAAATCGACACTTCTGCGCGCCTTGGCCGGTTATTTACGCCCAAGTGAGGGAACGGTGAAACTGCGCGGAGAGAGCGGTGCCTTCGAAGGCAGCAGCGAATCCGGCGAAGTCGCCGAGGTGTGTCATTTCGTCGGACATCTCGACGGGATAAAGACGCACCTGACGGTGAAGGAGAACCTCGCCTTCTGGGCGACGTATCTGGCGGGGCCCGTCGATGGGAAGCAGACCACGGCGGATCGGGTGGAGGATGCGCTGGAGCAGTTCGCGCTCGATGCGCTGGCGGAAATTCCGGCGGGGTATCTTTCCGCCGGCCAGAAGCGGCGTCTCGGCCTTGCGCGCCTCGCCGTCGCAAAGCGGCCGATCTGGCTCTTGGATGAGCCGACGGTGTCGCTGGACGTTGCCTCGGTGAAGGTGCTGACCGATGCCATAGACGCGCACCTCAAAGCGGGCGGGATGGCGGTGATCGCGACGCACTTGCCGATGGAATTGGCGAGCGTGCAGTCGATGCAGCTCGGACGGGCGCAGGTGTCCGCATGAGTGCGTTCATTGCCCTTCTCAGCCGCGACCTTCGGCTGGCGGTGCGCCAGGGCGGTGCGCTCGGCACGGCGCTCGGGTTCTACATGCTAGTGGTCACGCTGCTGCCTTTAGGTCTCGGGGCTGACCTCAATCTGCTGTCGAGGATTGCGCCGGGCGTGCTGTGGATCGCGCTGCTGCTGGCAGCATTGCTGTCGCTCGGGCGGGTGTTCTCGTCCGACTACGAGGACGGCACGCTGGATGTGCTCGCTACCGGGCGGTTGCCGATGGAACTTGTGGTCGGGGCGAAGGCGCTGGCGCACTGGATCTCGACCGGTATTCCGCTGGCGCTGATGGCTCCGGTGCTGGGCCTGCTCCTTAATCTCGAACTCAGCGCCTACCCGCTTTTGTTCGGGACGATGTTGGCCGGGACGCCGGCGATCTCGTTCATCGGCGCGGTGGGCGCGGCGCTGACCTTGCGGGCCTACCGGGGGGGCCTGCTGATTGCGCTGCTGGTGCTGCCGCTCTATGTGCCGACGCTGATTTTCGGCATGGCGGCCATCAATGGGCTGCTCGGGGCTTCGGGTACGGCGAGTGCCTTCCTGATCCTCATCGCCCTGTCGCTGGCCTCGGTGGTGCTTTGCCCCCTCGCCGCGGCGGCTGCGCTGCGGCTGCAGATGCAATAAGAAGGGCAGTGGGCAACAGGGAGCGGGCAGTCGGGCGTGGGCTCAGGGAGTTCACCTTACTGCAACGCAGCAGGGCTATTTGCTTGCCACGTCTGCCGGGTTGCCCGTTGTTCATTTGCGCTTCAGTGCGCAACCGCTTAGATCGTTTTCAATGACGCAGACCCTGACCCAGCGACTGGCCAATCCGACCCGCTTCATGGAGCTTTCGGCTTCCGTGTTGCCGTGGGTCGCCGGCGCCGCAGCTGTGGTGATCGGCTATGGGCTCTACTTGAGCTTTTTCGTTGCCCCGCCCGACTATCTCCAGGGCGAGACGGCGCGGATCATGTTCATCCATGTGCCGTGCGCGTGGCTGTCGATGGCGGTGTACGCGATCATCGCCATGTCGTCGTTTGGACTTCTGGTGTTCCGGCATCCGCTGGCGGACGTGTCGGCCAAGGCGGCGGTGCCGCTCGGCGCGGCGTTCACGTTCCTCGCCCTGGTGACGGGGTCGCTGTGGGGACGGCCGACGTGGGGCACCTATTGGGTGTGGGACGCCCGGCTGACGTCGGTGCTGATCCTGTTTTTTCTTTATCTCGGCCTGATGGCCCTGCGCTCCTCGATCGAGGATGAAGCGCTGGCATCGAAGCTCACGGCGATCCTGGCCCTCGTGGGCATCGTCATGCTGCCGATCATCAAGTTCTCGGTGAACTTCGGAAATACGCTGCATCAGCCGGCTAGCGTGATCCGCGTGGGCGGTCCGACGATCGACACGGCGCTGCTGGTGCCGCTGCTGGTGATGGCGGTGGGTTTTACGCTGATGTTCATCGCCATGCACCTCAAAGCCATGCGCAATGAAATCATGCGGCGGCGGGTGAAGGCGCTGCAGCTTGCCGAAGTTGAACGCGCGCAGGCATCGCAACTGGCGGCGGCGGAGTAACGGCATGGACCTCGGAGTGGACCTTGGACCGCACGCAAGCTTCATCTGGGCGGCATATGGCATCGTTACGGTGGTGATCGGCGCGATGATTGCCTGGCTCATCCTCGATGGGCGCGAGCAGGAGAGGCGTCTGGCAGATTTTGCGGCGCGCGGCGTCAAGCGGCGCAGTGCCTCGCGAGCCTGAACAAGAAAGCTCAACAGCGATGACCAACGAGCCTGCGCCACGCACGCGTAAACGCGGTATCGGCTGGGTGCTGACGCCGGTTCTGGTGTTTGCCGGCCTGGTGGCGCTGTTCGCCTTCGCGCTGCAGGGGGGAGATCCCTCGAAGCTACCGTCGGCGTTGCTGGGCAAACCGGCGCCCGTGACGGAGTTCGCGTCGCTGGAGGGCCTGCTGGCGGATGAAAAGCCGGTACCCGGGTTTACGAGCGGCGAGCTTGCGACGGGCAAGCCGGTGATCGTCAACTTCTGGGCTTCGTGGTGCGCCCCTTGCGCCGAGGAGCAGCCGCTGCTGGTGCAATTGCAGAAGCGCTCGGGTGTTGCGCTCTACGGCGTCAACTACAAGGACGATCCGGTGGCGGCACGGCGATTTCTCGGCCGCTACGGCAATCCCTTCACAGCGGTGGGTACCGATCCCAAGGGCCGCGGCGCGATCGAGTGGGGCGTCTATGGCATGCCGGAGACATTTGTCCTCAACGGCAAGGGCGAGATCGTGTTCAAGCACGTGGGCCCGGTCTCGGTGCAGAGCATCGAGCAGCAGCTGATGCCGGCTATTGTTAGGGCTTCCTCATTGCAGTGACACGAGCGGTGAGAAGCTTTGTCTGCGGCGAACGCCGCGCAAGCTGAGAGCCGGCGCTCGCGCCGGGCGCCCTTGGCGCCTTGCCGCCGGTGGCGGCCAAGAGTGCGTGCGCTCCCCCGTCATTCCGGCGAAGGCCGGGACCCAGGCACGCCGCCGCAATTGCGACGGAAGAAGCGGTCGGCACCAGCCGATCCAGGTGGATCCTCGGCGTGATGCCGAGGATCAAAGTTCTGGATGGTCCGAAACCAAGCTCTAGAGCGGGAAGAATTCGCCGCGAGAGTGGTTGAGCACGGACAAAGTGCCACTGGCGATGTCAAAGTAGGCGCCGTGAATGGCCAGCTTTCCTTTGTCCTCGGCCTCGGAGACGAAGGGGAAGGTGCGCAGGTGCTTGATGGAGGTCTTTACGCCCTCCTTTTCCAACGCGGCCTGGCGTTCTGCCTCGGTGGCGGTCTGGTGCGCGGCGACAACCCGCAGGCGGGCGTCGTCGAGCATCGACATCCAGCGCGAGATGAACTGCGCTTCAGTCTGCTTGGCGGCGCTCTGGTCAAGCGCGGCTTTGACGCCGCCACAACCAGAATGGCCCATGACGATCATGTGTTTGACGCGCAGGTTGAGCAGGGCAAACTCGATCGCCGAGCTGACGCCGTGGAATTTGCCTCCCGTCTCGTAGGGCGGGATCAGGTTGGCAACGTTGCGCACGACGAAAAGCTCGCCAGGCATGGCGCTGAAGATCGTTTCAGGATCGACCCGGCTGTCGGAGCACGAAACGATCATGGCCTCGGGACTCTGCCCGTAAGCGGCCAGCTCTTCGTATTCCTCTGCCTTGGGCAGGAAGTGACGATGGTGGAACCGGCGGTACCGGTCGGCGAGTTTTTCGGGAAAGCTGCTCATGGTCTGTTCCATGCCCGCTTCTTCAGGCGAAGCGGAGATGTCAAATCGTCCGAGTGGCGCGCCGCGTCAAGCGTTGAGTTAACGCTCGTTTTTCAATGAACGGCGTGCACTTGCTGTGATGCAACTCAGGGTCTATGTTCCGCACTTCCGGGGGAAATTTGAATACGGAGCACATTGGGGCTGCCGTGCGTCCGCCGGTCTGAATGGGCAGTGAGCGGACGATCACAGAATGAAAGCGTTTTTTTCATCGCAGACTTTCGGTCGCGACTTCATGGCGTCGATTGTCGTGTTCCTGGTCGCCCTGCCGCTCTGCATGGGCGTTTCTCTAGCTTCGGGGCTTCCGCCGACAGCGGGCATCATCACCGGTATCATCGGCGGTATCGTCGTCGGTTTTCTCGCAGGCTCGCCGCTGCAGGTGAGCGGACCGGCGGCAGGACTAACAGTGCTGGTGTGGCAGTTCGTGCAGCAGTGGGGTGTCGAGATGCTCGGCGTCGTCATCCTGTTCGCCGGCCTACTGCAAGTTGCGGCAGGTTTGTTGAAGCTGGGGCAGTGGTTCCGAGCGGTTTCGCCTGCGGTCATCCACGGCATGCTCGCCGGCATTGGCGTTCTCATCCTTGCATCGCAGTTTCATGTGATGCTCGACGCCAAGCCGATCGGCGATGGCATCCACAACCTGATCGGCATTCCGGGAGCGCTGTTGAATGCGTTCAGCACCGGCGGCTCGCAACTCACGGCGTTCCTTGTCGGCGCAGCGACGATCGCCACGATTTTTGCGTGGGGTGCGCTGACGCCGAAGAGCTGGCGTCTGATGCCCGCTCCGCTTGTCGGCGTGCTGGTCGCTATTGCGATCTCGGCCGCGCTGAAGCTCGATATCAAATACGTAGAGGTGCCGGAGAACATCTGGTCTGTGACGATCCTGCCGACTTGGGATCGGCTGGCCCGGATCGTCGAGTGGCCCATGATTGTCGGGGCAATCTCGATCGCCTTCATCGCTAGCGCGGAAACGCTGCTGTGCGCCACGGCGGTTGACCAGATGCACAGCGGGCCGCGGACCAAATACGATCGCGAGCTCGCGGCTCAAGGTGTCGGCAATGCGATCTGCGGCGTCCTCGGCGTGCTGCCGATGACAGGCGTGATCGTGCGCTCGAGTGCGAACGTCGAGGCGGGTGCAGTGACCAAATGGTCGGCGATCATGCACGGGTGCTGGCTGCTTTTGTTCGTGTCGGTCATTCCGTTCACGCTCTCCTACATCCCACTGTCGGCGCTGGCGGCGATCCTGGTCTTCACCGGGTACAAGCTGGCGTATCCGAAGATCGTGCCGGCGCTGTTGAAATTCGGGCGCGGCGAGGTGGTGATCTATTTCGTCACCATCGCCATGATCGTGGCGACGAACCTCTTGGAAGGCGTGCTGGTCGGCCTGGGACTGTCGCTGATCAAGCTGCTCTACGCGTTCTCGCATCTGGAAGTGGGCAGGGACGAGAACGCTGCCGAGAACCGTGTCGATCTCCACCTCAAAGGCTCGGCGACACTGATCCGGCTACCGAAGCTGGCGGCGGTACTCGAAACGCTGAAGCCCGGTAGCCAAGTGCACGTGCACATCGGAGAGCTCGACTATATCGATCATGCCTGCCTCGACCTCTTGTCGAACTGGGATCGCCAGCATGCGGCGAGCGGGGGCTCGCTGACGATCGAATGGGACGAGCTGTCGAAGAAATATCATCAGCGCCGGTCGTCCAGCATGAGGGCGGCGCGGCAGCAGCAGGCGACGGCGAGCAAGCTCAGCGCGTAGAGCCGCTGTCGAAATCATCTGAGAGGATTGCGAGCGCAGCGGACCCCGCTGCGCTCGTTTTCGTTTCAGCTAGAGTCTTTCTGATCGAAGTCGAAACGCCCCTCACCCGAAGCTCATATGCATTCGCTTCGGCCTCTCCCCGCCGGGGAGAGGCTAAGTTATCGCGATGGAACTTAACCTCTCCCGGTTGGGAGAGGTCGGACGCGATCGACAGATCGCGGCCGGGTGAGGGCTTCCGGCTGGGCTCTACGCGCGTGCCGTGCGCTGCTCGACGGGCGCGCGTGGTTTGGTTGCCGCCTTGAGGAACAAGTAACCGGCAACCGCGGATGCCAGCGAGCCCAAGATGACGCCGATGCGGATTTCGGCGGCGCGCTCTGCATCGACGAAGGCCAGCATGCCGATGAACAAGCTCATGGTGAAGCCGATGCCGCCGAGCCAGGCGACGCCGAACAGCTGTGGCCAGGTCGATCCGTCCGGCTTCTGCGCCAGCCCCATGGCGATAGCTGCGCGCGAGAAGGCAAAAATACCGACCGGCTTGCCGATGAAGAGGCCCAGGGCAATGCCAAGCGGGATGGGGGTGATAAGGTGATAGAACGTCATGCCTGCCAGTGAGACGCCGGCGTTGGCGAATGCAAATAGCGGCAGCACGGCGAACTTGACCCACGGCCCGAGCGCCTCTTCAAGGTTCTCGAGCGTGCCGTGGCCGCCGCCGGGAGGCCGGGCCAGCGGGACGGCGAGCGCCGTGACGACACCGGCGAGCGTTGCGTGAACGCCCGATTTCAGCACGCACACCCATATGAACAGACCAACGAGAATGTAGGGCGCGGTGCGCGTGACGCCCTTGGCATTGAGGACGGCGAGGGCCGCCACGCCGACGCTGGCGAGGGCGAGTGCCTCGACTGTCAGGTGCTCGGTATAGAAGACGGCGATGACGATGATAGCGCCGAGGTCATCGATGATCGCGAGCGCGAGCAAAAAGACCTTGAGGGCCAACGGCACCCGCGGCCCGAGCAGGGCGAGGACGCCGACGGCGAAGGCAATGTCGGTGGCTGTTGGGATGGCCCAGCCATGCAGCGCGATGTCGTCGTTGCGGTTGATGGCCCAGTAGATGAGAGCGGGCACCAGCATGCCGCCGACCGCGGCAATCGCGGGAAGCGAGGCCTGTTTGATGCTGGATAGTTCTCCGACGGCCATCTCGCGTTTGATCTCGAGGCCGACGAGAAAGAAGAAGACGGCCATCATGCCGTCGTTGATCCAGAGCAGTAGCGGCTTGTCGAGGTTGAGGGCGCCGATGCGGACCGTCACGGGGGTCGAGAGCAGGGCGTCATAGAGCCAGCTTGCCGCAGAATTCTGCATCAGCAGGCCAACGATGGCGGCAACGAGCAGAACAATGCCGCCGGCGGCCTCGTGCTGGAAGAAGGCCTTGGCTCCGTCTACGCGCTGAATAATCGTTTTTCTGGGCCGGCTCTGCGTCCTACGTGCCATCGAACCTCTTATCCTCGCGCTGGTGCCGTTTAGGCGGATGCTGCGGGCAGCACCCGTGCATTGGCCCATAAAGCACTTGCTCCCGCGAGGGGCAATTCATCGCGACCCATGCTGGCCGCGACACTGGCGTCAACCGCAGAGGCGGCGGCGCCAAGGCAGTAGGCGGGCGAGAAATCGTTCAGCTGATTGCCGAGGAACATCGAGGAGATGAGATCGCCGGTGCCGTGGGGAGCGGAAACGCGCCGACGCACGAAGCAGGCGAGGCCCTGGTTGTTCTGGAAGAGGATGTTGGCGAGGCGGTTGTCGCTGGCAGGGATGGAGGTCGCGAGGACGGTCGGCACGCCCAGTGCAGCGGCAGCGCGGCGCGCGCTCTCGGGACCGTCGACAGGCTCGCCGCCACCGAGCCAGGACAGCTCGAAGCTGTTCGGCGTGGTGATGGAGGCGAGAGGCAGGAGCTGATCGCGCGTTGCCTCGGCGATCCCGGTCGAGAGAAACATGCCCTCCGGCTCATCGCCGAAGACGGGGTCGCACATATAGATCGCGGCTGGGTTGGCGCTGCGTACGCGCTCAACGGCAGTGCGGGCGAAGCGCACGTGCTCGGGAGTCGGCAGATAGCCGGTGAGGATGGCGGCGGTGTCAGCGAGCCAGCCATTGGCGTCGGCGGCGTCGAGCATGGCCTGAAGCCGGCCGACTTCCACTTCGCCGCCGGCGTAGTGCGGGTATCCCGGGTGGCTGGAAAGCATGACGGTTGGGAAGGCCATCACTTCGTGGCCGAGCCAATGCATTGCCGGAACGATGGCGGCGAGGCCGACCGAACCGAATGCGACATGCGAAGAGAGAGCTAAGACACGGGCCATGGAGTGACTGTGCCGAACGTCGCGCCATTCGCCAAGCAGCGAAGAGTCGCTAAGTTGTGCGCGGTGCTTGGTGTTCCGCGGAAGGCACGATATTGTGCGATGCACAAGCGTCCCTGATCGGAAGCTCGCGAGCTATGGGGGCGAGCGAGCGTTCGAGGCAAAAGGGACGCTCTGATCATTGAGTTGCTCGTGCGATTCAGGTCGAGAAATTCGTTCGGCGCCCAGCACCTCGTGATGGCGACTTTCTCGATCATCACACAAGAGGGAGCAGAGGATGACCGTCCGTCCGCGACGTAGTGTGCTCTATATGCCTGGCGCCAATCAACGAGCGCTAGAAAAGGCAAAATCACTTCCAGCAGATGCGCTGATCCTGGACCTTGAGGATTCCGTGGCCCCGGAAGGCAAGGTGGCGGCGCGCGACAACATCTGCGACGCGGTGCGCGGGGGCGGATATGGCCGGCGCGAACTGGTGATCCGCGTCAACGCCATCGAAACGGCGTGGGGCATGGACGACTTGCGGGCCGCGGCCAGCGTCGAGCCGGATGCCATCTTAGTGCCGAAGGTTTCGACGCCGGGCGATATCGTCACTGTCGCGAAGGTGCTGGGGGCGATCAACGCTCCCCCGAAAGTGCGGTTGTGGGCGATGATGGAAACGCCTAGCTCGGTGCTCAATAACCGCGAGATCGCGGCGCTGGGCGCGGACCCGGAGAACCGGCTTTCCTGCCTGGTGATGGGAACGAACGATCTATTGAAGGAGTCACGGGCGAGGGCGCTGCATAACCGGATCGCCGTGGTGCCTTGGCTGGCGATGACGATCGTCGCGGCGCGCGCGTACGGCCTCGACGTGCTGGATGGCGTCTACAACGATTTCCGCGATGACGTCGGCTTCCGTGAGGAGTGCGAGCATGGGCGCACGCTGGGAATGGACGGCAAGACGCTGATCCATCCTTCGCAGGTGGGACCTTGCAACGAGGTGTTCTCGCCGACGGAGGAGGAGGTCTCGTGGGCGCGCAAGATCATCGCTGCGTTCGACGAGCCCGCCAACCGGCAGAAGGGCGTCATCACGCTCGAGGGGAAGATGGTGGAGCGCCTGCATCTGGTAATGGCGCGGCGGACGGTGGCCATTGCGGATGCCATCGAGGCCATGCGGAAGACGGAAGAGGAGTGGTTTTGAAGGCTGCTGCGGCGCTGGCAGCGGCCGAGGGAAGCGCCAGCTTCTGCCCCTCACCCCGACCCTCTCCCCATAAAGGATGGGGAGAGGGGGCCGGCGTAAGCGGCGAAAAGGCAGTCGACAGAGCGCCTCTTTGTGACTATTCGGCCCCCGAGCCCTCCAAGAAGGACCGATTTCAGCGATGACCTCGACAAAGACCAATCCCGGCAACTACTTCGAAGACTTCAAGTTCGGGCAGCTGATTGTGCACCCGACCCCGCGCACGGTGACGGTGGGCGACGTGGCGCTCTACACCAGCCTTTACGGCACGCGGTTTGCGGTCCAGTCGTCGGATGCGTTCGCCAAGGCCATCGGGTATCCGAAGTCGCCGCTGGACGACCTGCTGACGTTCCACGTGGTGTTCGGCAAGACGACGCCGGAGATCTCGCTCAATGCCATCGCCAACCTCGGCTATGCCAATTGCCGCTTCCTGAAGCCGGTCTATCCGGGGGCGACGCTGGCTTCGACGTCTGAGGTGATCGGCCTCAAGGAGAACTCGAACCGCGAGACCGGCACGGTTTACGTGCGCTCGATCGGCCGCGACGAGACGGGCGATGTGGTGCTCGACTACGTGCGCTGGGTGATGGTGCGCAAACGCGACAAGGAAGCGCCGGCGCCTGAAGCCATCGTGCCGAAGCTGCCGGATCGGGTGGATCCCTCCGAGATCGGGGGCGCGGTGCCGAAGCTCGATATTGGAAAATACGACTTTGCGCTCGCCGGATCGCCCTATCGCTGGGGTGACTACGAAGTGGGCGAGAAGATCGCCCATGTTGACGGCATGACGCTGGAAGAGGCCGAGCATCAGATCGCGACGCGCCTCTACCAGAACACGGCCAAGGTGCACTTCAACCAGCACACCGAATCCAAGGGCCGCTTCGGCAAGCGCATCGTCTATGGCGGCGTGGTCATCTCGCTGGCGCGGGCGCTGTCGTTCAACGGCTTGAACAACGCGTTCCACCTGGCGGCGATCAACGGCGGTCGGCACGTTTCCCCGTGCTTTGCGGGCGATACGGTCTATGCCTGGTCGGAGGTGCTGGAGAAGGCGGAGCTGCCGGGCCGCACGGACGTCGGCGCACTGCGCATCAGGCTCGTTGCCGTGAAGAACAACGATTGCGCCGAGTTCCCGCTGAAGAAAGAGGATGGCCAATACGCCGAGGGCGTGCTGCTGGAGCTCGACGCCTGGGTGCTGCTGCCGCGTTGATTTTTGTTGGTGACACGAGCTGAGGGAAGCTTGTTGGACAGCTGACGTGCCGCAAGCTGATAGCCGGCGCTCGCGCCGGGGCGCCTTGCGCCCTTGCCGCCATCGGCGGCGAAGAATCGAGGCCGGCCATGCAAGGCCGATCGGAGCGAATGCGCCGGGGGCGTTGGCGCCTGAGCGCCGCAGGTGGCGCTTTGAAGGGGCCGAGGGGTGCGGTCGCGCCGGATGTGGCGAATGGCGAATTGCAGGGGGGCGGTCAGCGCGCTAGAACGACTCTAAACCTAGCGACGAGGACCATATGGCCGGGGTGACACCAGAGCGGACGCGTGCGCGGCCGCTTTCTCCGCACCTGCAAATCTACAAGCCGCAAATCAACATGGTGATGTCGATCGTGCATCGCATCACCGGGACGGCGCTCTATGTCGGCACCGTGCTGCTGGCGTGGTGGCTGTTCGCTGCGGCGACAGGCCCGGAATACTTTGCATTCGTGAACGGCCTGTTCGCCACTTGGTTCGGCATGGTGGTGCTGGTCGGGTTCTCCTGGGCGCTGATACATCACGCGCTGGGCGGCTTGCGCCACTTCGTGTGGGACACGGGCGCCGCCTTCGATATCCCCAGCGTCAATCTTCTCTCGTGGGGCACGATCATTCTATCGGTGCTGCTGACCGGCGCGCTGTGGCTCTACATCGCCTGCGAACGCGGATGGGTGCAGTGATGGCAATGACAACCCCACTGAAGAAGGCCCGCGGTCTTGGTTCGGCGCATGAGGGGGCTGGGCACTTCGTCAAGATCCGCGTGACGGCGGCAGCAAATCTGATCCTGGCGGCATTCGCGGTCGGACTTCTGGTGAAACTCGCGGGTGCCGACCTTGCGACGGTGAAGGCGACAATGGCGCATCCGCTCGTCGCCATCGCGCTGATCGCGCTGATCGTGTCGATGACGGTGCATATGCGGCTCGGCATGCAGGTGATCATCGAGGACTACGTGCACGGCGAAGGCATGAAGATGCTGACGCTGCTGGCAAACACATTCTTCTCGGCGGCGATCGCAGCAATTGCGATCTTTGCCGTGCTGAAATTGAGCTTCGGGGGCTAGGCGATAATGGCCGAGAAGAAGAACGGTGCTGCGAAGGCCAATAGCGCCAAGAAGCCTGACAAGGCTGCGGGCCCTGCTGTCACCGGCCACGCCTATCCGATCCATGATCACACCTACGATGTCATCGTCGTCGGGGCGGGCGGCGCCGGATTGCGCGCGACGCTCGGGTGCGCAGAAGCGGGTCTCAAGACCGCATGCGTGACGAAGGTGTTTCCGACGCGCTCTCACACGGTGGCGGCGCAGGGTGGTGTGGCGGCAGCGCTGGGCAACATGGGGCCCGACGATTGGCGCTGGCACATGTACGATACGGTGAAGGGCTCGGACTGGCTCGGCGATCAGGATGCCATCGAGTATCTGTGCCGCAACGCTCCCGCCGCCGTCTACGAGATGGAGCACTACGGGGTTCCGTTCAGCCGCACGCAGGAAGGCAAGATCTACCAGCGTCCGTTCGGCGGAATGACGACGCAGTTCGGCGAGGGGCCGCCTGCGCAGCGCACGTGCGCTGCGGCCGACCGTACCGGTCACGCGATGCTGCATACGCTCTATGGCCAGGCGCTGCGCTACTCAGCGGAATTCTTCGTCGAGTATTTCGCGCTCGATCTGCTGATGGATCAGGATGGCGCTTGCCGGGGCATCTTGGCGCTGAACCTCGATGACGGGACGATCCATCGCTTCCGCGCGAAGAAGACGATCCTGGCGACCGGCGGATATGGGCGCGCTTACTTCTCGTGCACGTCGGCGCATACGTGCACGGGCGATGGCAACGCGATGGTGCTGCGCGCGGGACTGCCGCTGCAGGACATGGAATTCGTGCAGTTCCATCCGACCGGCATCTATGGGGCCGGCGTGCTGATCACTGAAGGCGCGCGCGGCGAGGGCGGCTATCTCACCAATAGCGAGGGCGAGCGCTTCATGGAGCGCTATGCGCCGCACGCGAAGGATCTTGCTTCACGCGACGTCGTCTCGCGCTCAATGACAGTTGAGATCCGCGAAGGGCGCGGCGTCGGTCCGGACGGCGATCACATCTATCTGCACCTCGACCATCTCGATCCGAAGATTCTGGCGGAGCGGCTTCCCGGAATCACGGAAAGCGCGAAGGTGTTTGCTGGCGTCGACCTTCGGCGCGAGCCGATCCCGGTGCTACCGACGGTGCACTACAACATGGGCGGCATCCCGACGAACTTCCACGGCGAAGTGTTGACGCTGAAGGACGGCAACCCGGATACGGTGGTGCCGGGCCTGATGGCGATCGGCGAAGCGGCGTGCGTGTCGGTGCATGGTGCCAACCGGCTCGGTTCGAACTCGCTGATCGATCTCGTGGTGTTCGGGCGTGCTGCGGGCCTGCGCTGTGCAGAGACGCTGGAGGCCGGTGCGGCGCAGCCCGACCTTGCGCCGGAGATCACCGATCGTGCGCTCGCGCGCCTCGATCGCTTCCGCTACGCGAACGGCTCGACGCCGACAGCCGATCTGCGGCTTCGCATGCAGAAGTCGATGCAGTCGCACTGCGCGGTGTTCCGCGATGGGCCGGTTATGGAGGAAGGCGTCAAGCAGATCGGTGATATCTGGCGGGCCTCCGACGATATCCGTACGACAGACCGCTCGCTGATCTGGAACTCCGATCTTGTCGAAACGCTGGAGTACGACAACCTGATCGCGCAGGCGGCGGTGACGGTTACGGGTGCGTTGAACCGGCAGGAAAGCCGCGGTGCGCACGCGCGCGAGGACTTCCCCAGTCGCGATGATGCGAACTGGATGAAGCACACGCTGGCCTGGGCCGACTACGGTGCCAAGAACGTAAAGCTGGACTACCGCCCGGTGCACACGTTCACGATGACCAACGAGGTCAAGTACATCGAGCCAAAGGCGAGAGTTTATTAGTTTCGGCGCGACACGAGCTGAGAGATGCTTTGTGTGCGGCGAGTGTCGCGCAAGCTGAAGTCCGGCGCTCGCGCCGGGGCGCCCTTGGCGCCTGAGCATGGTGCGCTTCGCTTGCCATGCTGAAGGGCCCGCAAGCGGCGCCTTGGGACGTTCGGCTTCGCAGCCGAGGCGTGCGCCGGTCGTTCGGCTTTGAACGCATCTGATTTATCGATGGCAAACTTTTTACCGCGGAAACCGCGGTTCGCTGCTGCTCTCGGACGGCTCGCGGGTTTCCCAGGCGCGCCCAGTGCGGATATACAAGGCGTTCCTTTCACGTAGCAACCGACCCGCCGGCGCTGCCGGGTAAGAAGGGCGGCGAGAAGCGGGGTCGACATGCGCACAGTTCTGATCACGGGGTCATCAGGTGGCTTCGGCCTGCTGACGGCCGTCGAACTTGCCAAGCGCGGCTGGCGTGTGATCGCAACGATGCGCAATTTAGACCGCCGTGGCGCGCTCGACGCGGCGCTCGCCAAATCGGGTGCCGCGCAGAATGTTGATTTCGTGCAGCTCGATGTGACGGATGCCGCGTCGATCGCCAAAGGCGTCGAGGAGGCTCTTGCCATCACGGGCGGGTTTCTCGATGCAGTCGTGCACAATGCGGGCGTGGCTGCAGGCGGCGCATTCGAGGACATCCCCGACGTCGAGCTGCGGCGCGTGATGGAGACGAATTTCTTCGGCGTGATGGCACTGACGAAGGCGCTGCTGCCGACGTTTCGCAAGCAGCGGTCTGGGCGCATCCTGATCGTGTCGAGCGAAGCGGCGTTCGCCGGCATGCCCGGCAACTCGATCTACGTAGCGTCGAAGTGGGCGGTCGAGGGCTGGGCTGAATCGCTGGCCTATGACGTCGAGCAGTTCGGGATCAAAGTGCTGCTGGTGGAACCAGGGCCCTATGTCACCGATATCTGGCAAGCCTCGCCGCGGTTTGCGCCGTCCGACAGTGTCTACCGGCGGTGGAGCGAGAATGTGTTCCGGGCGGGCGATGGCCACGTTGCCGCGAAGGGGCGTGATCCGCAGGAAGTCGCGGTGAAGATCGCCAAAGTGCTGGAAGCCGACCGGCCGTCATTCCGCAATCCCGTGCATCGTCTGGCGCACTTCAGTCATTTCGCGCGCGGCAAAATCCCAAGTCAGGCGCTGCGGCGGTTCGTGGAGACCTACCTAGGGCTTAGGCGGGTGCGGCTGTAGCCGGACGGCAACGGGGGCAATGTCACCGCCGTTCAGGGCCATCGTCGGCCTAAAATCGCGCATGATTTTATGCGAGCTTCTGACGCCTCCAGCCAGATTGGCGCGGGGAGGCGCGTACGCTGACCTATCGGGAACAGAACAATGGAAATCAAATTTGGTGCGCGGCTGGCCGCAATGGCAGCCGCCCTTTGTGTTGTGGCTGCCCTCCCTGCGGTGGCCGCTGAGGATTGCAAAGATACGGTTGTTGCAGAAGGAAAGCCTGCCACCCTGCGCGACCTTGGAGCTTATCCGAACTCGCTGCTGGCATGGCGCTCGGCTGTGAAGGAAAAGTTCGGCGGCGAATATAACTCGTGGCGCTATGCGAAGGACGCCAAGGTCGATTGCAACGAGAAGGACGGTCAGTGGACGTGCGTGCGTACGGCCAAGCCGTGCCTCGACCTTCTAAATCGCACCATCGGTGGCGCCAAGGAAGTGATCGCACCGAAGCGCGACTGCAAGTCAGATTCTCTGAGCTCCTACGGAGCGGCCAAGAAGGACAAGAAGGACGCGCTGGAGCAGGCGACCATCGGTTGGGAGCTCGATGCGCGCAAGAAGCACGGCAAGGACTACGCCGTGTGGAAGAACGCCAAAGAAACGGACGTCGACTGCCACGACGTGAGGGCCGGACTGCAATGCATTGCAGTGGGCACGGCGTGTAAGCCGCTCTAAAGACATTAAATCACAAAAAAACGGCGACCGAGATGCTCGGTCGCCGCTTTCGTATCAGCTTACCCCGTAAGGGTTAGATGATGTCGATCTCGGCCGGCATGTAGGACGTGACCTCGAGGCCAACTTCCTGCTCGCGAACGGCCGGCTTGCTCCAAACCTTCATGGTGATTTCCTCCTGTTGAACGACCGGCGAGCCGCCTGCTCGCCTGTTCCGATAAGAGGAATATAGTGTCGCAGGCTGATAAACAGAAATCGCAATCACGTGAAGTGCCCATAAGAATGGCTTATCGGGTCGATAACGTGCAGGCGGCTGTAAACGCATCTCGCTGATAACGCGAAAAATTTTATTAAAACGCCGAGGTCGGCCTTTGCTGAACTCTCAGCGCGATCATGTAGCTTTCCCTCCGCATCCCGCTGCTTTGGAGCGGGACCGAGTTTTCTAGAGGGGCTAGTTTCATGCGTGCTGTGAAGTCTTCGCTGTCAGCCATCGCCGTTGCAGTAGCGGCTCTGACCATGTTCAACGCGGCGGCGAGTGCCGAGACCGCGGCCGAGGTTCCGAAGAACTCGTACTATGACGATCCGCTGACGCAGACCGAGCGCAGCGGCATTGCTCAGGAGGAGAACGTGCTCCCCAGCGATGGGCAGGCGTCGGTTCCGCCGTCGAGCGACGATGGCGTCATTCCGGATTCCGCCGTTGATCAGGCGAAGGGCGCGCCCCAGGGACCGCCGCCCACGGATGAGGAGCTCGGCCAGCGCGGTGACGACGAGGCCAACGTCGTCATTCAGGACTCCAAGCGCAATTTCAAGGTCACCCACAAGAGCATGGAAGAGTGCATGAAGGACTGGGGACCGCAGACGCAGATGACGAGGGAAGAGTGGGCGGCGAGCTGCCGGACCACGCTGGAATACTTCCCCGACGGCCAGTGAGTTCGCGCGCGGCGCTTTGAAGGCGCCGCGCCCTCCCCCGGTTTCGCGGCCACACTTGGCTGCGCTAGGTTTGCCTCTACATTGCGATTCGCAGCTGCGCACATTTCATCCGGCGCCTGCGCGAGCGAGGGAGGACGCCGAAATGGCCTTGACCAGAGCTATCCTGATTGTGGCGGGACTGCCGCTGCTGGCTGTCGGTGCTGCGGCGCCGGCTGCGGCGGCAATCAAGTGCCAGGACGGCAATCAGCTGATCCAGGGCAACTGGATGGCGACGCCGTATTGCCAGGACAAGCTTTTGGCGGAAGTCGCCAATGCACGCGGCTTCAAGACGACGTTCGCGGCGATCCGCAACAACCCCAACCACAAGAAGGAGCTTTGCCGGTTCCTTTATTCGGACATCCGGGTGCAGATGACCTGCCTCGATGCCGGTGTGCCGGAGTATTTCGGCGGCGGGGCACGGTAGCGGGGAGTTTGTGGGGCGAGCCTTTGCCCCCCGCTGCGGTGGAGGCGTCAGCTGCGGCGCAGCTTTTCCGCATCGGCGATGATTTTGGCGTGGTCGAAAGCCAGTTTCTGCTCTCGCCAGTTGTCGACCCACTCCGCCGCGGCGGCATCATCGCCTGCTACCGGCTCGGCAGAGGCCACGTCGGCCCGATAGGCAATGGAGCAAGTGTGGCCGCGGGGATCGCGATCGGGGGTAGAATAGACGCCCACAAGCGTCAGCTCGCCCACCTTGAGCCCAGTTTCCTCGCTTAGCTCGCGGCGGCAGCCGTTCTCCGCGGTCTCGCCGATCTCGACAAAACCACCTGGGAGGGCGTAGTCCCCCTGAAACGGTGGGTTCTTGCGGCGAATGAGCAGCAGCCTGCCGCGCCCATCGAAGACGACGCAGTCGGTGGTGAGCGCTGGCGTTGGAGGAAATGCCATAGGGGCAGTCCTTTTCGATGCCGTCATGGTAGAGGTTCATTGTCGACCAGTCGTGCGCCGGCCGTGATCGGGATAAAAGGGCCAGTTTTCTGATGCGGAGCCGCTTCTTCAAACCGACGGGCCCAACAAACACGATGGCCGATAAGAAACCGGAAAGCCCAAAGCCGCCGGTCAGCGAGGGGGAAACCCGGCTGGCGCCCGATCCGTTCACGGCGGTGTTGCCGGCGTTGTCGGCTCTCGGTGCCATTGCTTCGATTGCGACGATCAACTGGACGGCGCAGGAGCGGACGCCCGATCGCGCGCGCTCGAAGCGCAAGGCGGGTACAGCGCTGCGCGACCTGGAGACATGCTGTCTTGGCCTGCAGGAGATCTTCCGGCGGTTTCAGCGCAGTCCGAAGCTGTTCGCTGGCGAGGGCGCGCCAGCCTCATCGCCGCTGAAGTTCGGCGTGCACGGGCCGCGGGTCGGTGTCGATGCCGCGCGGCTGTTTCAGCAGCTGATGAACGACGTGGCATCGATGCTGGTGCTGGCCTCGCAGAACGCGTTCGACGTGATGTCGGCGGTCGAAGATGGTGAGATCGAAGCTCCGGAGGAGCTGTTCTTCGGTTTCGGCGAGCAACAGGAGCGGCTCAACAAGCTGATCCAGACGCGGGCGACGCTGAAAGTATCAGTCGATACCGGGGCCGAGGTTGCCGTACGGCTCACCGAACTGGTGCGCGAGCTGAAGAAGCATCGGCCCGAATAGCCAACCACTAAAGTAGGGATTCATTTGCCCCGACGCGACGTCAGCGGACGTTGACAGGGGCTGTGCCGCGGCTTCATTTGGGGCATTGCATACCCATCGGCGCAAGAGGAAGGCTTCCCTTCAATGGTCCAGCTTACGCTTCCCCGCAACTCGACTGTGCAGCGTGGAAAGACCTGGAACCAGCCGGAGGGCAAGGGGACTTGGAAAGAGTTCCGCGTCTATCGCTGGAACCCCGAAGGGGAAGAGAACCCGCGCATCGATACCTATTGGATCGACACCGAACGCTGCGGACCGATGGTTCTCGACGCTCTCATCAAAATTAAGAACGAGATCGACCCCACGCTGACGTTCCGCAGGTCGTGCCGCGAGGGCATCTGCGGCTCGTGCTCGATGAATATCGACGGGACGAATGGGCTCGCCTGCCTCAGGGGCTATGAGGAGATCAAAGGCCCGGTGAAGATCTATCCGCTGCCGCACATGCAGGTGGTCAAGGATCTCATCCCTGATCTGACCAATTTCTACGCCCAGCACCGGCTGATCGAGCCGTGGCTGAAGACGGATACGCCGGCTCCGCCGAAGGAATGGCGCCAGTCGCACGAGGATCGGCAGAAGCTCGATGGCCTCTACGAGTGCATCCTGTGCGCGTGCTGCTCGACGTCTTGCCCGAGCTATTGGTGGAATTCCGACCGCTATTTGGGGCCTGCCGCGCTGCTGCAGGCATTCCGCTGGGTGCAAGATTCGCGCGATGAAGCGACGGGCGAGCGGCTCGACAACCTCGAGGATCCGTTCCGGCTGTATCGCTGCCACACGATCCTCAACTGCACCAAGGCCTGCCCGAAGGGGCTCAATCCGGCCCAGGCGATTGCTGAGCTGAAAAAGCTGATGGTCGAGCGTAGAGTCTAGGTTTTGTGGTGACACAAGCTGCGGGAAGCGTGTTGTGCGGCTGCCGCTGAATGAGTTGATATCCGCGCCATTGGGCGCGGGGCCCCTTGGGCCCTTGCCGCCTGCGGCGGCTTCCAGAGCGACACGGGCTTAAGAGACGCTTTGCGTTGCACTCTGATGTTGCCGCGGTGATGGAAGCTTGCGTAGATGGCCGTCTGCTTGGCTCAGGAGCGGACAATCATGCTCGATCACATCGGCTTCCCGGTTAGCGACTTTGCCCGCTCGAAGGCGTTTTACGTGAAAGCGCTGGCGCCGCTGGGCGTGCGCATCGTCATGGAAGTGGTGCTGTCGGAGGACGGCGAGGACGGCTACGCCGGCTTCGGGATCGAGCGGCCGCACTTCTGGATCGGAACGGGCAAGCCGCTGGTCGGGCGGCTGCACGTGGCCTTTGCGGCCAAGTGCCGGGCCGATGTGCGCGCTTTCTACGAAGCGGCGATTGCCGCCGGCGGCGTCGACAATGGTGGGCCGGGGCTGCGGCCGCACTATCACGAGAACTATTACGGCGCCTTCGTTCTGGACCCCGACGGGCACAACATCGAAGCGGTGAATCATCTTCCGGAGTGAAGGTGACACGGGCGTCGAGTGGCTTTGTATGCCTTGCCCTTGGTGCCGGCTGAAGTTCGGCGCTGGCGCTGGACACCTTTAGCGCCATGCCGCCTGCGGCGGCTGTTTGGGCCTTTTGGGGGCCTTCGGGGACGGTTTGCTGAACATTGATCGGGGTTGATTCGGCCCCGATTCCGGCGTCTCGTTTCCGCGTCTGCGGGCTGTGCCCCGTGCTGATTGGCGCCAGGCGAGGAGCGGGCCGGTGGCCGCCCGGAGGGGGCGCCCCGGTTAATCGCGGGGCCTGTTTTGGCCTTCCAAGCGGTGAGATTCAGCTCGGGTGGATAGGGGTAAAAGCAGGCCAAAACACCTGCAAAACCCGAAAACGGCAAATGGCCAAAAGAAAAGACCGGCGGCGCTTTAGCGACCACCGGCCTTGAAGGGTTGGAAGGTGTGGGCGCTGTTAAAGCGCCCCTCTACTTCCTATGTCGCGCGGAACGAGGGGACTGGCGCGTTACCCGGGCTGGCTTAGGCAGCCTTGCGGGCCTTCTTCGCCGGCTTGCGAGCAGCCTTGCGAGCGGTCTTGCGGACGGTCTTCGTGGCGGCAGCCTTGCGGGTCGTCTTGCGGGCAGCCGGCTTACGAGCAGCCGTCGTCTTACGGGCAGCCGGCTTCTTGGCAGCAGCAGTGCGAGCCGGGGCCTTCTTCACTTTGCGCTTCACAGCTTTCTTGACCATTGGTGTTCTCTCTTTCTCGGTTTCTATCTCTCTCAGTCCGAATCAGTTTCGAACCAAAAAAATCATGTGCAAGTTCCAACATTTTGTTGACACGAAATTGCAAATTGAAAGCTAACAACACGCGCATTCAGTCTCGTGTGTTGCGAGAAATCATCATTTTTGTCGAGTTTCAATGGTCTGCACCGTCAGCTGCAGACTCTGAATGCACTTTCGACTCGTGCAACGTCGCGTGCGCGAAGATCAATTCGCGCACGAAACTGACGGTGAGAGTTGCGAAGTTCAGGCGGCTTTGAGTACGCGATTGTGCAGATCGAGCACGGCCATCATGTAGCCGAAGCGATCTTCGACAGCCTCGGCGAGGATGGAGAAGTAGTTCGGACCGGCGGGAATGATCTCCCCGATGATCTCGCCGTACTCGAAGCGGAGCTCGGCTCCGAAGTGCGCTGCGATGGCTCGCATCTTGCCGTTCTCTGCAAGGCAGCTGAGGCACAAGTGCTGTACGCCGCGGTTGCGGGCGGCGCGAATGACGCGGCCCATAAGCTCGGTGCCGATGCCGTGCTCCTGCAGCGGCTGCTCTACCGAGAACGCGGCCTCCGCCTCACGTCCCCACGTGTCGCCGAGCTTCTTGAGCTCGGCTGCGGCGCGAAGTTCCGGGCCTTCGAAGTAGCCGTAGACGATGCCGCTCATGTCGACCATGCGCGCGGCATAGTCTTCAATGAAGGAGTCGGACACGCCGTGCGCAAAGCGCATGCGCCGGCTCGCTTTGTCGAGACGTAGCAGGTGGTCGCGAAATTTCGGCCACTCGGATGGCCATAGCTTGCGTATGTCGCCGGGCAGCTGGTGTTGGTCGCTCATGACGAGGTCCCTCCGCATTTGACCGGACCTCACCGTCGGCCTCGACGGGTTGGTCCTGTGAACCCGCGCGTATTCGCGGGCAGTACCGTTCGTTCGTGTTGCGCCGCACAATATGCGTATCTGATGGCCGGATTACCATGCGCGAGGCGCGACCAAGAGGCGCGATGCCTGCGGCAATCCCCGTGGCATAGGTGGTGACATTGCGTCGCGGGATTGCGGCGTGCCTGAAGAACGAGCAATCCGGCTGATGCGCGGGGTTTGAATCGAATGCAGGAGCTACCAAGCGCGCGTCTGGCTGCGCAGATTGCTGCGGGCGAGCTGGATGCCGACGCGGCGCAACGGGATGCCGCGGCGCGGCTGGACGATCTTGTGCGCGCGGTGGACGGGTGGCGGCCGCCAACGAATGGTTTGCGTGCCTTGTTCGCCCGCTCCAAGGGTGCCGCACCGCGCGGTCTCTATATCTATGGGGAGGTCGGGCGCGGGAAGACGATGCTGATGGACCTCTTCTTCTCGTGTGCCGACGTCACTCCGAAGCTGCGCTGCCACTTCCATGAGTTCATGGCCGAGGTGCACGAGCGGATCGGCAAAGCGCGGCGCGAGGTCGAAGGCGATCCCATCCCGCATGTAGCGGCGTCGATCGCCAGCGAGGCGCGTCTTTTGTGCTTCGATGAGCTGCAGGTGACGGACATCGCCGATGCGATGATCCTCGCACGGTTGTTCACGCATCTTTTCGAGCGGCACGTGGTCGTCGTCGCAACGTCGAACGCGGCGCCGCAGGCGCTGTATGAGAACGGATTGAACCGCCAGCTGTTCGTGCCGTTCATTGCGCTGATCGGCAGGTACATGGATGTCATCGAGCTGAAGTCGGCGAAGGACTACCGCCTGGAAAAGCTGGCAGGCCAGCCCCTCTACTTCTCTCCAATCGATGATGAGGCCAGGGCCGCGCTCGATGCGCATTGGGATCGGCTGACAGGGCGCCACCCAGGGCAAAGCGAGACATTAGAGGTGAAAGGGCGGCATGTGCGGGTGCCGCTTGCCTCCATGGGGGTGGCGCGCTTCAGTTTTGCGGACCTGTGTGAGGCCCCGCTGGGGACCATCGACTATCTCAAGATCGCGCATGCCTTTCACACGGTGATCATCGACGGTATTCCCGTGATGGCGCGGGAACAGCGGAACGCGGTGCGCCGGTTCATCAATCTGATCGACACGCTCTATGACAATAAAGTGTGCCTGATCGCCTCCGCGGCGGCGGAACCGGACGCGCTGTGCCTGGACGATGCGGGGGCCAATGCATTCCAGCGCACGGCCTCGCGGCTCATCGAGATGCGGAGTGAGGCGTATCTGGCGGACCGCGCCAACCGCGAGAGGGCGACGGCGGGCAGCGCCGACTAGGCTGCTTGCGAGGCCGTTCTCACCGACTTGGGGTGATGCTGCCGGTTGCTTCGGGAGGGGCGAACCGCTGCGGCGAGGGCTGCTTGGTGCCGATGCCGAAGGGCCAGCCATTGTCGGGGGCGGGCTCGGGTGCGCCGGTGGCGTCAGCCGGGGCTTCGGCGATGCGGCGTGTGTCGGCGCGTGCGCCATATAGAAGTACGGCACCTTTGACGTCGCCGGGCTGCAGGCCGAGCTGCTTCTCATCGTAGCGATAGGACATGAGCTGTCCGGCGGCGCTGGGATGATCGAGGCCGATGGCATGGCCGATCTCGTGGGCAATGGTGTAGCGCAGATCGTAGACGCCGAGGCGGCCGTCAAAGCCGATCTTCCAGGGTTGCTTCGGGTTGAGGCAAATCAGCGAGCGGGCAATCACCTTCCTGTCGGGGCTGCCGGGCTTCAGCTCGACGTTAGTGAAGGCGCGGCCAATGGGTTTGGTCTGCGCGCCAATGATGATGTCCGCCTTTGCCGGATCTTCGGTGTAGCGGAAGGAAAGGTCGGCAGCCTTTTCCCACATGCGGAACGCGGCAGCGACCTCGGCGCGGAATTGTGGGGTGGTGATATTCGAGGGCGCATAGGCGTTCTCAGGCGGAAGCATCGAGGAACAGTTGCGTGCTCCCGGAGTTTCCACGGCGCCCTGGGCGAAAGCGTACGTGAGGCCTGCCCCCCGGCCGAAAGTAGGAGTGCTCCACTTTACGGTCTGGTCTTCAAGGTTGAGCAGGCGGAAGCCAAGAAAGGTCGAAGGCTCGGTGGCATTGCCTGTGCCGGCCAGCAGCATCGTTCCGATGGCCGAGAAGGCCAATAGAGCGGCTCGCAAATCCTTCTCCCCGTGCGTGCGGCGGCGTTCTCGTCGCTGTCCTCGGTCCCTCGCCATTGAGGTCTGCGGCGCAGATGAACTGCGCCTCAAATCACAGCAGCACTGGCCTTATGTACGGGCTTTCCCTGCCACTGGGGCTAGTCTAAACGTAGTCGTGACCGAGTTGTGGCGGTCCGAGGGAGCTGCGGGCCGAAGCCGCACAAATCAATTTTCTTAGATAAGAGGGAGCTTGAGACGCATGGCGCGGACGAAGATCGCCTTGATCGGCGGCGGTATGATTGGTGGAACGCTCGCGCACCTGATCGGCCTCAAGGAGCTGGGCGATGTCACGATCTTTGACATCGCAGAGGGTCTGCCGCAGGGCAAGGCGCTGGATATCGCGCAGTCGGGGGCGGTCGAAGGGTTCGACTGCCAGCTCAAGGGCACGAATGCTTACGCGGACATCGAGGGCGCGGACGTGTGCATCGTCACCGCCGGCGTGCCGCGCAAGCCGGGCATGAGCCGCGATGACCTCATCGGCATCAACATCAAGGTGATGGAGCAGGTCGGCGCCGGCATCAAGAAGTATGCCCCGACCGCTTTTGTCGTCGTCATCACCAACCCGCTCGACGCCATGGTGTGGGCGCTGCAGAAGGCCTCGGGCCTGCCGCGCAACATGGTGGTGGGCATGGCCGGCGTGCTGGATGCGGCGCGCTTCCGCCACTTCCTCGCGACGGAGCTGGGGATCTCGGTGGAAGACGTCTCGGCCTTCGTGCTGGGCGGCCACGGCGACGACATGGTGCCGCTGGTGCGCTACTCGACGGTTGCCGGCATTCCGCTGCCGGACGTGGTCCGGATGGGCTGGATGCGCCAGGAGCGCCTCGACGAAATCGTGGAGCGCACGCGCAAGGGCGGCGGTGAGATCGTCGCGCTGCTCAAGACCGGTTCTGCCTATTACGCCCCGGCCTCGTCGGCGCTGGAGATGGTCGACAGCTACCTGAAAGACAAGAAGCGCATTCTACCTTGTGCTGCCTACCTCAACGGTGAGTACGGTGTTAAGGGGCTCTATGTCGGCGTACCGGTGATTGTCGGCGCGGGCGGCGCAGAGCGCGTGATCGAGATCGACCTCAACGCGACCGAGCGCAACATGTTCATCAAGTCGGTGGAGTCCGTGAAGGGCCTCGTCGACGCCTGCACGAAGATCGCCCCGCAACTGGGCGCCTAAGAGTTCGTCGCCCGCCTTTAGCATAGGAGCACGGCATGAATATCCACGAGCACCAGGCCAAGGAATTGCTGCACCAGTTCGGCATCCCGACGCCAAAGGGGTTCGCGGCGTTCTCCGTGCGTGAGGCGGGTGAAGCGACGCAGCAGCTATCCGGTCCGGTCTACGTCGTGAAGGCGCAGATCCATGCCGGTGGCCGCGGCAAGGGCAAATTCAAGGAAGCTTCGGCGGGCGAGAAGGGCGGCGTGCGGCTGGCCAAGTCGCGCGCCGAGGTACAGACGTTCGCAGAGCAGATGCTGGGCGCAACGCTGGTTACGGTGCAGACCGGGCCGGATGGCAAAGCGGTCAACCGTCTCTATGTGACGGAAGGCGTCGAGATCGAGCGGGAGCTCTATCTCTCGGCGCTGATCGACCGGACGACCTCGCGCGTTGCCTTCGTGGCGAGCGCGGAAGGCGGCATGGACATCGAAAAGGTCGCGCACGAGACGCCCGAGAAGATCATCTCGGTGACGATCGATCCGGCGAGCGGCTACATGCCGTTTCATGGACGGCGCATCGCGTTTGCGCTGGGCCTCACGGGCAAGCAAGTGGGCCAGTGCGTGAAGCTGGTCGGCGATCTCTACAACCTCGTGCTGGCCAAAGACATGAGCATGCTGGAGATCAATCCGCTGATCACGACGAAGGACGGCCAGCTGTCGTGCCTCGACGCGAAGATGAGCTTCGATTCCAACGCGCTCTATCGGCACCCTGACATCGTCGAGATGCGCGACCTGAGCGAGGAAGACCCCGCCGAGGTCGAAGCGTCGAAGTATGACCTGTCGTACGTGAAGCTCGACGGGACCATCGGCTGCATGGTCAACGGCGCGGGCCTTGCCATGGCGACGATGGACATCATCAAGCTCTATGGCGCGGAGCCGGCGAACTTCCTCGATGTCGGCGGTGGCGCCACGAAGGAGAAGGTGCAGGCCGCCTTCAAGATCATCCTGTCCGATCCGGCGGTGAAGGGCATCCTGGTCAACATCTTCGGCGGCATCATGCGTTGCGACATCATCGCCGAAGGCGTAGTCGCGGCCGCGCGCGAGATGGGCATCACGGTGCCGCTGGTGGTGCGCCTGGAAGGCACTAACGTCGAACTGGGCAAGAAGATCATGGCAGAGAGCGGCCTCAAGATCGTGCCTGCCGACGACCTCGATGATGCTGCGCGCAAGATCACCGCGGCGGTGAAAGAGGCTGGCTGAGGCCGGCCGGCCGAGCGGATATGGGACTTCTTCTCATCGTCGTTGCGACGTCGGCAATCGTATGCCTGGGCGTCCTTGCGATCGGCCGGTTGTTGGGTGCGCGCTGGGGCTACGTCGCGGCGGAGATCATTGCTTTCCGCGCGCTTGGCACCTGGTGGCTGCTCAATCTGCCCGCCGGGATGCCTTTCATTCTCATTTTTCCAGGCTTGCCAATGGCGGGAGCGGTCGTCGGGGTGTTGTTGCTTTGGACGCTGAGAACGGCTGGGCGGCGCTGACATCGGTCGGTTCGGAACGGGTGCCGAAGTTTGCGGCATCTGGCCAAAAAGTCTGGCTTGATGCACTGCAAAAATGGGCCCAAAGAGATTGCGAAGGCGGAGCGCTAGTGCTCGGTCGCAACGGGCGGCGATATGGCTATTCTCGTAGACAAGTCCACGAAGGTCATTTGCCAGGGCATTACTGGCAGCCAAGGCACATTTCACACCAAGCAGGCAAAGGCTTACGGCACGCAGATCGTCGGTGGCGTAACGCCGGGAAAGGGCGGCTCGACACACCCCGATCCCGAGCTCGCCGATGTGCCGATGTTCGATACCGTCGCTGAGGCGCGTGAAGCGACCGGCGCGGACGCGACATCCATCTATGTGCCGCCGCCGTTCGCTGCCGATGCAATTCTGGAAGCCATCGACGCAGGATTTCCCTTCATCGTCGCCATCACCGAGGGCATTCCGGTGCTGGACATGGTGAAGGTGAAGCGCGCGCTGCAGGGCTCGGGCTCGCGGCTGCTGGGACCGAACTGCCCAGGTGTGCTGACGCCGAACGAATGCAAGATCGGCATCATGCCGGGCAACATTTTCAAGGCGGGCCGCGTGGGCATCGTCTCGCGCTCGGGCACGCTGACGTACGAGGCGGTGAAGCAGACGTCGGACGCGGGCCTTGGCCAGTCGACTGCGGTCGGCATCGGCGGCGATCCGGTGAAGGGCCTCGAATTCATCGAAGTGCTGGAGATGTTCCTCGCTGATCCCGAAACCGATTCCATCATCATGATCGGTGAGATCGGCGGATCGGCAGAAGAGGACGCAGCCGAGTTCATCAAATCGGAAGCGAAGAAGGGCCGGTCGAAGCCGATGGCAGGCTTTATCGCAGGTTCAACTGCACCTCCCGGCCGCCGCATGGGCCATGCCGGCGCCATCATTTCAGGCGGCAAGGGCAAGGCCGAAGACAAGTTCGAGGCGATGCGTTCGGCAGGAATTGCCATCGCGCCAAGCCCAGCGGCCCTAGGGACGACCTTGATGGACGTCCTTAAATCGCAAACTAGGCATGCAAAACTCGCAGAGTAGGCATATGCTGCACTGCACACCATATTCCCTGCGGACCGCGCGCCTCCCCCAGAACTAGCCGGCGTGGCGATCGCTGCATCAACATGCGTTGAGACCCAGCAATGACCCGCAATCCCCTCAATGAAGCCTTCCTACGTACCTCGTTCCTCGATGGCGCCAACGCTGCCTACGTCGAGGACATGCAGGCCGAATACGAGCGCAATCCGGGCTCGGTGAGCGATGAGTGGCGGCTCTTTTTCGAGAGCCTGCAGGAAGACCGCTCGGGCGGCCGGGAGAACGAGCGGGGCCCCTCGTGGGGTGTGCCGGCGCCGGAGCTCTTGGAAAACGGCGAGATCGTCTCGGCACTGACCGGTGAATACGAGGCGAGCGCACGCCAGATCCAGGCGAACCTGCAAGCGCGCACGCATGCGCTGGGCTTCGAGATGTCGCCGGCGGCTTCGCTCCGGGCGACGCAGGATTCGATCCGAGCGCTGATGCTGATTCGCGCCTATCGCGTGATGGGGCATTTGGCAGCCGATCTCGATCCGCTCGGGCTCGCCGACCGCAAGGTGCATCGCGAGCTGAAGCCGGAAACGTACGGTTTCACCGAAGCCGACCTCGACCGGCCGATCTTCATCGACCGGGTGCTGGGGCTGGAGACGGCCACGATGCGGCAGATCCTGCGCATCCTACGCCGCACCTACTGCCGGCACATCGGTGTGCAGTACATGCACATCACCAGCCCGGCTCAGAAAGCGTGGATCCAGGACCGCATCGAAGGTGAGGAAAAGGACATCCGCTTCACCGTCGAAGGCAAGCGGGCCATCCTCAACAAGCTGATCGAGACGGAAACGTTCGAGAAGTTCTGCGAGGTGAAATATACTGGCACCAAGCGCTTCGGCATCGACGGCGGCGAGTCGATGGTTCCGGCGCTGGAGCAGATCATCAAGCGTGGCGGCCAGCTCGGCGTCAAAGAGATCATCGTCGGCATGGCGCACCGCGGGCGGCTCAACGTGCTCGCCAACGTGATGGCGAAGCCGCACCGCGCAATCTTCCACGAGTTCAAGGGCGGTTCGTTCAAGCCGGACGACGTCGAGGGCTCGGGTGACGTGAAGTATCACCTCGGTGCCTCGTCGGACCGCGCGTTCGACGGCAACAACGTGCACCTGTCGCTGACCGCCAACCCTTCGCACCTGGAAATCGTCGATCCGGTGGTGCTGGGCAAAGTGCGCGCAAAGCAGGACCAGCGCGGGTGTGCGCCGGGCGAGCGTACGCCGGTGATGCCGCTGCTGATCCATGGCGATGCGGCGTTTGCCGGCCAGGGCGTCGTTGCCGAGTGCTTCGGCCTGTCGGGGCTCAAGGGGCACCGCACGGGTGGTTCGATCCACTTCATCATCAACAATCAGATCGGCTTCACGACCAATCCGCGGCTGTCGCGGTCCTCGCCCTATTGTTCGGATGTGGCGCGCATGATCGAGGCGCCGATCTTCCACGTGAATGGCGATGACCCGGAAGCGGTTGTTCACGTTGCGAAGGTCGCAACGGAATTCCGACAGAAATTCCAGAAGCCTGTCGTCATCGACATGTTCTGCTATCGGCGCTACGGGCACAACGAGTCCGATGAGCCGATGTTCACGCAGCCGTTGATGTACAAGGCGATCAAGTCGCATCCGACGGTGATCGACATCTACTCCAAGCGGCTCGCGGAGGAAGGCGTCGTTTCTGCGGAGGATAGCCAGCGCATGCAGGCGTCGTTCCGTGCGCACCTCGAAGAGGAATTTTCCACTGCCGACAACTTCCGGCCGAACAAGGCCGATTGGCTCGATGGCCGCTGGGCGGGAATGGGCTTTGCCGAAGATGACGAGCGCCGGGGTATCACGGGCGTCGACATAGAGCGGTTGAAGATCATCGGCCGGCGCATCACGTCGATCCCACCTGACTTCAATGCGCACAAGGTCGTGCGGCGGCTGTTGGATCGCCGTCGCGAGATGGTGGATTCGGGCGAGGGCCTCGATTGGGCGATGGCCGAGCATCTGGCGTTCGGCACGCTTGTGGCCGAGGGCGTCCCGGTGCGTCTGTCGGGGCAGGATTCAGAGCGCGGCACCTTCTCGCAGCGCCATTCGGTGCTCATCGATCAGGATACCGAGCGCCGCTGGACACCGCTGAAGCACGTCGCCAACGACCAGGCGCGGTTCGAGGTCATCAACTCGATGCTTTCGGAGGAAGCCGTGCTCGGGTTCGAGTACGGCTACTCGCTGGCGGAGCCGAATGCGCTCGTCATGTGGGAAGCGCAGTTCGGCGATTTCGCAAACGGCGCGCAGGTGGTGTTCGACCAGTTCATCTCGTCGGGCGAGCGCAAGTGGCTGCGCATGTCGGGCCTCGTGTGCCTGCTGCCGCATGGCTACGAGGGCCAAGGGCCTGAGCATTCATCGGCGCGGCTCGAGCGCTACCTTCAGCTTTGCGCGGAGGACAACTGGCAGGTCGCCAATGTGACGACGCCGGCCAACTACTTCCACATTCTGCGGCGACAGATGAAGCGCAAGTTCCGCAAGCCGCTGATCCTGATGACGCCGAAGTCGCTGCTGCGACACAAGCGTGTGGTGTCGCCGCTGGCCGACCTCGGGCCAGATACGACGTTCCATCGCGTGCTGTGGGACGATGCGGAGCACAAGCCGAGCGAGAAGATCAAGCTGGTGTCGGACGAGCGCATCAAGCGCGTCGTACTGAGCACCGGCAAGGTCTACTACGACCTTTACGAGACACGCGAGGCTGCGGGCATCGACAATGTCTACCTGTTACGCGTGGAGCAGCTCTACCCGTTCCCGGCGCGCGCGCTGATGCACGAATTGAGTCGGTTCCCGCAGGCAGAAATCGTGTGGTGCCAGGAAGAGCCGAAAAACATGGGCGCGTGGACCTTTATCGAGCCCAACCTCACCTGGGTGCTGGAGCGCATCAACGCGACGCACAAGCGGCCAGTGTACGCGGGACGCCCGGCGTCGGCATCGACAGCGACGGGACAGCTTTCAAAGCATCTCAACGAACAGAAGACACTTGTTGAAGCAGCACTGACGGGCCCGGCGAACGGGTAAGCGCAGCCACGCGCCAAAGATAATCTGGCGGGGAAGTGAGACGGAAAATGGCGACCGAAATTCGTGTGCCGACCCTGGGCGAAAGCGTCACTGAGGCGATTGTCGGAAAGTGGTTCAAGAAGTCCGGCGACACGGTGAATGTGGATGAGCCGCTGGTCGAGCTCGAAACCGACAAGGTGACGGTCGAGGTTCCCGCGCCCGTGGCCGGTGTGCTGGAAGACATCAAGGCAGCTGAAGGCGAGACGGTTGCGGTTGGTGCATTGCTCGGCGCGATCGTCAACGGGGGCGCTGCGGCGGCGCCCAAGGTCGAGAAGGCTCCCGAGCCGAAGAAGGCGGATGCAGCGCCCGCGAAAGCCGCGGCGGTTCCAGCAGCAGCGGCAACGTCGATGCCGCCGAGCCCTGCCGCCAGCAAGAAGCTCGCTGAAGCCGGCATCGATGGCAGTGAGGTGAAAGGGTCGGGCAAGCGTGGCCAGGTCCTGAAGGAGGACGTTCCGGCGGCGGCAGCCAAGAAGGCGCCCGAGCCCGCGGCGCCGGCAGCTCCGACACGTGGGCTGGCTCCTGTTCCCGTTCCGACGCAGCATTTGCGTGTTCCCTCGCAGTCGAGCGATGCGGCGCGCGAGGAACGCGTGCGCATGACGCGTCTGCGCCAGACGATCGCGCAGCGCCTCAAGGATGCGCAGAACACCGCGGCGATGCTGACGACGTTCAATGACGTCGACATGGGCGCGGTGATGAAACTGCGCAGCGAATACAAGGATCTGTTCGAGAAGCGCCACGGGGTGAAGCTCGGCTTCATGGGCTTCTTCGTGAAGGCGTGCCTGCAGGCGCTGAAGGAGATCCCGGCCGTCAACGCCGAGATCGACGGCGACGAGATCATCTACAAGAACTACTACCATATCGGCGTGGCGGTCGGGACCGAGCGTGGCCTCGTGGTGCCGGTGGTGCGTGAAGCCGACCGGATGAGCCTCGCCGAAATCGAGGGGCAGATCTCCGACTTCGGCAAGCGCGCGCGCGACGGCAAGCTGAGCATCGATGAGATGCAGGGCGGCACGTTCACGATCACCAACGGCGGCGTCTATGGCTCGCTGATGTCGACGCCGATCCTCAACGCGCCGCAGTCGGGCATCCTCGGGATGCATCGCATCGAGGAGCGCCCGGTGGTGCGCAATGGCGAAATCGTGGCGCGTCCGATGATGTATCTCGCTCTCAGCTACGATCACCGTATCGTCGATGGCAAAGAGGCGGTCGCTTTCCTTGTTCGCGTCAAAGAGTGTCTCGAAGATCCGCAGCGGTTCCTATTGGAGCTCTAAGCCCGTGCGATGGCCGAGGAGCAAGCACCATGGCGGAGGAAGTCATTTCTGCGATCGAGGTCTATTTGACCGTTGAGAATGCGGCCGAGGCGATCGCCTTCTACGAGAAGGCTTTTGGAGCGAAGGTTGCGTACAAGGAGCTGACCGCTGACGGCGCGCGCGTGCAACACGCCTCGCTTTCGGCATTCGGTGGCAACTTCATGCTTTCGGATTATTTTCCCGACTATCTCACTGATGTTGCGCCGCGGTCCTCGCCCGATGAGAAGGGCAGCATGGCGGTGCAGATCAACCTCAATTCGCCGCTGGAGGTCGACGGCGCCATTGCGCGCGCGGCCGCTGCCGGCGCGGTGGTGACGGCCCCTGCGACAGATACTTTCTGGGTCATGCGCTATGGACGCGTGCGTGACCCATTCGGATACGTGTGGGCGTTCAGTGCGCCTCTTCCCTTAGGACTTTGAACGGAGAATTGCCGTGGCCGCCTACGATCTGATCGTTATCGGTGCAGGGCCGGGCGGCTATGTCTGCGCCATTCGCGCCAGCCAGCTCGGAATGAAGGTGGCGATGGTGGAGAAGCGGGCGACGTTCGGCGGCACCTGCCTCAACGTCGGCTGCATTCCTTCGAAGGCGCTGCTGCATGCCTCCGAGCTGTTCGATGAAGCCGGCCATGCATTCGCCAACATGGGCATCGAGGTGAGCCCCAAGCTCGACCTTAACAAGATGCTGGAATTCAAAGATGCGGCGGTGAAGGGCAACACCGAGGGCGTCGCGTTCCTGCTACGCAAGAACAAGGTGGATCATTTCCACGGCACGGGGCGCATTAAAGGACCGGGCGCCGTCGAGGTGACGTTCATCAACGGCGAGAAGCAGGACGTCGATGCCAAGTCGATCGTGATCGCGACGGGATCTGATGTCGCGAAGCTGCCGGGTATCGAGATCGACGAAGAAGCGGTGGTGTCGTCGACCGGTGCGCTGTCGTTGGAGAAGGTGCCGAAGCGGCTGCTGGTGATCGGCGCTGGTGTGATCGGGTTGGAGCTTGGCTCAGTGTGGCGGCGGCTCGGCGCGGAGGTGACGGTCGTCGAGTTTCTCGACCGCATCCTGCCGGGCATGGACGGCGAGGTGGCCAAGCAGCTGCAACGCACGCTTTCCAAGCAGGGCATGGCGTTCAAGCTCGGTCACAAGGTGACGGGCATCAAGAAGAACGGCGCGGCGCAGGTCGTTACGATCGAACCGGCGCAGGGCGGAGATGCCGTGACGATCGAGACCGATGTGGTACTCGTCGCCATCGGCCGCGTGGCTTACACGGGCGGGCTCGGGCTCGCGGAAGCCGGCGTCAATCTCGATCAGCGCGGGCGCGTGGTCGTTGACGAGCACTATCAGTCGAGCGTGCCGGGCATCTACGCGATCGGTGATGTGATCCAAGGTCCGATGCTGGCGCACAAGGCCGAGGATGAGGGTATTGCGGTTGCGGAAATTCTCGCGGGGCAGGCGGGGCACGTGAACTACAATGTCATTCCCGGGGTGGTCTATACGGCGCCGGAAGTGGCGAGCGTGGGCAAGACCGAGGAAGAGCTGAAGGCAGCCGGTGTCGCCTACAACGTCGGCAAATTCCCGTTCACGGCGAACGGGCGCGCGAGGGCGAACCAGCAGACCGATGGTTTCGTGAAGATCCTGGCGGATGCGGCGACAGACCGTGTGCTGGGCGCGCATATTATCGGCACCAACGCGTCAGAGCTGATTGCGGAGTGTGCGGTGCTGATGGAGTTCAGCGGTTCGGCTGAGGATCTCGCGCGGACCTGTCACGCGCACCCGACGCTCAGCGAAGCCGTCAAGGAAGCTGCGCTCGCCGTCGACAAGCGCGCTATCCATTTTTAGATCGCTGAAGGATCGAAGCTGATGTTTGGCGGGTGGAGGTCTTCGGATAGGAGTCTTGGCGGTCCCCGGGCGAGGATCAGTAGCGTTCTTTTTGTTGCTTCAGTCGTAGTGTGTTCGTTTTCGGTTTGTCTGCTCGCGTTGAACTTCTACGATCGTCACTACCATCCCGAGCTTCCATGGCGTGAGAGTGAGTACGACAGGCTCATGGTTCAGCTTGCGACCGTAGCGGCGGGCAGCCTCGTGTTCGCCGTTTGCAGCTTTCTCTTCAGGTGGCGCGCTGGCCGGTAATTCACGTCCGACCCGCCATGCGAATGTCACCCGAGTACTTTGTTGCCGGAACCCTGCTTACCGCTAGGTGCGGAGCGTGGATAGATGGATTCGGGGGACAAGCCCCTGGAACACACTCAGGGGCCGCGCTTCGCGCTACTCCACCGGGGTGACGGTGTAGCCGCCTTTGCGGAGCAGCTCGACGAGGCCGAGGTCGCCGGGAAGATGCAATGCGCCGACGGCGATGAACACGCCGCCCTTGTCGAGCAGGGGCTCGGCGACAGCGCCCATCTTCGCGTTGCGTTCGAAGATCAGCTTCTGCTGGAAGCCGGCGAAGGCTTCATCGCCGACGCCCGCTTCCTTGGCGAGTGCGATCTGGAACGGCAGCGCGGCGCTGATCTTGCGCTTCAGGTAGAGCTGGACCAGCGTTTCCATCATGTCGTCGGTGCGGTCGGCGAAGCGCAGGCTGGAGCGCAGCATGTCGAGCTGCTGCTTCTCGGGGACTGAAGCGAGCGCCTCGATCTGCGTGGAGATGGTTTCGAGACCGATGACGTCCTTGCCCTCGGACTTGCCGATCTCGGCGATCTTCATGTCGAGCACGCGTGCGCCGCTTTGAACCTTGGCGCGCTCGCAGTCGGAGGTGGAGAGGATCATGGTGACGATCCAGGGCTTGAACAGCGCCGCCAGATCGACGGGCATGCCGGAGCGGCCGATGATGGATTTGACGACGTCGTATTCGCTGGGCGACAGCAGGCCATCGAGGCGGCGCCCGTCGGTGAACATGACGAGCGGCGCTGACTTGGCGATGACGGTGGATGTCGCGGTCTCGGAGACGTCGGAGACTTCGAGCGCGATGGTCTTTGAAGATTTGATGGCGTCCTTGACGGCGGGCGACAGATCGGTGACGCGCTCGTCAGTCAGATGCACGGTGCCGAACAGGTAAGATGTCGGGCGGCCTTCCTTCTCGATCTTCCAAAGGATGGCGCCCGAATTCTTCGCTGCCGCTGCCGCGGCCATGATGCTCGCATAGGCTTGCGGATTGCGCGTCGCCGTCTCGGCGAGCATGTCGGTGCCACGGCACGTTTGGGCGGCGGCGGGGGCTTCCTTCGCGGAATCCTTGGACTTGTCTGCGGCGTTGGCATCGGCGGCCGAGAGTGCCGCTGCGACTGCCATGATGGCGACAGCGAAACGCGAACGTAGGCGCATACGACTTTTCTACTCCGATGCAGTTGGGTGCCTGCTTTTACAGCGCAAGCGCCGAAGAAAAGAGGCAAAAATGCGTCGCCGTTTACCAAGACGTGCTCTGAACGCTTATTTTACGGGGCTTTATGAGCGCGGATGGGCTGCGTCATAGACAGCAAGCAGACGGTCACGGTCGACTTCAGTGTACGCCTGAGTGGTCGACAGCGAGGCGTGGCCGAGCAGCTCCTGGATCTGGCGCAGGTCGCCGCCTGCGGACAGAAGGTGCGTTGCGAACGAGTGGCGCAGCGCGTGCGGCGTGGCGGTTGCGGGCAGTTCGAGTTCGCCGCGGAGGCGCTGCATGGCGAGCTGGATGATGCGCGGCGACAGTGGTCCGCCCTTGGCGCCGCGGAACATCGGCGCGTCGGGTTCGAGCTGATAAGGGCAGAGTTCGCGATAACGGGCGATGGCTTCGCGCACGATGGGGAGCACGGGAACGAGGCGTTCCTTCTCGCCTTTGCCGACGACGCGAAGCACGTCGCGCTCATCGGTTGGCGCGTCCTTGGTTTTGAGGCTGAGCGCTTCGGCGATGCGCAGACCGCATCCGTAGAGCAATAGCAGCACGGCGACGTCGCGTGCGTTGACCCAATCGAGCTCGGCCTCGCCGCGGGCCTCTACAACTTCGGCAGCTTTGGCGACGGTCAAGGGTTTTGGCACCGAGTGAGGAACCTTTGGCATCGCAAGCCGGAGGATGGCGCGGTTCTCGACGATGTCCTTGGCTTCGAGCCAGCGGAACAGTTGGCGCAACGCGGAGAGCGAGCGCGCGAGAGAACGGCTGACGGTTCCGGCGCGGCGGCGCGAGGCGAGAAAGCCGCGGAAGATTTTGAGGTCGAGGCGGGCGAGATCGGCGAGGCAGGGCGGGTGGCCGAGATCGCGTGCGAGAAAGGCGAGGAACTGGCGTACGTCGCGGTCGTAGGCTTCGAGCGTCTTGTCGGCGTGACCACGTTCGTGCCGAAGGTGCGCGAGCCAAGCGGCGACGGCGCGCTCGAGATCGGCGCCGAGCGGCAGCTCAAGCTCTGCGATGTCGTCGGCGGTCGTAGACACGTGCCCCCTCACCCGCTCGCTGTGCTCGCGACCTCTCCCCAGCGGGGAGAGGTTAGGCGATTCGAACGGTCGAGAAGTTAATCGGCGTCGTGCGGGTCGGGGCGCGTGGAAGTTGAGCGCAGGCGGGCTTCGAGCGCGTCGATGCGATCGAGCAACTCCAATGCGAGGGCGACGCCCGGCAGATTGACGCCGAGATCGCGTTGCAGGCGACGTGCCTTCTCGATGCGTACGATGGTCGTTGCGGAGAAGCGCCACTGCTGCGCCTTGGCGCGTTCGGTGAGGCCGCGCGGCTCGATCACGCCTTCATCGACCAGCTCCATCACCCATTCGGCGTGCACGCGGCAGGTGCGCGTGAGCTCGCCAAGCGTGACTTCCTCTTCATCGAGGACGACGAGGGTGGGCTGGCTCTGCTTGGTATCGGCTGGCATCGGTTACACTCCCAAGCCCGAGCGCGGATTGAACGGCAATTCGCGCTCCATCTCTTTATATAGGTCCTTGGCCTTTTCGGTGTCGGCGGGCGGCAGCTCGATTTTCAGAACGGCGTTGAGATCGCCGGGCGGATTGCCGGGGATGCCCTTGCCCTTGAGGCGCATGGTGCGGCCCTTGGTGGAGCCGGGCGGGATCTTCAGCATGACCGCGCCTTCCGGCGTCGGGGCCTTCACGGATGCGCCGAGCGCCGCTTCCCAAGGCGTGATGGGCAGATCGAAGGTCACGTCCTTGCCGTCGACCTTGAAGACCGGGTCGGGCTCGAACGCCACCTCAAGATATAGGTCGCCCGGTTGGCCTTTGCCGATGCCGGGTGAGCCCTGACCAGCGAGGCGGATGTGCTGGCCTTCGCGAATGCCTTTGGGAATGGTGACGGAGAGCGTGCGGTTCTTCACGGCGACGTGGCCCGTCTCATCCAGTTCGGGCACGCGCAAGGTGATGTCGCGCTTGGCGCCGGTGTAGCTGTCGCGCAGGGGAATGACGATCTTGGCGTGGTGGTCCTCGCCCTGTGCGTGGAACTCGCGCTGTGAAAAGCCGCTGCGGCCGCCGCCGCCGCCTCGCGCGCCGCGCGCACGCGCCTGACCGAACAGGCCTTCGAAGAAATCGGAGAACTGCGAGGGATCGGCTTCGGTGTAGCCGCCGCCGGAGAACTCGAAGCCCTGATCCCAGTTGGGCGGCGGGCGGAACTGCTGGCCCTGCTGCCAGTTGGCGCCAAGCTCGTCGTAGGCGGCGCGCTTTTCGGGGTCTTTGAGGACTTCGTAGGCTTCGCCGGCGTCCTTGAACTTGGCCTCGGCGCCGGCCTCTTTGTTCACGTCAGGATGAAAGGTGCGCGCCATCTTGCGGTATGCGCGCTTGATGTCGTCCTGCGAGGCGTTCCGCTCGACGCCGAGGATGTTGTAGTAGTCCTTATATTCCATGGGGTAACGCGTTCCTGGAGAGAGCCCGCGATGCCTGGGGCGGCGCCAGCTTAGCTGCAGCCCCTCGATCCGAAGTTAATCTGTGGTATCGGCAAGGAAAATTGTTGCGGCCGGTGCCCGGGGCAGCCGCGCGCTGGTGCCGCGCCTTGGGGGCGCCGTCGCAGCGGCCTAGGCTTGGCAGTTCGATTCGCTTTCAGTCACCGCGGGAGTTTGCGCGCGCCGATGCAGAGTTTGTTCGAGCCTTTGGATGGCGAGACGCGGGCCACGCCTTTGAAGTTGGCGCCGGTTGTGCTCGCGGTCGCGCTCGACCAGACGTACGACTACATCGTGCCTGACGATGTGGAGATCGAGCCGGGCTGCTTCGTGATGGTGCCGTTCGGCCCGCAAAGCCGCATTGGCGTGGTGTGGGATCGGCCAGTCGCCAACCTCGACGGCACGCCGCAGAAGGCGATCGATCCGAAGAAGCTGAAAGCGATCACGGGGCGGCTCGATGCGCCGCCGCTGCCGCCGATCACGATGCGGTTCGCGGAGTGGATCGCCAAATACACGCTGGCCCCGCTGGGCATGACGGTGCGCATGATGATGAGCGCGCGGGCCGTGTTCGAGCCGCAGAAGCCGCGCTTCGGTGTGACGATCGTTGCGGATGCGCCAGAGCCGCCGCGCATGACGCCGGCACGCAAAAAGGCGCTGGAGATTGCAGGCGATGGCGCGATCCGGGCCAAGGCGGCACTGGCGCAGGCGGCGGAGTGCTCGTCAGGTGTGATCGACGGGCTGGTGCAGTCGGGCAATCTGGTCGAGGTGGCAATTCCCGAAAGGCGGCCGCCGGTGCCTGACCCGAAGCATCGCGTGACGGAGCTGAGCCCGGAACAGGCGGTGGCGGTGAACGCCCTGCAATCGGCGGTCGATGGGGGAAATTTCTCCGTTTCGCTGCTCGACGGCGTGACGGGGTCGGGCAAAACGGAAGTCTATTTCGAGGCGGTGGCACGCACGCTTGAGTGCGGGCATCAGGCGCTGATCATGCTGCCGGAAATCGCGCTGACCGATCAGTTCATGCGGCGCTTCACGGGGCGGTTCGGCGCGATGCCGGTCGAATGGCATTCGGCGCTGTCGGGGCCAGAGCGCGGGCGCGTGTGGCGGCAGGCGGCGAATGGTGAAGCGCGCGTCGTCGTTGGGGCGCGGTCGGCGCTGTTCCTGCCGTTTTCAGACCTCGGCCTCGTCATCGTCGATGAAGAGCACGACGCCGGCTACAAGCAGGACGACCGCGTGCACTATCAGGCGCGCGACATGGCGGTGGTGCGCGGCAGTCTCGGCGGCTTCCCGGTGATCTTGGCCTCCGCGACGCCTTCGATCGAATCGCACGTCAACGCGCGCAACGGGCGCTATCGGCATGTCGTGCTGCCGGGGCGGTTTTCGGGCGCATCGCTGCCGGACATCACGGCGATCGATCTGCGCGTGACGCCGCCGGAAAAGGGCAAGTGGCTGGCGCCGCCGCTGGTCGAGGCGATGATACGCACACTGGAAGACAAGCAGCAGACGCTATTGTTTCTCAACCGGCGCGGATATGCGCCGCTAACGCTGTGCCGTGCGTGCGGCCATCGCATCGAGTGTCCGCAGTGCACGGCGACGCTGGTGGAGCATCGTTTTCGCGGCCGGCTGCATTGCCATCACTGCGGCTTTTCCATCGCGTTGCCGGAGAAGTGTCCGAAGTGCGGGGAAGCGGGATCGCTGGTTGCGTGCGGGCCGGGCGTCGAGCGCGTTGCGGAAGAAGTGGCGGAGCGGTTTCCGGATGCGAAGGTGGCGCTGCTGTCGTCAGATCTCATTCCGGGGCTGACGGAGATGCGCGAGATCATCCGAAACATCGAGGCGGGCGGCATCGATATCGTGATCGGCACGCAGATCGTTGCCAAGGGCCATCACTTCCCGAACCTTGCGACAGTGGGGATCGTCGACGGCGATCTGGGCCTGGCGCAGGGCGCCGATCCGCGCGCGGGCGAGCGCACGTTCCAGCTGCTGCATCAGGTGACGGGGCGCGCGGGGCGTGCGCTGGCGGAAGGGCGCGGCTACGTGCAGACGCACATGCCCGATCATCCGGTAATGGCGGCGATCATCGAGAGCAACCGCGAAGCATTCATCGAGCAGGAGATCAAATCGCGCCAGCGCGGAATGCTGCCGCCGTTCGGGCGGCTGGTGGCGCTGGTGGTCGCCGCGCGCGACAAGGAGACGGCGCAGCTCATCGCGCGGGACATTGCGCATCGCGCGCCGCGTTCGGACAGGATCGAGGTGCTGGGGCCGGCCGAGGCGCCGATTGCGGTGATCCGCGGGCGGCATCGCTGGCGGTTGCTGGTGAAGGCGCCGCGCGAGATCGACGTGCAGGCTTACCTGCGCGCGTGGCTGGCGGATCTGCCGCCGCTGAAGGGCGACGTGCGGCTTACGGTCGATATCGACCCGTATAGTTTTTTGTAGGTGTTGGTGGGTGTGGCCGCTAGTGACCCATAGCGGACATTGCGGGTCACGCAAAATTGGCATAGGAATCGAGCGTCGCGAAAAACGACTTCGTGCCCAATCGTCGACGAGCGGCCCGACAGTCGAATACACGCCTACCATGTTGGAATGGTACGGCCAGCGTCTCCCAGATCAACCGCCCGGATCGAACCGGGCCAGTGTGGCTCTCGCCTGTCCCGGCGATGGCCCCAGGAGAACGCTATTGCCAAACCGTATCGCGATCATCGGAGCTGGACTGGGTGGTCTCACTCTTGCCCGTGTCCTTCACCGCCATGGGACTGACTTCAACGTCTACGAGGCCGAGGTCTCGATAGATGCGCGGTCGCAGGGTGGATTGCTCGACATGCACGAGGACAGCGGCCAGCAAGCCTTAAAGACGGCAGGCCTATTCACGGAATTTATGTCACACGTCCGCCCCGGCGAGGACGCTAAGCGTATTGTCGATAAGGACGCAAATATCCTGTTTGAACGCCGCAGCGCTGAAAGCAATCGCCCTGAAATCGCGCGCGGGGAGCTACGCCGACTGCTTCTGAACTCACTCCCACAGGAAAAAATCCTATGGGGCCACAAGCTGGTTTCCATCGAGCGGACCGGATGCAAGGGCTTCCGGATCGCTTTCGCCAATGGGGGCAGTGCCGCCAGAGATCTGGTGGTCGGTGCCGATGGCGCATGGTCGCGCGTGCGTCCGCTCCTCTCGGACGCGAAACCGGTCTATACCGGAACCAGTTTCCTAGAGGTGTCTCACAGCTTTGGCGCTGAACGGCAAAGCGAAGCCGCGGCGCTTGTCGGGCCCGGCACACTTATGGCTGTTGCCCCGGGCCGGGGAATTCTGGTGCACCGCAACGGTGACGGCTCGCTAAGTGGCTATATCGCGCTGAACAAGCCTGAAGAGTGGATCTCTTCGATGGCATTTGATGACCAGACGTCGGGACTGGCCAGACTGGCTGCCCAGTTCCAAGGTTGGGATGATCGTCTGATTTCTCTCATCACACGGAGCGACAAGATCCACGCGCTGCGCCCCATCTACATGCTTCCCGTCGGACACAGATGGACGCGGCAGGCCGGTCTCACACTACTTGGCGATGCCGCGCATCTGATGTCGCCCTTTGCGGGCAAAGGCGCGAACTCGGCCATGTATAACGGCGCTCGGCTCGCCGAGGCAATTCTCGACAAGCCGGGAGATATTGAAGGGGCACTTGCCAATTATGAGGACGAGCTGTTCGAGCGAATGAGAGTAATCGCACAGGAAAGTGCAGAGAACCTCTCGCTCTTTTTTGGGAGCGGTGCTCCGCAGAGCATAGTCAATCTCTTCAACGACGCTTCCGCACGGTGAATGACCGTTCCTGGCCCGAAGCTGTCATTTCGGGATGCGGGATGATATGCAAGAGCAGCGATGCGTTTTTGCAGCGCTCGAGCCGGGGCCCTTCATGACCGCGCCAACGCAAGACCGAATGCTGGACTTCGGGGCGATGGGTATGAGGTGGGAGATCACACACTCCACCTCGGATACGGGGGGCCAGTTCTTCGAGGCGATCAACGTACTCGCACCGGGATTTGCAGGACCTCCACTGCATACACACCCGTTTGCAGAGGAGAGCTACGAGGTGCTCGCCGGCACACTCGATGTCTGCGTGGACGGCGTGTGGCAGCAGCTTGCGCCCGGCCAATCGGTGAAGGTGCCCGCGGGCATCCCCCACACGCTGAGAAACCCTCATGCGACAGAAGTCCGGCTCGTGAACGTGCATAGGCCGGCGCTCGATTTCGAACCGTTCTTCAGGAAGCTGCAGGCCCTGGTGGTCGATGGCCGAATGAGGCTCCCGCCGAAGGATTTTCAATCGCTCGTTCTGGTCTCAATGCTCTTCGTCGCGCACGAGAAAGAGATCCGTTCGGCGAACCCGCCCCATGCCGTCATGCGGATCGTAGCGTTCTTCGGCAAGCTGCTGGGCTACAGGCTGTAGCCATCAGAAAGTGAAGTGCCGGACTTTGAGCCGGTTCGGCGCCGCCGCGGCGGGTCAGAGGTCGAGGACGACGAAGTAGCCGGAGAAGCCGGGGCCGAAAGCGGCGAGCAGGTAGCGGCCGCGGGCTTTGTCGGCGAGCGCTTCCTTGAGCACGAACAGCGCTGTCGCCGACGACATGTTTCCGTAGTCCCTCAGCACCTGCCAGGAATAGCGGAGCTGATCGCGAGAAATGCCGAGCGTGCTTTCTATCGTGGTGAGGAGTTTGCTTCCGCCGGGGTGAAGCAGGAGGCCCTGAAAGTCATTCGGCGACAGGCCTTCGCGCACGAAGAACGGCACGAGACCTTCGATCAGCCGATCGCGCATCAGGGCGGGAAGGTCTGGGCTCAGCACGATGCCGAAGCCGTCATCCTTGATGTCGAAGCCCATGATGTGCTCGGTGCCGGGCCAGGTGTATTCGCCCATGGCGCCGATGCGCGCGAGCGCGGTGCCGCCGTGGGCGTGCGATGGGTGGTTGCGGTCGCGGCTGCGGAGCACGATGCCCGCTGCTCCATCACCGAACAGCGCTGCGGCCACGAACATCGTCAGGCGCGGGTCGTTGATGCGCAGGCAGAGCGAGCACAGATCGACCGTGAGGAAGAGCACGTTCGACCCGGGCTGAGCCTGGGCCATGCGCGCGGCGCGTGAGAGGCCGGCGACGCCGCCGCCGCAACCGAAGCCGAAGATGGGCAGGCGCTGCACGTCGGGGCGGAAGGCTAAGCGGTTCATCAGGCGGGCTTCCAGGGTGGGGATCGAAAGCCCGGTGATGGTGTTGGTGACGATGGTGTCGATGTCGCTCAGCGACAGGCCGGCCTGGGCGATGGCGTCGAGTGCGACTTGCTCCAAGAGGTCGAGCGCGTTGCGCTGGAAGGTTTCGGTGCGTTCCTCCCAGGTGTGCGTGCGCAGATACCATTCCTTCGGCTCGACCGAGTAGCGGCGCTCGATGCCGGTATTGGTGTAGAGCGCGTCGAGGCGGGCAAATTGCGGATAGATCTTATGGGCGCGCTCGGAGACTTCGGCTTGCCCGGTGACGTGCTTTGGAACGGCCGTTGCGACGGAGACGATCTCGACTTCGGCCTCGACCTCGGCTGTTCGGGTCCGTCGAACGGCGACGGGCTCGGCGTGTATCGTCATGTCGGACCTGATCCTTGTGCTGCCACAGCGCAAGTGTCGAAGATGCTCGATCAGTGCACTGATCGCCATGAAAGGCCGCGCTTATAGTGTAGCGGGCGTTGCGAACGGGTTAAGCATTTTTCGCGGGTGGGACTGACCTGATTGGTCTGGCCAGGAGGATTCGCGGGGTTCCCCGCGCCGCCGGAGCCAGGCGCATCGCTAGGGCTTGGCGTGGAGCGCGGCGGGCGCGGGCAAGCATCGCCGAAGGGTCACGCGGAACCGCGGCCGGTCGGGCGCCGGTCGCGTGGCTAAAGCGGCACGCGGTTCCAGCTGCTTTCAGATGCCGCGGGCGGCCGCAGAGTGAATCTATTGTAGCGGACCGCGCGCTTAACTAGTTTCGATCGTGGGATAAATTGTCCTCTGGAGGGGTACATGCGCGCGTTGAAAATGGGCTTGGCCGCCGCGGCGGTGATGTTCTCGTTTGCGGCCACGGCACAGGCTGGCGATTGCATCAAGGTGGAAGGGCTGGGCGAAGCTGTGACGCACGATATCGCCGAGGTATTTGCGACGCATGGCCTTGCGAACATCATCTATGGCAAGGGGCGCGTGGGTAAGGGCCCCGTGCACACGAAGTGTGTAGATGGCCCGACCACGACGACGTGCCGTTCGTGGCAGACGGCGTGCAAGGCGACGGCGCCGCATACCTGCCTCGGCGCGTGGCTCTGCTTGCCGATGTGATCGGGCGGCTCGACCGCCGGTCAAAGGCGACGCAGGGTTCGCGGTCGATAGCGATCGGGCTCGCCACATTGTAGGGGTGAAGCGTTTGCGTCGGTGAGCCGGAGCAATCCTCGGGCGTGGCAACGACGCAAACGCTAGTCGATCTTCACGACGTACTTCGCGTCGGGGGGATGAGAGAATCCGATCCGCCGCATGAGCGGCTCACCCGAGAACGAATAAGCGACCAGGTGCAGCCTGCGAGTACTCGGCGATGAGATCGGCGGGCGGCCTCTGCCCGGCCTGAAAAGCCCGATACATGGAACAAAACTGATGACGGGCAGTTGGAAGGGCGTAGACTGATCATTACGGGTCTTGCACCCGTGGCCGGATCGCAAGGGATTCAAACCATGGATACCCGAGACGTTGTCCGTATGGCGAACCAGATCACCGACTTCTTCGCCGTCTACCCGAAAGCAGAGGCGCTCGATGGGATTGCGAAGCACATCCACGCCACGTGGGAGCCGCGCCTGCGCAACACATTGAAGGCGCATATCGACAACGGCGGAGAGGGGCTGAGGCCGCTCTGCATGGAGGCGATGGTCGGGTACTTCAAGGGAGGCAAGAGCCCCAACGCGCGGCGCGTCGACCCCACCCGATCGGATGCGCCGAAGGGTGCTGAGCCTAGTTTCGCGCTTGGGGGCGGCGACGGTGGCTAATGGTGTCGATCGGCCTGCGTCGCAGCCGTGCAGTGGCTTCGAAAGTCAAAGAGCCGGACCTTGAGAGGGTCCGGCGTTTGATGACGGGGAGCCAAGGTGCGTGGCTGATTAGGCGCTGCGGATGTCTTTGGCGGCGCGCATCAGGATTTCGACGATAGTGGTTTCAGCATCGGCGCTCTGCTCGAGCTGCTTGGCAGCGACGTCGCGCAGATTTTCCAGAGCGGCTTCGACGAGTTTGGGCACATCGGCGCCGCGTTCGCTGTCACGCTCGCGGCGCCTGCGGGCGAATTTCTCGCCGATGGCAGCCAGACGCTCGACGATCATGTCGGCGAACTTGCGGTTCTCGGTCAAATACTCGCGGCCGGAGTCCGTGATGGCATAGGTTTTCTTGGCGCCTTCGCTTTCGGCGGTGGCGTAACCGGCTTCCTCCAGGAACGTCAGCGTCGGGTAGACGACGCCGGGGCTCGGGCTGTAGGCGCCGCTGGTCTTCTCCTCGATGAGCTTGATGAGCTCGTAGCCGTGGCGCGGCTGTTCCTCGATCAGAGCGAGGGCCAGCAGCTTCAGGTCGCCATGGGCGAGCATGCGGCCGATGCGGAACCAGTCCCGGTCACCGCGATCATGGCCGTGGCGGCCTCCGGGGCCGTGACCGTGTCCGCGGCCCATGCGGCCGTGGCGGCCTCCGGGTCCGCAGCGGTGGTGGCGCTCCTCGCGCTCCCCCATTCCAAAATCTCTCATTCCGTACATTTTCAGTCCTTTGGCAGTTTCGATATATCTGAAGATAGTCAGATTTGAGTGCTATCGCAAGATATATCTTTTGATGACGCGAGTTGGTATTGTCCGATGCACGTTCTCGCGGATAGGCCGCTCTGAGGATCGGGCGATGGCGCCCTGTCGCCTATGGCGGTCAGGAGGGAGCGGGAAGCCGAAAGCCGGTAGCCGTTGGGCGTTGGAGCGAGCTGCGGGCCGCGCAGGAGCGCAAAATAAAAGGGCCAGACCTGGGGGGAAGGTCTGGCCCGGGGACTGGCGCGAGGGTGGGGCGCTCAGTCATTATCTCTGGGAGTTAAAAAGCGTCGGGTGGTGGCAAATTTCTAGGTTCAGTATTGGGTCGCCGGAGCGGTTCAGTATTGGTCGCCGGAGGCGAGGGAGCCTCCGGCGCGGAAGCCGGAGCCGCTGATGGCTAGCGGCGCGAAGCCTCCGAAGCAATGACGCCGAGCATCAGGGCGGCGGCGCCGATGGCGATGTACTTGCCGGTGTTGTCCTTCTTCCGGTAGTGGCGGGCGTAGTAGCGGTCGCGGCCGTGGCGGCGCGGACCATCGTAATGGCGGCCGTGATGGTCGCCACGGTAGCCGCCCCGATCGTACGCGCTGGCGCTGGTGGCGAAAGTTCCCAGACTGGTTACCGCGATGGCCGCGGCGGTGATGATCGAGGTGAGCTTGCGGGTGGTGGTCATTGTTTTCCCCTGTGATCCGGTCGCCGGCGTCGTCACCGGCTATGAGGGGCATTCAACACTTTTCGGGCTGAACCCGTTCTGAAGGGCACGTGCAGCTTTCGTTCATCTTGAAAATTGCCGGTTGCGCCTCCGCGAATGCGGCATTGCGGCGCCTATCACCCGTTGAAGGGCTGCGCGGTGCATGTTAGAGAGGCCGCGCACTTTTGAAGGGGGTGTTCTGGTCGGGTGCCGGGACGCTCTTTTAGTGCAAGAAGAATTCCTCAAAGCGGGGGAGGGTGTGGGCGAGCCGATACGGCCCGATGCCCCTGCCTTGTCCGCGGGCGCGAGATTGACGTGGCAACGGAAAATCAGATGACGTCAGGGGTTGCTGGGCGCTACGCCGCGGCGCTGTTCGATTTGGCGCGCGATCAGGGCGAGCTCGATAGCGTCGATCAGGATCTCGGCAAGTTTCAGTCGATGCTCGAAGGCAGCGAAGATCTGAAGCGGCTGGTGACCAGCCCTGCTTTCGCTGCTGAGGAGCAAGACCGCGCACTGAAGGCCGTCATGGACTGGGCTTCGGTCGGCGCGACCACCAGCAACTTCCTTCGCGTCGTGGCTCGTAACCGGCGTCTATTCGCCACCGAGGACATGATCAAGAATTTCCGGCAGCAGCTCGCGCAGCATCGCGGCGAGATGGTTGCCGAGGTGCAGTCGGCGCAGCCGCTCAACGACGAGCAGCTGGCGACGCTGAAAGACCAGTTGAAGGCGTCCTTCGGCAAGGACGTGCGGCTCGATGCCAAGGTCGACCCCTCGCTGCTCGGCGGCCTGGTGGTCAAGGTCGGTAGCCGCATGTTCGATTCATCGCTGAAGACGAAGCTCATGAACCTGAAAGTCGTGCTCAAGGGAACCGACTGATCGGCTGGATCGGCTGCAGCTCGTCTGCGGCCGTTTTTGTGATTGGAAGGGCGGGCAAGGGCCCAGCACGAACAAGAAGCGCTGTAAGGGAAGAGGCAAGTATGGACATCCGGGCCGCAGAGATCTCCTCGATCCTCAAGGACCAGATCAAGAATTTCGGCAAGGAAGCCGAGGTCTCAGAAATTGGCCAGGTGCTGTCCGTCGGTGACGGCATCGCCCGCGTCTATGGCCTCGACAACGTTCAGGCCGGCGAGCTGGTGGAGTTCCCGGGCGGCGTGTTCGGCATGGCGCTGAACCTTGAGTCCGATAACGTCGGCGTCGTGCTTTTTGGCGACGACCGCGGCATTAAAGAGGGCGACACCGTCAAGCGTACGGGCGCCATCGTCGAGGTTCCGGTCGGCAAGGGTCTGCTCGGCCGCGTGGTCGACGCGCTCGGCAACCCGATCGACGGCAAGGGCCCGATCCAGTTCACCGAGAAGAAGCGCGTCGACGTGAAGGCGCCCGGCATTCTGCCGCGCAAGTCGGTGCACGAGCCGATGGCTACCGGCCTCAAGGCCGTCGACGCCCTGATCCCAGTTGGCCGCGGCCAGCGCGAGCTGATCATCGGTGACCGTCAGACCGGCAAGACCGCGATCATTCTCGATACGATCCTCAATCAGAAGGCGATCAACGCCGCTGCCAAGAGCGACAAGGACAAGCTGTTCTGCGTCTACGTCGCCGTCGGCCAGAAGCGCTCGACCGTTGCCCAGTTCGTCAAGGTGCTCGAAGAGCACGGCGCTCTGGAGTACTCGATCGTCGTCGCTGCTACGGCTTCGGAGCCGGCCCCGCTGCAGTATCTTGCGCCGTTCACCGGCTGCACGATGGGCGAATTTTTCCGCGACAACGGCATGCATGCCGTGATCGCCTATGACGACCTTTCCAAGCAGGCCGTCGCTTATCGCCAGATGTCGCTGCTGCTTCGTCGCCCGCCGGGCCGCGAAGCCTATCCGGGTGACGTGTTCTATCTCCACTCGCGCCTGCTGGAGCGCGCCGCGAAGCTCAACGAGGACCACGGGGCTGGCTCGCTGACGGCGCTGCCGGTCATCGAGACGCAGGCCAACGACGTGTCGGCCTACATTCCGACGAACGTGATTTCGATCACCGACGGCCAGATCTTCCTCGAGACCGACCTCTTCTATCAGGGCATCCGTCCGGCCGTTAACGTCGGTCTGTCGGTGTCGCGCGTCGGATCGGCCGCGCAGACGAAGGCCATGAAGCAGGTTGCCGGCAAGATCAAAGGCGAGCTCGCTCAGTACCGCGAGATGGCCGCCTTCGCTCAGTTCGGCTCGGACCTCGATGCTGCCACGCAGAAGATGCTTGCGCGCGGCGCCCGTCTCACCGAACTCCTGAAGCAGCCGCAGTTCTCGCCGCTGCAGATGGAAGAGCAGGTGGCCGTGATCTTCGCTGGTACGCGCGGCTATCTCGACGCGATCCCGGTCGGCGCCGTGACCAAGTTCGAGCAAGATCTGCTGCGTCTGCTGCGTACGGACGGCAAGGACATCCTCGAAGACATCCGCGCCAAGAAGGCCCTGTCGGAAGATACGGAGAAGAAGCTCGTCGCCTTCATCGACAAGTTCTCCAAGGGCTTCACTGCCTAAGCGTCTTCTCCCCGCAGGCGGGGAGAAGGTTGAGATGAGGGGCAGAGGCTGGCGCTGCGGTTTGTAGCTGCCCCTCACCCCAGCCCTCTCCCCACGGGTGGGGCGAGGGGAAGTGGTCGGAAAGTAGGACGATGGCCCGATGCCGAGCTTAAAGGACCTAAGAAACCGCATCACTTCGGTGAAGGCGACGCGTAAGATCACCAAGGCGATGCAGATGGTCGCCGCGGCGAAGCTGCGCCGTGCGCAGGAAGTGGCGACTGCGGCGCGTCCCTATGCCGAGCGCATGGATCAGATGATTGCCAATCTTGGTTCGCGCGTCACGGACAAGGGCTCGGCGCCGCTACTGGCGGGGACGGGGCGCGATCAGACGTATCTGATGATCGTGATGACCGGCGAGCGCGGCTTGGCCGGCGGCTTCAACACCAACATCTCCAAGCTGGCCCGTCAGGAAGCACAGCGGCTGCTCGCCCAGGGCAAGACCGTGAAGATGCTGATGGTCGGCCGTAAGGGTGCCGAGGCGCTGAAGCGTGAACTCGGAAATCATTACATCGACCGCATCGACCTTCGCGCCGTGCGCCAAATCGCGTTCGCGAACGCGGACGAGATCGCGCAGAAGGTGCTGAAACTGTTCGAGGCTGGTGAGTTCGACGTCGCGAAGCTCTACTTCGCGGAGTTCAAGTCGGTCATCAAGCAGGATCCGATCGCCCTGCAATTGATCCCGGCCAAAATTCCGCCTGCGAAGGCGCAGGTGACGGGTGCCGCCGAGGCGACCCATCAGTATGAGCCGAGCGAAGAAGAGGTTCTCGGCGACCTTGTCAGGCTCAACATATCGACGCAGATCTTCCGCGGGCTTATCGAGAACGTCGCTTCGTTCTACGGCGCACAGATGAGCGCCATGGACTCGGCTACGCGAAACGCCGGCGAGATGATCAACAAGCTGACGCTGAAGTACAACCGCACGCGCCAGGCGATGATCACCAAGGAGCTCATCGAGATCATCTCGGGCGCCGAGGCACTTTAGGATCGCAAGCAGCTATGGCCTATACGACCACAGCGACGACGAAAGGCGGCCGGGACGGGCGCGCAGTCCTCGAGGACGCGAAGCTCGCACTGGCTATGGCGCTGCCAAAAGAGCTCGGGGGCTCTGGCGAGGGGCACAACCCCGAGCAGCTGTTCGCCCTCGGATGGTCGTCGTGCTTTGGTCAGGCAGTGCTGCTGCTGGCGAAGAAGCATGGTCTCGACGGACAGGCAGCCAAGGTCACGGTGGCCGTCACGCTCGACAAGGACGCAACGAGTTTCGCGCTGAAGGCCGACATCAAACTGTCGGTCCCCGGCGGTGAAAAAGAAAAGGTCGAGGCGCTTCTGAACGAGGCGCACGAGATCTGCCCGTATTCGAAGGCGACGCGCGGAAACATTCCCGTGACGCTGTCGGTCGCCTGAACACTTTCTGTTGGAGACGCACATGGCAAACAAAGTTGGTCGCATCCGCCAGGTCACGGGCGCAGTCGTCGACGTGCAGTTCGATGATCACCTGCCGGCCATTCTCAACGCTGTCGAGACCACCAACCAGGGCTCGCGCCTGGTGCTCGAAGTGGCGCAGCATCTCGGCGAGAACACCGTGCGCACGATCGCCATGGACTCCACCGAGGGTCTGGTGCGCGGTCAGGAAGTTCGCGATACGGGCTCTCCGATCATGGTTCCGGTGGGCGAGGCCACGCTGGGCCGCATCATGAACGTCATCGGCGAGCCGGTGGACGAAGCCGGCCCGATCAAGGGTGCCGCTGAATATCCGATCCACGCCCAGGCGCCGGCCTTCCAGGATCAGGCAACGGAAGCTGAAATTCTCGTCACGGGCATCAAGGTCGTCGACCTGCTGGCTCCGTACGCCAAGGGCGGCAAGATCGGCCTGTTCGGTGGTGCCGGCGTCGGCAAGACCGTGCTCATCATGGAGCTGATCAACAACGTCGCCAAGGCGCACGGCGGTTACTCGGTGTTCGCCGGCGTCGGCGAGCGCACGCGTGAGGGTAACGACCTCTATCACGAGATGATCGAGTCGAAGGTGAACCTCGACCCGAAGGAAAACAACGGCTCGACCGCTGGCTCCAAGTGCGCACTCGTGTACGGCCAGATGAACGAACCCCCGGGCGCACGTGCCCGCGTTGCTCTGTCGGGTCTGACGGTCGCCGAGTACTTCCGCGACCAGGGCCAGGACGTGCTGTTCTTCGTCGACAACATCTTCCGCTTCACGCAGGCAGGTTCGGAAGTGTCGGCTCTGCTCGGCCGTATTCCTTCGGCGGTCGGTTATCAGCCGACGCTCGCCACGGACATGGGCGCCCTGCAGGAGCGCATCACCACGACGAACAAGGGTTCGATCACTTCGGTGCAGGCCATTTACGTGCCCGCCGACGACTTGACCGACCCGGCGCCGGCAACCTCGTTCGCGCATCTCGACGCGACGACCGTGCTTTCGCGCTCGATCGCTGAAAAGGGCATCTATCCGGCCGTGGACCCGCTCGATTCCACCTCGCGCATGCTGTCGCCGATGATCGTCGGCGAGGAGCACTACGAGGTTGCTCGTAAGGTTCAGTCGATCCTGCAGCGCTACAAGGCTCTCCAGGACATCATCGCCATTCTCGGCATGGACGAGCTTTCCGAAGACGACAAGCTGATCGTGGCACGCGCCCGCAAGATCGAACGCTTCCTGTCGCAGCCGTTCCACGTGGCCGAGGTGTTCACCGGATCGCCGGGCAAGCTCGTGTCGCTGGCCGACACCATCAAGGGCTTCAAGGGCCTTTGCGAGGGCGAGTACGATCACCTGCCCGAGCAGGCGTTCTACATGGTTGGCAACATCGAAGAAGCCAAGGCGAAGGCTGAGAAGCTCGCGGAAGCGGCCTGATCTTAACAACGAACGGCTCTTTATGAGCCAACAAGAGGGACAAAGATCATGGCAGTGGACGCACCGGCGGGTGGTGAGTTCGGCTCCTGCTGCGAGGAGTTGAAGGATGCGATGAGCGGCGAGGAGTTCGAGCCGCTGATCACCGTCGGCGACGACGGCGTGCTTTACATGTCGGTGGGTCTCATCGATCTCGAGGACGAGGAGCCGGGCATGGTGGACCACCCGCTGTTCTTCTGCCCGTTCTGCGGGACGAAGCTGCAGGACGTGGAAGACGTCCGCAGCAAGACCGGCGACAACGGCCTCGACGACTGACAGGATAGACTAAGTCATGGCAGCGACATTCAATTTCGAGCTGGTGACGCCTGAGCGTCTCGTGTTCTCAGGTGAGGCCAACCAGGTCGTAGTGCCGGGAGCGGAAGGCGACTTCGCGGTTCTCGCGGGGCACTCGCCTTTCATTTCGACGCTGCGCCCCGGCGTGCTCGAAGTGACGCTGCCGCACGGGAGCCAGCGCCTACTGGTGAAGAAGGGCGTCGCCGAGGCGGATCCTGACCGCCTCACGATCCTCACCCAGACGGCGGTGCCGCTGGAAGAGCTGACAGGCGAGCGGCTCGCCAGCGAGCTGAAGGCGGCAGAAGCGCAGCTTGCCGAGGCCAAGGACGACCATGCGCGCATGGTTGCCGAGGGGCTACTCGACGTGCTCAAGCGTGTGCAGCTGAAGAGCTAGCTGGTTTTTCAATTCTTTTGGCTGACACGGGCGGATGTCGGCTTGCTTGCGGTAGATCGCGAGCAGGCTGATGTCCGGCGCTCGCGCCGGCGCCCTTGACGCCTGAGCATGGCAAGCACGCTTGCCGTGCTGAAGAAGTGAGGCGGTGCTCAGCGGCTTCGTAGCGCGCTGGTTTTTCATACAAGTTGGTGCCGCGCTGATGTGCGACCTCGTCGATTGCGTGGCGCGACGGGAGCGCGGGCCGCGCTATTCGGCGGCGATGCGGGTGGGAGAGCAGCGCGCGAAGCGAGCGAATTCCTGCGCCACTTCCTCGTAGACGGGGCGGCGGAAGTCCATCGCGAGGGGCGCGACCTCGGGCAGCGGTACCCATTGCCAAGCTTCGAACTCGCGCTTCATTGATGAAGACTTCGGCGCGATGTCGATTTCGCTGTCGGTGCCTTCGAAGCGCATGGCGTACCAGCGCAGACGATGTCCGGCGTACTTGCCTTGGAGTGCGACGCCCAGAAGCTCGGAGGGGAGTTCGTAGGTCAGCCAGCCGGGGATCTCGCCGATCAGCGAGGCGTTGCGCACGCCGGTCTCTTCCCACAGCTCGCGGAATGCAGCTTCGCGTGAAGGTTCACGCGGCTCGATGCCGCCCTGCGGCAGCTGCCAGAAGCTTGCAGGCGTGTCTTGCCGTTGGCGCGCCCACCGCGGCGTATGCTGGCCGACCCAAACGAGTCCTTCGGCGTTGAACAGCACGACGCCAACGCACGGACGTAGCGGTAGACCGAGGTTTTCCGATTGAGCGAGTGCGGACATGGGCAGTGGTACCGTCTCCCCTGTCAAGGGCGTTGATCAACGAATCATGCGACAGTTTAGGACGGAAAATCCAGCCATTCTATGGCGTTATTGGCCCAAATTTGCGCCTGTGTGGCGCCCAAGCCGTCAATTCCCATCCACCGCAAGGGCTTTAAACGCTTCGACCACGTGGACGTAGACGTCGCGCTTGAACGGAACGATGAGGCTCGTCACCTCTGAAAGCGGGGCCCACTTCCACTCGCTGAACTCGGGCTTGTGACCGGCGGGGGGAGCGATGTCGATCTCGCTGTCGTCACCGAGGAAGCGGACGGCGAACCATTTCTGCTCCTGCCCGCGATAGCGGCCGCCCCAAGCCTTGCCGATCAGATGCTCTGGAAGGTCGTAGCGAAGCCAGCCGTCGGTCTCGCCGAGAATGCGAACGGTGTGCATTCCGGTTTCCTCGTAGAGTTCGCGCAGGGCGGCGCCGGCAGGATCCTCACCCGGATCGATTCCACCTTGCGGCATCTGCCACCATTCCCCGCGGCCTTCCTCCTCGCCGGGCGCGTCGGCGCGCCGGCCGATCCAGACGAGACCTTCAGGGTTGATCACAGTGATGCCGACGCAAGGGCGGTAGCCGGGCGTGGGTTTCGTCATGGCAGGGCATCCATGTGCAAGAGCGGCGGCGTAAAAGAAGATGGGCGCCGGTGGCGCCCATCTAAAGCTTCATCATGACGATCGAGTGTTAGGCGCGGTGACCGTCAGTTCTTCGCCTTGTCCTTGGCATCGTCCGTTGCCGGAGCCGGCGTCGCCTTGGCCGTAATGGCGTCGGTGGCCGTGCCGCGCAGGAACGAGAGCGCGTACTGAAGCTGGGTGTCCTTCTCGGGCTCCTTGGGAACGTAAGCGGACGAGCCAGAGACCTCCTTCACTTCCTTGCCGTCCTCGTTGGCTCCGTTCTCCGGGTTGCGGAGATGGCCGCGCAGGCTCGCCTCGCCACGGGAATTGTCGGCGGCGGAGGTCTGCTTCTTCTTCAGCTCGTCGGGCAGCTCCTGCTCGATGACGATGTCAGGATCGATGCCTTTGGCCTGGATCGAGCGGTTGGACGGTGTGTAGTAGCGTGCCGTGGTCAGACGGATGGCGCCGTTGGCACCGAGCGGGATGATCGTCTGCACCGAGCCTTTGCCGAATGAGCGCGTGCCGACGATGGTCGCGCGCTTGTGGTCCTGCAGGGCGCCGGCGACGATCTCGGAAGCCGAGGCGGAGCCGCCGTTGATCAGCACGACGATCTTCTTGCCGTCGGTCAGATCGCCAGGGTGAGCCTGAGCGCGCTGCGTCTCCTCGTTGTTGCGGCCCTTGGTGAGCACCACGGCGCCACGCTCGAGGAAGTCGTCAGAGACGGCGATGGCCTGGTCGAGGAGACCGCCCGGGTTGTTACGCAGGTCGATGACGTAACCCTTGAGGTCCTTGCCGATCGTCTTCTTGGCGTTCTCGATGGCCTTCACAAGGTTGGCGTGTGTCTGCTCGTTGAAGGTGGTGATCTTGATATAGGCGATGTCTTTGTCGTTGTTCGCCTTCACCGCGTTGATGCGGATGATGTCGCGCGTGACCTTCACGTCGAAGGGGTCATCGGTGCCCTTGCGCACGATGGTGAGCGTGATGGGCGTGTTGACGGGGCCGCGCATCTTCTCGACCGCCTGTTCGAGCGTCAGGCCGACGATCTGCTCGCCATCGAGGTGGGTGATGAGGTCATTGGCCTGGAGGCCTGCCTTGGAAGCGGGCGTGTCGTCGATGGGCGAAACGACTTTGACGATGCCGTTCTCCATCGTCACCTCAATGCCGAGGCCACCGAACTCACCGCGCGTCTGCACCTGCATGTCGCGGTAGTTCTTGGGGCTGAGGTAGGATGAGTGCGGATCGAGCGCCGAGAGCATGCCGTTGATCGCGGATTCGATCAGCATGGTGTCATCGGGCTTCTCGACGTAGTCGGAACGTACGCGCTCAAGCACATCGCCGAACAGGTCGAGCTGCCGATAGAGCTCGGAGTTCTCGGTGGTCGCTGAATACGTGCGCGTGACGTTCAAAAGCGTCGTGGCGCCGGCAAGGCCGGTCATCAGCAGGAACGTCCAGAATGCAAATTCCGTCTTGCGCATTATCCTTGCACCTTTCGATGACCTGCCACCCACCATGGGTCTGGGTCTACGGGCTTTCCGTCCTTGCGAAACTCAACGTAGAGAACGGGGGCGTTGCTTGTCGTGGGCTGAGACTGTTGGGGCCAACCAGTCATCGTTCCTACCGGCTCGGCGGCGAGAACAAATTGGCCTGGTTGGACATCGATCTGCGATAGTCCCGCGAGCAGGACATGATAGCCACCGCCCGCGTTGATGATCAAGAGTTGGCCATAGCTACGAAACTCGCCAGCGTAAACGATCCAACCATCGCATGGTGACGTGACTTGGGCACCCTGGCGCGTTTCCAGCACTATACCTTTCGACTGGCCGCCGAACTGAGTTTTCTCACCATAGCCTAAAACCTGGCGTCCTTGAGCGGGTAGCGGGAGGCGGCCAGTGGCCTGAGAAAATGCGATTTCCGGCTTGATTCGGCCCGGATTGCCAAGTGTCGCACCTGGGCTCAACACGACGACATCGACGCCCTTAGATGCGCCGCTGGCGGCGTCGGAGGGTGGCGATTTTTGAACGGGTGGGACAGCTGCCGGTGCGGCGGGAGCGACCTGCGGTGGGGCAGATGAATTTTGCGTAATGTTCGCTGCGGCGACTTCTTTCTGTCGCGCATCGTAGGCTCCGAGGCCGGTGTTGTCCTTCACGGCCTGGTCGAGCTTGGTGATCAGCTCGTTCAGGTCTTTCACGCCGCGGGAGATGTCGGCGGCCGCCGAGCGCATGCGCGCCAGCTCGGATTGCCGCTGGTCGAGCGTGACCTTCTTTTCTTCCATCAGTCCGGCGAGACGCGTGCGCGCATCGCCCAGGCGGGTCATCTCGGTTTTCAGCTCATCACGCTGTGAGCGGATTTCTCCCATTACGCGCGCGAGTTCGGTCAGGCGTGTCATCAGAACCTTCGCCTGCTGGCCGAGCTCAGGGAACGCGGCGGAGAGGAGCATGGCGCTGCGGACCATCTCGAGCGCATCCTCGCGCTGCGTGAAAAGGACGGGCGGCGGGTTGCGTCCCATGCGCTGCAAGGCAGCGAGAAGCTTGGCGATTTGGCTGTTGCGCTGGTTGAGCGAGCCTTTGAGAATGCGCTCCTGCTCCTGCAACTCACCCAAGCGCGTCTCGATCGTGGTGAGCTGTGCTTCGCTCTTCTGGATGAGGTCGGCGGTTTCGAGCAGGCGCGAGTTGATGCGCAGGCGCTCGGCGGCCAATTCGTCGACGTCCGTTTCGAGCGACTTGGTCCGCTTCTGTACGTCTTCCAGCTCGCTGCGCTTGGTCTCCAAGCGCCGCTTGGCGTTCTCGGCCTCGTTTGGAGCCTGAGCAAAGGCGGGCGCGGACGGCAGGAGGGCAACGGTCGCTATGCCAACGGGAATGCCGGCGGCGAGGCAGTAAAGGCCGGCAATAGAAATCGATCGAGCCAAGTGCAACGGCCGCTACCTCCCCCCTCTAGGTTCTGGCGAAGAATCACCAGAAGCCTCAATTACGGCAATTATGGCGCGCGTGAGCTTGCCAATGGCTTGCGCCGCAGGGTCAACGATTCGCTGAATATTCGATACGGTTTGCCGACGGGGGTGCGAGGGCGTAAGGATTGGCTAGAACGGAGCCTGAACGCCTATGGAAGCTGCCTTATATCACCTGACGACCCTGACCGTGGCGGCCGTCGTCGTGGTGCTCATGCTGGGACTTTGGAACCTGTCGCGGGGCTCGAACCCCAACCGCAGTCAGAAGTTGATGCGCTGGCGCGTCGGCTTGCAGGCGGTTGCGATCACCGTCATCGTGCTGTTCGCCATAGTTCACAACTATCATTAAGCATTGCCTTAGCGCTCCCTCCCGGGGCGCCATGCGGTGTTGAGGCCAACTGGGGTTGCAGGGAATGGTCGTACTCAGCAAGATCTACACGCGCACGGGCGACAAGGGGACTACAGCGCTCGGCAGTGGAGAGCGTGTGCCAAAGCACGCGTTGCGGATTTCGGCTTACGGAACGGTCGATGAGACCAATTCGAGTGTCGGCATGGCGCGTGTGCACCTGGGGGCCGGGCATCCAGGCCTCGATGCCAAGCTGCTGCGCGTACAAAATGATCTATTCGATCTCGGCGCTGATCTCTGCGTGCCGGACCGGGGTGAAAAGCTCGAATACGAGCCCTTGCGCATGAGCGACGCTCAGGTGCAGCGGCTCGAGGCCGAGATCGACGAGATGAATACCGAGCTGAAGCCGCTGCGTTCGTTCGTGCTGCCCGGCGGGTCGCCGGCGGCGGCGGCGCTGCATGTCGCGCGGACCGTGTCGCGGCGGGCCGAGCGGCTCATGGTGGAGCTCTCAGAAGATCCCAGCGAGCCAGTCAGTGCCGAAGCTCTGAAATATATCAATCGCTTGTCGGATTTCCTTTTTGTTGCCAGCCGCTACGTGAATGATCGCGGCCGAAGTGACGTGCTTTGGGTCCCGGGGCAGAACCGGTGACCGGTTTTCAAGCCTGGCAGGCCTCCATTGTTCATTCCGCTGCGCGATGACAACTCGCTGAAATCCATCCCCTTTCAATACGTCACCGTTTCGCTGATCGCGGTGAACGTGCTCGTCTTCCTGCTGGAGGTGAGCGGCATGAGCGAAGCTGCGGTGGCAAGCTTCGGCGTGACGCCTCGGGATCTGTTCGGCACGGTGGCGGTGCTGGCGCCGCCCTCGTTCAGTGACGGGGGATACGGGATCAGTACGGAGACAACGCTTCTCACGTACATGTTCTTCCACGCCGACCTGTTTCACCTCGTCGGAAACATGCTGTTTCTTTGGGTGTTCGGCGACAACGTCGAAGATGCGATGGGGCATCTTCGCTTCCTGATCTTCTATCTGGCGTGCGGTGTGTTTGCGGCGCTGTTCCACTCGTGGATGGTGCCGGACAGCGACCTGCCGCTCATCGGCGCCAGCGGCGCGGTTGCGGGGGTGATCGCCGCCTACCTGATGCTGCACCCGCGCGTGAACGTGTGGGTGCTGGCCTTCAAGGTGATCCCGTTGCGCATTACGGCGGGGTTGGTGCTCGGCGTCTGGATCCTGGTGCAAGTCGTCATGGTTTCGATGCCGGACGTGGGGCCGGTTGCGTGGTGGGCGCACATTGGCGGCCTGATTGCCGGTGCGGTGCTGATCCTATTCATGCGTCGACCGGGTGTTCGGCTGTTCGACCGGAGCCCTCAGTCTGCCTGAAGTTCCCGCCCTTGGTGTCCGCGCGAGCATAATTGGCCGCGGCATGGGCAAAGGGCGCCCAATTGACTTGCATTCGGCGCCCTCGTAGGTTCTCTTTTCGCAGTTGCGAATAGAGCAAACACAAGGCCTGCGACTAGGGAATTCGCGTGACCGGGCGCTTCGGCGTCGCGCTGCACAACCGAAATCCTCGACGTCAGCAGACCACCACAGAACGCTTGGAGAGCCGACGGCATGAAGATCCTGGTGCCGGTCAAAAGGGTCGTTGATTACAACGTTAAAATTCGTGTTAAGCCGGATGGCTCGGGTATCGATCTCGCTAATGTGAAGATGTCGATGAACCCCTTCGACGAGATCGCAGTCGAAGAAGCTGTACGCCTCAAAGAAAAGGGCGTGGCAACCGAGATCGTCATCGTTTCGATTGGTCCGGCGAAGGCGCAGGAGACGATCCGCACTGCGCTCGCTATCGGTGCCGATCGCGGCATTCTCGTTGAGACGCCGGACGCGCCAGTCGAGCCGCTGGCGGTCGCGAAGATTCTCAAGGGCGTCGTCGAGGCGGAACAGCCGGGCATCGTTATTCTCGGCAAGCAGGCGATCGACGACGACTGCAACCAGACCGGCCAGATGCTCTCGGCGTTGCTCGGATGGGCCCAGGGCACGTTCGCTTCCAAGCTCGAGATCGCTGACGGCGCTGCCGTCGTCACGCGCGAGGTCGACGGTGGCCTCGAAACTGTGCGCCTGAAGCTGCCCGCCGTGGTGAGCACGGACCTGCGCCTCAACGAACCGCGCTATCCTTCGCTGCCCAACATCATGAAGGCGAAGAAGAAGCCGCTCGACACGAAAAAGCCGGACGACTTCGGCGTCGACATCAGCCCGCGCCTCAAGGTTCTGAAGATCTCCGAGCCCGCGACGCGCAAAGCGGGCGTGAAGGTCGGCAGCGTTGCTGAGCTGGTGCAGAAACTCAAAGCCGAAGCCGGGGTGCTCTGATGGCAATTCTTCTTTTGGCCGAGCACACGAACGGCGAACTTCAGTCGGCGACCGGCAAGGCCGTCGCTGCGGCAAAGCAGATCGGCGGCGACATTCACGTGCTCGTTGCCGGGCACAATGCAAAGCCGGCAGCCGAAGCGGCAGCGAAGATCGCAGGCGTCTCCAAGGTGCTGCTGGCGGATGCGCCGCAGCTCGAGCACGGTCTCGCTGAAGAGACGGCGGCGCTCGTTGGGTCGCTGATGGGCAACTACGACGTGCTGGTGGCGCCGGCGACGACGTCGGGCAAGAACGTTACGCCGCGCGTTGCGGCCGTGCTCGACGTGATGCAGATCTCCGACATCACCAAGGTCATCTCGCCCGATACGTTCGAGCGGCCGATCTATGCCGGCAACGCCATCCAGACGGTGCAGGCGCCGGAAGGAAAGAAAGTCATCACGGTGCGCATCTCGGCCTTCCCCGATGCGGGCGAGGGCGGATCGGCACCTATCGAAGACGTGGCGCCGCCGGCTGCTGTCGGCTTGTCGAGCTTCGAGAAGGCCGAGCTGACGAAGTCCGACCGGCCGGAGCTGACCTCGGCGCGCATCATCGTTTCGGGTGGTCGCGGCGTTGCCTCGGGCGAGAACTTCAAGAAGTACATCGAGCCGGTGGCGGACGCGATCGGTGCGGCCGTCGGTGCTTCGCGCGCGGCCGTCGACGCCGGTTTCGTGCCGAACGACATGCAGGTCGGCCAGACCGGCAAGGTCGTAGCGCCGGACCTCTACATGGCGGTTGGCATTTCGGGTGCGATCCAGCATCTCGCCGGCATGAAGGACTCCAAGATCATCGTTGCGATCAACAAGGACGGCGAGGCGCCCATCTTCCAGGTGGCCGACTACGGTCTCGTTGCCGACCTGTTTCAAGCTTTGCCGGAGCTTGAAGCTGAGCTGAAGAAGGCCGGCTAGTAGCGGACAAATCGGGCTTCGGATCAGAAGGACTTGCGGAAATGAACGTGGCGGTCAAATCGGCGGACAAGCCGAAGGGCGAACACAAGACTCCTCAGGTCATCAAGAAGGTCGGCATAATCGGCGCAGGGCAGATGGGCACCGGCATTGCCCACGTCATCGCGCTGTCCGGCTATTCGGTGGCGCTCAATGATCTGAAGAAGGAGCGGGTCGATGAGTCGGTCCGCACCATCGAAAAGTTCATGAACCGCCTGGCGGAGAAGGGGCTGATCGAGTCGGAAGACGTGGCCCCCGCGCTGAAGCGCATCGATTTTGCTCCAAGCTTTGACTCCTTCGGCGATTGCGATCTCGTCATCGAGGCGGCCACCGAGGAAGAGGGGCTGAAGCGCAAGATCTTCACCGATGTCTGCTCCTACCTGAAGCCCGGCACGCTGCTGGCGACGAATACGTCGTCGATCTCGATCACGCGTCTTGCCTCGACGACGGACCGGCCCGAGCATTTCATCGGCATGCACTTCATGAATCCGGTGCCGCTGATGGAGCTTGTGGAGCTCATTCGCGGTATCGCTACCGATGACGAAACATTCACGATTACGAAGTCGTTTGTCGAAAGCCTGCACAAGACGGTGGCGGTGAGCGAGGATTTCCCCGCCTTCATCGTCAATCGCATCCTGCTGCCGATGATCAACGAAGCCGTCTATACGCTCTATGAGGGCGTCGGCACGGTCGAGATGATCGACAAGGCGATGAAGCTGGGCGCGCATCATCCAATGGGGCCGCTGGAGCTTGCCGATTTCATCGGTCTCGATACGTGCTTGTCGGTGATGCAGGTTCTTTACGAGGGCTTGTCGGATTCGAAGTATCGCCCTTGTCCGCTGCTCGTGAAGTACGTCGAGGCCGGCTGGCTCGGCCGCAAGACGAAGCGCGGCTTTTATGATTACCGCGGCGAGACGCCGATTCCGACGAGATAGTTTTTTTCTGACACGAGTTCGAGAGACTTGTCGTGCGTCTAACGTCGCGCGAACTGATAGCCGGCGCTCGCGCCGGGGCGCCTTGCGCCCTTGCCGCCTGACGGCGGCGTTTTTCTCAAGCTGACACGAGTGGGTAGAGGCTTTGTGTGCGGCGCGCGTCGCACCAATGGATAGCCGCGCCTAAGGCGCGGGCGCCCTTGGCACCTTGCCGCTGCTCGGCGCTTTCTTTAGCTGGCACGAGTATCGACAGGCTTTGTCTGTGGCAGTTCGTGCGCGCTGATGGCTGGTGCTCGCGCCGGGGGGCCTTGCGCCCTTGCCGCTTTCCTTGCCGGCTCCGGCGGCGAAGTATTGGCCTTCCTGCGTTGCGTACCGGTTCTCAGCGCTTGCGAAGAGTTTCGAGGAATTCGGTGAGGTCGTCGGTCGAGTGGTGGATGTGCTCGGGGAGCGCCCGCCACTTGCGCATCTCTGCTTGCGCGGGGTGATCCATGTAGTCGGAGCGCACGAGCACGGTCGTCATGCCGAGTGCGTGCGCAGCTTCGAGGTTATGGGGCATATCCTCGAACATTGCCGCTTCGGGCGCCGTGACGCCGTGGCGCTGGACCATGCGATTGAAGGCGTCGGGCGATGGCTTGGCGATGAACTCACACGCGGCGATGTCGCAAATGTCTTCCATCAGGTGGAGAACGCCCAGCTTCTCGGCGACGCGTTCGGCGTGGCGGCGCGAGCCGTTGGTGAAGATGATGCGGCGACCGGGCAGCGCTTGGAGCGCGTTCGCAAGCTGGGGGCTTTCGCTCAGCGGGGCGAGGTCGATGTCGTGCACGTATTCGAGGAAGGCGTGCGGGTCGATCTTGTGCAGCTTGATGAGGCCGGTGAGCGTGGTGCCGTAGTCGTGATAGTAGCGCTTTTGCAGGTAGCGCGCGTGCTCGAAGGGAATGGCGAGCAGTTTGGCAATGAACTGCCCCATGCGCTGGTCGACCTCGGCGAAGAGGTTGCACTTCGACGGGTAGAGCGTGTTGTCGAGATCGAAGATCCAGACACGCGTTGCATCGAAGCGGCCTTTGTTCGAGGCCGCGTCGTCAGCGATTGCGGGCGATTGATCAGCGATGCCGGTGCTCCGACCCTCAAACCCGTCGTTGCGGGCTGCACTCATTCGGCGGCTGCCTGGGGCCGGCGGCGTGCGCGGCCGAGCAAGGTGCCGACACCGTGCGAGGTGAACAACTCGAGAAGCACGCAGTGCGGCACGCGGCCATCGATGATGACGACGGCTTCGACGCCCGCTTCCACCACCTCGATGCAGCCTTCGATCTTGGGGATCATGCCGCCGGAGATCACGCCGTCCTTGATGAGCTGACGCGCCTCCTCGATTGTGAGCTGGTGGATGAGACTCTTGTTTTTATCCAGCACGCCTTCGACGTCGGTCAGCAGTAGTAGGCGCTTGGCCTTCATGCGGGCGGCGAGGGCGCTGGCGAACGTGTCGGCATTGATATTGAGCGTTTCGCCGTCGCGGCCGATGCCCACCGGGGCGATGACGGGAATGAGATCAGATTTCGAGATGACGTCGACGATGTGCGGGTTCACTTCGATCGGGTCGCCGACGTAACCGAGATCAACCGCCTTCATCAGGTTCGATTCGGGATCGGGCATCTCGGTGATCTTCTTGGCGATCATCAGGTTGGCATCCTTGCCGCTGATGCCGACCGCCTTGCCGCCCTGGCGATTGATGGCCGAGACGATGTCTTTGTTGATGAGGCCGGAGAGGACCATCTCGACGACCTCGACCGTCGGCTTATCGGTGACGCGCAGCCCGTTCACGAAGTCGGACTTGATCTCCAGCTTTTTGAGCATGCCGGCGATCTGCGGGCCGCCACCGTGCACGACGATAGGGTTAACGCCCGACTGCTTCAGGTAGACGATGTCCTGGGCGAAGGCGTCGGAGAGCGCCGCGTCGCCCATGGCGTGGCCGCCGAACTTTATGACGACCGTCTGCTCGTCGTACTGGATGAGGTGCGGCAGCGCCTCGGCCAGAATGCGGGCCTGGAGGTGCGGAGAGGGGCTTTGGTCGGAGGCACCTTGAGGCGGCGTTGTCGGCTTCATATTCCTGGCCCGGATTTGCTGCTGCCGGATAGCGCCGGCCCGACAATGGAAGTCTACACAACTGGAGGCCTGCACTTATACCGACGCGGCCCGCGTCGCCAAGCCCCAGCATCTTAAGCTCACGATGATTCCCGCCGTGACTTTGCGCCGCCAGCCTGCAACGAATTTCCCCCGCATTCACCTGCTAGAGAAGAGGGGAGAAAAGTGCGCTATTCAACTCTGCGGTGACCGGGATTAAGACCCTCCTTTCCGCATCCTCCTACCATCCAGGGGAAGCTCGTTCATGAATGCCGACGGCCTGAGCCGTATCGCCATGTCGTCCGGACTCGCCGCGTCGCTGTCGCGGGCGACCGAGTACGCGCGCGCGCAAGGGCACGGCGAGGTCACGCTCGAGCATATCCTGCTGGCGCTGTGCGACGACCCGGACGCGATGCTGGTGCTGGCGGCGAGCAACGTCAATCTGTCCGAACTCACCACTGAGATCGGGCGGCACCTCAGCGCGCTGCCGACGCGGCCACCGGGTCCAGAGCGGGACCTGATGGTGGCGGGGGACTTGAAGCGCATTCTCGAAGCAGCGGCGGCCGCTGCGCGCGGCGGGCGTCGGCGCGAGATCAATGGCGCTATCGTGCTGGCGGCAATCATCGGCGATGGAAAAAGTGCCGCTGCGCATGTGCTGAGCGCGCAGGGACTGACGTTCGAGGCCGCTATCCGGGCGCTACAAAGCAAGCCAGCCGCCGCTCCAGAGTCGCCGACTGCGCCTCCCGCAAGGCCGCTACCGCAGCAGGATGCCGAGTCTATTCTGGCGAGCGCGCGCGAGCGGGTGCAGTCGCGTACGGGCGGTCGCCCCGCGCACCGCGAGGAGGTGCACGAGGAGCCGGAGTTCGAAGCGCACGAGGTGGGGGAGGATCACTACGAGGCCGAGGAAGGGGCGGGCGAGGACTTCGAGCGGCGCGAGCCACATTTCGAGCCCGAGCCTGTACCTCGCACGGCGCCTCCTGCGGCTGCGCCCCCAATGACGCACAGGCAACCGCCGACAGCGGCGCCGGTGAATCCGCCGGTGCCGCCTGCGATGCGAGAGCCAGCGTTCCAACCGCCGCCTCCCCCTGTCACTCAACCGCTGGAGCAACCGGCGCGAGAGGTGGTTTCCACTCAAGCGTATCAGCCGCAGCAGCACCGGGAGCCGACGCGCGCGCCCTACGTGGAGAATGAATACGCTCCCGAGCCTTACGAAGAGCAGGCGACATACGAGCAGCCCAACTACGGCAACCAGGCCGACTACGGGCAGGACGAGAGCTTCGCCAGTCCGGAGTACGACGAGGGCGGCTACGCAGAGCGAGAGCAGGGCCACCGAGGCTATGCACCGCCACCTCCCATGCCGGCCTCTCCGCCGTTCCCGCCTCCAGTGCCGATGCCGAGCCCGCATGAGGGCTGGGCACCACCACCGACGCCCGATGCCCTGGTCGAGCGGCCGCCGTATCCCGCCCGCCCGCCGATGCAGCGGGAGGCCTATGCGCCGGCGCCGATGCCTCCCCAAGCCACCAGCGGGCCGCCGCCACTGGCTCCATGGCCAGAGCCCGAGCGGTCAGTCGGTGTGCAGTCTGTCCCGGGTGGGGCCCCTCCTCCAGGGTTTCAGGCGAGCCGTCAGGCGCCACCGCAGATGCAACGGCAAGGCGGCCGGCATGCCGCGCCGCGCGCCGAGATAGGCCAGCTCGTCGAGAATATTCCGCGATCGATGCGCGTCGCCGTGCCGGCGATGATCGAGGTCCGGATCGCGCGCGCCGACGTCAAGGCGCTGGCTGAGGGGTTGCAAGGCGGCGGAGCCGCTTACCAGCACGACGTGGCGATTACGAAGGCGATGTCGGTGCGGCTGCGGGCGCCTGACGGTGGATTTTTCATTGAGACGGCGTCACCGGAAACACAGTGGATCGAGCGCAGCGCGCTGCTGTCGGAGGATGATTTCGCGAGCTGGCGCTGGCACGTGACGCCGCGCGATGCGGGACGCAAGCGGCTACAACTCATCATCTCGGCACGTACGATGAGCGCCGACGGCATGGTGGCGGAGACGGCGCTGCCCGATCAAGTGATCACGGTGCGCGTGCGCACGAACTACGGACAGGTGGCCTCGCGCTGGATCGGCTGGGGCGTCGCGGCTGTCGCGGGCGGCCTGCTCGCCAGGTTCGGCGAAGGAGCTTTCGCCATGCTCGGGAAGATGATCTCGGGCTGAGGGGCGAGAGGCTCCGCGGGATGGGGCCACGCCGGATATTACGGGCTACACTGATCTTTTGCTGGCTGAGAATCGGTTAGCTTCCCCTCCGCAGGGAGGCGAGCAGATGGCCGGTTTGGCGAAGCGTGAAGCCCTGTTGGGGGCCATTGCTCTTGCCGCAATTGCGCTTGCTTCGGCTGCGCCAGGTGCGCTCGCCCAGGGCGCAACCGATTATCCCATCGCCTCATCTGCGCGGGAGGTCTACAGCCCAATCGCGGAAGGCTTCAGGGCTCCGATAACCCCGCGGGAGGGCCTGAGGGGGCCGGAGCCGTGGGTCGACACCCGCGAGGGGTGGTTACGAGATCAGTGGGGGACGCGCTTGCGCGATGCCCCCGCGTTCTTCCGCGATACCGACCTGCGGTTCAACAGCCGGACGTATCTGCTCAACGAGGACCAATTCGGCTTCAACGAGCCCGCGGCGCTGACGACCGGTGGTGCGCTCGTCTATCAGTCCGGCTACATCGCAGATTTCTTCCAGCTGCGCGGTGCGCTCTATACGAGCCAGCCGATCTACGCGAACGCCTATGCAGGGGATACGCAGAACCTCACCCCGGAGGGGGATCAGATAACCGTGTTGGGGCAGGCGGCCGGCAAGCTGAAATTCGCCGGTCAGGAACTCACTGCGGGCCGGCAGTTGGTGCGCACCCCGTACGTCAATCCATACGACGTCAGGATGATTCCGCTGACGTTCGAGGGGGTCGTCTTGGTTCCCCAGGATCACCATGAGGGCTTCGACTACGTCGCCTCCTATCTGTCGCGCTACAAACCGCGCGACAGCAATCAATTCTCATCCTTCAGCGAAGGACTGGGAATCGATGGCGATGAGGGCATGTGGATCGGTGGAGCGAGCTACAGCGGTGGCGGACTGAACGTCGGATTTTCAAACTACTTCATCAACAATGCTCTCAACACCGCGTATGGGGAACTCGATTACCTGGCGGTCAGCGGCGAGCACGATGGCCCAAGTCTTCGTTTCGGTGTCAACTATCTCGACCAGCGGACGGTTGGGGAGGACCTGATCGCGGGCGCACCCTACGACACACATCAAGCCTCGGCGCGCATCGTGGGGAGCTATGGCGGGCTTGTCGTGGGTGTATCGGCTTCGCAGACCGGCGATGCGGCGGACATCCAAAAGCCGTTCGGTTTCAGCTCGTCCTACACCGCGATGATCGTTACCAATTTCGAGCAGGCGAGCGTGCGAGCCTTCCTGATTCAGGGCTCGTACGACCTGGAAAGGATTGGGCTCGAAGGCGTGAAGTTTCATGCCGCGTGGGGGCGGGGATATGGCGAGAATCTCGCTGCCAACAGCGGGTTCGCCAGCCAGCAGGAGCTGGACCTGCGCCTTGCATACGAACCCCACCACTCGCGACTGCAGGGACTGCGCATCGAGGTCGAGTACATCGACTGGAAGGTGTTCGACCTTGACTACCCGAGCGACGACCTCTCGCAGCTGCGCGCAATCGTGAACTACTCGGTGCCGCTGCTGTAGCTTCCGCGAAGGTGTCGTCACACGACGATGGGATAAGCCTTGGCGGGTTCGGTGCCGTAGGATTAGCGTTGCTCCCGGCCTCGGGGCAGTGCAGCCTTGCAGCCATGGACCTCATCCGCATCGTCTTCGATCGCCTCAGCTCTGCGGGATCACCGGATGCGGCGGCGCGCGCGGCGATCTATGCGGAGTGCCGCGACCTCGTGACGGCGGCACACACCGCCCCAACGGAGCGCAAGATTGCGCTCGATGAGCTCGAGAAGGTGATCCGCCGCCAGGAGATGCAAGCCCTGTACGAAGAGAGCCTGGATCGAGGGGATGGCAAGGCGCGCGAGACTTGACCGGTGTATCAGGCGCGGTCGGCGACGATGCCGGCGATGGTGGCGCGCAGCTCGGTGACGCCGATGTTCTTCTCGGCTGATGTCTCGAGCACGACCGGGAATGCGGCGGGGTGCTTGGCGAGCTTGCGCTCGGTCGCCTCGCGCACTTTGGCGAGCTCGGTCGCATTGATCTTGTCGATCTTGGTGAGCGCGACCTGATAGGTGACGGCGGCGTCGTCGAGGATCTCGGCGATCTGCTCGTCGGTTGGCTTGATGCCGTGGCGGGCGTCGATGAGCAGGAAGACGCGAGCGAGCGTGGTGCGGCCACGCAGATAGTCGGTCACCAGGGCGCCCCAGGCGGCAACCTTCTCGACCGGGGCCTTGGCGTATCCGTAGCCCGGCATGTCGACGATGAAGAGCGGATCGCCGGGGCTCTCGAAGTAATTCAGCTCCTGCGTGCGGCCGGGCGTGTTGGAGGTACGGCACAGACCGTTCTGGCGGACGAGTGCGTTGATGAGGCTCGACTTGCCGACGTTGGAGCGGCCGGCGAAGGCGATTTCCGGGCGATCGGCAGGCGGAAGGAATTCGAGCGCCGGCACGCTCTTCAAGAGTTGCCAGCGGCGCTCGAAGAGGCGCTCTCCAGCATCGAGCAGCGATTGGTCGAGCTCGGTCATGGCAGCGCCTCTGTGCTCCTATCGAGCGGTTGCGATCAGTCGCTCTTTCGACGTTTCACCAAGTCGGCGCCGCGTCCCGCAAGTCCGGTCAATGATCGGAACTGGCGGGAGATGTTGCCAGCAAGGTGAACCTCGGCTCCGTGCTTCTTCATGATGTAGAACTGCTGGCCCAGCGAGAGCGTATTGCTCCAGGCCCAGTAGATCACGAGGCCCGCCGGGAAGGAGGCCAGCAGGAAGGTGAAGATAACCGGCATCCAGTTGAAGAGCTGTTGCTGAACCGGGTCGGGCTGCTGAGGATTGAGCTGCATCTGCAGCCACATCGTGATGCCCATGACAAGCGGCCAGACGCCGATGTGCAGGAACTCCGGCACGGCAAAGGGCAGCAGGCCGAACAGGTTGAACAGCGACGTCGGATCAGGCGCGGACAGGTCCTTGATCCAACCGAAGAACGGTGCGTGCCGCATGTCGATGGTGATGAAGAGCACCTTGTACAGGGCGAAGAACACCGGGATCTGCAACAGGATCGGCAAGCAGCCCGCAACTGGGTTCACCTTCTCGCGGCGATAGAGCTCCATCAGCTCCTGCTGCTGCTTGACCTTGTCGTCCTTGTAGCGCTCGCGGAGCTGCTCCATCTGCGGCTGCAGCTTCTTCATCTTCGCCATCGCCGCATACTGCTTGTTGGCGAGCGGGAAGAAGGCGAGGCGTACGAGCACGGTGAGGATCAGAATCGTGACGCCGAAGTTGTGGACGTACGAGTTGATCAGCTCCATCAGCCGGAACAGCGGCTTGGTGAAGAAGAAGAACCAGCCCCAATCGATGAGCAGGTCGAACTGCTGCACGCCGTCGTTCTGATACTGCTGCAGCAGCTTCATCTGCTTGGCGCCAGCAAAGAGCTGCGAGGACACCTTGCCGGTTTCGCCGGGGGCAACGGTGACCAGGTCGCGCATATAGTCGGCCTGATAGGACGGCTGCTCGCTGGGCAGCTTCGCGGGCTGAGCCGAGAAGGTGGCGCGATACTGGGCGTTCTGCTCGGGGATGACGGTCGAGGCCCAGTACTTCTCGGTGAAGCCGAGCCAGCCACCGGTTGCCGGCTCGAACGTCTGTGTGCCGTTGTCGACGGAGTTGGAATAGGTGGCGCGCTGCTCGCCCTGGGCGCCGATGACGCCGATTAGACCTTCGTGCAGAATCCAATTGTGCTCGAGCTTGGGCGTGCCATAGCGGTGCACGCGTGCATAGGGCGCGAGCGAGATGGCGGCGCCCGTCTTGTTTTCGATCTCGTCGACAAGCTTGAACATGTAGTTTTCGTCGACGGAAACGGTACGCTTGAAGATGACGCCCGCGCCGTTGTCCCAGGTGAGGGTGACCGGCGTTGAAGGCGTCAAGGTGCCCGAGCCCTGCCAAAGCGTGTCGCGGTCAGGGACTTTCAGGTTCGAGCCAGCGGCGGGAACCCAGCCGAATTCGGCGAAATAAGGATGCGGGGCGTCATTGGGCGCCAGCAGAACGACGTTGGGGCTCTTGGGGTCGACCGTCTCGTGATATTTGACGAGCACCAGGTCGTCGAAGCGACCGGAGCGCAGGGCGATCGAGCCTCTGACAGACGGCGTCTCGATCGCGAGGCGCGGAGAAGCCTTGATGGCGTCATCGCTTGCTGAGGCTGATGCGCCGGGAATGCCAGCCCCGCCCGTGCCGGTAGCCGGGCTCGCCGGTTGAGCAAGTTCCTTGCCCGCCGTGGCAGCTTTCTGCTGTTGCTGTACGAGCTCTTGCTGGGCCTGCTGGCGCGCCTGCTCCTCTTTCAGCTTCGGGCCGGCATAGAAGAACTGCCAGCCGAGCAGAACAGCCATCGACAGGGCGACGGCGATCAGGAGATTTCGTTGTTGATCGGGATCTTGCGACTTCATTGGTCCTCAGCGCGCCGTTCTCGTTGCCCGATGGAGCCAACCGCAATCAAGCGATGGGCGGCACCCGCGCTCATGTGGGCGCTAGTGCCAATACTCCGGGAGCATCCGAACGCAAAGTCGGAAGTCATGCATTCTTCTCTCCCCGGCGCTTTTGCCCCGGGGGTTGATGAACGCGGGTGAGAGCTAAATCGAGGTCCGACCGAAGATCGGGAAAGGCGCGGTCTATGGCGCCGGTGCGGGCTATGATCACGTAATCGAAGCCCGGGAGCATCTGTTCGGGTCGCAGGGCGGCCGTCAGCGCGCGGAACCGGCGCCGGATGCGGTTGCGCTGAACGGCGCCGCCGACCTTCTTCGACACGGTAAATCCAAAGCGGGCGGGCTCCGGCTCGGGCTCGTCGCGGCGCGCGCGGGCCTCCAAGACGAACGTCGGCGCACTCCAGCGCCGGCCACCTCGGACCCATAGAAATTCGCTGCGCTTCTTTAGGGTAGCAGGTGCCACTGCGCAGGTTCCCCGTCCATCCAGGGCTGCGCATGACGGCGGCCGACAGGAGGGTTGGTCCCACCCGTTCAGGCCGACAGGCGCTTGCGGCCCTTGGCGCGCCGACGATTGATCACGCGGATCCCGCCTTTGGTCAGCATCCGCTTGCGAAAGCCGTGGCGACGCTTGCGGACGAGCCGGCTCGGTTGATAAGTGCGCTTCACGATACAGCTCCAGTGCCCGTCGCGAAAAGGGCTGCCGACCGAGGCAATCGCCGTCGGCGCGGGCCCTATGCTTCTTAAGGATTGGCGGGCTTATACGGGCTCGCTGGCGTCAAGTCAACGCGGGCTGCGCACCGTTAATCCACGGCCGGAAAGGCCTCTTATGGTGCACGGTCAGCCTAGAAGTGGCAAATGTGCATTTACCGCCTCGCGGAGGGCAATCCGGCCCGCCCGGCGCGGTCAGGGGGGCGATGCATGGAGCAGGGCAAATCGACACCTAAGCCGGCGGAGGCACCGGCTACTGCGGTCGATCCGAGTGACGAGGCAATTGACGCGGACATCTGCGTCATCGGTGGCGATCCTGGGGGACTTGCTGTCGCAATCGCTGCTGCTGCGTTCGGCCGCAAAGTGGTGCTGATCGAGCAAAAGCAATTGGGCGGCGAGCCGCTTTATTACGGTTCGCTTGCGATGCGGGCTCTGGCTGCGGCGGGGAACCGCGCGCAGAACATGCGGACGGCAACCCCGCTGGGGGTATCCGCCCGTGAGCCGGAAATCGATCTGCGGGCGGTCAACGAGCATGTTCGCAGTGCCGTGTCGGGACTTGCGCCGAACTTTGCTCCGGAGCGGTTCGTCGGGCTCGGCATTCGCGTGCTGCATGGAACCGGCCGCTTCATCAACAAGCGGACTGTCATCGCGGGTGAAAGCCGCGTTCGGGCGCGACGCTTTGTTGTTGCGACAGGTGGAGTGCCGCGGACGCCGGCGATCAAAGGGCTTTCCAGCATTCCGTATCTCACGGTGGAGACGGTATTCTCCTCGACCGAGAAGCTGCACGACCTCATTGTGATCGGCTCGGGTGCCGATGCGATCGAGCTGGCGCAGACGTTCGGGCGGCTCGGATCACGCGTCATGGTTCTCGCGGAGGGCAAGGCGCTCGACGAGCAGGACCCGGAGCTGACGAAGTTTCTCATAGAGCAGCTTGGTGAGGAGGGCATCGGCGTCTTCGAAAACACGGTGATCGACAGCGTCGACGGCGGGCTCGGACGCGTGCGCGTCAACGTCACTGTGGGAGCTGAGAAGCACGTCGTCGAAGGCAGCCACATCCTGGTGGCGGCCGGCTTCAAGCCGGCGACAACGGACCTCGGCCTCGAGGCGGCGGGCATTCGGCACGATGAGCGAGGCATCAAGGTCAACGGCGGACTGAAGACGACGAACCGACGCGTGTTCGCTGTGGGGCGGGTTGCGGCTGCACCCGGTGCGTGGGCTGCCGACTATCAGTCGAGCGTCGTCATTCAGCGGGCGCTTCTGCACATTCGCGTCCGCATCAATCCGCATCTCATTCCGCGCGTCGTCTACACCGAGCCGGGCCTCGCCTGGGTGGGCCAGTCAGAGGCGGAAGCCGGCGATCCGGCAAAGAAAATCGACGTCCTGCGCTGGCCCTTCCGCGAGAATGACCGTGCTGTGGCCGAGGGGGCCGCGGTCGGGCACATCAAGGTGATCACGAGCAAGGAGGGTCGGATCCTTGGCGCGGGCATCGTCGGGGCGGGCGCGGGGGAGCTGATCGCCATGTGGGCGCTGGCCCTTTCGCAGGGGCTCAACATCAAGGCGATGACGCAATGGGTGCCGGCCTATCCGACGGTCAGCCAGATCAACAAACAGGTCGCGACCAGCTACTATGCCGGGAAGGCGGGCAATCCCACCTTACGCAAGGTTATCGATTTTCTTGCTAAGTTCGGATGAGGGCCGAAGACCCAGAGGACGCGCGTGCTCCGCGACAACAAGAATGAGGTGGCGCACTTAACTTTCGCCGATCGGTGGAGGCGATGGCGGATTCCGGGCTGGGCGGCGAAGTACCAGCAGAACTGGCGCGACCTCGGCCTGCCGGCCAAGCTGCTGATGCTGACGGCCGTGTTCGTCATGCTGGCCGAAGTGCTCATCTTCCTGCCCTCGATTTCCACCTTCCGCGTCGATTGGCTGAACGAGAGGCTAACCGCGGCGCAGTTGGCGACACTCGCGGCGGAAGGGTTTCCGGGCGGGGACGTGCCCTCGGGCCTGCGCGCGGAGATGCTGCGCACCGCGCAGGTGAAGGCGATCGCGTCGCGGCGGCAGGGCGTGCGCCGGCTGGTGCTGCCGGTCGATCCGCAGATGACGATCGATGCGCACTATGATCTGCGGCAGAAGCCGGAGAGCTGGCTCGAAGGCGTCGGGCTGAAGCTGGAGCAGATCGGCGATGCCATCGCGGTGTTTTTCGCGCGCGATGGGCGCACGATCCGCGTGCTGGGCAGTATCGGCGATGATCCGGACGACCTCGTCGAGATCGTGATGCCCGAAGCCCCGTTGAAGGCGGCGCTGAGGTCGTACGCGCTGAACATCCTCGGGGTATCGATCGTCATATCGCTGGCGACGGCGGCGCTCGTCTATTTCGCGCTGAGCCGGCTGCTGGTCCGCCCTATGATGCGGATTACGCATGCAATGGTGCACTTCAGCGAAGACCCGGAAGATGCTTCGCGCATCATCGTCCCCACGGGGCGGCGCGATGAGATCGGCACGGCGGAGCGCGAGCTGAGCGAAATGCAGCGGCAGCTTACCGGCGCGCTGTTGCAGAAGACGCGGCTGGCGCAACTCGGCCTCGCGGTGAGCAAGATCAATCACGATCTGCGCGGCATGCTGGCCAATGCGCAGCTTCTTTCCGACCGCCTGACGGTGATCCCCGATCCGACGGTGCAGCGCTTCGCGCCCAAGCTGATTGCCTCGCTCGATCGCGCCATCAACTTCTGCAACGATACGCTGCGGTTCGGGCGCGCGGAGGAGGCGCAGCCGCGGCGCGAGCTGATGCTGCTGAAGCCACTCGCGGAGGAAGTGGGTGAGGCGCTGGGGTTGCCACGCGAGGGCAGCATCGATTTCGTGCTGAGCATGGACGACACGCTGCGCATCGATGCCGACCGCGATCACCTGTTCCGCATCCTGTCGAACTTCGTGCGTAACGCCATCGAGGCGATCGAAGGTGCGCCGCCGGAGCCGATCGGGGTCATCGAGGTCAAGGCCTGGCGCGATGGGCGGCGGGTGCTGGTCGAGGTGCGCGACAATGGCCCTGGGGTGCCGAAAAAGGCGCGCGATCATTTGTTCGAGGCGTTCATTGGCTCGCAGCGCAAGGGCGGGACGGGGCTGGGGCTCGCCATCGCGGCGGAGATCGTCGGGGTGCATGGGGGGCGGGTGCGGCTGCTCGACACGGCGAAGGGCGCGGCGTTCCAGTTCGAAATTCCCGACCGCGGGGTGCATGCGAGCGCCGATGGAGCTGGGGCCGGGCCCCAATCCACAGCCCGTTCGGGGGACGGCTCGTCTGGGGCGGCATAAGAGGCCGCCAAGGCTCTTGCGCGCTGGCGGCTGAACGATTAGTAGTTGCGGCCTTCGGCGTCGGTTCACCGGCTGCCGGACGTTTCAGGCCTCTGCGTGGCCATCAAGATCGCAGAATGCGCCCGTAGCTCAGCTGGATAGAGCACCAGACTACGAATCTGGGGGTCAGAGGTTCGAATCCTTTCGGGCGCGCCACGATTTCATCTTCGACATTTGGAGCAGGATTGGTCGTGGCTAGCGGCCGGCCGGGGTGGCGTGCGCCTCGATGTTGCGGGCGAAGCGGCCGGGAGGTTGGCCGACGTGGCGGGCGAAGGCCGTGCTGAACGTGCTCGCCGAACCATAGCCGACGCGCTCGGCGACCTCGGCGATGTCGATCTCACGGCGCCGGAGCAGGTCCTTCGCCAACGCCATGCGCCAGGCTAGCAAGTATTCCATCGGCGGCAGCCCCACGTTGCGCGTGAAGCGATCGAAGAAGGCCGAGCGGGACAAGCCGGCTTCCTTCGCGAGCTCCGCCATGGTCCACGGGCGCGCCGGGCCCGCGTGCATCTGGCGGATGGCTTCGGCCAGCCGCTCATCGCCAAGGCCGCGGAGAAGCCCGGCGGGCGCATCGGGTGCCTGCGTCAGCCGCAGGGACTCGACGAGCAGAATTTCTACGAGACGGCTGAGGACCAGATCGCGCCCGGGTTGCCGGCCCGCGGATTCGTCGGTGAGAAGTTTGACGAGCGTCGATAGCCGCTCGATGCCGCGCACGTGCACCTGCTTGGGCAGCATCGAGACAAGCAGCCCTGAATCCTCGCCCTGGAAAATGAAATAGCCACCAAGGATGCGCACGCTTGGTGGCTCATCATCGTTGCCGTGGTGGACGTCTGACGAAGCGGAGGCGGCGGCGCGTTTGGCGTCGATCAGGTTTGGTGTGACGGGGTCGAAGCCGGAAATCGTGAAGCCCGGTGTGGTCGGCAGAAGTACAAAGTCGCCGGCTTCGAGCGCGAGAGGCGGGTGTCCGTCGACGGCGAGGCGGCAAGAGCCTTCGACGACGACACAGAAGCTCGGATGGCCGAAATCGGAGTAGCGGACGCCCCATCGGCCCGAGCCGCTGATGCCCTTGGCGAAGACGGCTTCGGGCCGCAGAAGGGCGATGACTTCGGAGAGGGGGTCTGTCATTTCTGGACTATAGCTAATGAAATGTGGATCATCAATCGTAGATAGTCCTGTCGCGGGAGGTCATCGTTGGACCATCGAAACCCCGTGAGGAGAGATTTCCCATGAAGACCGTATTGATCACCGGCTGCTCGTCAGGCTACGGGCTCGAGACCGCGCGCTATTTCCTCGACCAGGGCTGGAAGGTCATCGCGACGATGCGGACGCCGCGTGACGGTGTCCTGCCGGCCTCGCCGTCGCTTCGCTTGCTGGCGCTGGATGTAACGAACGAGGAGAGCATTGCCGCGGCGATCGAGGCTGCCGGTCCGATCGATGTGCTGGTCAACAATGCGGGCATCGGGGTCGTCGGCGCGTTCGAGGCGACGCCGATGGCGCACATCCGCCGGGTGTTCGAGACGAACACGTTCGGCGTGATGGCGATGACGCAGGCCGTCATCCCACAGTTTCGCGCGCGACGCTCGGGCGTGATCGTCAACGTGACGTCGAGCGTGACGCTGGCGCCGATGCCGCTGGCGGCAGCTTACACAGCGAGCAAGCAGGCGATCGAAGGCTTCACGGGCTCTCTGGCGCATGAGCTTGCACACTTCAATGTCCGGGCGAGGCTGGTCGAGCCGGGGTACGCGCCGACGACAAACTTCGCGCACAATACGCAGGTGCGGATCGAGGACCTGATCCCAGAGACGTACGCGGATTTCGCGGGGCCGATCTTTGCGGCGTTCGCGCAGCCGGCGCTGGTGACGAAGGAGGTGGATGTCGCGGAGGCTGTTTGGCAGGCCGCGAACGATCAATCGGGCCGGTTGCGTTTTGCTGCGGGTGCCGATGCCGTTGCGCTGGCCCGCGCTGCGTGAGGTGGGGTTGCGTGCCTGTTGTAGTGTAGCCCCTCACCCGGACGCGATCTGTCGATCGCGTCCGACCTCTCCCAACCGGGAGAGGTTAAGTTTCAGCAGACGTCGCAGCCGGACTTGCGGATCTGGCCGACGGCCTCGCCGAGCTGGGCCTCGAGGTCTTCGGGTGCGCCGGAGATGCCGTTGTGGCCGATGACGAATAGCGGCGTGATGTTGGCGTTGAGGCTGTCGGCGAGGCTCTTGGTGCGCTTCAGTTCGTCGGCAATGCCGGCCGACTGGGCGTCCTTCTTCAGCTTCGCGATGTCCAGCCCGAGCTTTTCGGCAATCTCCAGTGCGCGCGCTTCGGTGGCCTTACCCTTCAGCGCAAGGAGGGCATCGTTCAGCGGCTCGAACTTGCCTTGCTGGTGGGCGGCGAGAGCGAGGCGGGCAACGGCTTCGGAGTCCGGGCCGAAGCTCGCCACATCCTTCATCACCAACGTGACGTCCGGGTTGGCCTTCAGAAAAGCGCGGACCTTGGGGTAGGACGCGCGGCAGTACTGGCAGTTATAGTCGTAGAACTCGACAATCTTCACCTTCGCGTCCTTGGCGCCGATCTGAGGCGAGCCGGATGCGTAGAGATCGTTCTTATAGCCGCGAAGGATTCTCTTGGTGTTCTCGACCTGCTCGTCCTGCTCCAGTTTCAGCAGTGCTTCGCGGAGTACCTCGGGGTGCTGCATGATGTAGTCGCGGATCATGGCGTCAAAGCCAGCGCGATCCTTAGGCAGCGCATTGCCCGACGTGTCTTCGGCCCGCAAAGTGCCCGCTGCTAGCGTGGCGGCGAGGAGAGCAATGGCGACGAAGTTCAGCGGCTTGAAGGGGGACATCGTTCCTCGGGGAGCTGGCGGATGGAGGGGTGGCTGTGCGCGAGACACCAGCCGAACCTTAAGGCGGGCTTAAGCCGTTGGTCGCGGCGAAGGCTAGAGGACATCGCCGCGCAGCTTCAATAGCGTTGCAGTTTGTCGAGCAGGCCGACCATCAGCGCGTAGGACGATTGAGGGAGGCCGCTGTGCGCGTTTTGTCGACGTCATCGCCCCGGTGCAGCTGATCCGGGTCCGTAACCGCGGCAACTTTCATGGTAAGCTCGTTGTTGGAACGCAGCTTGTGGTCTTCGCCTTGCGCCAAAGTTGCGTAGGAGCCAGACATACGGCTTAGGCATCGGGGTGGTACTTCTCGCCAGGGTTCGGGTGCGTGCTCTCTGCTTGAGCGAAATCAAACTTATGCGTTAGGGATGCGTGCATCGTGCAGTGCAATAAACTCCCTTGCGGATCTGCACGGACATGCTGAACCTCCTGTTGCGCCAACCGATACAGTGGAAAGCCTTGATGCCCGGCCTGCAGACCCAGACTGCATCCTCGTCGCGGCCCACAGCTAAGATCATCGTTCTTGTCGCGCTAATGGCAATCGTCGTGGGCGTGGGAGGCTATCTGGCTTGGCGCAAGCTCTCGCCGCCTGCGCTGCCGGCAGGGATCGCGAAGGCCAACGGCCGCATCGAAGCGGAGCGGGTGGACGTTGCGACCAAACTCGCGGGGCGCCTCAAAGAGGTGCTGGTAAAGGAGGGCGATAGCGTCAAGAAGGGGCAGACGCTGGCGGTGATGGACACCGCTGAGCTCGAAGCGCAGATGAACGACGCCAAGGCGGAGACGCGGCAGGCGGAGCGGCAGCTCGACCAGGCCATCGCGCTGCTGGCTCAGCGCAACAGTGAGTTGACGCTGACGAAGCAGGAGTTGGACCGAGCGCAGAAGCTGGCGGCGAAGGGTTACACGCCGAATGAGGTGGTCGACCAGCGGACTTCGGCGAAGATTTCGGCGGAGGCAGCCGTCAACAGCGCGCATGCGCAGATTGATCTCGCGAAGGCGGCTATCGAGTCGGCGACGGCACGGGTGGCGCGCATCCAGACGTTTCTCGATGACAGTATCCTTACGGCGCCGAGGTCAGGGCGCGTGCAGTACAGGTTGGCGCTGCCGGGTGAGGTATTGGCGGCAGGCGGCAAGGTGCTGACACTGCTGGACGTGACGGACGTCTACATGACGGTGTTCCTGCCGACGAGCGAAGCGGGGCGACTGGCCATCGGGGCTGAAGCGCGCATCATCTTCGACGCTGCGCCTCAATATGTCGTGCCTGGCTACATCTCGTTCGTGGCGACGGAAGCGCAGTTTACGCCCAAGTACGTTGAGACGCAGAGCGAGCGCGAGAAGCTGATGTTCCGCGTGAAGGTTCAGCTGCCGGCAGACGTTCTGGAAAAGTACAGCGCTTGGGTGAAGACGGGCGTGCCGGGGGTTGCCTACATTCGCCTATCGCCCAGTGTGCAGTGGCCCGACAACCTGACCGTCGCGCTCCCCTAAAGCTGCGAGACCTTTTGCGATGACCGAAGGCGATCACGCCGTTGCCGAACTCAAGGGCGTGACGCATCGCTACGGCCAGACGCTGGCTCTCGACGATGTGTCCCTGGTCATTCCGGCCGGCCGTATGGTCGGCCTCATCGGGCCGGATGGCGTCGGCAAGTCGACGGTGCAGGCGCTGATTGCCGGCGTGCGCAAGGTGCAAACGGGTCTCGTTACGGCCCTGGGTGGCGATATGGCGATCGCCGCGCATCGCGATGGTGTGTGCGCCCGCATCGCCTACATGCCGCAGGGATTGGGCCGCAATCTCTATCCGACGCTGTCGGTGTACGAGAACGTTGATTTTTTCGGGCGGCTGTTCGCGCAGAGCGAGGAGGAGCGACGCTGGCGCATCGTCGATCTCTTGCAGTCAACGCAGCTGGAGAAATTTGCTGACCGGCCAGCGGGCAAGCTGTCGGGCGGCATGAAGCAAAAGCTGGCGCTGTGCTGCGCGCTGATCCACGATCCCGACCTATTGGTGCTGGATGAGCCGACAACGGGCGTCGATCCGCTGTCGCGCAAGCGGTTCTGGGAGCTGATCGAACGTATCCGCGCGCGTCGCAAGGGTATGAGCGTGCTGACCGCGACGGCGTACATGGAGGAGGCGGAGGGGTTCCAATCGCTGATCGCCATGGACGATGGCCGCGTGATCGCAACCGGAACGGCGAGCGAGCTAAAGCAATTGGCGGGGTGCGACACGCTGGAGGAGGCGTTCGTTGCGCTGCTGCCGGAAGAAAAGCGCATCGGGCATCGCAAGCTGCACGTGCCGCCGCGTGTGCGTCACGATGGTGCACCGGCTATCGAAGCCAAGGATCTGACAAAGAAGTTCGGCGACTTCACTGCCGTTGACCGGGTGACGATCAGCATCGAGCGGGGCGAGATTTTCGGGTTTCTCGGCTCGAACGGCTGCGGCAAGTCGACGACGATGAAGATGCTGACTGGGCTGTTGCCGCCGACATCGGGTTCGGCATCGCTGTTCGGCAAGCCGATCGATGCACAGGATCTCGATACGCGTCGGCGCGTCGGCTACATGTCGCAATCGTTCTCGCTCTACGGCGAATTATCCGTGTGGCAAAACCTCGAGCTGCATGCGCGACTGTTCCAGGTCCCTGCGGATGCGGTGCACCCTCGCGTCGAGGAGATGCTGGCGCGGTTTGGGCTGAGCGATGTAGCCGACGCGATGCCTGACGCGCTTTCGCTCGGCATGCGGCAGCGACTTCAGCTGGCGGTCGCGGTGATTCACAGGCCCGACATGCTCATTCTGGATGAGCCGACATCGGGCGTCGATCCGGTAGCGCGAGATAGTTTCTGGGAGCTGCTGATCGAGCTGTCGCGCAAGGACGGTGTGACGATCTTCATTTCGACGCACTTCATCAACGAGGCAGAACGCTGCGATCGCATCTCGCTGATGCACGCGGGGCGTATTCTTGCGATGGGGGAGCCGAATGCGTTGCGGGAGGCACGCGGTGCGGCGACGCTGAGCGATGCGTTCATCGACTATCTGGAAGAGGCGGACGGGGGGCAGGACGCGGAAGATGCCGCGGCAGAAAAGGCGCTGGCGCAACCCGAGCCTGAGCCAGAGACGAAGGCCGACCCGTTGGGCTTGAAGGTAAGGCTGGCCCGTATATGGGCATTTGCGCGGCGCGAGACGCTGGAGCTGATCCGCGATCCGATCCGTATCGCATTCGCAATCATTGGGCCGGTGGTGCTGCTGCTTACGATGGCGTACGGCATCTCATTTGATCTGGAGAATGTGCGCTATGCCATCCTCGACCGCGATCAGTCGCAGGAAAGTGCGATCCTGGGGGAGGCGTTTTCTGCGTCGCGCTATTTCAGCGAGCAGAAGAAGCTTACGAGTGAGGCGGACATCGATGCGCGCCTGCGTTCTGGCGACATCAAGGTGGCGATCGGCGTGCCGCCGGAATTCGGGCGCAACCTGCTGCGTGGCTACACGCCGGAAATCGGTGTCTGGCTCGATGGGTCGGACACCTTCCGGGCGGAGACGGCGCGGGGTTACGTACAGGGCGTGATAAACAATTATCTTGAGGATCTATCGCGGCGTGAGACAGGGGCGGTGCCCAATCTTAGCCCAGCCGATATCCAGGTGCGCTTCAGATACAACCAGGCGTTTCTAAGCATCTACGCGATTTCGCCGGGCGTGTTGATGATGCTGATGCTGATGTTCTGCACGATGCTCACGGCGCTTGGGATCGTGCGCGAAAAGGAGATGGGGTCGATCATCAACCTCTACGCAGCGCCCGTGAGCAAACTGGAATTCCTGCTCGGCAAGCAACTGCCTTACATCGGGATCGGCATGGTCAGCTTTGCGGTGCTGACAGCGATCATCGTGTTCGTGTTCGGCGTGGCGGTTAAGGGCAGCTTCCTGGCGCTGGCCACGGGTGCGTTGCTTCTGGCGGGAGCTGCGACGGCATTCGGCCTCGTCATCTCGACGTTCGTGCGATCGCAGATCGCGGCAATCTTCGGGTCGGCGATCATCGTGATGATCCCGACGGTGAACTTCTCCGGCATGATGTATCCCGTTTCAGCTCTGGAAGGGGGCGCCAAGGTGATCGGCATGCTGTTCCCGGCACTCTATTTCCAGCGCATAAGTTCGGGCGTGTTCAATAAGGGTTTGGGGTTCGCGGAGCTTTACCGCAATCACATCGTGCTGGCGCTGTTTTGCGCTGTGTTCCTGACAGCGGCGGCGCTGCTGCTGCGCAAACAGGAGGCTTGAGTGAAGCGCTCGCTGGAACACGTCTATCGGCTTGGCATCAAGGAGCTTTACAGTCTCCGCCATGACCCGGTGCTGATGCTGCTCATCCTCTATACGTTCACGCTGGCAATCTACACCGTGGCGACGGGCGTGCGGACCGAGGTGCGGAACGCGTCGATCGCGATCGTAGACGAGGACGGCTCGGACCTTTCGCGGCGCATACGAGACGCGTTCATGCCGCCGTACTTCAAGCCCGCGGCGGTGCTGCCTTCGGTGAAGGATATCGATGCGGCAATGGATGCCGGGACCTATTCGTTCGTGCTGGTGATCCCCGTGCGCTTTCAGGCAGACGTGGTGGCTGGGCGCAAGCCGACGCTGCAGCTCAACGTCGACGCGACGGCCATGACGCTGGCCGGGAATGGCACGCTCTATGTGACGAGCATATTGCAGAACGAACTCGCTGATTATGTCAGCCGCAGCGAATCCGGGACAACGCTGCCGGTGAGCGTGGCGGTGCGGGCAAAGTTCAATCCGAATCTCGAGTCGAGCTGGTTCATGGCGGTGATGCAGATCGTCAGCAACATCACGATGCTTTCGTTGATCCTGTCGGGGGCGGCGGTGATCCGCGAGCGCGAGCATGGGACAATCGAGCATCTGCTGGTGATGCCGGTGACGCCGGCGGAGATCATGCTGTCGAAGATCTGGGCGAGCGGGCTGGTCATTGTCGCGGCGGCGCTGCTTTCGATCACGCTAGTGGTGAAGGGGATGCTCGGCGTGACGATCAATGGGTCGATCGGTCTGTTCATTTTCGGGGCGGCGATCTTTCTTTTTGCGATGTGCTCGCTCGGCATTGCGCTGGCGACATTCGCGCGGTCGATGCCGCAGTTCGGGCTGCTGGCGATCCCGTTCTTCGTGGTGATGAACATGCTATCGGGCGGTGTGACGCCGCAGGAGTCGATGCCTGATGCGTTGCGCTACATCATGCAGGTCGCACCATCGACGCACTTCACGAGTTTTTCGCAGGCGGTGCTGTATCGCGGCGCGGGGCTCGATGTGGTGTGGCCGCAATTGACGGCGATGACCGCTATCGGAGTGGTGCTGTTTCTAATCGCGGGCTGGCGGTTCCGCGGGACGATGGCGGCGGCGCAAGGATGATGCGCTGCGCGCGAGGTCAACTGATGGGGATCACGTCGACGCCGACGACGACAGCGTGCTCGTTGCCGCCGAGCAGGATGCCGCTGATCGGACTGACATCGTCGTAATCGCGTCCGTAGGCGATGGTGATGTGTTCGTCCTTGGGTATGAGGCCATTGGTGGGATCGAAATCAACCCAGCCGAATTCCGGGGACCAAACGGAGACCCAGGCGTGCGAGGCGTCGGCGCCGGCGAGGCGCGGCATGCCAGGCGGTGGGCGTGTCAGGATATAACCACTGACGTAGCGCGCGGACAGGCGGAGCGAGCGCAGGCAGGCGAGCGCGAGGTGGGAGAAGTCCTGGCACACGCCGCGGCGCTGCTGCAGCACTTGTGTGACCGGTGTTGAAACGTCGGTGGCGGTGGAGTCGAAGGCGAATTCGGAATAGATGCGCTCGATCAGGTTCCACGCGCCGGAAAGAACCGGCCGGCCGGGGGGAAACGATTGGCGCGCATAAGCGGCGATGTCGCGTGTGGGGCGCGTGTTTCTCGAGGCACAGGAATAGCATCCCGCCTCTACATCAGTGTGGGCCTTCGGGTCGGCGATGCGATGGACGACCTCCTCCCACGGCGCGGAGGCTGCGAGGTCGATGGATCCGGCGGGCGTCACCGAAATGGTGCTGCGGGCCTGGACGATGAGCTCTTTATGGTCCTGCTCGATATCGAACATCACGACGCGATTGCCGAAATAGTCGTTGCGTTCGGTGCGGATGGTCGGTGCGGGCTCGATGACGAGCGTATGCCCCTTGATGCGCTGGCGCGGGACGGCCCGCGGCGACATGTGGACGATGTGCTGGCTCTGCACCACGGGGCTCGAGTAGCGGTACACGGTGCGATGATTGACATCGTAGATCATGGCTTGGGTTCCAAGCGCGTGTGCACGCGATGCGGCTGATCTTCGAGAAGGCTGAAGTAGTGGCGCTCGATTGCCGTGGTGAGCTGCGGCAGCAGGCGAAGCTGTTTGCGCAGTGCGCCTTGCAGGTCGGAGCGGGTTGCATCTTTCGCAAGCGTCTCGACATCTAGGTGGCGCACGGACGACAGCATCGACAGGATGAGGCGGCGTTCGTCGGTGAGGTTGGCGCTCGACTGGGATTGCGGCAGGCTGCCGAGGTGCTGGGAAATGCTGGCGAGCTGGTAGGCGAGGCTGCGCGGGTTGGTTTCATCGAGCAGCAGCAGATCGAGGACCAGTGCAAGCATCGGGTCCAGGCGGTAGCGGGAGCGATAGGTGATGAAGCTGTCGGCGACTTCGAGCAGATACAGAAGCCGGCCGGTCTCTTCCTCTTGCGGCATTGGCTTGCTGAAGAGCCAGAGAATGGCTTCGCTGAGATTGCCGGCGCGCTCGATGCGGCGGCCCATGTCAAGGAACGACCAGCCTTTGTTGCGGGTCATGTTTTCGTGGAAGAGGCCGTTGAAGGCGGCGACCCAGCCGAGGCCGTCCTCGATGAGATCGAGCAGCGCATCTGCCGGGCAATCGACAATGGCGCGGCGCCAGTCGGTGCCGGGACGGAAGTGATTGAGCACGCGCCAGGCTTCCAGCGAAAGGCGGTCGCGCGTGAGGTTGGCGACGCGGTAGAGCTTGTCGAGCGTGTCGTCGAGGGTGTGGCGTCCGTCCTTCGAGGCAATGAGCTGATGCGCCACGCTTTCAATGGCGACGGCGTCATCGACCTCGTAGTGCGCGGGCGGGGCGTGCTCCTCGGTTGCCAGCGCATCGAGGCAGGCGCGGGCAGCACGCTGCATCAGAGCGGGTACGCTGTCGCCGCGGATTGGCTGCAACGCGCCGCGCAACACGCGCATGATCCAGTCGGCCCGTTCGGAATAGCGGCCGAGCCAGAACAGGTCGTCGGCGACGCGACTTTGGATGACGCGGGGCGAGCGCTGCACGCGGGCGGTCTCGATCCTGTTCTGCCAGAGGCTCTGGTGCGGCGGGACCTCGCCATCGGCGATAATCCAGACGTCGTGTGTGCGCGGCTCGGGTGCGCTGAGCGCGACGGCGAGATTGGGCACGATGGCCATGGCAAGGCCGCCCGGCATGACGGTGAGCCCTTCGGACGTGGCGGCAACGAAGAAGCGCACGGCGAAAGGTTGCGGGGTGAGGCCGCGCGGGGAGAAGGCCGGCGTGGTGCCGAAGCCGACGCGCTCCTCGGCAACGAGCATCTCGCCGTGTAGCTCAATCTCCTCGATGAGGGTGTGGCGCTGCGCTTCGGTGAGACTAGCGCCCAGTTGGCCATATTGTGCGCCGCCGGGGCGGCCTGTGCCCTCTTGGGCCGAGCGAATGACCATGCGGTCGAGGTTGGCGATTACGTGACGCCGATTGGCGGCGTCGCCGAGCCAGCGCCGCGGCGTGTCGGCTATCAACAGGTCCTCGCGAAACAGTCTCCGGCAGATGGCGGGCAGATAAGGCGCGAGGCCGCGGTTCTGAGCAACCGCCGAGCCGAGGGAATTACGTACGAGTTGGGGTGATTTGCGGCAGGCTTGCACGAGGCCGGGAGGACCGCCGTAGCGACCGGCGTCAAGCTCGAGCGGATCGGCAGTGCGGCCCTCGATGCAGCGGACGATGAGGTCGACGCGCTGCAGGCCTTCCAGCGTCTTTAGATAGACGTTGTCGCCCGCCGTGCGCAGGTCGCCGCCTTCGACGAGGAGGTAGCCGAGGTAGCGGGCGAGGTAGGCGTGGCTGAAATAGTCATCGTGAAGGGGGCCTGGGGTGAGCAATGCGATGCGCGGATCGCGCCGGCCGGTTAGCGCCGCCAAGCCGGCCTGGACGCTCTGGAAAAAGGGCGCGAGCCTCAGGCTGTTGCAGGCGTCGAACAAATCGTCGGCAACTTGCGTGTGCACTACGCGATTGGCGAGGGCATAGCCGACACCAGCTGGCGTCTCAGTGTGATTGTCGATGATGCGCCAGCTTCCGTCTGCCTCGCGCGCGAGGTCGACAGCATAGAACTGGAGATAGCCTGCGGCGGGTTGGATGCCGCTGCAAGGCGACAGGAACGCAGGATCGGAAAAGACCAAGGCCGATGGTATCAAGCCGTCGCGAAGAAGCTGCTGCTCGCCGTAGATGTCGGTGAGGATGGCGTTGAGCAGGCGCGTGCGCTGCAAGATGGCCTTTTCGAGTGCGTGCCATTCGCTGCTCGCGAGGATGAGTGGGACGAGGTCCACCTCCCAGCGTTTTCCGGGCGCAGCAGGGTCGGCGAAGATGTCGTGTGCGATGCCCATCTCGCGGACGCGGCGATTGAGCTGCTCGGCGCGGTCGGTTTGCGTGGACGGTGGCAGGGTGGCGAGCGCATCAAGGAACGGGCGCCAATGCGGGCGCACGTTGCCGGCGGCATCGAGCATCTCGTCGTAGCCGCCGTCTTTCGCCGGCGCATAGCCGGTCAGAAGATCCCCGCCGGTCGTCTGGGCGAGCCGGGCTTCAAGATTCATGGGAGTAGCGCAGGGTTATTTTCATTTGGACCGGCTTGGCCGCAGTGTTCGGCGGGAGGATAGTGCTTCGCGGCAGGGGTTGCCAGCGCCGCGGAACTGCGGAGCACAGTTGGGCCCAGCCGCGTTCCCGCGGTGAATTGCGGTTCAGGTTCTGAGGTCCAACGTCAACGGGTAATCGGGATTGATCTCCGCGGGCGTTGGCGAGGCGCGTCCCGGGGTATGTCCCAGGCGCTCGAAGCGTGCCAGGCGGCGCCCCTCGGCCTCGTAGGCGTTGATTGGGGAAACCTCGAAGTTGCGGCCGCCGGGGTGGGTCGAGTGATAGCGGCAGCCTCCGACAGAGCGTCCCGTCCACGTGTCGATGATGTCGAACACGAGCGGCACGTGCGGAGCGATGGTTGGATGCAGGCAGGAGGCTGGCGCCCAGCCGCGATAGCGGACGCCAGCAACCTTTTCGCCAAAGGTACCAGTCGACGTGAGCGGCAGACCACGCAGATTGCAGGTGACGGCGAAGCGGCCGTTGGCGCCGTCCTGCACTTTCACCTGCAGGCGGTCGAGAGAATTGTCGACGAAGCGGGCCGTTCCGCCAGCGGTGCTTTCCTCGCCGAGAACGTGCCAAGGTTCGAGCGCCTGACGCAACTCGATGTTTATGCCGTAGGCGTCGACTTCTCCGATGAGCGGGAAGCGGAACTCGAAGTGCGGCTTGAACCATTCGAGCTCGATGGGAATACCGGCGTCCCTCAAGTCACCGATGACCTCGGAGAAGTCCGCCCACAGGAAGTGCGGGAGCATGAAGCGATCCTGAAGCGCAGTGCCCCAACGGGCGACCTTGCCGCGATAGGGCTTGTCCCAGAACATGGCGATGAAGGATCGCATCAGGAGCTGCTGGACGATGCTCATGCGAGCGTGCGGGGGCATCTCAAAGGAACGGAACTCGACGAGACCAAGGCGGCCGGTGGGGCCGTCGGGTGAATAGAGTTTGTCGATGCAGATTTCGGCGCGGTGCGTGTTGCCGGTTACGTCGACGAGCAGGTGGCGGAAGATGCGGTCGATGAGCCATGGCGGGACGCTGCCATAGGCGGGGTCGGGCACCTGCTTCAGTGCGATCTCGAGCTCATAAAGGGATTCAACGCGCGCTTCGTCGAGGCGCGGAGCCTGGCTCGTTGCGCCGATGAAGAGGCCGGAGAACAAATACGAAAGAGATGGATGGTTCTGCCAATAGGCAATGATGGAGGCGAGGAGGTCGGGCCGGCGCAGGAACGGGCTGTCAGCGGGCGTGATGCCGCCCATGACGATGTGGTTGCCGCCGCCGGTCCCGGTATGACGACCGTCGAGCTGGTACTTGTCGGTGCCGAGGCGCGTCTGGTGCGCTTCCTCGTAAACCGCGGTCGTGATGGCGACGACTTCCTTCCAGCTGGTCGCTGGATGGATGTTGACCTCGATGACACCGGGGTCGGGTGTCACCTTGATGACGTTGAGGCGCGGGTCGCTCGGCGGTGAATAGCCTTCGATGTGCACCGGCAGATTGGTGGCGTCGGCTGCTTCCTCGATTGCAGCGGTGAGGGCGGCGAAATCGAGTGCGTCTGACACCGGCGGGAGGAACACGCACAAGTGTCCGTCGCGCGGCTCGATGGCGAGCGCAGTGCGCACAGAGCCATAGATCTCGCTGGGGCCGAGCGGTGGGGGTACCGGGGCCGGCCGCAGCGTCACGGCTTTGCGCTGCTGGATGAGGATTTCACGCTCGGGCAGCGGAGGCATATCGCTGAAAGGATCGCGCTGGAGCACGTGCGGGTAATCGACGGCGGGCAGCGCAGGCAGTGAGTTTATCGGCAGGCGGAAGCCAGCGGGGGAATCGCCCGGCATGAGATAGAGCTTGCTACGACGAAGCCCCCATCGCTCGGTGACCCAGCGGCGTCCAAGATCGGGCGAGTGCCAGACCTGCACCGGCAGAACGTAGCTGACCGGTTTGTCGAGGCCGCGCTCGAACACGCGAACGATTCGCGCGCGCTCTTCGGGATCCTGGAGCTTGTTTTCAACGGGGGTGACGTTGATCGGCAGCTTTTGCTCGACGAGGGCGTAGTAGCCGGGGTCTTCAAAGGCTGCGATGCCACTGTCGGGGGGGACGCCGAGCTGGGTACACAGCGCTGCCATGAGCTTGCCCGCGTCTTCGATGGTCGCTTTTGCGGGTTGGCTCTCGCGATCGATCAGCTTGTCGTCGGCCCACAAGGGCTCCTGATCGCGGCGCCAGTAAAGAGCGAAGGCCCATCGCGGGAGCTGCTCACCGGGGTACCATTTGCCTTGCCCGTAGTGCAGGAGGCCGCCGGGTGCGAAGCGGTTGCGCAGGCGGCGGATGAGGTCTTCCGCATAGGCGCGTTTTGTCGGGCCGACGGCGGCTGTCTTCCATTCGTCGCCGTCCATGTCGTCGATCGACACGAAGGTTGGCTCACCGCCCATGCTGAGGCGCACGTCGGCGCTGTCGAGGCGCGTGTCGACGGCGTCGCCGGCCGCGATGATCTGCTGCCAGGTTTCCTCGCTGTAGGGGAGTGTGACGCGCGGGGTTTCTAGAATGCGCTCGACGCGCATCTCGAAGTCGAATTCGACTTCCGCGGGCTCATGGCCGCCGCTGATCGGCGCTGCGCTCGATGGCTGAGGCGTGGCGGCGAGCGGAATGTGGCCTTCGCCCGCGAGCAGGCCGGACGTGGGATCGAGGCCGATCCAGCCGGCGCCAGGAACATAAACTTCCGTCCAGGCGTGGAGGTCAGTGAAGTCGGCTTCGGCGCCAGCGGGGCCGTCATCGACGGGCTTCACGTCGGGGCGGAGCTGAATGAGGTAGCCGGAGACGAAGCGCGCGGCAAAGCCGATGTTGCGCAGAATCTGGACCAGCAGCCAGGCGGAGTCGCGGCACGAGCCGGACGCTTTGATGAGCGTCTCCTCGGGCGTTTGAATACCCGGTTCCAGACGTACGCAATACTGCACGCCAGCATGGAGCCTGCGATTGACGTCGATGAGGAAGTCGACGGTGCCCATCTTGTGGGTAGGCATGCCGGAGAGAAACTTTCGCACGAGCGGCCCGGCAGGGTCGGGCATCAGGTATGGCGTCAGCTCTTTCTTGAGGTCGGGATCGTAGGCGAAGGGCCAGTCGCGCGCGCTTTCCTCGACGAAGAAGTCAAACGGGTTGATGACCGCCATGTCGGCTACGAGGTCGACGGTGACGACGAAGCGGTCGGTCTTCTCAGGCAGGACCAGGCGTGCGCAGTAATTGGCGAACGGATCCTGTTGCCAGTTGAGGAAGTGGAGCTTGGGCTCGATGTTGAGCGAATAGCTGATGATCGGAGTGCGGCAATGGGGTGCCGGTCGAAGGCGGACCACTTGCGGACCCATTCCGATCACGCGGTCATAGTGATAAGCGGTCCGGTGCGTCAGAGCGACATGGATTGGCATCAGTACCCGTTCAGTAAGGAGCCTTTGTGCGGTGCAGCGACTGAACATAGAACAACTTTCGTTGCGCACGAAGAACAGGCATTGCCCTTCGATTGTGCGAGCTGCACTAAAGTTAGGCATTCGATAACGGGTGGATGCTGCGGGGGATCGCGCTACAGAAGGCGGGGGCTGGAATTCGGGGGGTGAGAATCGGGTGAAGACTTTCAAGTGCGGAGCCTGCAGCAACACTGTCTATTTCGAGAACGTGCAGTGCCTGCGCTGCGGACATCCGCTTGGCTTCCGTTCGGACAAGCTTGAGATTCGCGCCCTCACTGATGAAGGGGATGGCCTTTACCGCGATTACCGAAAAGGCGCGGGTGCGCGGCATTTGCGCTACTGCGCCAATACAGGGCACGGCGTTTGCAATTGGCTTGTACCGGCAGACTCGCCTTCGCAGTATTGCACCGCTTGCGAGCTCAACCGCACCATTCCTGATCTTTCCGATCCGGCAAATGTGTTCGCGTGGGGCGAGTTCGAGCGCGCGAAGAAGCGGCTAATTTATTCGCTTTTGCGGCTGGGCCTGCCGCTCGATGGCACTGCGGTTGGAAAGGCACCCCTCAACTTCGATTTCGTCAATGACGCGCTGACGGGACACCTCGATGGCGTGATCACGATCGCCGTCGGTGAAGCCGACGCTGTGGAGCGTGAGCGTCAGCGCAAGGCGATGGCAGAGACGTACCGTTCGCTGCTCGGGCATCTGCGTCACGAGAGCGGCCATTACTATTGGATGCTGCTCATCGACGGCACCCGAGAAATCGACCGCTTTCGCGAGCTGTTTGGTGATGAGCGCGAGCATTATGGGGCGGCGCTGGAGCGGCATCATGCTCAGGGGCCGCCCGCGGACTGGTCGCTGCGGCATGTGTCGGCATATGCGAGCGCGCATCCGTGGGAGGACTGGGCAGAGACGTGGGCGCACTATCTGCACATGATCGACGCGCTGGATACAGCGGCAGTGCATCGCATCGAGCCGCGTGCCGGGCGGTTCGGGGCCAGCGGGTGGTCGCCGTGGCAGCTCGATGTCTATCGAACCGAGAGCTTCGATATGCTCATCCGGCGCTGGGTGCCGCTGACGCTGGCGCTGAACGACATCAATCGCAGCATGGGACATGACGACTTCTATCCGTTCGTCATTCCCGATCTGGCTGTGACGAAGCTCGCCTTTGTTCACCGGGTCATCCGATGGGCGATGAAGTGATGTCGATGCTGTTTCAGAAGCGAATGACGGCGCCACCGAGCAGCAGGTCGAGATCGTCGATGGGCGCATCGGCAATCGGACCGCTGGCAACGCGGTTCTGAAGCTGGCGCAAGGTGAGGTCGCCGCTGACGTGGTGATAGGCGAGATAGACGATCATCGCGGCGCTATCGATGCCTTGGGCGATGCCGCCGCCCCAGATGTCGACGTCGGATTGCCAGACCGTCCAGTCTCCTGCGCCCGTCGGATTGAGCGGGTCGTCTGGACCGACGGTCAATACGGTGGGCGCGCCGCCGCTGTATGTGTAGTAGCTGGCATAAAGCGTAGACTTTCCGAGCGCGTTGAACTGGCGCTCGAGGCCGATCTGGCCGGAGAGAAAATAGGCCTGCTGGTCGACGCCCGTGTCGTTGAAGCGCACAGTGGTTTCGACGATGCCGTCGGTGGTCAAGTTGGCGCCGAAGTTGAAGAACAGGCCGGTATCGAGGTGTTTGGCGCTGATCGATCCGCGCAGCTGCCGGCACGCCGTTGCGTCCTCGCCCCGGGTGAAGAATGCCGCCGGGCATACGCTGCGGGTGCGTGACCCTGGCTGCAGCTGCAGGAAGCCGATGCCTGCGCCGATGTCGAACCCCGCGACCTCCTTGCGATAGCGCAAGGCGACGTCCCAGAAATCGGTGACGACCCAATCGGCTGCGAACGTCAAGCCGTTCCAGGTTGGCGAGACATATTTCATCAATGAGAAGCCGCGCTGGCTTTCGCCAGGCTGGTCGCCGCCCGCGCCGATGATGCGTCTCCAGCTCAGCAGGCTCTTGGTCATTTCTCCGTTCTCAGACGACCGAAGAAACATGCCGAGACCTGCGTTCTCGGGAGCGGAATAGGCATCGAACCATTGCGTCTGGGTGACATTCGAACTGGCGATGCGGTCTGTGGCTGCGAACGCGGTGCCGAGAAAACCGCTGCCGTATTTCTTGTTGCGAAGGAACCAGACGGAGCTGCGCAGATCGAAGCCGGTGGGGGGACGTTCGTCAAAGCCTCCTGCCGCGGTTTGCGTCACCAGCTTGGAGTTGGCGGTTCTGATGCCAACGTCGATGGCGTAGCCGGCTTCCCAATTGGGACTGAGTGCAGCGGTGCCGACGAAGGCAAAGCGCGAGCGCTGGTTGTCATTGGTGACGACGTACGCGTTGTCCTCGCCGCCGTCGTTCCAATACATGACTGCATTGTTGACGAGACCTGTGAGCGTGACCTTCAACGTGCGGTTGCCTTTGGTTGCAACTGTCGCTTCCAGGTCCGCAACGCGCTGCTCCAAGTCAGCACAGCATTCGTCGGCGTTGGCATATTCGGTCGCGTGGGCATGGCGAGGCGTTGCTGCGGTGGTGAGCAGCGCAAGCATCAACAGAGCGACGGTCGAGCTTTGCCCCCGGCTGGGCACGCGCAAATGCCTCTCAACATTGAATTTTCAAACTGTAGCACCCCGAGGCCATATCAGATTCGGAGGGGGGCGCCGAAGGGGCAAGGCGGGATCGCGTACGGAGCCGGCTTGATGCAACTGGCGGAAAAGGACTGGAGTTCTGACTTTACGCTTTGTTGGGTGCTGGCAACTAGAGTGCGGGCAGATCGTCCGAGTAAAGAGGGGTTTTCAGGGCGATGAGGGGTTCCCTGATCCAATCGATCGCTGCCAATCCGCGTGAAAGCGCCCAGGATGCCATTCTTGCGACGGCGGTGCTCGTCACCGGCTTGTTGCTGGCGATCGAGTTCGACCTTTTCAGCTTCGCCAACCAGCTTTCCACTGAGGAACGGCGGATCACACTGCTGGAAGCCATCGGGCTTACCGTGGTGCTTGGCTTTTGCATTTTTGCCTTCGTTGTCCGGCGCTTGCGGGAGCAGTCGCTGGATGCGGAGCGGCGGGCAGAGGTGGACGCGGAGATCGAAGAGCTGCGCGATCAGGCCTTTCGCGATGTGCTGACGGATCTTCCGAACCGGCGCGCAGTGATCGCGCGGCTGAAGGCGATCGATCCGGCGGACGGGCGCTCGCGCGCGTTCTTCATGATGGATCTCAACGGCTTCAAGCGGGTCAATGATCAGTATGGGCACGCGGCGGGCGACGGCGTGCTGCGGGTGATCGCAGATCGGTTCAAGCGGGCGTCACGTCCTTCCGACCTGCTTGGCCGCTTGGGCGGAGATGAATTCGCCGTGCTGGCCGACGACGTGGATGAAGCTGGCGCGACGGCTCTTGGAAACCGGTATCTGGATGCATTGCGTAATGACGTCTGGGTCGAAGGTGTGGGACATCGCGTTGGCGTCGCTATTGGTGCGGTGCTTGTCCCGCGTGACTGCCGCAGGGCCGAGGACATTCTCGCCAATGCGGATGCGGCAATGTATCGTGCCAAGAGCTTCGGAACATCGGCACTGGTGTTGTTCGGTGACCCGGAGCAGCCTGATGTACATGCGCACGGCTGACGCGCAGCACGGCGACCCATTGACTCCTATTTCGCGCGGCAACATATTTGCAGTTGCAAATCATTTGCAACTATGGCCGATGTGGTCAGATTGGGCGAATGCAGGAAGTAACGCGCGCACGGGGTGAGGTTGCGGCCTCCGAAGAACCAGGCTGGCGCAATAAGCGCGGTGAACCTTCGCTACGCGAAGTGTGGGGCTCTATTCCCGTTCAAGGAACGGGATGGCGCCGGCTTCTGGCGTTCTTAGGCCCCGGCTACCTCGTGTCGGTCGGGTATATGGACCCGGGCAACTGGGCGACCTCTCTCGCCGGCGGCTCGACCTTCGGCTACACGCTGCTGTGCATTGCGTTGCTGTCGAATTTGATGGCCATCCTGCTGCAGGCGTTGTGCGCGCGGCTCGGCTTTGCCACGGGACGCGATCTGGCGCAGGCATGCCGCGATGCCTTTCCACGACCGATCAGCAATGTGCTGTGGGTGATGGCGGAGATCGCCATCTGCGCCACTGATCTGGCCGAGGTGATCGGCACTGCGATCGGTCTCAATCTGCTGTTCGGTATTCCGCTCGAGATCGGCGTGTTCATCACCGCGCTCGACGTGTTCCTCATTCTCTATTTGCAGAACCTCGGGTTTCGCTGGATCGAGGCGTTCGTCGTCGGTACGCTGATGGTGATTGCGGCGTGCTTCGGCGTGCAGGTGGCGCTAGCCGATCCTGACTGGCGTCAGGTCATTCTGGGCTTTGCGCCGACAGTTGAGATCGTGCGCAATCCGGAGATGCTCTATTTGGCGATGGGTATCCTTGGCGCGACTGTGATGCCGCACAACCTCTATTTGCACTCCTCGATCGTGCAGACGCGGGCCGTCGGCGACGACATTGAATCGAAGCGCGAGGCGATCAAGTTTGCGACGATCGATTCCTCGATCGCGCTGATGCTGGCGCTTATCGTCAACGCGTCGATCCTCATCCTGGCGGCAGCGACCTTCCACAAGGCTGGGCACAGCGGAATTGCTGATTTGGAGCAGGCACAGCACCTGCTGGCGCCGCTGCTCGGCTCGTCGCCGGCTGCGGCGCTGTTCGGTGTCGCGCTGCTGTGCTGCGGACTCAACTCCACGGTGACGGCGACGCTGTCGGGTCAGGTGGTGATGGAAGGCTTCATCAACGTGCGGCTGCCGTCTTGGCTACGGCGGCTGGCGACGCGAAGCCTAGCGCTGATCCCGGCGAGTATCGGTGTCATCCTCTACGGCGAAAGCGGCACGGGCTCGTTGCTGATCCTCAGCCAGGTTGTGCTGAGCATGCAGCTTCCCTTCGCCATCGTGCCGCTGGTGATGTTCACGGCCGACAGGCGGAAGATGGGCATTCTGGTGGCCCCGCGCTGGGTGACGGCACTGGCGGTGATTGTGGCCGTGGTGGTGATCGCGCTCAACATCAAGGTCATCTACGACCTCGCGGTCGGATAGAGACGCGAGCCGCCCACTGTCATCCTCGGCTTTATGCCGAGGACCCAAGGTTCGGCATTCTCTTTCGAGCGAAGGTTGATGTGTCGTGCTGGTCGCTATTCGGCCGGGCCGTGGATGACCTGGGTGGCGTGCGCGTCACGGCGGTGCTCACGCGCGATGTAGGTGTAGACCGCGGGCGTGACGAACAGCGTGAACAGCGTGCCGATGGTCATGCCGAAGGCGATGACGATGCCGATGGCAAAGCGCGAGGCGGCTCCTGCGCCGGACGCAAAGATGAGCGGCACCATGGCGATGACCATGGCGGCCGTCGTCATGAGGATGGGCCGGAGGCGGATAGCGGCGGCTTCTTCGATCGCCTCGCGGCGACCCATGCCTTTTTCGATCTGAAGCTGATTGGCGTAGTCGACCATCAGGATGCCGTGCTTGGAGATGAGGCCAATGAGGGTGACGAGGCCAATCTGGGTGTAGATGTTGATGGTGCCGAGGCCGAAAGTGAGCGGTAGCAGCGCTCCGAACATCGACGTCGGCAGGGCGATGAGAATGATCAGCGGATCGCGGAAGCTCTCGTACTGGGCGGCGAGCACCAGGTAGATCACGATCAGCGCGAAGACGAAGGTGATGACGAGACGGTTGCCTTCCTGCTCGTACTGGCGGCTTTCGCCCTGGAAGTCGTAAGTGAAGCCTTCGGGAAAGAGTTCCTTCGCCTTGGCTTTGAGGAAGGTGATGACCTCGCCAATGGTGCGGCCAGGGAACGGCACGCCCTGCAACATGGCCGAGTTCAACTGCTGGAAGCTGGTCAATGCGTTCGGCTGCACGCTTTCGCGCACATCTACGACGGTCGAGAGCGGCACCATCTGTCCGGAGGACGTCTTCACCTGATAGCGCTTGATCCAGTCGGGCTGGAGGCGGAAGTCGCGCGGCACCTGTGGAATGACCTGATAGCTGCGGCCATAGAGGTTGAAGCGGTTGACGTAGTTGCCACCAAGCAGCGTTGCCAACGAGGCGCCGATGTCCTGCATGGTGATGCCGAGGCTGTTGGCCTTGGCATGGTCGATCTTCACCTCGATCTGCGGGGTGTCGAACTTCAGGTCGCTATCGGCGAAGATGAAGAGGCCGCTCTGCATTGCCTCCTGCTGCACCTTCTGCAGGACCTGGGCGAGCTGCTCGTAGTCCGACGTGGTGGTGATGACGAACTGAACGGGCGGGCCGCCGGTCGAGCCGGGGAGAGAAGGCTGGCCGAAGGTCAGCACTTGTGCGCCGGCGACGCCGTTCACCTTCGGCTGCAGCTCCTGGAGAATTTGCGCCTGAGTGCGGTTGCGCTCTTCCCACGGCTTGAAAAGGATGCCGGCGAACGCCTGGTGCACATCGCCGCCCATGCCGTTGATGGCGAAGACGTGCTCCTTCTCGGGGACCGTGTTGAAGATCTGATAGAGGTGATCCGTCACCTGCTCGGTGTAATCGATGTTGGTTGCGGGTGGCGTCTTGACGAGGTTGAAGAGGATGCCTTGATCCTCCTCGGGAGCCAGCTCCTGCTGCGCGGTCGCGTACATGAGCGCAGTGGCGATGATGACGCCGAACAGAACGAGGAGCGTCACGGGGCGGTAATTCAGCGTGCGGGTGAGGCGACGCTGATAGCGGTTCTTGAGCCGCTCGAAGGTGCGGTCGAGAAAGCGCACGAAGCCCCCGGCGGACAGCTCGCTGGTGAGCAGCTTGGAGCACATCATGGGCGACAACGTGAGGGCGATGATGCCCGATACGATGACGGCGCCCGCGAGGGTGAAGGCGAATTCGCGGAACAGTGAGCCGGTCAGGCCGGAAACGAAGCCGATGGGGGCATAGACGGCGGCAAGTGTAATGGTCATCGAAATGACCGGAACGGCGATCTCGCGCGCGCCGACGATTGCGGCGTCGTACGGCGACAGGCCTTCCTCGATGTGGCGATGGATGTTCTCGACGACGACGATGGCGTCATCGACGACGAGGCCGATGGCGAGAACAAGGGCCAGCAGTGTCAGCAGGTTGATCGAATAGCCGAGCGCGAGCAGCGCAAACATCACGCCGATGAGAGACAACGGTATGGTGACGATCGGGATGAGCGTGGAACGGAGGCTGCCGAGAAACAGGAAGATGACGACGATGACGATCACCGCGGCTTCGATGAGGGTCTTCTCGACTTCGGAGATCGAAGCGTCGATGAACTTAGTCGAGTCGTAGGCGATGGCGGCGGACATGCCGGGCGGCAGCTCGGCCTCGATGGCTGGGAACTCCTTGCGCACGTCGTCGATGACGGTAAGCGGGTTGGCGGTGGGCGTCGAGTAGATGCCGATGAATACTGCTTTGAGCCCGTCGAAAACCGAGGTGGAATTCACGTCCTCGGCGCCAAGCGAGATCTCGGAGATATCGCGCAAGCGGACAAGCGCGTCGCCGCGGGCGGCGACAACCAGTTCGCCGAACGCGTCCGCGCTGGCGAGCGAGGTCTCGGCATTGATGGTGGTCTCGACGAAGTCGCCTTTGATCTGGCCGGCCGCAGTGGTGAAGTTGTTGGTGGCAAGCGCGGTGCGCACTTGCAGCGGCGTGACGCCGAGGGAAGCCATTTTCTCGGGATTGAGCCAGATGCGCATGGCGAAGGTCTGGCCGCCGAGGATCTGCGCGTTGGCGACGCCGTTGACGGTTTGCAGCTTGGGCTGCACCACGCGGGTCAAATAGTCGGTGATCTGCGAGGCGGAGAGCACGTCGCTGTTGAACGACAGGTACATGAGCGCCGTCGACTCACCTGTCTGCTTGACGACGACCGGGTCCATCGATTCCGGTGGCAGCACGCTGCGCACCTGGTTGACCTTGGATAGCACGTCGGTGACGGCGCGATCGGGATCGGCGTTGAGGCGCAGGTTGAGCGTTACGGTGGAGACGTTCTGGCGCGAGGTGGACGTCAGCGTGTCGATGCCTTCGGCACTCGCGACCGCCTGCTGGATGGGAACCGTGATGAAGCCCTTGATCACATCGGCGTTGGCGCCTGGATAAGCGGTGGTGATGGTGATCGTGGTGTTCGACAGCTCGGGGTACTGGCGCACCTGCAGGTTGAACGCGGCACTCAGGCCCACCAGCAGGATGAGCAGGCTGACGACGGAGCTGAGGACGGGCCGGCGAATGAAGATGTCGGTGAACGACATGGTCGACCCCTATTGCAGCGGACGGGTGGCCGGCGGGACGAGCGCCTGAGAGTTGTCGACGCGAACGAGCGCACCATTGGTGAGTTTCACCTGCCCGCTGGTGACGACCTGATCGCCTGCGGCGAGGCCGGTGGTGACGGCAACCCGCTCGTCGCGCACCTGGCCCGTTTTGATGAAGCGGCGCTCGGCAGTGTAGATTGTGTCCTCAGGCTTTGCAGGCGCCGCCTGGTCTTCCTTGCGCTTCAGGACGTAAACGCTGTCGCCGTAGAGGCTGTAAGTGACGGCGGTGCGGGGTACGGTAATGACGTTTTTCGGTGCGCCCGCCAGCACGGCCACGTTGGCGAACATGCCCGGAAGGAGTGTGCGATCGGGGTTCGGCAGGGTGCCGCGGACAAGGAGGGTGCGTGTCTCCTGCGACACGCGGGCGTCGAGTGAGGTGATCGTGCCGGCGAAGACGTGCCCGGGATAGGCATCGACCGTGAGATCGACGGTTTGGCCGACGCGGAGCTTGCCGACGTTCTGCTCGGGCATGGGGAAGTCGACCCAGATCGGGTCGAGCGCCTGCAGCGTGACCATGGCGAGGCCGGGCGAGATGTATTGGCCAAGCTCGACATGGCGGATGCCGAGGCGACCGGCGAACGGCGCAACAATGCCCTTCTGGGCGATCAGCGCCTTGATGCGATTGACGGCGGCAACCGCGGTGTCGCGCTTGGCGCGCGCGGTGTCGACGTTCGCTTCGGAGGCGACCGATTTGATCAGGAGGTCGGACACGCGCTTGAACGCGACCTCGGCCTCGAGAAGCGTGGCCTGGGCGCTAGCCAGATCAGCCTGCTCGACGGAGATATCGAGCTGCACCAGCTTGGTGCCAGCGGTGACATCCTGGCCGCTCTCGAAGTTGATGCCGGTGACGATGCCCGCGACTTGCGAGGCGATCTCGACGCCTTGCGATGCGATCAGCGTGCCGATGGCAGGAAGACGCTCGATCCATTCCTCGGCCTTGGCGGCTTCGGCGGTGATGGTGGCGGGCGGCGGCACCTGGGAGCTAAGGAACTCCTGGATCATCTTCGGCATGAAGACGAGCTTGAAGAATGCGATGCCGCCAATCAGTGCGCTCATTATGATGAGAGCAATTAGAAAGCGCTTGATCATGGCCCCCGAACCCCGACAACCGGCGAGAGCGCGCAGATGCGCGGTGTGCGCTACCAGCGTGCTGCAACCCTAGAATTTTCTGGATGAAAAAGTCCGTCGGGGCAGCCGGGCCCCCGCCCCATCCAAGCGGGGTATGTGTGGCCTGCAAAGCCTGGATCGTCAACCGTCCGGGCGAGGGCTACTGACTCAATCTGTCGCCTTGTGACGATTTGTGAAGCGGGCGTTGCCGAGGCCGGTACCGATGGTGAGCACGCCCCAGCGGGAGTAGTCCTGCATCTGGGGCAATTCGCTGAGGCCCTGCACCACGGCATCGTTGTGAATGACGACTTGCGTCTCGTGCCCGCCGATCAGCGGTATCTGCTCGCGGATGCAATCTGCAAGGTTGAAGCGGCTGCTTTCCCAATTGCCGGGCAGGTTCTGAGCGCCGGCCTCGATGGACCCATCCTCGCGGATGACGCCAGGGCAGCCGATGCCGACGACCGGAGCCAGTTTGAGATCTTTCTTCTCTGCGATGGCAATGTGTTCGGCGAGCATCTCGATCAGGCGCGCGACGGCGCCGTCGCGCTTGGTTTTCTCGTCGCCATGACGCCAGAGGTCGGACGCGAAGATTTCCGCCTTGGAGAGATCCTTGGCCTTCTTCAGGCGCGTCTCGACGATGCCAGCGCGGATGTTGGTGCCGCCGATATCGACGGCGAGAATACCGTCGTGACCTTCAAGCATCCAGGACGGCATCAGGTGAGCGGCGCCGAGAAGGCCGGCCTCGTCGGGATGATTGTGAATGAGCTCCAGCTCGATGTCGTAGTCGGCGGCTTTGAGTAGGACCTCGGTGCGGCCGGCGGCGAGTTCGCCTACCCGGCTGCCGCGGAAGCCGCCGCCGATGACGATCGCTTCGGTGTCGCGCCAGGCGGCGACTTTGACGAAACGCTTGATCACGGAAAACAGCGTCTGGGAAAATTCTTCAACGGCGCTGTGTACGATGCCTGCTGCGTCGGGGTCTCCGTCGGCAAGGAGCTTGTCGATCTGCTTCTTGCTCAATTGCTCCGAGGTCGTATCACCCAAGGGATCTGCGCCAAGCTTGCGCAGCGGCTCGCGCCATTTGTCGAGCATCTCGTGAAAGGCGCTGCGGCTCGCCTTATCGCCGACGAAGCCGTCGTCGTCCCTGATCTCCAAGTTGTAACTGTCGACCTCGACGCTGGGCAGCACTTTGCCGCCGTGCGCGTTGATGACTGGACGCTCGTTTGCTGTCTTAACGCCCATTGACCCACCCAAATTGTTTCTGGATCGACCCGGCTCGCTTCGGTCGCGCCAGATAAAACTCACATGTGAGGAAAAGAGTTCCGGCCGTGCTCGGGGCGGGAACTTCGATTGGCGTGGGCGCGTTTTCGAGGCCGATCAGTCGGGATGTGTCCCATGGCCTCGTATTATCCCTCAGGGCTCAGCAACAGAAATGCATCGCTGTTCACGCGCTTCGTGCGCTGGAGCTCGCGCGCGGCGGGGAGTCCCTATGCGTTCACGGCGGCGGTGGCCGTGGTCGCGTTATGGATCGTAACCGGGCCCGTGTTCGGATTTTCGAACACTTGGCAGCTCGTCATCAACACGGGGACGACGATCGTAACGTTCCTGATGGTGTTCGCCATTCAGGCGTCGCAGAACCGCGACTCCGAGGCCATCCAAGTGAAGCTCGACGAGTTGATCCGGTCGACCGAGGGCGCGCGCAATGCGCTGCTCGACCTGGAAGAGCTGGAAGAAGCGGAGATTGAGCGACTGCGCAAGAAGTACCGCGAGCTTGCCGCCAAGGCACGCGATGGCGGCGCGGCGGACTGCCCGCCGGCGCCGACGTGAGCCGCTTATTTGCGCAGCAGCAGTTCCAGGCGCTGGAGCCAACCTATCACTTCTGCGGGGCTGCCGAATTCGGCGCCTTCGCGGAACTGCTCGCCGGCGACGCGCAGGCCTGCGCCTCCCAGCCGGAACGCTGCTGCGAGAGCCGGAATGTCGCCGACGTCGTCGCCGATCATGATCGGCTTGCGGTGGGCGAAGTCGGGCAGCTTCAATAGCGTGTCGAGCGCCGTACCTTTGGAATGGCCGGCGGGAATGATCTCGAAGAGTTGGCGACCGGGGCAGAGCACGAGATCATCGGCGTGGCGGGCCACCAGCGCGCGCAGCTCGGCTTCCAGCGAGGGAGCGAGATGGGGGGCCAGCCGATAGTGAACCGCGATGCCAGGGCCCTTCGGCTCGGCGATGATGCCGGGCAGCTTCTGCACGTGATGCATCACTTCGTCGATGAGGATGGCGGGCAGCGTGTTGGTGATGCGCGTAATGGCGCCGCCTGGAAGCACCCGTAGCTCGGCGCCGTGGACACCGGCTCCGACGAATTCGATGGGCGTAAGCAGCATGTCGATTTCGGCGAGCTGACGGCCGGTCAGCAGGGCAAGTGCGCCGCCGAGGCCGTCGGAGATACGCTTCAGGAGTTCAACGAGGCCAGTGGGCACGCGCACCTCGCCCGGCGTCGCTGCGATGTCGAGCAGGGTGCCGTCGCAATCGAGGAACAGGGCGATGTTGTGCACGTCGCCGCCGAGGAGGCTGTCGGCGGAGATGGGAGGAAACTCAACGGCATGTTCCTCCGCGAAGACCAATTCGGCCGGTTGCTTTCTCGCGGCTGCGGCTCTGTCGGTCATCAGGCCAAGTTCCCCTCACATCTTCCATCTGCGCAGTTGTTGTCCGGAGCTGGCACCGAGCCGCTGCTCCAGGGCGTGGCGCCCCAATAACCCGGACTGCGTGTCAATGAAAGCCACGACGTTCGCGGCATTGATTGTCGCAGCCTTCAATGCGACGTCGGCCGGGTAGCCCAGGGTGATGAAGGCAGAAAATGTCGCGCCCATTGCGTCGCCCGCACCTGCCGTGCTGGCGACGTCCGTGGGCTCGGCCGGGCAGTAGATCATGTCGGCATCAGAACAGACGAAAGCGCCGTTGCTTCCATCGGTGAGCATGATGTGGCGCGTGCCGCGGGCCCGCAATGCCGCGAAGAATGTCGGCAAGCTCATCTCGAAGGAGCCGGATTGCAGGCCACGGGTCAGCAAGGGCGGCGCCTGATCGCCCGCGGTGATGCGCGGCATGGGGCTGCTCGCGGCAGCGTTGGTCAGTCTTGGCAGGAGCGCTTCGGCCTCACGGCGGTTGAGTGCGAGGATGTCGATCGCGGGGAGATTTGCGAGGAACGCGTCCGTGTGCACCGCGAGTTGGCGGATCGTCGCGTTGACGGCGATGAGGGTGCCTGCCGCACGCGCCATGCGTACAGCCTGGGGAAAGCAGTCTGCGGATTTGCCGGACAGGCTCGAGATGTAGACGAGGTCAACGTCGAAGGCCTCGCGGGCAAGGTCTGCGGACTCAAGGTGGGCATTGGCGCCGCGGAACGTGAAGACGGCGGCGTTGCGCTCGTGGGACGAGATGATCATGGAGGCGCCGGTAGGGGCGGTGGCGTCGCGGATGATCCAGCGCGTCGACACACCTTCCGCCGTGAGGCGCGACAGGATGAAGTCGGCGCGTGCGTCGCGGCCAAGCTTGGCGATGGCGGATGCGTCGAAGCCGAGGCGGGAAAGGGCGACAGCCGCGTTGACGGCGCCACCACCGCAATGGGTGGAGATGTCGTGCGCTTCCGTCTTGCGTCCTTCTTCGAGCAACAGAAACGACGTCTCTGCATTCAACATCGACATGCGCTCGATGCTGTCGCTTTCGATTGTCGCGATCGCGTCGACCGTTGCGCCACCGATGCAGAGTGCCTTCATGTGTGCCTCTCAGGCGGCATTTGGTGGCCCGCGCCGGTTCACTCATTGATGGCGCGCGCGTGGTGCTACGCGGGCCATCTCGATTTCCTGCAATGCGCGGCGCGCGGCTTCGGAAGGCGAGGTGGGGACAGCGAGCGGCGCGCTGCGGCTGGTGCTTTCCAACGAGTCGAGAAAGGAGCGGCACCATGTGTAAGTATCGTTGCGGCGTATGTCCGAGAGGAGCGCATCGTGGCGCTCACGCCGTTCGGTGAGGTCCATGTCGAGAGCTTTCTTCAGCGAGTCGGCCATCTCCTCGATATCGTAGGGATTGACGATCAACGCTTCCTGCAATTGTTCGGCGGCACCGGCGAAGCGCGACAGGATGAGGACACCGGGATCATCTGGATCCTGTGCCGCGACGTATTCCTTGGCGACGAGGTTCATGCCGTCGCGCAGCGGAGTGACGAAGCCGACGCGGGAGTTGCGGTAGACATCGACCAGCAATTTACGCGGCGTGGAGCGATGGATGTACTGGATTGGCACCCAGTCAAGCTCGCCGAAGCGGCCATTGATGCGGCCCGATAGCGTTTCCAATTCCTGGCGGATGTCGGCGTAGGCAGTGACTGTCTCGCGCGTCGGCGGCGCAATCTGCGAGAGGAGGACCTTGCCGCGGTAGTCGGGATACTTTTCGAGGAAGCGGCTGAAGGCGCGGAACTTCTGCGGCAGCCCTTTGGTGTAGTCGAGGCGATCGACGCCGATGATGCGGGTGGCGGGCAGCTTTTTCGCGGTGCGGTTGGGGCGCGAACCCACGAAGGCATCGACGTCGATGGCAACCGGAAAGGCGGCGATGGACAGCTCGCGATCGAAGGCGCGGATGCGACCGTCCTGGAGGATGCGGCCGAAAACGCCATCCTGCAGATAGTCGATCAGGTTGCCGACATCGACCTTGGTCTGCAGCCCGATGAGATCGTATGCGGCGAGGCCTCGTGCCAGCTCGCGGTGCTCGGGAATGGCGAGGAACGTCTGTGCGGGCGGCACTGGGATGTGCAGGAAAAAGCCGATCGGATTGGTGACGCCGAGTGCGCGCAACTCCATGCCGAGCGGGATCATGTGATAGTCGTGCACCCAGATGGTGTCGTCGGGGCGCAAGAGGGGGTGGAGCGCGCGTGCGAAGCGCTTGTTCACCTCGAGATAGCGCTGATAGTAGCCAGCTTCGAACTGGGCGATATCCAGGCGATCGTGAAATACCGGCCAGAGCACGTTGTTGGAATAGCCAACGTAGTAGGCTTCATGCTCGCGGGCGCTGAGCGGTAAGGTCGCGACGGTGGCGTTGCCGTATTTGGTGAAGTCAGGATCGGTGCGCTGCTCGTCGCGGCGGTCGCCGATCTTGCCGCTCCAGCCGAGCCAGAGCCCGCCGCGCGTGCGCAGCGTATCGGCCAATGCAACGGCCATGCCTCCCGCTTGCGAAGCTTTCGAGAGGTCAGCGACCCGATTTGAAATGAGTACGAGGCGGCCCATACTTCTCCTGTCAGTCTCAGGAGTAGATTCGGTATTGGGCGATAAATGTTTAGGTCGTGTTTTAGTTCCAATTGAGCAATTCGCGGCGGGTTAGCTCGCGGCCCAAGCGTCTTCCCAGCTGCGGGATAGTTTCATTGCAGTGTTAATGATGCCGGCCATGCAATAGGTCTGAGGAATGTTGCCCCAGAGTTGGCCGGAGGCAGGGTCAATGTCCTCTCCGAGGACGCCAAAGGAATTGGTGCGCGAGAGTATGTCAGTAAAAATGTCGCGCGCCTTTTGCGTCTCGCCGATCAAGGCCAAGGCATCCGCGTACCAGAACTGGCAAGCGAGGAATGCCGTTTCGGGCGCTCCGAAATCGTCGTCGGCGACATAGCGCATCATGAAGCCGTTGCGGTTGAGCTCGCGGCCGATGACTTCGACGGTCGACCGATAGCGCTCGTCATCGGCGCGCAGCAGTCCGAACTCGGCGGCGAGCAGCACGCTGGCGTCGAGATCGTCGTGTTCGAACGCGCCAGCGAGGGCGCCCCATTTCTTGCTCCAGGCTCGGGAGAGGATCTCGTCTCGTATTTTGTCAGCTTCGACGCGCCAGTACCCGGCTTGGTCGTTAAGCGACAAGAGACCGGCGAGGCGTGCGAGCCGATCGCAGGCTACCCAGCACATCATTGCCGAATAGGTGTGGATGCGCGCGCGGCCGCGATATTCCCATGGGCCTGCATCGGGCTCGAGGTAGCGTTTGCGCGCCAGGTGTCCGAGCGGTTCCAACCGGCGAAACAGCGCCGCATCGCCCATGCCTGGCAGGCGCTCGTCAATGAACATGTGAGAGGCGCCGAGGATGATGCTGCCGTACGCATCGTGCTGGGTTTGCTCGGAAGCCTGGTTGCCGATACGAACCGGCCCCATGCCGCGGAAGCCGGCAAGGTTCTCGGCAATGCGCTCGGTGAGCGGCAGATTTGGGATGATGCCGTAGACAGGCTGCAGTGGAGTCTCGGTTTCTACGGCAATGGTGGTGATATAGTTGAGGTAGTTCTCCATCGTCTGGGTCGCGCCCAGACGATTGAGGGCGCTGACGACAAAGAAAGCGTCGCGGAGCCAACAGAAGCGGTAATCCCAATTGCGTTGCGTGCCGGGTGCCTCTGGAATCGACGTGGTTGTGGCGGCGATGATCGCGCCCGTTTCCTCGAACTGGCAAAGCTTCAAGGTGATGGCGGCGCGGATGATGGCAGACTGCCAGTCGAGCGGGATGCCAAGGCCCCGCACCCAATTCACCCAGTAGCTGCGCGTGCGTTCGAGAAATTCTCGGCTGATGCTGTCGACCGAAGCTTGAAGCGGCTCGTCGGCGCCGAGAACAAGCGTCACCGGATTGGTCAGCGCGAATGGCGTTTCGTGGGCAATGTACGAGAGCGGCGCATCGGTGGTGACGCGCAGGACATCCGCACCGCCACCAAATCGCATGTGGTTCGATCCGATGGCAGGGGCTTCGGCGGGTTGGCCATAGTTGAAAGTCGGGCGCAAGCGGATGGTGACTCGGGGCAGCCCGCGAAGGGGCTCGATGCGACGGACGATCTGGGCGGGGTGGAACGCGCGCTCGTAGAGCATGAAGCGGGGGGCGAAATCGGTGATGCGCAAAACGTTGCCGCTAGCGTCCTCGAGTATCGTCTCGACAATGGCGGTGTTGCGAACGTACGCGGCACGCGACGCCGTCTGGCCCTGCATGACGACGTCGCAGAAGCCCTTTTCATCGTCTCCCGCCAGAAGGCGCGAGAACACTGGATCTGAATCGAACCGCGGGAAGCACCACCAGACGATGCGCCCGTTGGTATCGACAAGAGCAGACGTTCGCCCGTTGCCGATTGGAGCGAGGTCCAGGTTTGCTAAGGGATTGGAAGCGTTGCGACCGGGCATCCTGCGCTCACATGCTCGAGTATCGGCGTTTAGGGCGTCGACGCGCGGCTGTCCAGGAATGTTCCCTGGATGGTGAAGATGAGATGTCGCGGTGGGTGAGAAGGTTCGACGCGGACTGAGATGAGGAGCGTCGACGGCAAGATTCAAGAGGCTATTCAAGGACGACGCGGTAGCGCGCACAGAGCGAGTTTAACGATACTCGCCGGCGCGCCACCGCGCCGACTGCGCCGTGATACGCAAGACACAATTCCCGACGCCGAACGACACTAAATCGGAAATTTGTTTCGAGAAAGGAAATGACGTTCCGGTGCGGCAATCACGCTGACGGGTTGCCGGTGTCGTGCCACGGCTGCTCGTCGCGTCGGCGCAAGAGCCAGCCCATGAGCGGAAGCAGCAGCGCATGGGGGATGATCCAAACGGCTATTTGCAGGAGCTTGCCGGTCAGGCCGGGCACATAAAGGTGCCAGCCGAGCTTGAAGGCGAGGTAGGATTCGAACGCGACCTGGCGTGCACTCAGGGCGACCAGTACCTGGCGGTAAAATGAAAGCTCGGTGCCCATGGCCTGATGGAAACCGGTATCCACCGGGCCGGGAGCGACAGCCAACATGCGCACGCCGCGACCGGCGTTCTCTGCAGCCAGTGCGCGAGTGAGCGAGACTACGTATGCCTTGCTGGCGTAGTAGGCGGCTTGGTTTGGACCGGGGACTAGGCCTCCCAGGGAGGCTAGGTTGATAATGCCGCCATGGCCGCGGGCGAGCATGTCGGGGAGGACTGCGCGGGTCATCCGGGTCAGGGCCGCGACGTTGAGATCAATAAGGTGACCTATCGCTTCGGGAGATTGTTGAGCGAATGGCCCGGCGAGCCCCACGGCGGCATTGTTGATGAGCACTTCTATGTAGAAGCCATTTGCGCCGAGCTGGGCGGTGATGCGGTCGATCGCTTCCGCGTTGGTGACATCCATGGGGATGGCCATTGCGGTGACTGCATAATCGGAGGCGATCAGTCCGGCCGCGGCTTCAAGCGCATTTGCACTTCGCGCGATGAGGGCAACGTCGTGCCCGGCGCGGGCGAAACGCCGGGCTAAGGCCAGTCCGATCCCGCGTGAAGCGCCGGTAATGACGATGACGGGCTTGAGGCCTCTGATAGCTTCGAGGGCAGCCTCTTGAGGCTCGGCATAACGAGCAAGCCAGCGATCGATCAGGCGCATCAAGGCTCCATCATCGGTTCGGGGTCGACTTAGAAGTGAGATATTTCATTCGGCGCGATCTGATGAGGGAAACTTAAGAGGATCTGAATAGTTCTATTCAATCCTGGACAAGCGGCTCAAGGCGACCGCAACAGCATCATGCGAGCATGAGGTCGGGTGCAGGCATGGAACATCGGGTTCAAATGGACTATTCGGCGACGCGTTATCAGTCATCGGCGAAGCAGGGGCTGGCGCAGCGGCCAGCCTTTATGCGGGCGCCGGTACAACACGCGCAGGTGGTGGCTGGGAGCCGTAAGCTGAGCGCAATGATCCGCAGCGTGTCGCCCAGCGGGATCAAGCTTGACGGCGTGTTCGGGCTTGCGGCGGGTGATAGCGTGACGATCATGTTGCCGTCACAAGACGCGGTGAGCGGGACCGTCGACTGGTCGGTGGGCGGGTTCTGCGGCGTCACCTTCACTCAGCCGCTGGCCGACGATCACCCTGTGCTGAGCGCTGAAATGTAAGGCCTGTGCCTCTTATCGGAGGAGGCGGCGCCACCACGGCTTGGATTGCCTGGGTGGCAGCCCGGTCGGCAGGGGGCTTGCTGCGACGGGTGCCCTCGAGGCGGCCGGCGCAGATGGCCGCGAGACCGCCGGTTGCGGCCTCAGCGCGTTGTGCAGCGTCGCGCGCTCAGCCGCCGATAGTATCCCGGCGGCTTCGAGCGCGGCGATCTCATTCAGCAGCGGTCCGATCGCACCATTGCCGGTGGTGACGAAATTGAAGTGGGCCTGCTTCATCAGATCGAGCCGTCGGCGGTAGGCGGGCGAGGCAGCACGGATGCTGCGCACCAGTGTGTGGCACTGACGAGCCGGGAAGTGCATCGCTGCCCACTGCAGTTCGTGCTCCAGGCGGGCTGCTTCGGCATCCGTCCCCGTTCCAGTATTCAGATAGATGGCAACGTTGCGCATCAAGTCTTGCATGCGTGCAACTGTGGGGTCGGGTCCGGGGGCCGGCTCCTGATCGAGCATCCTGAGGAATTGCTCGAGGTCGTGACACGGCGCCTTGCCGTTGGGCGCGGTTTGCGGCGTGCGCGCCTGCGCCTGGGGTGCTGCGCTGGAATAGCCCACTGGCGGCGGGAGCTGCGGCATCGGCAGCTCAACCAGCATCTGCCCGAGTTCGGTCGAGACGATGCTAGCGGCATGAGCAAAGAACTGCTCTTCGTCGACTGACATCGCGCCGAGATTTCGATGCACACCATCGGTGCCGAACGTGCATAGCCAGGCCGTGTCGAAGGGACCATGTTCCAGCGTCACCATGAAGAGCGGCATGCGCGTGATGCGGCTAACGACGGCGAGCACCAGCGAATAGTGCACGGCCGAGGGGAGACCGCTGCGTGCAGCGATGGCCGCAGGATTCCTTACGAAGAGTGCGATATCGTCTCCGGCGCGATACACGCGCGTCGGAGCGCAGCTTGCGATGTCGGGCATGCTCGGGTTGAACGGCAGTGGTGCAAACGGGGATGGCTGCGGCGCGGACGGTCTGGGTTCGAGACTCTCCGTTCGCGGCTGAGGCAGCGGGGCGCTAGTGCGCGCGTCGTAACGCAGCACTTCGGCGGGACGTGCGAACGGAAAACCGGATGCAAGGTCGAGCGACCTGGGGGTCTCGCGTGGCGCCGGCACGGGAGAGCTCGCGAGTGCCGCTGCGATAGTGTCGACAGCAGAAGTACTCGAGAGTGGCTGATCGCGTAGCGGTAGCGGGCGGATGAAGGGCCCGGGCGCTACGGAGCTGTCTGCGTTGCCGTTGCGGTGAGCATCGGTAACGAACGAGGATTGGTCCGCGTCTAGTCTGATGGCGATGGGCATGGGCGCGCCTTTGTCGACGACAGCCCTCTTCATGTCGCCAGTTATTATTTGTTTTCCGGAACGCGCGCCGCTTCGCGAAGCCGATGTTCTTTTTGGTCCCCGCCACGATTAAGCGTCGGGCCAGATCGGCTGGCAAGCGTTGCCGGGTCGATCCGCCGGAAGCGTTGCCTATCGGCATCGATCTTTGGTCGTGCTCAGAACCGCTAGGTTTGCAGGTCGGAACGAAGCCTGCTGTGAGGGGTGCAAACCCAGGAATTGCGCGGAGTATTACCCTCAGCGAGCGGGAGGCGAGCGCATACGCGGTTGGGGCTCAAGGCGTGCGATGCGGCAATCGTTCTGACGGGATTGCCATTAGTCCCTGTCTGGTTTTCCAGTTTGCTGGGGCCATCTGCCACTGCCGCGCTGTCTACGACAGTGATGACACCATCGACGGTGACGCGCGAAGCGATTGCAGGCCAGTTGAAGGCCTGCACAAGCGGCTTGGGCAGAGCCAACCCCGAGGTATCTTTCCCGCCTCCAGAAACCCGGTGATGATGCTGCAAGGGATCTTGGCGATGTCGGTCATGTGCTCTCCGGAGCAGGTTGCTCAAAGCCGAGCGGAGGGATGCGGGAGATCACGCCCTTGCGGAACGGAGCGGGGCGCTCGGCCCAGGGCACGATGCCGTTTGCGGCGCGCTGATAGGCAAGCGCGGTCGTAACGATGTCGGCAAGGTGCGCTTCGGTTTCGAGGTCGCCGATGACGTAGGTCCACTTGCCACCAGCGGCGAGCGCGATGGTGCTGGGTCGCTTGCACACGGCGAGGCATTCGACCTCGCGCACGGTGATGCCGTGTGCGTTGCTGGCTGCAAGGCGCGCTTTAAGCTCGCTCGCAAGCTCGACGCCGGGTCTTGTCGGATCGCCGCCGTCCTCGCTTTGCTGGCGACAGGAGATGCAGACGAAAATATCAACTTCAGAGCCCATCGGCGCTGTCCTCCGCTGCGCCAATGCGCGTCCAAAGCAATCCGACGAAATAGGCAGGTGCCAGTCCGGTGTGCTGGGCGCGGCTGCGTCTGCCAGCAAGCCCGGGCAGAAGGCCGACGGCGAAGACCCGCGTGAGCATCAATGCGGCTCAGTGGAAGGGAAAGCTGGGCGCGATGCGAACATCAATGCGCTGAGATTTGCCATGCGTGATGGCTGTCGTCATGTCTGCCTCCTCGACCCACCCACCGGGGCCATTCGGGTTACGTAGCGACGGCAGGTCTCCTGGCTCTCGGTTCCTCGCCTGCGACTACCTTCCCGGTTTCCCAGTGGTGTGCTTGTCGCCGGCTCGCCGATTACAGTTGCGGGGGCAGCTGCGGCATCGGTCTCTATTCGACCTCACCGCATTCCCTTTGAATCCCCTTGCGGGGAACCGTCGTAAGGTTTGATAAGACGCCGCTTGCAACGGCGTCAATGACAATTGCGTCGCGCACCCACGAACACAATCCGCTCTGATGCGACGAGCGGTCGTTGAGAAACGGAGGCTCCGATGCCCGATACCGCCGTGGATAGCACAAGACGCCGAAGTGGCGGGCAAGACGATAGAGAAGGGGCTTATCATCGTTCACACCGGAAAGGGTAGGGGCAAGCCCACGGCAGCCTTCGGTCTGCTGCTGGGTGCGCTGGGCCGGGGCTTCAAGACTGGCGTCGTTCAGTTCGGCAAGGGTGCGTGGGGTACCGGTGAACGCCACGCCATCGATCGGTTTCCCGGTCAGGTCGAATGGTACGCGCTGGGCCACATGGGAGACGCAGGATCGCGTGCGGGTGTGAAGGCGCAGGAAGGTATCGAGTTCTGATGGTCGCCAAAGCGATCATGTTCCAAGGGACCGGATCGGACGTCGGCAAGTCGATGCTCGTTGCCGGCTTGGCGCGACTGTTGCGCAATCGGGGTCTCATCGTGCGCCCCTTCAAGCCGCAGAACATGTCGAACAATGCTGCGGTGACGGCGGATGGCGGCGAAATAGGCCGCGCACAGGCGCTGCAGGCGCGCGCCGCCGGCGTGGCGCCGAGCGTGCATATGAATCCGGTGCTGCTGAAGCCGCAGAGCGATGTCGGTGCACAAGTGATCGTGCAGGGGCGCGTTGTCGGCAACGCCAGAGCGGCGCAATACCAAGGCATGAAGCCAGATCTCATGCCGGCGGTCCTCGATAGCTTCGAGCGGCTGTGCGGCGAAGCGGACATCGTTCTCGTCGAAGGCGCGGGGTCGGCGTCGGAGATCAACCTGCGCAGCGGCGATATCGCCAACATGGGATTCGCGCGTGCGGCCAACGTGCCCGTTGTCGTGATCGGAGACATCGAGCGCGGCGGCGTGATTGCCAGTCTCGTCGGCACGAAGACGGTTCTGCCGACGGACGATGCACGCATGATCGAAGGTTTCCTCGTCAACAAGTTTCGCGGCGACCCGACGCTGTTCGCGAACGGCATTACGGCGGTCGCTGCGGCGACGGGATGGCGTGCGCTGGGGCTCGTTCCCTATTTCGAGGATGCGCGTCTGCTTCCGGCCGAGGATGTGCTTGGACTCGCAGAGCGAGAGACGAAATCGCAGGCTGCGCGCAAGATCGTGGTGCTGGCCTATCCGCGTGTTTCGAACTTCGACGACTTCGATCCGTTGCGCATGGAGCCGCACATCGACATTGCATTTCTGCGTCCCGGTGAGCCGATTCCGGGAGATGCAGATCTCGTCATCCTGCCTGGATCCAAGTCGACCATTGCCGATGTTGCGGCATTGCGCGCCTGCGGTTGGGATGTCGACCTCAAAGCGCATGTGCGGCGCGGTGGACGCGTGCTTGGCATTTGCGGCGGCTACCAGATGCTGGGGCGCTGCGTCGATGATCCAGATGGCATGGAGGGGGCTTCTGGTTCGTGCGAGGGGCTGGGCCTTCTCGATGTCGAGACAAGGCTCGGCGGAGACAAGATGCTGGTCGACGTGTCGGGTGTCGCGGTTGGTGGTCCTTCGTTCAAAGGCTACGAGATGCACGTCGGCCGAACGCGCGGAGCAGACTGCGCGCGACCTATGGTCGTCTTCAGCGATGGTCGCGCTGACGGAGCACGCAGTGCCGATGCGCGCATCGAAGGCTGCTACGTGCATGGCCTCTTCGCCGACGATGTGTACCGGAAGCACTTCCTGCAGGGGCTTGGCGCCGAGGCCGGCTCCGTGCGGTACGAAGATCGGATCGAAGAAACGTTGGATCGCCTGGGGGAGCATCTGGCGCAGCACATCGACATCGACGCGCTGATGGAGATCGCGCGCCAGCCGCGGATATCCATGCCGACGGCAGGCGAAGATGCAGGATCGAGAGTGCGCAGCCGGACATGAAGCGTATTCGGGCCATCGGCGTTGGTGCGGGCGGCATTCACCTACTCACCGTGCAGGCCGTTGAGGCGCTGCGCGCCACGGACGTGTTCTTCATCTTCGACATGGGCGAAGACAAGGCTGAGCTGGCCAATCTGCGCAAGGCGATTTGCGCATGCTACTGCACCCGAGCGGCCTTACAGGTTTGCGGTCCTGCCCAGTCCGCCACGGGATGCATCGCTGTCCTATAAGTCGGGCGTCGACGCTGCGTTTCCGGAGGGGCACACGAGCGTCGTCGTCTTTCTCGATAAGGGCTGGATCATGGATGTCTACCTGGTGCGCGTCCCGCCCGCTGCGGCCTCGCAGGACGGCAGCGTCGGCGCATGATCACCGCCGCTCGGCGGCCGGGCGGCGCTGGTACACGCGTCTTGCCACGCAGCGCCACAAAAGTCTGGGCGTCATTGCTGTTCAGAATGGTGCCGCAAGAGGGATTCGAACCCCCGACCCCGTCATTACGAATGACGTGCTCTACCGACTGAGCTATTGCGGCTTTTGGCTGCTATATCAATTGCCTGGGGGCCGGCGCTGGGCGGGGCGAGGCCCTTTATCCCGGCGCTTAGCTGCCAGGGCAGCGTCAGAAGCCAGCCGAATAGACTAAACCGGGCCGCGGTTCAAGATGCCTGCGTGCCAGAATCCCATGCTGCCAGCCGGGGCAGGCATGCGGGAGGCGGGGGCAACCGTGGCTCGGCCCTGCATGATCGGGAAATAATCTGAAGGAATTACGGGAAATTATGCCTGGGCTCATTGCCACCATTTCGGCTGCCAGAGTGCCTCCACACAGCGTAAAGCAAGGTAGGGCCGCCCGCGGGGTGCGCAGTTTGGCTACGGATTTCAACTGGATGCATCGCCGCTGGTGGAACGACCTTCCCGTTAGGTGGCAACTGATGATCTCTATATCGATCATCAGTGTCGGTGCTGTGTTGCTTTCCATTGCACTGGCCGTGATCGATGCGCGCAGTCGCGTGGAGGTTGAGGTCAAGGCGTCGATGGAGCTTGCGCAGCAGCTCGTCAACGACATGGTAAAGCGGATGGCTGCCGATGGGCGCGGCGGCGAGTTGTTGGAGGCTCTGCCGGAGCAGCTCAAGTACGTTCGCCACGCGCGCATTCTCGTCAGCAACAAAGTCGGCGATCTGGTGCAGGTGGCTCCGACCACCGGGGCCAGCTCAGATGACGAGCGGCCTGTGTTCATGCATCCGGAGCGGGCGCCGCAGTGGTTCGCAGATCTCGTCGGGCCGACGGTCGGAACGCGCGAGGTGCGTGTGCTGCTGGGCGAGAACCGCGTGGGAAGCGTCGTCATCGTCGGCGAGCCGCGCGATGAATTGGGCGAGGTGTGGGAAGAGGCATCGCGGCGCGCGGTGATCTGGCTGGGTATCACAGCCATGATGCTGGCGCTTCTGTACGTGGTTCTGGGTCGGCTGCTCAATCCGCTGTCGGGGCTCGCGAGCGGCATGCAGGAGCTCGAGGACGGGCATTACGGAACCCGACTGGCAGAGCCGCGCGTGCATGAGCTGGCGGTGATCGCTTCGCGGTTCAACACGCTTGCAGAAGCGCTGGAGAAGGCGCGTGCGGAGAACACGCAGCTCTATCAGAATGTGATCGATCTGCAGGAGGATGAGCGTCGACAGGTTGCCAACGAGCTGCATGACGAGGCTGGTCCTTGTCTATTCGGCATTACTGCCAATGTTTCCTCTATCGGGCGGATTGCAGAGCAGGCGCCGGCAGCGCAAGGCGATCCCATCCGGCAACGTGTGGACGAAGTCCTTACGGTTACGGAGCGGTTGAAGACCATCAATCGCGATCTGCTGCGCCGGCTGAGGCCAGTGGAACTGGGCCGGATCCCCTTGAACGAGTTGATCGGCAGCCTCGTTGCAGGTTTTGGTCGTCGGCATCCCGAAGTGTCGTTCAGCGTTGCCATTGGTTCCCTTGCGCCGGGTTATGGGGAAGCCGTAGACCTGACACTGTTCCGCTGCGTGCAAGAAGCAGTGACTAATGCTCTTCGGCACGGTGGTGCAACACGCATGAGCATCGACCTCCGCGAGGAGGCAGTAGCGTCCAACGGGTCGGGTCAGTCGCGAGTCCTGCAGCTTACGGTGCACGACAACGGCGCCGGGTTCGATCCGGGTGCGTCGCTGGGTATCGGTATGACTGCGATGCGTGAGCGCGTGGGTGGGCTCGGCGGCTCAGCCAACATCGAGAATGCTCCAGGTGGCGGCACGACTGTCTCTGTCGTCGTGCCACTGCCGGCGGGGAAGGGTGCGCATCGTCCACGAGAAGAATTGATTGAAGGCCACATGCAATGAAAGTGCTGGTTATCGACGACCACCCGATTGTCATCCAGGGCTGCCGGCGGCTGCTGGAGGACATGGGCGTTGAAGAAATCCTGGTCGCAGCCAGCCTGTCCGAAGGCTTTCGCATCTATCGGCAGAAGCATCCCGATGTGATCATCGTCGATCTGTCGATGCAGTCGGGCGCTCTTGGTGGCCTTTCGTTCATTCGTCGTCTGCGCGTGCACGATGAGCGCACGCCAGTGCTGGTTCTAAGCATGCATTCCGATCGCATGATCGTCAGCCGTGCGCTGGAAGTCGGCGCCAACGGATATCTTCTGAAAGATACGTCGTCGGAAGAGTTCGTGAAGGCGTTCAAGCGGGTGCGCGACGGCTTGCCGTATCTCAATCACGATCTGGCATCGCAGATCGCTTTCATGGAAGCGCGCGGCGATCGCAATCCGCTGAGCCGGATGACGCTGCGCGAACTGCAGACGCTATCGCTGATCGCCGAGGGCAAGCCCTATATCTCGATCGCCGAAGAGCTGCACGTCAGCTACAAGACGGTCGTCAATACGAGTGCGCAACTGAAGGCGAAGCTTGGCGTGAGGACGCTGCCAGAGCTGATGCGCATCGCAATCCAGCATCTGCCCGCGAACGCGAGCAAGACCGGCCTCTAATCGCTACGCCGGGTCGCTCATCGGTGCCGCGCCAAATCGAGCGCGGGCCGACGTTGTCGGCTGGCCGCCGACCAGGCAGAGACTTTCAGACGATCTTCTGTTCGACGGCGATGCGGATGAGCTGCATCGGGGTGCGCGCGCTGAACTTGGTGCGCAGCGAGGCGCACGTCATCGCTACCGTCTTATAGGAGACGTTTATCAGCGCGGCGATCTCGGACATGCTCTTGCCCTTGGCGAGGAGGCGCAACACCTCGCGCTCGCGCTGGGTGAGCGAGGCGCCAGCTTCGCCTGCGCCGACGCGCAGAAAGGCGATTTTCTGCGCCATCTCCGGGGCCAGCGAATGGCCGCCGCGATAGACGGCGCGAATTGCGCCGATGAACTCTTGCGGGTCGTCGCTCTTGCAGAAGTAGCCGCGAGCGCCGCACTCGATTGCCTGCGCGGCGAACATGGAATCATCGTTCATGGAAAACATGAGGATGCGTGCGGAGGGATCGCGCACGACGATGCGACGCGCCAACTCGAAGCCAGAAACATCGGGAAGGTTGATGTCGATGACCAAGACGTCGGGTTGCTGCGCTGCGTGCACCTCCTGGGCGCTGGCGGCGTCGCGCGCTTCGATCATTTGCATGTCATCGGCCTCGGCGAGCAGCGCGCGGCAGCCCGAAAGGACGATGGGATGATCATCGACGATAAGTACCTTCACGTCAGTCTCATCTCGGCTTCCAAAGCATAACAATATAACATACCAGAGCTGGCGCCTTCCTGGGAATGGGTTCCAGTCTTCGATAGCGAATTTGTGAGGCTGTTTTTTCCATGTCTATCCGGTTCCGGCTCAATGCGCTGTTCATCACGCTATTGCTGCTGGCGCTGTCGTCGTCGGTGATCGTCATGGTGGTGAGCGCAGGACCGCGCATCAGGGCGGAGAACGACAGCATCAAGCGGCTGGGCGTTGAGTTCGTCGAAACGGCGATTGCCAGCCTGCAGGGCACGCCCGATCCGGGCGAACGCCTCAAGGTGCTGCTGGAGCACCTTGGGAACCTTCGGCACGTCAACATCTATCGCGAAGGTGATTTGGACGCGGCGAAGGATGCCACAAAGCCGGTCGAGGGCGAGGCGCCGGCATGGCTCAACGCGCTGGCTGAGCCTTCGCCTGCAGTCGAAATGCCTGTGAAGGTGAACGGGCAGGATTTCGGCACGCTGATCATTGCGCCGCGGGCGGATCACGAGGCCGCGGAGATCTGGGAATCGATCGAGACGACGGTGGTGGTTGGCGGATTGCTGGCGGTTGCAACGGTGCTGCTGATGAGCTTGCTCGTGGGCCACCTGTTGAAGCCGATCAAGACGGTGGGCGAGGCACTGCTGCAGCTCGATTCTGGACGCTATGACGTTGCGGTTCCGGAGGAAGGCCCACCGGAGATTGCCGATATCTGCCGCAAGCTGAATCGCCTGGCGGCGACGCTGGACGGGACGATTTCAGAGAACCGGCGTCTGGCTCAACGGATCGTTTTCATTCAGGACGAGGAGCGCAAGGAGCTCGCACGAGAGCTGCATGATGAGCTCGGGCCGTACATGTTTGCCGTGCGTGCGGCAGTGACGGCGCTGAAGGGCGAGCTGCAGCGCGGTGGCAACGACCGGGAGAAGCTGCTGGCATCGTGCGATACGATCGTTGAGCGCATGGAGATGATCCAGAGCAAGAACAGGCGCGTTCTGCACAAGCTGCGGCCAATGGGGCTCGACGAGTTCGGATTGAAAGCGAAGCTGAAGTCGCTCGTGGCGCTGCTGCAGGAGGATCATCTGGAGATGACGATCAACCTCGACGTCGATGATGCGGTCTCGCGTTGCGACGAGACGAGTAATCTCACGATTTATCGCGTTGTGCAGGAAGGCCTGACGAATGCGCTGAAGCACGCGCAGGCGACAGTGATCGACGTGGGCGTAGAAATAGACGACGCGTCGGGGGCGCCAGCCGCGATGCCAACGCCGGGGCAGCCTCTGGTGCGCGTTACGATCTGTGACGATGGCCGCGGCTTTCCGGATGGCATGAAGCCCGGTTACGGCATTGCCGGCATGTCCGAGCGGGTGCGGGCGACCGGTGGCGACATCAAGATCGGCACTCGCAGCAGCGGCGGCGTCGCGCTGGAAGCGCGGATTCCGGTGGCGCTGGAAAGCGGCACGGCATCTGGTGGTGGGATGACGGCGTAGAGACCACGTCTGCAAATCACGCGTCAGGGTTTGATGGCGATGCCCCAAGGCAAGCGCCCGACCGGAACGGAGCGCTCGGCCCGCAGGCTGGGCACGTCGATGATGGTGATGTCGTTGGTGAGACCGTTGGCGACGTAGAGCTTCTGGCCGTCGGGAGACAACTCCATGTGCCAGGGACGCTGACCGACAAGGATGTAGTTCGTCACCTTGAGGCTCTCCACGTCGATGATGGCGATGCGGTTGGCGCGACCGAGGGCGACGAATCCGCGCTTGCCGTCCTTGGAGAAGCGGATGCCGAGCGGCTGAATGAGCTCGGAGCGCACGCCTTCGATCTCGAAGCCGACTTTCTTGGTAATTTTGTAGGTTGCCGCGTCGATGACGGCGAGGGTACCGCCGACCTCGGACGTCACCCAAAAGCGTTTGCCGCCAGGCTCATACAGCGCGGCGCGCGGGCGCGTATCCACCAGCACGTTGGCGATGAGCTTGAATGTGGTGGTGTCGATGACGTGCGCCATGCTGGTCGATTCAGATGTCGCTACCGCGTGCTTGCCGTCCGGGCTGAATGCCACGCCTTCGGGTTCGATGCCGACGGCGATCTCGGCTTCGACTTTCCCGCTCGCGATGTCGAGGACGGAAATCATCGCGTCGTCTTCGTTGGCGATGAACATTCGCTTTCCATCCGGTTCGATCTCGAGATATTCGGGATCGGCAAGTGTCGGGATGGAGCGCGTGACTTCGTACGTGTCGGTGTCGATGACGTCGATGGCGTCGTCATCACCCGCGCAGACGAGGACAGATTTGAAGTCCGGCGTGATGCGGATGCCGCGTGGTCGCTGACCGACCTTGATAACTTTCACCGGCTTCATGGTCTCACTGTCGAGAACCGTGACGGTGTTGTCCTTCTCGTTGCTCACGAATAGCTGGGCGGCATCGGCGGACGCGGAAGCCAAAAGGAAGGCGAGAAGCAGGCCTAGGTGTCTGCGCATTTTTTTGTCCGTTGTTCGTGTACGCGAGGCGCCTCTCTTGAGAACTGCCGCGGTCGTCATGGCATCATGATCGTAGACGATGCCGTTCAGTTTGGCGCGGGAACGGAGAGCAACTGCAGTGCGCTTGTTGCGACCTCGTTGCGCGCGTCGCGCGCGATATCGAGGGCCGTCTTGCCGATGTTGTTTTTTAGCGCGGGGTCCGCACCCTTCGAGAGAAGAAAGCCGATCATCGGCGCGTTGTTGCTGCCTGCCGCAACCATGAGAGGCGTGACGCCCGAGGCCGACTTGGCATTGACGCCGGCGCCGTGCTCGATGAGTTCTTTGGCGATGTCGATCGGGGTGGGGCCGCTGGCGAGATGCGTGGTGCGGGCCTGCGGCGCGATCTTGGATGCGATGAGCATCAATGGCGTTACCTTCTGGCTACCATTGGCGCTGCTGACATCGCCGCCGGCATCGATGAGCGCCTTGGCCGCAAACAACTTGTCATCTCCAATGGCAAATTCGAGGGGCGTGTAGCCTTGTTTGTTCTTGGCGTTTACGTCGGCGCCGTTGGCAACGAGCAGCTTGATAGAAGGAACGTGGTTGCGGTTGATGGCGTAGGTGATCGGCGTGATGCCGTCGCTGTCAGGCTGATTGGGGTCGGCACCGTGCTCGATAAGAACCGACGCCAGATCGGAACTCCGGTTCTGGATGGCGACGTGCAGCGGTGCCAGACCTTGATCGTCGAGGGCGTTCGCCTTGGCTCCCTTGGAGAGCAAGAGCAGCACGCGATCCTTGTCGAAGCTGAGGATGGCATTGGCGAGCTCGGTGCGGATGTCGGCGCCGTCCGCCAGCCAATGCTCCAGTTTATCGTCGGTCACCACCTGGTCGGGCGACGGGGTGGCTTCCCGCTCCTGCCGCTTGGCGGATTCGAGGTAGCGCTCGGAATATTTGCGGGCGACTTCCTTATCGTAGGAGCCGTGCGAAGGAATATCGCCGGAGACGACGCAGTCGCTGCACTGGACGAGAGGTACGCCATAGTCCGCAAGGATTTTTGCAACCTCGTCGCGGCGCGCCATGAGTGCATTGTCGAGCATGAACTTCAGGACTACGTCGGTGTTCTGCACGCCAATGGAGAGCGAGAATTCGAGCGGGATGCGGTCTTCCATGAGGTTGACCGGCTGTAGCGTGATCGGCTCGTGCTTCATCGTCTTGAGCCAGCCGGCGAATGGTCCCCAGACGCCAACGACGTCGAGCTTGCCGTCCATCACGTCCTGCACCTGGCGCCAGGGCTGGTTCTCCGGCCGCAGGTCGGCGTCGGAGGTGACGAGCGCGAGGGAGTCGAGGTTCTTGATGCCGTGCTGCGCGAGCACGATGCGGATGGCGGAGTGCTGGTAGGTGCCGATGCGTAGCTTCTTCAGGCGCGGATCATCCAGGCTCTTGAAGTCGTAGTGCTTGTCGGTGGGATAGGCGAGCACGTAGGTCGAGCGATAGATCGGGATGCTGGTGAGCACCGAAGCCGAATCTGACGGCATGTCCAGCAGGATGTCGCACTCGTTGTTGGCGAAGGTCTCGCGCGTCAGGCCACGCTCGAGATAGGGGCGCCAGAAGTAGCTGACGCGCGCACCCATCTGCGCGGCGACGGTCTCGATGATCTTGTTCTGAAAGCCCTGCTGCTGATTGTCCGACAGGGGCATGTTGCCGGGGTCGGCGCAGACCGAGAGCTGCGTGATCTTTCGTTGCTTGGCGGCGCGCTTGGCGGCGGCGATCTCGGCTGGGGTCAGATCTTCGTAGGGCGCCGAGAGAGTGTAGTCCTTGCGCTCGGCGGCTTCGACATTGGTGCTGCCGATGGCGCCCAGAAGAGCTGCGGCGAACAGAAATACGCGCTGATGCATTGGGTACGACTTCGCTGATTGCAGAGGCGGAAAAGGCGCCCGGTGCGCGCAGCACCGGACGCCAGCTTTCGTCGATCTCAGGCGGGCTTATTCACCGAGACGGAAGGTGTAGAGCATGCCGGCCTGCGGGATCTTGTCGAGGCCGGTTGCCTTCGCCATGGCCGTGGCACCGATGGCGCCGTACTTGTCGTCCATGTCGAGGCCAGCAGTGACCGGGATGCCGATCCAGCCGCCGAGACCGGCGAAGATCGACACGTACTGCTTGCCCTTCACCTTGTAGGTGATCGGGTTGCCGATGATGCCGGAGCCGAGACGCTTCTGCCAAAGAACCTTGCCAGAGTTGCGGTCGATAGCGCGGAAGTCACCGTTGTTCGAACCGTAGAACACGAGGCCGCCGTCGGTGACCATGGTGCCGCCCCAGTTCGGATACGGATCGGGGATTTCCCAATCAGCCTTGCCTGCAAGCACGTCGAACTTCTTCAGCTTGCCAGCGATGCCGGGCTTCTCGGGGTACATGTACACGTTGGCGAACACGTAGACCGTGCCCTGCTGCGTGTGCGTGCGCTCCTGAGGCTCGTCCTCCATGCACCAGTTGTTGGTGGGGCAGTAGAACTTGTTGGGCTCCTTAGGATCGACCGAGCACGGCTGCTGGTCCTTGCCGCCCATCGCAGACGGGCAAGCCTGGGTGTTGCGGCCAACCTCGAACGGAGAATGCTCGCGCACCTTGATCGGACGGCCGGTCTTGAGGTCGACCTTCTCGGCCCAGTTCACCGTGACGAACTTGTTGGCGCGCAGCAGCGTGCCGTTCTCGCGGTTGAGGACGTAGGCGAAGCCGTTACGGTCGAAGTGGGTGAGCGCCTTCACCTTCTTACCGTCGATGTCCATGTCGGTAAGAATGTTCTCGTTGACGCCGTCATAGTCCCACTGGTCGAACGGAGTCATCTGGTAGGCCCAGGCGACCTCGCCGGTGTCGACCTTGCGGGCGAAAATGGTCATCGACCACTTGTTGTCCCACTTGCCGGTGTTGCACTCTTCGTGGGTCTTGTCGCCGCAACGATAGCTCGGGCTCCAGTGGCCGGGGTTGCCGGTCGACCAGAAGACGAGCTTCAGCTCGGGATCGTAGCTGCCCCACGCCCAGTAAGAGCCGCCGCCGATCTTCCACTCGCCGCCGTTGGTCTCGGGATACGTGGAGATGCCGAGATCCTTGCCAGCGGTGCCGAAGTGCGGGTTGGCCTTGTTGGTATCGGGCGTCATGCAGACGTCCTTGTCGGCACCCGTCGAGTGGCAGTTCCACACGACCTTACCGGTTTCGATGTCGTAAGCGGTGAGGCGGCCGCGGGCCGCGAACTCGTCACCACCGAAGCCGGCGATCACGAGGTTCTCGGCGATGAGCGTCGGACCGGTGATGGTCTCGCCGTGTTCGGGATAGGCGTGCTTGACGACCCAGACCTCTTTGCCGGTCGAAGCGTCGAGCGCGATCACGAAGCCGTCGAGGGTGTGATAGACGACCTTGCCCTTTGCGTAGTTGACGCCGCGATGGACGGTGTCGCAGCAGGCGCGCGGAACAGCCGATTCATCGCGATCGGTCTTCTTGACGTAGTTCCACACCTGGACGGGGTGGTCAGGGTCGGTGAGGTCGAGCGCCTGGACGATGTTGCACTGGGCCATGTTGGGGCAGCCAGAGGAGAAGAACATCATCGGCTTGCCGTCGTGCTCGACGACGACGGGCTGACCTTCGTGGCCGCGCAGCGCGCCGGTCGACTGCGACCAGACGTACTCGAGCTTCTTGATGGTGTCGGCGTTGATGTCCTTCAGGTTCGAGTGGCGCGTCAGCTTGTTGTCGCGACCGGGGGCGGGCCACCAATCGGGATTCTTGGCGCGTGCGTCGATTTCCTCGGATGCCGTTTCGGCTATTCCGGGACTTGGCATTCCTACTGTGCTGGCCACCAAAAGGCCGGCGAGTAGGAGAACCGAGCTGCGTATCATGTGGTTTCCTCTCCTCTTTGCAGACATGCCACGTTCCTTCCCGGCAGCGGCACTTCGGCCCCGGGTCGAGTAACGACAGAGATTCCGGTTCAATCGAGTGTCGGCAGGATCGCTTCGATGTCGTTCGACTGAAGAAGCGAAGTGGCGATCTCCTTTGCCATTAAGGAACCTCGCGGGGGTGCTCGCTCAGCAAATGCATACGTTGAGATCAGGCACCGGACCGCGTCGTCGTGGCACAGGGACCGTAGGCAACCGGGTGCAATCGAACCAGCGGTAGTCTTCCTACGGACGTAACAAAGTTTCACATGCGCGACCTTCGCTTTTCCCGGTGAGGCAAAAGCGGCTGAGGCGGCTATTTTGATCGGTGTCGAGGGCCTACTGGCGCGCACTCATTGAGTCGGTCTATCGCGGTGGTGCCGATTTATGCGGAAATTGAATGAGATCTGATCGTGCAATGGAACTTGGCTATTGCGATGCTGTGAGCTGGTGGCAAGTGGTGTCGGGAATATATCCCAGTCCGCGCTTCATATTCGATGACGGCAATGACGTGAATGTTGCTCTTAGGCGCGGCTCGCTCCGGGAAGAAATGCCTGAGAGGCGAGCCGCGCTAAATCGAAGTTCGGCTACTTCCAGCCGGCTTCCTTGTCGCAAGCCTTCACCTCGTCGGGATGCGTCTTTTCCCACTCGGTGATCGACTTGGTCTCACTGTCGCTCATCGCATTGTTCATGCAGACGCAGTACTTGCGCACCACATCTTCGGTGGCGCCTTCCTTCTTGTTGTCGGCGATGCACTGGTTGATCCACGTGACGTCGTCCTCGGTCGTGTCGGCATGCGCGGAGGGAGCGGCCAGTAGTGCGACCGTGGCAATCAACAGTGCGAAACCCCTGACGGACATAGGTGCTCTCCGAATGTTTCAGCCGCGGGACGCGGCCGGCCGGCACGCTACGCGGGCCGTGTCCGGTACGGCAGTAGTGAGCAGCTGGCTGGTTGTGGAGAGCGCCGGAAATGACTGGGGGTGTGGCCTGGGGCATAGCGGGCGCCCGCTAGGGCGCGCGGCACCCCATTGTCTTGATAAGACGCACCATTCACGCTTCGGCCGCGGTGGGCCGAAGCGTATTTGCGCCCAAAGCGCGAGGAGAGACTAGGCGCGTTGCGGCCTGAGGGGCAGGTCGGGATCGCTTTCCCCGAAGTCCGCGCCAGGATCATCAGGCGCGCGCGGAGCGACGAACACGCGCGTCGGTTGCTCGCCATTGCGACCTTTGATCGTCGGCGTGCGCCGGGATGATGCCGCCGTCGTCGTGACGGCGGTTACGTCCGTCGCGGTAGCCTTGGCGGCAGCGGGCTGGTCCGGTCGTTCGGCGCGCGGAGACGCCGCCGGCGCGATGCGCGCAGATGCTTCGTCGTCAATCGCGCTGCGCGGGGCATCGTCGTCGTCGTCGCTGCGCATGCCGAGTGCGGCTAGCTCCTCGAGCTTGCTGGCGAGCGCGGCGTCGGCATTTTTCTCGACCGTCTCGACGGGCACGCGCCACTGGAACGCATCGAGCGCGCCCGAGACGGGGGAGACGGGCATCCAACGGTCGGCGACAATGCCGTCGGCGGTCCATGCGGGGTCGCGCGGGGCGTTGACGGCGCGGGCCAGCCACTCGCGCACGCGGCCCTTGTCTGCATTCTGCTCGCCGTCGATGCGCGCCATCAGCGTCGCGACACGCTGAGTCATGCGCGAAGGGATCAAAGGCTCCAACGCGGCACGGGCTTCGTCGAACTGATGCGCCTCGATCGCGGCATTGGCGACGGCGATGGGCGCTTCGATGGAGTTGGGACTGAGCGCGGCGAGCTGGCGTACGCGGTCGAGGCGGTCGCGCGGGCTATCGCCGATGCGGGCGTACGCGTAGGCGGTTGCCAGATCGGGATGGGGGGCGCGGCTCCAAGTGCGCTGCAGGATCTTTGCTGCGCGCGGCGTGTTCCCGCGCGACGCCAGAAGGCGTCCGGCAATGGCGGCCGCGGGCACGAGATCGGTGGCAAGGCCGTTGGCTTCGACGGCCAGATTCAGGGCGCGCTCGGGATCTGCTTCTTCGGAAGCCTGCGCTTGCGCCGTCAGCAGCACTGCGCGGCGACGGTCGGCCAACGGGCGTTCGATATGGCCGTTCTTGCGTGCGACGGCGAGAGTATCGAGTGCTCCCTCCCAGTCGCCCTCACGGCATTGCAGATCGAAGAGCGCGTCGACGGCCCACGCAAGCTTTGGGTTGAGCGCAATTGCGCGCTCAGCGAAATGGCGGGCAGCTTCTGTTTCGTGCTCGCGCTGGGCCTCTAGGAAAAGACCGCGCAACCCGAGCTGCTCGGTATCGGGCGAGGCGAGCATGGCCTCGAAGATTCGGCGCGCGGTGGTGCGGTCACCGGTGAGTTGGGCGGCCTGGGCCCGCAGGAGATGCGTCAGCGGCTCGTTGGGCAGCGATTTGCGTGCCTGGATGGCAGCACGCGTGGCGGCGGTTTTGTCTCCGGCCGAGAGCGCGATCATGCCGCTGGAGAGCGCATCGAGCCCCAGCTTCTGACGGCGCTTGCTCAGCACGTTGCCGACGGCAGCGGGGCTGTACCAGATGTTGCGAACGATCGACCAGCCGGTGAATGCGACAGCGACGAAGACCGCCAGCAGCACGGTGGCGCGGAAGACGCTCGTCTCGATGTGGTAGCCCTGCCATTCCATGATCAGCTCACCGGGGCGGTCGGCAAGCCAAGCCAGCCCGGCGGCGATAAGTGCGATGGCAACGATGAATGCGATGAGGCGGAGCATGCGACGCAATCTCTACTGAAGCGCTCTACTGAGCGGCTTTGCCGGAATCGGGGGCGGGCGCGGCGGCGAGTGAGGCCTTGAGCTGGGATTCGACCGATGAAAGGGCGTGATCCACGGCTTCACGGGCCTCAACCTTAGTCAGGAACTCGGCGGCCGCCTCACGTGCAGGGGCCGGCAGGGTCTTTGCCAGTTCCAGAACGTCGGTGAGCCGATCTTCGTTCAACGCTGTTTCGATGCGGGCCACGGTCGCCTCGGTGCTCTTGTCCTCGGCGTTCGGCGCGGTCTTGCGGACGCGCACCACCGACTTTGCGCCGGCCAGCAGACGGTCGACGATGGAGCCGTCCTGCTGCTGCTCCTCGGCGTCGATGATCGTGAAGGCGATCGGCTTGAACTGCTGGCGCAGCTCAGTCGTGGTGGGGACGCCCTCTAGAGCGAAGCGGTCCAGCGGCGCGAGGTCCACCACCCCGCCAGCGACCTTGCGGGTCTGTTCGAGTTCAGTCGCATATGGCTTGCCGCGATCGATGGCGCGCTTGAGGTTGGCGAGCTCGAGCGAGAGCACGATGCGCTCGGCGGTGCTGCGGCGGTCGCCTTCACTCTTGAGGACTGTTTCTACGTCCTGCTGGAGCGCAGCGAGCTTGTCGGACAGCGGAGTGACCGCAGTCGAGACGTCCTCGGGGCGGGCGAAGGCGGCCAGGCGCGCGTAGACGTCGGCCTTGAGGCGCTTCAGATCCTCTTGAACGGTCTGGAGCGCAGCGCTGGTCTGATCGACGTCCGTCTTGAGGCTGTTAAGTCCAGTCGAATTCTCGGTGGCCTCGGCCTTCAAGGTGGAAACCTCGCGGTCGAGACGCTGGGCTCCGGCGCGGGCGGCCTCTCCGGCCTCCGTGGCCGTACCGATGCCGGTCGCAAGCTGCTCGGCTACACCTTTGCGCAGCGCGTCGAGCTGGATCGACATGGTCTGCTCAAGGTCGGCCAGTTTGCCGGTGATGGCCGCGAGCTGGGGAATGCGGCCGCTCTGCGGATCGCTCTCGGCAACCTTCGCCATTGTCGCGAGCTGTTCCTCGAGCTTCGTGACGCGCTCGGCTTCCTGCGAGCCTTCGCCCTGGGTGCTGAGCTTCTCGTTCAGAGAGTTGAGGGTCTTGTCGAAGTCAGCCTGCTTCTGGCTGATGCCGCCGATGTTGGTATCGAGTTGCTCAACCTTGCTGAGTTTCGCTTCAGCGGCGGCGAGCCGGGCGGCGAGCTCCGTCGAGGCGGAGCGCTGGTTGCGGGACGCTTCGAGCGCTGTGAGGCGCTGCTCGAGCGCCGTCGTCTTGTCGGGCTCGCTTGTGAGCGAGATGCCGAACTGGCTGACGAGAGCATCGGCGGCCAGAAGCGCAATAAGACCGCCAACGAGGCCGGCCGCGACGTGGGTGAAGAACCCGCCATGGCCGCGTGCAGCGGGGGGCTGGGCGGCGCCGGGGGGCGGGGCACCGGCCGCCGGTTTGGCGTCCTTACCGGGCTTGTCGCTCTTGGCGTCTTTGTCGGCCTTGGCGGCGTCGGGCTTCGTCGCTGAGGCCGGCGCGCTGGAAGCGCTGCTCGCGGCCGAGGCGGATGAGGTTGCGGTGGTAGACGGCTTATCCTTTGCCGAGGCGTCGGCGGCAGCCGGCTTCGCGGGTGCCGGGGGCGTCAGGTCCTTAGCCTTGAGATCAAGGGTCGCATGCGGGCGGGAGCCCTGTGCGGAGGCGGAACCCGCCGGCTTGTTCTCGGGCTCTTTCTTGTCGGCCGTCATTTCTGAAATACCTCGCTGCGGATACGTCCGCTCCTCGCCGTTTGGGCGTGAAGCATTGGCATGCGGGCTGGACGCTAGCCTACACTCCTGACCAGAGCGTTGCTACACGGGCAACTACGGACAGCATCGCCTCCAAGTTCGGGCTCTCGGCCACCTCAATCTTGTTTGGGGAGAGAGGCTTAACGGCCGCGGCCACGGCCGGAGAGAGGCACAGCAACACGAGGTCGCGGGCCGGCGCTTCCAGGCCGGAAGCCTTGACGAGTTCAGTGAAGATTGCGCCGGTTCGCGGCGACATCAAGATGACGGCGTCGAGTTCTTGGTTTTGCAGTAAAGCCTGGGTTTGCGGGGTGAGGGCGCCGGCGGGCTTGCTGCGGTAGGCAGCAATTTCGCGCACGGCGATGCCATGGGCCGCAAGCGCTTCCTTTAGGTCGAAAGCGACTACATCTCCGCGGAGATGGGCAAATTCGCCTCCTAGGCTGCCAGACTGCGCGGTTATGATCGGAACCAGCTCGGCCCCGGTGCCAGGCCCCGTGACGATGTCGGAAAAGCCAAGCTCGCGGGCGAGGCTGGCCGTTCCCGGGCCTACAGCAATCATTGGCAGCTTGCGTGCGGTATCGAACGCTTGGCTTTGGGCGAGAGCGCGCACGCCGTTGCGACTGGTGACGATGAGCGCCGTTGTGCCTTCGAGCGCGCGGTTCTCGATGGGGAGCAGTTCCATCTGCAACAGGGGCTCGGCCACGACGGAATGGCCAAGAGCTTCCAGTTGCGCGCTGAAGGCGGCGGCTTCTGCCTCAGGCCGGGTGATCAGCAGGCGCATCAGCCGGCCGCGTGAAAGTCAGGTCCGGCGGCGTCCAGGATGGTGCGGGCGACCTGCTCTCCCAGCGTGACCGCGGTGTCGTTATCCGCGTCGGCCGCGATGTCGGCAACATGGACGCGCTGGCCGTCGGTGGAGAGGACCTCGCCGCGCATACGCAGCTTGGCGCCTTCGAGCTGCGCAAATCCTGCAATTGGGGTGCGGCAGGAGCCTTCGAGCTGGGCGAGGTAGGCGCGCTCGGCGGCGACGCACAGAGCTGTATCTGCGTCGTTCAGCGGTGCGAGCAGGTCTTCGATCTTGCTGTCACCGGTGCGGATTTCGATGCCGATGGCGCCCTGCGCAACGGCTGGCAGCATGACGTCATCGTTCATGATCGCGGATATGTGTTGGGACAGCCCGAGGCGGTTGAGCCCCGCGCAGGCGAGGAAGGTCGCGTCGGCGACGCCTTCCTCCAGCTTCCGCAGCCGCGTCTGCACGTTGCCGCGGAACTCGACGACCTTGAGGTCGGGGCGGGCGCGAAGAACCTGCGCGCGGCGCCGCGGCGAGGATGTGCCAACGATGGCGCCAGCCGGCATTTCAGCGAGCGCGGAATACTTGAGGCTCACGAAAGCGTCGCGCGGGTCCTCGCGCTCGAGGATGGCTGCGATGGAAAGGCCGGTGGGCAGGAACGCAGGCACATCCTTCATGGAGTGGACGGCGAGATCTATGTCGCCGGCGAACAGCGCCTCTTCCAGCTCTTTGGTGAACAGACCCTTGCCGCCGGCCTCGATCAGGGGGCGGTCGGTGATCTTGTCGCCCGTCGTCTTGATGATGACGATCTCGCACTGATGGTCGCCAAGGCCGTGGGCGGCAGTGAGGCGCGCGGCCACCTGGTGCGCCTGGGCAAGGGCGAGGGGCGAGCCGCGCGTGCCAATGCGGACTTTCACAGCCTCTTCAACTTGCAAGCTCGTCTCTCCGGGTGCTACGCGAACGACAAATCAGCGGCCGGCCCTGGTGCGGGCCCGCGGCGGCGACATCTATGCCCCTGCCGGCCTGTGAACGCAAACGCGGTATCGTCTCTACCCAAGATGCAAGAAGCAATGGCAACGAGTGCGCAACCCAGCCTTGTGCTGGGCATCGAGACGAGCTGCGATGAGACCGCTGCCGCAGTGGTTCTGCGCACTCCCGAGGGTGACGGCCGCATCCTGTCCAGCATCGTGCGCACGCAGTGGGAGAAGCACCGGCCGTTCGGAGGCGTGGTGCCGGAGATCGCGGCGCGCGCGCATGTCGAGTGTCTCGATCTACTTGTGCGGGATGCGCTGGCCGAGGCCGGTATCGGACTTGGCGACCTGTCGGCGGTTGCGGCGACGACGGGGCCGGGGCTCATCGGCGGTTTGATCGTCGGTGCGATCACCGGCAAGGCGCTGGCGCTGGCGCAGGGGCTGCCATTCATTGGGGTACATCATCTGGAAGCGCACGCTCTCACCGTGGGGCTCACCGAGGCGATTGCGCCGCCGTATCTGCTGCTGCTCGTTTCGGGTGGGCATACGCAACTCTTGATCGTGCGCGGCGTTGGCGACTACGAGCGATTGGGAACGACGATCGACGATGCGTTGGGCGAGGCTTTCGACAAGACCGCGAAGCTGCTCGGCCTAGGTTTTCCAGGTGGTCCGGCAGTAGAGCAGGCTGCGCGCGGAGGACGTGCCGAGCGTTTCGATCTGCCGCGTCCGATGGTTGGGCGGCCGGAGCTGCACTTCTCGTTTGCAGGACTGAAGACGGCGGTCCGCCGTCTCGCGGAGAAGCTGGCGCCGCTGAGCGATCAGGATGCAGCGGACATCGCGGCTGCCTTCGAGGCTGCCGTTGCCGACGCTGTCGCAGATCGCTGCGCACGCGCGATGGACGTGGCGCAGGTGCGCATCGGTGAAGTCGCGCCGTTGCGGCTGGTGGTTGCGGGGGGTGTTGCAGCCAACGAGAAGCTGAGAGGGCGTCTGCAGCAACTTTGCGAGGTGCGGGGCTTCACGTTTCATGCGCCGCCAATCGCCCTGTGTGGCGACAATGCTGCGATGATCGCGTGGGCGGGAGCAGAGCGGCTTGCGCGCGGTCTCGTCGATCCGCTCAGCGCACCCGTGCGTCCGCGCTGGCCGCTCGATATGAATGCGGCGCCTGCAATTGGTGCGGGCGTGAAGGCATGAAGCCGGCGTCTGTGCTAACAAAGGCGTCGGGCGAGTTTTGCGGCGGGGGCCAGCGGTGAAGATCGACAGGATTGGCATCGTCGGGGGCGGCGCCTGGGGAACGGCCCTGGCGCAAGCGATGCGGCATTCGGGGCGCGATGTTGTGCTGTGGGTGCGCGAGCCGGATGTGGTGAGTGCCATCAATGCGCACCACGTGAACGACACCTTTCTTCCTGGCGTCGCGCTCGATCCCGGTATCCGGGCCACCGGAGAGTTGGCAGACGTGGCAGCGGCCGATGCGCTGCTGCTGGTGGCGCCCGCGCAGCACGTGCGTTCGATGGCGCGTGTGCTTCGGCCATCGCTGCGTGCAGGGCAGCCTGTCGTGATGTGCGCTAAGGGCATCGAGCAGGCGAGCGGCCAGATGATGGGCGATGTGATCGCCGCCGAGCTGCCAGATGTGACGCTGGCGGTGCTGTCGGGGCCGAGCTTTGCCGCGGATGTCGGGCGCGGGCTGCCGGCGGCGCTGACCGTTGCGTGTGCGGACGAGACGGTCGGGTGCCTTTTGGCTGAACGTCTCGGCGGACCGGCATTCCGCCTTTACTGGACCAATGACGTCGTCGGTGTCGAGCTGGGCGGGGCATTGAAGAACGTGCTGGCGATCGCTGCGGGTATCGTCGACGGAAAGGGTCTGGGCGCGAGCGCGCATGCAGCGCTGGTTACGCGCGGATTTGCCGAGATGCGGCGTCTTGGAGCGGCGCTGGGGGCGCGTCCGGAGACGTTGATCGGGCTTTCGGGGCTAGGCGACCTCATCCTTACGTGCGGGAGCCCGCAGTCGCGCAACATGTCGCTGGGGCGGTCGCTGGGGCGCGGGGAGTCGCTCACTCAAGCGCTGGCGGGCAAGCTTGCGGTGACTGAAGGCGTCTATACGGCGGCCGCGGTGAAGCGCATTGCGGAGGAGAAGGGCGTCGAGATGCCGATCGCCTGCGCGGTCTGCGATGTGGTCGAAGGAAAGCTCGGGGTAGATGCCGCCATCGAGCAGCTGATGCAGCGGCCCTTGAAAGCCGAAGACTGAGCTTGGCGCATTGCGGTGTCTACGCTTGACAGCGGCACCGGCGTGCGCGACGCCCGTTTCGACACAGATTCAGGAAATGCACCATGCCGGCCTATTGGCTGATGAAATCCGAGCCAGATGCATTCTCGTGGAACGATCTCGTCGCCAAGGGTGCAAAGGGCGAGCCGTGGAGCGGGGTGCGCAACTTCACTGCGCGCAATTATATGAAGGATATGAAGGTCGGCGACCTTTGCTTCTTCTATCACTCCAACATCGGCAAGGAGGTGGTTGGGGTTTGCGAGGTGATCGAGCCGGCTCATCCCGATCCAACTGACGACACCGGCAAGTGGGAGTGCGTTGACGTGCGTGCCGTGGAGGCGATGCCCAAGCCGGTGACGCTCTCTGATGTGAAAGAAAATCCGAAGCTTTCCGAGATGTCGCTGGTGAAATCGTTCCGGCTCTCGGTGCAGCCGGTGACGGCGGGGGAGTGGGCAGAGGTGTGCCGCATGGGCGGATTGAAGCGACCCGCGAAGAAGTCAAAGAAATGACCAAAACGGCGGCGCGGCTCGACCTGAACAGCCGAGAAGCCGCGCAAGCGTTCATTGCCGGCAACACGCAGGTGCTAACTCCACCGCTCGTGCCGGAGATCCGCCTGCATCTTGCCGAGGAGTCGCTGCCGATCTGGCAGAAGACTGAAGACGAGCTTGGCGAAATGAATGTGCCGCCGCCGTTCTGGGCCTTCGCCTGGGCGGGTGGGCAGGCTCTGGCGCGCTATATTCTCGACAATCCCGGGTTGCTCGCGGGCAAGAAGGTGCTGGATCTGGGCTCAGGATCGGGGCTCACGGCAATTGCCGCCATGCAGGCGGGCGCCGCGTCGGCTCTGGCGTCGGACCTCGACCGTTTGTCGCTGGCGGCAGTCGACCTGAACGCGAAGCTCAATGGCGTTGCCGTCGAAACGACGGCGGAGAACCTGCTCGAGAGCGAACCGGGGGATTTCGATGTCATCCTCGTCGGCGATCTCTTCTATGAGCGCCAACTCGCGGAGCTCGTCACCCGATTCATCGACGCTGCGGTTGCGAAGGGGGCGGTAGCGTTGATCGGGGATCCGCAGCGCAACTATTTTCCCAAGGGGCGTTTTCAAGTCGCGGCGGAATATCGGGTTCCGGTGTCGCGTGAACTGGAGGACGCCGAGATTAAGCGAACGAGCGTCTGGCGCCTTGGCTAGCACCGATCACGGGATTAGGCTGAAAAACCAGCGTCTCGGCGCCATTTTGCACTGTAGCTTCTCCCTTTGACCGATGTCATTGGGCTGCCGTCCTTTGTCTGCATGGTGCTGCGATAGGAGCGAGAGCGGTTCTGCTGTGCGCGGATCTGTCTTCGCCCAAGTGCCAAATTGCCCTCACGAAGCGCCGTCGTCATAATGGCGGCAACGATGAAAAATTCTGGGAGAACGCCCATGTCGGGGAAGGTTTATCCGGTTCCGGGTGAATGGCGTGAGCGCGCCTTCATCGATGAGAATGGCTACAAGACGCTGTATGAGCGCTCGGTGAGCGATCCGGACGGATTTTGGGGCGAGGTCGGCCGCCGCCTGGACTGGATCAAGCCGTATACGAAGGTGAAGCACACCTCGTTCGATCCGCACAACGTTTCGATCAAGTGGTTCGAGGACGGCACGCTGAACGTGTCGGCCAATTGCATCGACCGGCATCTGGCGACGCGGGCCGATCAGGTCGCGATTATCTGGGAAGGCGATGATCCGACCCAGGAAGAGCAGATCACCTATCGGCAGCTGCATGAGCGTGTTTGCAAATTTGCAAACGTGCTGAAGTCCTACGGCGTTAAGAAGGGTGATCGCGTCACCATCTATCTGCCGATGATCCCCGAGGCGGCGTACGCGATGCTGGCGTGCGCCCGCATCGGCGCAATCCATTCGATCGTGTTCGGCGGCTTCTCGCCGGAGAGCCTTGCTGGGCGCATCCAAGATGCGGAATCAAAATTCATCGTCACGGCCGACGAGGGCGTGCGCGGCGGCAAGTTCGTGCCGTTGAAGAAAAATGCCGACGATGCGCTGGCGCGTGTCGGCAAGGGCGATGAGAAGATGCTCGTCGTGCGGCGCACGGGGCGCCCCGTGGCGTGGACTGCCGGGCGCGATCTTTGGCTGCACGAGGAAACCGAGAAAGTTTCCGCCGATTGTCCACCTGAGGAAATGAACGCGGAGGATCCGCTGTTCATTCTCTATACGTCGGGCTCCACCGGCACGCCGAAGGGCGTGGTGCATTCGTCCGGCGGTTATCTCGTCTATGCGTCGATGACGCACCAGTATGTTTTCGATTATCACGACGGCGACGTCTACTGGTGCACGGCGGATGTCGGCTGGGTCACTGGGCACAGCTACATCGTCTATGGACCGCTGGCGAACGGCGCCACCACGCTGATGTTCGAAGGCATCCCGAACTACCCGACGCAATCGCGCTTCTGGAACGTGGTCGACAAGTGGAAGGTGAACATCTTCTACACGGCGCCTACCGCCATTCGCGCGCTGATGGGTGCTGGCGACGATTTTGTGAAGGCTTCCGACCGGTCGTCGTTGCGGCTGCTCGGCAGCGTCGGCGAGCCGATCAATCCGGAAGCGTGGGAGTGGTATTATCACGTGGTCGGCGAGGATCGCTGCCCGATCGTCGATACGTGGTGGCAGACCGAGACAGGCGGCATCCTCATTTCGCCGCTGCCAGGCGCGACGGCGCTGAAGCCCGGGTCGGCGACGACGCCGTTCTTCGGTGTGCAGCCGGCGCTGGTCGACGACAAGGGCGCAATCCTGGATGGGGCTGCCACCGGCAATCTCGTCATCCTCGACAGCTGGCCGGGTCAGGCGCGCACGGTTTATGGCGATCACGAGCGCTTCGTGCAGACGTACTTTAGCACATACCCCGGTACCTATTTTACCGGAGACGGTTGCCGCCGGGACGAGGATGGCTATTACTGGATCACCGGCCGCGTCGACGATGTGATCAACGTTTCCGGGCATCGGCTAGGCACGGCCGAGGTGGAGAGCGCGCTGGTTTCGCATCCGAAGGTCGCCGAGGCGGCTGTGGTTGGATATCCGCATAATCTCAAGGGTCAGGGCATCTACTGCTACGTCACGCTCGTCAGCGGTGAGGAGTTTGGCCCCGAGATGGTGAAGGAGCTGACCGCCCACGTGCGCAAGGAGATTGGACCGATCGCATCGCCCGATCTCATTCAGTTTGCGCCCGGCCTGCCGAAGACCCGTTCGGGCAAGATCATGCGCCGCATCCTGCGCAAAATCGCCGAGGACGAGTTCTCCAACCTCGGAGATATCTCGACGCTGGCGGATCCGGCGGTGGTCCAGGATCTGATCGAGAACCGGCAGAACCGGCGCGGCGCGGCGAGCTAAGCTGCCGTAAGGCAATGATATTGAATGCAAAGGAAGGGTGCTCCGCGGGGCGCCCTTTCGCTTTTCCGTCTCGTCTTCTCAATAGGTTTGGCCCGAGTCCCGCGCGGAACAGCGGCGCGGCCGCCGCCACCATAGCCTGTCTTCATCGAACGAGGAGACAGCGCCATGACCGCCACCCTGCACACGACGTCGAAGGACACGGCTTCCAAGGGTTTGCGTTTCGAGGGTGGCAGGGTTGGCGTGCTCTTGTTGCACGGGTTGTGCGGTACGCCGGCGGAGATGCGCTTCGTGGCCATGGGGCTTGCGCGGGCCGGCTATACGGTTCACGTTCCCCAACTCGCCGGTCATGGCAACGAAAACACCGGGCGCTGGCAGGATTGGTACATGTCGGCGCGCGCGGCTCTGATCGAGCTGCGGCGTGAGTGCGATACGGTCATCGTCGGCGGCCTCTGCATGGGGGCGATCCTCGGCCTCCATCTCGCCGCGCGGAACCCCGGCAGGGTGCAGGGCGTGTCCCTGTTCTCGCCGACGCTGTGGATGAACGGCTGGGCGATGCCGTGGACGGCGCGGCTGTTCAAGCTGGTGCGGTCGCGCTGGTTCGCCGGCTTCATGACTTTCCCGGACGCTGCTTCGCTCGGCATCAAGTGCCCCCGCGTGCGCCAGTTCGTGCAGCAGGCCCTTTCTGGTGAGGGCTGCGAATACGGCCGCGCCGGTGTCCCCGCGACGATGGTTCTCGAGCACCGCCGCATGGTCGATGCCGCGAAGAAGCTCCTGCCCCGGGTCAAGCAGCCGACGCTGATCGTGCACTCGCAGGAAGACGATTACGCAGCCATCAACAATGCCGAGTACCTCAAGGGCGAATTGACGGGTCAGGTCGACCTCGTGGTGCTGAACGACAGCTATCACATGGTGACGCTCGACAAGCAGCGTCATGTGGTGGTCGAAAGCACGCGCGCGTTCGTGGCCCGCATCGTCGAGGAAGTGCGCAACATCGCAACGCCTGCGCTGCCGGTTGCGGCTTAAGGGCAGTCGAATGACTGCGCAGCGGGCTGTGCTAGGGTGAGCGCATTGCACGGCCGCACTAAATTTGAACGTATGGATGATCGCATGGCTGCCGAGACGCACTTGCGCGCGGACAATTATTGGGACCGCAGCAAGGTCACACGTGCGCCGGGGCGCAAGATCGACCGCGACGTGTCGGTCGATGTTGCGATCGTAGGTGCAGGGTACACCGGGCTTTCAACGGCATATCATCTGAAGGCAGCCGACCCGTCGCTGAATGTGGCAGTGCTGGAAAGCGAGACGGTCGGGTACGGCGCGAGCGGCCGTAACGCCGGCTTCGTGATGACGCTGTTCGGCGCGTCGCTGGGCCTTATGAAGACGCTGCATGGCGCGGAGAAGGTGCGCGCGGCGCATGCGCATATGGAGCGCTCGATTGCGGCCCTTGAGACCATGCTGGAAGAACACGCGCTCGATTGCGACTACCAGCGCAGCGGATTTCTGAAGGTGGCGACGACGCCGCGGTATGCGGCGCGCATCAAGGACGAGATTGCGGTGCTAGAAGCGCTCGGCATTCACGGGCATCAGTGGATCGGGCCTGAGGAGCTCAGTGCGCGTGTGCAGTCGCCGACGTATCTCGGCGCAATGGTCGAGCCTGGTTGTGGCCTTATCAATCCGCGCAAGTGGGTGGACGGGCTCTCTGGCGTGGCGCAAAGCGCGGGGGCGGTGATCTTTGAGAATTCGCCGGTGAAGAATGTGCGCCGCGAGGGCGGCAAGTTTCGGCTCGAGAGCAACGGCGCGACAGTGACTGCGGAGAAGGTCGTCTTTGCGTCGAACGGTTATACGCACCTCATTCCCGGCATGCGTTCAAAGCAGCTTCCCGCGTTCGTATTCATCGTGGTGACAGAGCCGCTCACCGAGGCGCAGCGCGCGTCGATCGGATGGGCTGGACGTGAGGGCATCGAGGACGGGCGCAACTTCATGCACTTCTATCGCCTGACGCCAGACAACCGGCTGCTTATGGGTGGCGGTCCGGGGTTCGTGCCGCTCGGTGGCCGCATGAATCATGACACGCATCCTGCGGCCTGGCGGCATCTGGAGGAATTCATCACGACGACGTTTCCGGGACTGGCCGGAATCAAAATCGCGCATCGCTGGGGTGGGGCCTTTTCGGTGACGGCGGATTCAACGCCTCAGATCGGCACGCTGCACGGTGGCGCCGCTGCGTATTCGGTTGGTTGCACGGGACACGGCGTTGCGCTGACACACATGAACGGGCGCATCCTTTGCGACTTAATTCTCGAAAAGAAAACGGACCTCACGGATCTCTGGTTCGTCAACCGGCGGGCGCTGCCGCTGCCGCCGGAGCCAATCGGCTCACTGGGCGCCAAGGCGGTGACTGCGGCGATGGCGGTTGACGACTGGTGGTGCGACCGCGGTGCGAAGCAGCCATGAAACCTATCCGTAAGATCGCCGTGATCGGCGCCACGGGAATGCTAGGGCTGCCGGTCGTGCGGGCGCTGGCCGAGGCCGGCTTCGAGGTGACCGCGCTGGTGCGTAACCCGGACAAGGCGCGGCGCGTGCTTCCGAGCAAAGTCGTCGTCGTCGAGGCGGATGTGCGGGACGTCGCGAGCTTGCGGTGCGGCCTGGCAGGGCAGGACGCCGTCTATCTCAGCCTGTCGGTAGCGCCGGGCGAAGCGCCAGGTGATTTTCACACCGAAGAGCAGGGACTGGAAAACATTCTTGCGGCAGCGCGCGATGCTGGAGTGGGGCGCATCGCGTACCTTTCAGCGCTGGTGCACGACACGGACAGCCGCTGGTGGGTGATCGATATCTGGCGGAAGGCGCTGGTGCGCATCAAGGTGTCCGGCATCGCATATACGATCTTCTATCCCTCGAACTTCATGGAGACGCTGGAGCAGCGGCATGTCGTCGGGAAGCGAATGATGATGCTGGGGCGTGCGGAGCACCCCAACTATTGGATCGCGGGCGATGACTATGGGCGTCAGGTTGCGAAGGCATTTGCTTTGCCGGCGGCAGCGGGACGCGAGTACGTCATCCAGGGACCTGAAGCACTGACCTACGATGAAGCGGCAGAACGGTATGTCGAGGCCACGGGGGGCGGGCTGAAGATCATGCGCGTGCCATTGTGGCTGGTGCGGCTCGGAGGGCTGTTCTCGCGCGAGCTCGACTTCAACGCGCGCATCATGCAGGCGGTGCTGAACTATCCGGAGACATTCAAGGCGCAGGATACTTGGGACGAGCTTGGCGCTCCAGCGACGACGATCGAAGCCTTTGCGCGCCGGGACAGCAAGGCTGCTTATGCTACTTGCAGCTGACGAGCGGGCCGCGGTCGAGGTGCAAATGGTCGTGATGCGCCTCGTTGAACTCAGGACCGAGCGCGACGCGGAAATAGTAGCAGGCGCGGCGGTGAGCTTCGCGCAGAAAGCGGCCTTCCGGAGTGTCACGCTTATAGTCGGCAGTGATGCTCATCTGCTTGCCGTTCTCAAGGCGAAAGGCGCCGATGTCGACGGCGTTGGCCAACGAGTGCTGGCTGCGCATGTTGATCCAGCGCTTGTTGCCGATGATGTTTCGGCAGTTGTAAGTGCCCATGTCCTGCACCCAGGCGACGCGGCTGCTGAACATCTGGTTGGCGAGCGGCTGGACGCCGTACTCCATCCATAGCGCAAGTGCAGTCGCGGCTTCGCACGTGAGCTGCCCAAGTCCGATCTCTGCGCCGGCGACTTTGGAGACGCGCACGGCATTGGTCCAACCGCAGCCGTTGGACTGAACCTTATCGGCAATGGGGGTCGCCAGGATGTGCGGGGCTTTTAGGACAGCGCGGCATTGCTGCGGATCGCGGCGGAGAGCGGCGAGCCTGAAGTCGACGAACCAGTGCGGCGGGTCGTCGAGGGAGATGGGGGCGAACGGCGCGTAACGCTGCGGCACCAGGCCGAACCAGAACGCGGCGAAGACGACGAGCGCCAGCAGCAGGGCAAGACAGGCGCGAAGGAAGGTCAGGCCGCGGCGGCGCATGGGGTATTCCTGAAGGCTGTTAACGATTGACTACAGCCTTTGGCGCGGGCCGCCAACAATGGAGACGACCGCCGCCGAGACAGAGTGATGTCAGAAGTCGGAGGCGATGCCGCCTTTTTCCCAGTCGCCGTAGCGGGCGGGGTCGGGGCCGTCGCGGCCACCAACCTCGGGGGCGGGCTTTTTTTGGTTTTCTTCGCGTGCCTTGCGGCGAGCCTCTGCCTCAGCCAGGGCGCGCTGGGCAGCGGGCGTCAACGGTCGCTTATCCGTGTTTGTGCTCATGTCTCGAAGTTGGGCCTCTATCGGGACTGATGGCCGGGACTGGCGGTTGCCAAACTCCCTCTCCATATAGCATCTCTCTGGTTGCTGAAGGCGGAGCTGCGACAACAATGAACTACGTCAAGACTGCCATGCTTCTCGCGGTACTGACCGCGATCTTCGTGGCGCTGGGCGCTTTGGTCGGCGGACAGACCGGTATGGTGTTCGCGTTCATCCTGGCGATGGGGATGAACTTCTTTAGCTACTGGAACTCCGACAAGATGGTGCTGCGCATGTATGGCGCGCACGAGGTCGACGAGCGGACAGCGCCGGAATATTACGGGATCGTGCGGGATCTGGCGCGGCGTGCCGGGCTTCCGATGCCGCGCGTCTACATCATGGACAGCCCGCAGCCGAATGCATTCGCGACGGGCCGCAATCCGGCGAATGCTGCGGTGTGCGCTTCGACCGGCCTTCTGCAGGCCATGCGGCCTGACGAGCTGGCGGGTGTGATGGCGCACGAGCTGGCGCACATCAAGAACCACGACACGCTAACGATGACCATCGCGGCGGCGATCGGCGGTGCCATTTCCATGCTGGCGCAGTACATGCAATTCGGCATGCTGTTCGGCGGCAACCGCGACGGCAATTCGGGTCCGGGCGTGATCGGATCGCTGGTGGCGATTTTCCTAGCGCCGTTGGCAGCGATGCTGGTGCAGATGGCGATCAGCCGCTCGCGCGAATATGTTGCCGACCGCAACGGTGCGGAGATTTCCGGCAGCCCGCTGTCGCTGGCGTCGGCGCTGTCGAAGATTCAGGGCTATGCTCACCGCATACCCAACGAGGAGGCGGAGGCTGCCCCGGCGACGGCCTCGCTGTTCATCATCAATCCGCTGTCAGGGCGCGGCGTCGACAATTTGTTCTCGACGCATCCCAACACGGAGAACCGCATCGCGGCGCTGGAGGCATTGGCGCGGCAGATGGGGCAGACGGCTGTGCCGCGCGGCGATGACCCGGGCGACACGTTCGACGGGCCGTGGTCGCAGGATGCGCGCTCGGCGTCGCGCGGTCCGTGGGGTTGATGCAAGTGACAAAGGGCGGCACGTCGATCATTCCGAAACCGCGGCGTGCCCATTCGCAGCCTCGACAATCGAAACAGAGCGCACCGCCGCTGCCGGGCTTGCCCGCGCGCGAGGCGGCCGTGCGCCTGCTGAGCTCGGTGCTGAACGAGGGGCATGCATTCGACGGGGCCATAGCGAAAGATCTTCAGGCGAGCACATTGGAGCCGCGCGATCGGGCGCTGGCGCGTCTGATCGCGGCGACGGTGCTGCGGCGTCTGGGCCAGCTCGAAGCCATCCTCAACAGCTATCTGGAAAAGCCGCTGCCGAAGAAGCAGGGCGCGCTATGGCCGATCCTGTTGTCGGGTGCGGCGCAACTTTTGTTTCTCGATACACCGCCGCACGCGGCGGTTGGGCTCGCAGTCGAGCAAGCGCGGCGGGATCGCCATGCGGGCCGTTATGACAAGCTGGTCAACGCGTTGCTTCGGCGTGCGGGCCGCGAAGGGAAAGCGGCGCTGGAGCAGCAGGACGCCGTAGCGCTCAACATCCCAGCGTGGATGTTGCAGCGCTGGACGGCTGCTTACGGCTCGGAAGCGGCGCGGGCGATCGCAGGCGCCTCGCTGAACGAAGCGCCCCTGGACGTCAGCGTCAAATCAGAGCCGGAAGTGTGGGCCGAGCGTCTTGGCGGCACACTTCTGCCGACAGGCTCGGTGCGACTTGCAGCGGGAGGGCGCGTCGATGCCCTGCCGGGATTCGCGGAAGGCGCGTGGTGGGTGCAGGATGCGGCCGCAGCGTTGCCGGCGCGACTTCTCGGCGATGTGGCGGATAAGTCGGTCGTCGACCTGTGCGCGGCTCCGGGCGGAAAGACAGCACAGCTCGCTGCCGCCGGGGCGCGTGTCACCGCGCTCGATCTCGTGGGGGCGCGGCTGCAGCGCTTGCGCGCGAATCTCGAACGACTGCAGCTCAGCGCGGAGCTGGTCGAGGCCGATGCGGGAACGTGGTTGCCCGAGAGTCGTTTCGATGCGGTGTTGCTCGATGCGCCATGCACGGCGACCGGCACCATCCGCCGGCATCCGGACATTCTGCGGCTGAAGCGGCCCGAGGATGTCGCCGCGCTGGCAGAGATCCAGAGCCGGTTGCTTGACAATGCAGCGGGGATGCTGGCGCCAGGTGGCACGCTACTCTACTGCACGTGCTCTTTGGAGCCGGAAGAGGGTGCGAATCAAATTGTTCGCTTTCTCGAGCGTCATCCCAACTTCAAACGCCGGGCGATCGTGGCGGGCGAATCAGGGGTCGAGCCAGAGTGGCTGACGCGCGACGGCGATCTGCGCACGCTCCCCTCGCAGCTGTCTTTTGCACAGCCGGAGATGTCCGGGCTCGACGGCTTTTACGCCGCGCGGCTCGTTCTCAACGGTTGATCCGCAGCCAATCGCAATCTGCGCACAGACATAGGACGTCCGCGCCTTGTGTTGGCCGGTGAGCGGCGTTAACCCGAACCTATGGTGGTAGACACATCGAGGCCTGCCCGAGCCGGGTGGGCGCTGCGGGGCTCGCATGGCTGAACTGACGCTCAAGGAGCGGCTGCGCAAGGCTGCGCTCGCGGTGGACGAGAGCGGCAAGCGGCCGGGGTTCGCCAGCGTCATCGGAACGCCGCTGAAGCGTTGGGTCACGGCGAGGAGGCCGGTCGAGCATCTGCTCATCGTGCCCCAAGACCTGCGTACCGCCGATCCGAGCTTCTGGACGGAGCTGGAGCATGGGCAGTTCGGTCTCGCCGGAAGCCTCGTGCTGCTCAAGGGACGCTCGCCGTTCGAGGCGGATGCGCCGAACGCGGCGTGGGCGCGCGAGCTGCATGGGTTCGGGTGGCTGCGCAATCTCGATGCGGTGGGCAGCGAAGAAGCACGCCTGGCTGGGCGTCGGTTGGCCCTCGAATGGACGCTGCGCTTCGGGCACTCGCGCACGGGGGTGGCGGCGGATCCTGCAGTGAGCGCACGCCGGCTGATCTCGTGGTTGTCGCACGCAAATTTCCTCTTGGAAGATGCCGACCCCGAAACCTACGGGGCCATTACCCGCAGCCTCGGGCGGCAACTTGCGCATTTGTCATCGACGTGGCGCGAGGCACCGGCTGGATACGAGCGGCTGCTCGCTGTCATGGCGCTGGCATTTGCGGCGCTGTCGCTGGCGGGGCACGACAAGAAGCTGCGCGATGTTGAAGCTAACCTGGTGGCGGAGCTTTCGTGGCAGGTGTTGGCCGATGGCGGACACATCACGCGCAACCCGGCTCTGCTGGTAGAGCTGCTGCTTGATCTGCTGCCGCTATGCCAGTGCTTCACCGCGCGCGATCGTAAATTGCCACTTGGGGCGAGCGAGACGCTCGAGCACATGCTGCCGATGCTGCGTTATCTGCGTCTGGGTGATGGTATGCTGGCGCGGTTCAACGGCGTTGGGTGCTCAGAAGCGGCGGCGCTCGCGACCGTTGCTGCGTATGACGATGGCTCGCTGGCCCCGCTGAGCGAGGCGCGCGCATCGGGTTATGCGCGCATGGAATGTGGAGCCACAACCATCGTCGCCGATGTCGGCCGGCCGCCGCCGCTCGCTCTGTCTTGCAGCGCGCAGGCGGGTTGTCTGTCGTTCGAAATGAGCGACGGGCGAGAGCTGTTGTTCGTCAACGGCGGTTTGCCGGGGGCTGCGGCTGGCGACTGGTTTCCAGCAGCGCGGGCGAGTGCGAGCCACAACGCGCTGGTGCTAGCGGAGACGTCGTCCTCGCGGCTCATTACGCATCGAAAGATCGAAGCGCTGACCGGCGCTCCGCCCATGCGCTATCCCGAGCGGGTCGAGTGGCATTTGGAGGCGGGCGATGGCGTCGTTCTCGAGGCCAGCCACGATGGCTATTACCGGCGGCATGAGCTCATACACAGCCGGCGGCTGGAGCTTTCAGCGGATGGCCTGCGGCTTCAGGGTCGTGACCGACTGGATGGGCTCAATGGTAAAATCCGCTTGCGCGTCGATCTGCCGTTCGCAATCCATTTCCATCTAACGCCGAGTGCGCGCTGTGGCCGCGGCGACGCGTTCGACGAGGCCGTTATAACGCTGCCCGGCGGCCAGCGCTGGCGTTTCAGCGTCGAGGGCGCTGCGCTCAGCATCGAAGAGAGCGTATATTTCGCTGAAAATGCCGGACCCCGGCCGCGGCAGCAGATTGTGCTGCGTGGTGTGACCTTCGGGGAAACGGAAGTGAATTGGGTCGCCGAGCGACTGCCGGAAGGAAATCTGGAATGACGACTGCCCCGCGCGTTTCCCGCGCGCTTCTTTCTGTCTCCGACAAGTCGGGGCTGATTCCGTTTGCGCGTGCGCTGGTCGACATGGGCGTGGAGCTGATCTCGACGGGCGGGACCTCGGCGGCGCTGCGCGAAGCTGGGCTTGCGGTAAAGGACGTGTCCGAGGTCACCGGATTCCCGGAGATGCTCGACGGGCGGGTGAAGACGCTACATCCAGCTGTGCACGGGGGTCTGCTGGCGATCCGCGGTGATGCTGATCACGAGGCCCAGGTGGCCGCGCACGGCATCGCACCGATCGATCTTCTGGTGGTCAATCTTTATCCGTTCGAGGCAACGGTGGCGAAAGGTGCCGGCTTCGACGACTGCATCGAGAACATCGACATCGGCGGGCCGGCGTTGATCCGAGGCGCGGCGAAGAACCATGCGGGCGTGACCGTTGTAGTGGAGCCGGCTGACTATGAAGCGGTGCTCGACGCGATGCGCGCCAACGATGGTGCGACGACGCTGGAGCTACGCCGGAAGCTGGCGGCCAAAGCGTATGCGCGCACGGCGGCTTACGATGCGGCGATCAGCCAGTGGTTCGCCAAAGAGGTGGGCGATGAGATGCCGGCGTGGCGTTCATTTGGCGGAAGGCTGAAGCTGCCGCTTCGCTACGGCGAGAACCCGCATCAGCAGGCGGCATTTTATGCGTCGGGCGATGTGCGTCCGGGGGTTGCTTCGGCTCAGCAGCATCAGGGCAAGGAGCTCTCCTACAACAACCTCAACGATACGGACGCGGCGTTCGAGCTCGTTGCGGAGTTCGGTGTCGACAAGCCGGCGGTGGCGATCATCAAGCACGCCAATCCGTGTGGCGTGGCGACCGGCGAGAGCTTGAAGGACGCTTATCTCAAAGCGCTGCGCTGCGATTCCGTCAGCGCTTTTGGTGGGATCATTGCTCTCAACGGTCCGATCGATGCGGAGGCTGCGGAGGAGATCACCAAGATCTTCACCGAGGTGGTGATTGCGCCCGCAGCGAGCGAGGAAGCGAAGGCGATCTTCGCGGCAAAGAAGAACCTGCGACTGTTGACGACGGATGGTCTTCCCGATCCGCGCGCGGCTGGCACGTTCGTCAAGTCGCTGGCGGGCGGACTGCTGGTGCAGTCGCGCGACAATGGCGTGATCACCGCGGGCGATCTCAAGGTTGTGACCAAGCGTGCGCCGAGTGCACAGGAGCTGGCCGATCTGCTGTTCGCGTTCAAGGTGGCAAAGCACGTCAAGTCGAATGCCATCGTTTACGTGAAGGATGGGGCGACTGTCGGGATTGGTGCTGGGCAGATGAGCCGGGTGGATTCCTCGCGCATCGCCGCGTCCAAGGCGGCGGATGCCGCGGCCGCACTCGGCTTGTCCGAGCCACTGACGCGCGGGTCGGTCGTGGCCTCGGATGCCTTCTTCCCGTTTGCGGATGGCTTGCTGACGGCGGCCGAGGCGGGCGCCACGGCCGTCATTCAGCCGGGCGGCTCGATGCGCGATGAAGAGGTGATTGCCGCCGCGGACGAGAAGGGTCTCGCGATGGTGTTCACCGGCATGCGGCACTTCCGGCATTGATATGAGCGAGAGCGGCGAGGCTATCGTCCGCTTACGCCCGGCGCACCGCGGCGACTGGGACTTGATCCGCTCGTGGCTGGCACGGCCCGACATCGAAGCCTGGTGGGGGCCTCGGTCGGCAACCGAGGCCGAGGTGAACATCGCTCTCGGGTCGGGGCACGCGCTGTCGCGGATCATCGAGGCGGACGGAAAGCCCGTCGGCTACGCGCACGCGGTCGACGCCACAATTTGGGGCGAGGAGCTGCCTGACGATCTGGAGCCGGGCACTTGGGACCTCGATTTATTCATTGCGTCTGAAGAACATCGCGGCCGTGGCGTGGGCCACGTGGCCTTGGCGAAATTGAAGGAAGAGGTGTTCAGTACGACGCTTGCGACCTTCGTCTGCGTGTTCCCGTCCATACGCAATGAGCGGGCCGTGCGGGCCTACGAGAAGGCCGGCTTCAAATGGAAACGGGTCTGGAACGACCCTTTGATGGGACCGTCGTGGTTCATGATTGCGGAACGTCCGGCAAGATGATCGACGCAATCGTCGCACTTTGTTGTTGTTTTTGAGTATTGGCCCTAAGGTTAACCGCCCATCCATCCAGCATTTGGGGGACCACCGCTGTGAACTCTATCGTCCGCGTGATCATTTTCGTCATCATCGTTGCCGCCATCATTGCCGGCATCGTCTACGTCTATACGCCATTGCCTGCTCCGCACGAGGCTGCGCCTGCTGCAGCTCCGACCGAACCTGCCGCGCCAGCACCTGCGGCTGAACCGGCACCTGCTGCTCCTGCAGAGCCTGCTCCGGCACCAGCCGCAGAGACGCCGGCTGCTCCGAGTGAAGCTACGCCGCCGGCTGAGGCTGCTCCTGCAACACCGAGCGAGCCCGCTGCTCCGGCCGCTGAGCCAGCAACGCCGCCGGCTGAACCGGCGCCAGCCCCGAGTGAGCCGGCACCGTCGCCCTAACCATCGGGGCGATCTTGTCGTGATATCAGGCGCTTAGTGCCACTGTGACTTGGTTGAGGGCTCGTGCTGATCGCGCGGGCCCTCTTCCTTTGGGGCGGGCGTTTCGTCTGTTGGCTTCTGCGCGTCCTTGCTCAACTCGTCGGCCGCTTCCTTCGCCTTGTCGAGCACCTCAGCGGTTGCCTTCTTGGCCTTGTCGAGAACCTCGCGGGCGGCCTCCGCTGCCTTGTCGAGAAGCTTCGTCGACTCCTTCGCCTCGTCGATTGCCTTGCCGCTTTGCTCTTTGCCTTTTTCGATGCCGGCGCCTGCGTGCTCCTTCGCGGCATCGATCGCCTTGAGGATGGCGTCCTTGGCGGCGTCGATGGCTGCGCTGGTGGCATCCTTGGCGTCGTCAATTACTTCGCCGGCGCTGCGCTGAGGCGGCGCGGGCGGCTCGGTTTCCTCGACCTTAGGAGGGTTTTCCGGCGCGGCGGTGCTCTCTGCGGCGACGGCGGCCGCTGCCGGCAACATCAGCAGGGCGGCCAAGAACGGAAGAGGGCGGGTCATCTGCAATCACTCCTTGTCGTGATGCGAAGCGGTGTTGTTACCCCGAAAGATGGGGGTCGACGTCACTGGGCACTAGATGCCGCGGTCGGCTGGCGCACGGGCAGCATCAATACGATCCCGACGATCAGGAACAGCGCGATGGCCGACATGCCGAGCCGCTGGCTGTCAGAGAGCGTCGTGACGAGGGCCACGAGCAGGGGCGCCATGAAGGCGGTAACCTTCCCCGAGAAGGCGAAGAGGCCGAAGTATTGCGTGATCTTCTCGGGCGGGGCGAGGCGGGCGAGCAGCGAGCGACTGGAAGACTGCACTGGCGCCGAGACGAGACCGACGATGATAGCGAAGGCGAGGAATACTCGCTCGCCGGCCGATGAGAAGGGCGCGGAGTCGGCAAGCTTCGGGGCGACGTCTACGAAGAAGAAAACGTGATCCTTGTCGACTGAAAGAATGCCGATGGCGCCGAAGAGCAAGACTATAAGCGCTGACACGATCACGAACTTGGCGCTGATGCGGTCGTCGATGACGCCACCGAGGAGCGCGCCGAACGCGCCGACCAGGGTCAGGATGATGCCGAAGAGACCAAGCTCGAGCGGACCCCAGCCGAAGACGCCCGCACCATAGATGCCGCCGAAGGTGAAGATAGCCGTAAGGCCGTCGGTGTAGATCATGCGAGCGATGAGAAAGAGCATCATGTCCCGGTTGTGCGGCAGCGCACGGACGGTGTCCCAAAGCTCGGCGGTGGCGTGGCGACCATCGCTGACGCGCTTCTGGCGGACGTCGGGCACGAACAGGAAGAACGGGATCATGAAGACGAGGTACCAGAGCGCGGAGAGCGGGCCGACGATGCGGTCGCCTTCGCGCGCTGCGATGTCGAGGGACAGAAGCGGCGAAAGACCAAGCAACGTCTTCCCCGAGCCGTCGACGGGAACGATCAGTCCGGCGACAAGAAAGAGGCTGGCGAGGCCGCCGAAGTAGCCGCAGGCCCAGCCGGCGCCAGATAGGCGGCCAAGCTCGCTCTGCGGGGCAAGGCTCGGCATGAAGGCGTTGGTGAAGACGGCCGTGTACTCGGCGCAGACGGTGGCGCAGACGAACGCGAAGAGGACGATGAAGATCGTCGAACTCGGTGCGGCGGGTGTGGCGATCCAGAGCGTCGACATCGCGGCAGCGAGGATGACCGAGAAAAGGGCGATCCAAGGTTTGCGGTGGCCGCGCCCATCGGCGAAGGCGCCGAGGAAGGGGCTGCCGAGGGCGATGAAGATGCCGGCGATGGCGGCGCCGTAGCCCCATAGGGACTGCCCCTGCGGGCCGTTGCCGACGACGACGTTGGCGAAGTAGGGCGCGAAAAGGAATGTCAGGATCAAGGTGTAGAAGGGCTGCACCGCCCAATCGAACAGCATCCAGGAGACGCGCGCCTTGAGCGGCGCCCGCTGCTTTACTTCGGCAGCAGAGTGAGCGGTCGTTGCCATATCCACGGTTCAGTTCCCCATCCAGGTGCCCCGGCGCCCGCCCTATAGCACGGAATAATGGCAGGGGCGGCGTCGCCTCGACGCCCGGCGGATTGGGCCTACTGAAGGATGATGAGGTGGTCCGGGAGCTCGTTGGGGTCGTTGGTGCCGGGCGGGAAATGGGCTGCGAGGGCGGTGCCGATGGCTCCAATGGCGGCGACAAAGCCCTCAGTGGGCTGGCCCGCGCCGATCGCGGCAGTCAGGTCGTCAATGATCGCCTGCCAAGTGCCGTCCGGCACTTTTGCGTCGATGGCCTGGTCGGCGATGATCTCGGCATAACGCTCGGCCACGGAGACAAAGAGCAGCACGCCGGTGCGGCCGCCGGTGGTGTGGAGGTTCTGGGCGAGGAATTGCTCGACGGCGCGGCGGTGTGCGTGCATGCGCTTGATGCTGGCAGGAACCAGCGCTGTTCGGACCCGGAGCGGCATCAGCGCGGCCGTGACGATGGCAAACACGGCGAGCTGCACGAGGTAGATCTGCACTATGGATAGCTGCGTGAAGTAGATCAGCACCCAGGGCACGAACAGGCTGACAATGCCGGCAATGAGCGGAGGCACATAGTGATAGCCGTCGCTTTGCGCGGCGACGACGACGACAATTTCGCCAGACGTGCGCTGTTCGGCATCGGCGATCGCCGCTGAGATTCGCGCTTCGTCAGCCATGGAGAACAGTCTCATCGTTGGGCTTCCACAAATGGGCCTTCTGGGCGTCTGCTGATTCACGCTGCATCACCAGCTTCCCGAGGAGCCGCCGCCGCCAAAGTCACCGCCACCTCCCGACCAGCCACCGCCTCCTCCGCCGCCCGACCAGCCGCCGCCCCAGCTGCCGGAGTCGACGGGATAGAAGACAGGTCCGCGTCGTCGCTGCGGGCCTCGACCGGCTGCGGCCTGCTGAGCTTGCTGATTTACGGACTGGACGACTGCGAAAAGTACGAACATTGCGACGCCGATCCAGAAAAGGATCAACATCATCTGCCAGAAGTCCAGCTCGTCGGAAGCCTTGTGGGCGCGCTGTTTCACTTCCTCGGCGTCGCCGAGCACCACATCCTTGATGTCGCGCACGCCGGCGGCGATCCCCGCCGCGTAATCGCCGCGGCGAAACTGAGGGATGATCGCATTCTCGATGATGAGCTTGGACATGGCGTCGGTGAGCTGCGGTTCGAGACCGCGACCAACCTCGATGCGCACTTTGCGCTCATTGGGGGCGACGATGAGAAGGACGCCGTTGTCCTTGCCCTTCTGACCGAAGCCCCACTTGCGGCCGAGCTGATAGCCGAAATCCTCGATGGGGTAGCCCTGCAACGAGTTGAGTGTGACGACGGCGAGCTGATCGGTCGATTTCTGCTCGAGCTCGGTGAGCTGCGCTTCAATCGCGGCTCGCTGCTCAGGCGAGAGCAGACCGGCCTCGTCAACGATGCGGCCGGTGAGTGCCGGGAACGTCGGCTCGGCCACAGCGATCAGCGGCGCTGCCAATAGGAGCAGCGTCGCTAATAGCAATGTCGCAAGGGAATGCTCAGCCATCGGCGACAGCCGAGCACTCCAGGTGGCGGGCATCATCAGACGCCTCCAAACCGCTCAGCGGCGAGCCATTTACTTTTTGGTGCCGAAGTCGACCTTGGGCGCTTTCATTTCCTCGGCAGGGATGTCGAACGTCGCCATTTCCTTCGCTGAGGGATACATCACGGCGCGCCAGATGCGACCGGGGAACGTGGTGATCTCAGTGTTATAGGCGCGTACCGACTGGATATAGTCGCGCCGCGCGATGGCGATGCGGTTCTCAGTGCCTTCGATCTGGCTCTGCAGGGCGAGGAAGTTCTGGCCCGACTTGATGTCCGGATAGCGCTCGACGACAGCGAGCAGACGACCTAGCGCGCCGCCCAACTGGTTCTGCGCATCCTGGAATTTCTGCATGGCCTCGGGGTTGGTGAGGATGTCGGCCGGTATGTTGGCCTGCACCTGCGTTGCCTTGGCGCGGGCCTCGACGACATCGGTCAGGACCGTGCGCTCCTGATCGGCAAAGCCTTTGACGGTCTCGACCAGGTTCGGGATGAGGTCGGCGCGGCGCTTATACTGGTTGAGGACCTCTGACCAGGCGGCTTTCGCGTTCTGCTCGTAGGTGGGGATGGTGTTGATTCCGCACCCGGCCAGCGAGAGCGAGATAGCGGCAAAGAGAATCGCTGCGATGGGGCGCGCGAGACGAAGCGCCTGCGTGTGAGCCATGACTAAAGGGCCTCCAAGGGATGAGACGGCGAGATTACCTCTAGTGAAGGTTAAGGGCGGGACAATGGTGCCCGCGGTTCGTCCGGCGACGGTTTACAGGAGGCTATCTGGCGCCACGAAGTTGCGTGCGTCGTGCGGCGCGATTGTGGTGCGTTCCCATGGTTGCCATATTCCCGCGCAATGCAAGGTGGTTGGGTGCTCCAGGACCGGAGTGCCGAGGGGCCGGGTGGGGAAGTCCAGACAGCATGCGCAACTCGATCGCAGTGATGAACACCAAGGGCGGCGTCGGGAAGTCGACGCTGGTTCTAGCCCTCGCCGAGACGATTTCGGCATACCACCGCAAGAACGTATTGGTGATCGACAGCGACGCCCAGGCCAGCGTCTCCAGCATGCTGATGAGCGTTTCGAGCCTCTATAAGCTGCAGAGCGAAGGGGCGACGATCGTCGACTATCTCCACGGCCGCGTGCTCAAGAACCAGGTGATCGATTGGCCGAAGTTCATCGTGCGCAATGTCTCGGACGTCGATGACGCGCGCTCGGTGTTCCTGTTGCCGAGCGATATGCAACTCACGCTGCTGGAGCGGGAGGTCTCGAAGGAGAACCTGCATGCGCGCCTGCGCGAGGTGATCGGCGAATTGCTCAACGGTGTGCGACGCGTGTTCGACATTGTGCTGATCGACTGCCCTCCGGGGCTGTCGGTTCTGACGGAGTGCTGGCTGCGCGAGGCCGACTATCACATCTCGCCGACAAAGGCGGACTATGTGTCCGTGTGCGGGCTCGAGGTGTTCCGCCGCTTCAAGAGCCTCAATCCCGAGATGGGGTTTGCGCAGAACCTCGGCGTCATCGTCAACATGAAGGAGCAGAATTCGGTCTCCGACGAGGAATATCACCGCTGGCTGCAGGACAACCCGGACAACGCCTGCTTCGCGCAGGCGATCCCGCGGATGCCTGCGCTGCAGGACGCAGCCAATTTCCAGACCTATGAGCGTAGCTATCTGGCGAAGTATCCGGGGCAGGTGGGAACGGCGGTTCGCAACCTCACCAACGAGGTTATGGCGCGGCTCAGCGAAGACGCCGGCGAAGGGACGCAGCCCGAGAATTCTCCGGCTGCCGCCAGCGCCTGACATTGAGGTTCAGCGCCATGCAGCGTGGTTTGATCGCCAGCTTCTCGCGGGGGGCGGGGGTTTTGGTTTGTGGCTTGGCGCTCGCTGCTCCGGCGGCCGCTCTGGAGGTGAAGAGTTGCGACGAAGCGCACATCGGGCTGGAGGATCTGATCGCTCCGGCTGCAAAGCATAGCCGCACCTTCAAAGACGATTCCATCAGTGTCTACTCGGTCGACACAGTGGAACCTGTGTGCTGCGCGGCGGGCGTAGCGATCGTCATGCCCGATGTCAGCGACGAGGCGGGCGGCAGCAAATGCATGGCGGTCGTCGGCGTCGCGTCGATCCAACTCGATGAAGCGACCGCCGAGGAGGATCCGGCCAAGGGTCTGCTAATCACCATCCCGACACGGGTTTTCAACGATGTCGCGGACTCGGCCCCAGGTGATCCGATGCGCATCCGGGTCAATGTTGATTCAGGGTCAGCGACACTCGAATGATGTTGTCGCGTTGGCGTGGCAACCGCATTTATTTCGAGTGAATGGGAACCTTCAAGGCTGTGACGCAGCCGAAACCATGGCGGTGACGGTTCATACATCGCTGATCTTGCATCACGCCATGATGTGAAAGCCTGCGTCGGCGTAGGTCACCGAACCAGTGAGCGGAGAGCCGGCGTCGCTGGCAAGGAATGCTGCGACCTTGCCGATCTCTTCGATGCTGACGAGCTTCTTTGCCGGAGTGTGCTTGCGTACCTCGTCCAGCAGCTCATCAAATCGCTCGATGCCGGATGCGGCGCGCGTCTTCACCGGACCGGCGGAGATGGCATGGACGCGGATGGACTTGCCGGCAAGATCGGCGGCTAGATAGCGGACGCTCGATTCCAGGGCGGCCTTCACCGGGCCCATCAAGTTGTAGTTCTCGACGACCTTGTCGGCGCCATAGAACGAGACTGTCATGAGGCAGCCGCCGTTGATCATCAGCGGGGTGGAGAGCTTCGCCATGCGGATGAATGAGTGACACGAAACGTTCATCGCCGTTGCGAAGCCTTCGGCAGAGCAGTTGACCAGCGACGTGTGCAGGTCCTCGCGTGGGGCGAACGCGATGGAGTGCAGCAGAAAGTCGAGCCCGCCCCAGCGTTTTGTGATGCCGTCGAACACGGCTTCGAGTTCGCCCGGGACGCGAACGTCGCACGGCCCGACTAGCTCGGCGGACAATTCGTCGGCGACAGGGCGCACGAACGGTTCGGCTTTTTCGTTGAGATAGGTGACGGCCAGATCGGCGCCGGCTTCGCGGAACGCCCGCGCGCAGCCGGCAGCGATGCTGTGTTCATTGGCGATGCCGACGACGAGGCCGCGCTTGCCTGCGAGATCAACAATTGCCGTCATCGGATACCTCACCTTTCGTCTGTGCTCTGCCGGTGCACGAAGCGTTGGGCAGCAGAGCCTCAGAATTTGGTAAGTTGGATGACGGTTGTTTGTGGCCTAGCTGAAATGCCGCACGTCTTGCGGCGTGTTCTTCTATGGCCTCTCAGTCGCTGTATTTTCGGGCATCTCAGGACGGCGTCCGTTTATAGGCCGTCTTTCCTCGCGTCGCTCCTCCCGGCCGATGATGGGGCGCAGGTCGTCCAGCTCGAGGAAATAATCGGCCTGGCGACGTAGGTCATCCGCAAGTAGGGGCTCGGCGCGCAGCGTCGAAACGATTGTGACACGCCGCGCCTTACCCTGAAGAGCCGCCAGCAGCGGGACGAAGTCGGACGATCCGGTGAACAGCACGAAGTGATCGATGCGATCGGAGATCAGCATTGCGTCGACCGCCAAGTCCACTGCGATCGCGCTTTGACAGCCGGCGGTGGTAAGGTCCTTGGCGATCCGGCTGATGACGGAGAAGCCGTTGTAGCTGAGCCAATCGAGCAGGGGTCGCAAAGTGCTTTGAGCGCGGTCAGGCGAAAGTGCCGCGTAGTAGTGCGCTCGGACGAGATAGCCACGCTGCTGGAACATCGCCAGCAAGCGCTTGTAGTCGATGTCGAGCTTCAGCGCTTTTGCGGCCCGTTCCAAGCTGGGGCCGTCGATGAGGATAGCTAGACGCTCGGGTATGCTGTGAGCCATGAAGTTGCCTTCAGATTTGCCTGACCATCTCGCGAGAAGTTGTCGGGGCGGCAATTATCGCCGCCCCGCCGGGCACTAACGCCCGGGTGGCGGCAACGGGGGGCCATTGTCGCCAAAACCGCCGTGTGGAGGACCGGGAGGTGCTGGTGGCGCCATGCGTGCTTCGATAAGCGCCAGCTTCTGCAGCTGATCCGGCGTGAGCTTGGTGCGGAGACTTTCGATTGCGCGCTTTAGAGCTTCAGCGCTGTGGCCGCGCTCGATGTTGTCGTCGGCGATCCGCTGCACCATCTCGAACGGTGCGCGTGCCGCTTTCGGTGCGTCGGAGCCCTGAACGGCGTGCTCTGGGTGCGGAGGCTTCGGCGGCTGCATCACGCTGATCATCGCGTCGGTGAAGTCGCGCCACGCGTCCAACTGAGCGGAACGAATTCCGAGTTCGACTTCGAGGCGTGAGAGGTGCTCGGCGATGTTCGGCGGAGGGCCGCGATGCGGGCCTTTTGCAGGTGCTCCAGCGGCCATCATCGGATTTGCCATCGGCCCGGGGACGCCAGGGCCGCGCTCAAAGCTCGAAGGGCCCGGCATCTTCGCTGATGGCCCCGCGTCGGGCCGGCCGGGGGGAGGTGCCTGTGCCAGGAGATTGCGCTCGTCCGTTTCAGCGCGGGCGACGACAGCGGGAGATTCGTCGGCTGAAGGTGATGACGGCGTCTGTCCCCAGGCGGGCGGGGTGAACAGCGGCAGGCTCGCCACGAAGGCTAACCGGGCCAGCAAGGGTGTGCGGTACATAGCGGGCTTCCTTAACGTTGGCACCCCACTGAAGTACTGCGCTTTGTTTTCCCGGGTTCGTCCTGGTGTGTCCGAACATTTCGCGGAACGGCAAATTTGTGTCGAAACGTTGCCGATCGCCGGGGCCACACGGTTCGTTACAAAATGCCCCTCGCTCGCCACATCCCGTCCGGGTATCTACGGTTGGTGGAGATGATGTTCGAGACGATGACTACGAGTGCAGCTCAGATTCTGGTCGTTGATGACGATGCGGAAATCCGCAAGTTGTTGGCGCGCTACCTCGAGGGGCAGGGCTTCCGCGTGCAGCTCGCCGCGAATTGCCATGAGATGCGCGATCGCCTGAGTAATGGCCAGATCGATCTCGTCGTGCTGGATGTCATGCTCCCCGATGGATCAGGTCTCGAAGTCTGTCGCGACTTGAGGGCCCAGCGATCAAGCGTGCCGATCATCCTACTCACAGCGCTGAAGGAAGATGTCGACCGCATAGTGGGTCTTGAGATCGGTGCCGATGACTACCTGGGCAAGCCGTTCAATCCGCGCGAGCTCAGTGCACGCATCCGGGCCGTGCTTCGGCGTCAGGGCGGCACGGACCCCATCAGTGAAGGTAAGGTGTATCGGTTCGACGGTTTCACAGCCGATTCTCATCTGCGGCGCGTCGTTGATCCGCAGGGGGAAAGCATTGATCTGACAGGCGCGGAATTCGACCTGCTGCAAACGTTTTTGCAGCGGCCTGGACGCGTGCTGTCGCGTGACCAGCTTCTCGACTTGACGCGTGGGCGCGATGGCAATGCACTCGATAGGTCGATCGATGTGCTGATGAGCCGGTTGCGCAAGAAGCTTGGCGACGGGGGCTCCGGTCAGCTGTTCAAGACAGTGCGCAATGGCGGATATCAACTTGCCGCCAAGGTGGATGTCACGGACGCGGGCGCATGAACTCACTACGTGTGAAGTTGGCGATGCTGCTCGTCGTGGTGATCGTCGCCGTCGTGGGGTTGCTGACCGCCGTGATGGTATATTTCCTCGGGCCGCCGCCAGGGCAACGGCACTCGATCCAGCCGGTTGCCGAAGTGATCGAGATGCTGGCGCGTGCTGCGGAAGCACCAGGCGTTTTGCCGCTTAAGCATACGCTACCAGACGGGATGTTAGACCCGTTCATCACGGATAAGCTGCAGGAAGAGCTGCGCCAACGCGGATCATCGCTCGACGTCCGCGCCTACAGAGGTGGCCGCGAACAGCCAAGCTTTGTCGCTGCGCGAATAGAAGGAAAAGGTTGGCTGACGATGCCACTTCCCGATCTCCCGCCGCCAGGAGCAGGCTGGGGCGTGATGGGTAAATGGCTGTCGCTTCTGACCTTCGGCGCGGCGACTATCGCGGTGTTCGTGGCAAATCGCATGGTGCGGCCACTGGTGCTGCTGGAGAATGCCGTCGAGGCAGTTGGCCCTGATGCCATCCTGGCGGAGTTGCCCGAGCAGGGGCCGGCCGAGGTGCGGGCAACGGCGCGGGCGCTCAATCTTCTGTCGGCGCGCTTGCGATCGGCCATGGAGAGCCGCATGCGCCTCGTTGCGGCGGCCGGGCACGATTTGCGTACGCCGATTACGCGGCTGCGGCTGCGCGCAGAGTTCGTTGCGAATGCGGAAGAGAAGGAGGCGTGGTTGCGCGATCTCGACGAATTGGAGCGCATCGCCGACAGCGCCATTGAGCTGGTGCGCGATGAGTCCGACAAGGCGCCGCCGCAGGATATCGATCTGGCAGCGTTTGTGCGCGAGACGGCCGAGGAGCTGCGCAATCAAGGTCTCGACGTGGAGGTTGGGGATACCGAGCCGGTACAAGTGCGCACGAGGCGGCTGGCGCTTAGCCGGGCGCTGCGCAACCTACTGATCAATGCTTCGACGCACGGTGTGCGGGCGCATGTTTCCGTCAGCGAGGCGGAGGGAACGGCTCTGGTCCGCATCACCGACGAGGGGCCGGGCATACCCGAAGACGTCATCGGGCGTGTGTTCGAGCCGTTCTTCCGGGTCGACCCGGCGCGCCGCCAGAGCATTCCCGGCGCGGGCTTAGGGCTGTCGATTGCGCGAGAGATCATCCAGCGTGCGGGCGGGGCGGTCAGAATCTACAACGGCCCGCATGTCGGTCTCGTCCAGGAAATCGAGATTCCGATTGCGCAGCGCGCAGCCTGATTGACCGGCACGCCAGCCAGTTTGTTCACCCACTGACCTGGGTCACGAATGTGCCGCCTTTTCCTGGCGGCGCACGCAATGGTGCATTGATTGTCGCAGGCAGCATTGGCAAACTCGCAAATTGAGTTGGATCAATTTGGCTGCGCGCGCTGGTCGCACGTTGCCATCCCGTTGCTCGCAGTGCGGGGAGGTTTTCATGCCGGCAGATGGCGCTTTGCTGATGCTCATCGAGGAAAAGCAACTGGGGTTCAAAGTCCGTAGCGTCCCGCTGGACGCCCCGTGGACATGGCTGGCCAAAGGGTGGCGAGACTTGTGCGCGATGCCTTTTGCCAGCCTTGGTTATGGCGCCGTGTTCTGTGCGGTGGGCTGGCTGACATTTGCGGTGCTAAGCCAACACGACGTCAGCTCTCTCATTGTCGTGCTGGCCGGCGGCTTCACGCTGGTGGCGCCGTTGTTGGGGGCTGGCTTCTATGAGATGAGCCGGCTGCGGGAGAACGGCGAACGGGTGACGTTCCGCTCGGTCGTCGATGGCTGCGCGGGGGCGGTAGGCCGGCTCGCGATGTTCGGCATCGTGCTCTATTTCGCTTACTTTCTCTGGGTCGAGCTATCGTTCCTGCTGTTCACCGTGTTCCTCGGCGGAACGGAAGTTCCCGAAGCCAGCACATTCTTCCAGCAGCTGATTTTCACGAATGCAGGGCTGGGTCTGCTGTTTGCGGGCGTGCTCACGGGAGCTGCCCTGGCGGGACTAGTGTTCTGCCTCTCCAGCGTCGCTGCACCGCTGCTGCTGGTGAAGGACGTCGACCTTGTGACGGCTATGGCGACGAGCATTAGGGCGGTGCACGCCAACCGAGGACCGATGCTGCTCTGGGCAGCAATTATTGCCGGTCACATGGCGCTGGGCTTGGCGACGCTGTTTGTCGGCCTGCTCGTCATCTTCCCGCTGCTGGGGCACGCGACTTGGCACGCGTTCCGCGATCTGGTCGACCTCGACTGATCGGCAGGGCGCGGCTTGTGCTGAAGCCATGCGTCGGAGCGCGCGGGTTCGCGCGAACTCACGATGCTTAGGAGCAAGCACGGCACGCTATCGCGAAGACGTTGAACTGTCTGAGAAAATTGGAGCGGGCGATGAGATTCGAACTCACGACCCTTACCTTGGCAAGGTAATGCTCTACCCCTGAGCTACGCCCGCATCCGATGGGTAACCGCCGCGGCAAAGCGCGGCGGAGCCGCCTTATGGCGCAACTGCGCCGGCTTTGCAAGATCCCTTGGAGGGGCATGCAAAAATGTTGGCCGGGCGGCTAGCGGGTCAGCCCTTTTCCCCTGTGCCAGCCTTGAAATAGCTCTTCAGGGAGCACTGGGAATAGCCGCCTTCGGAGAAGAGGCGCTTCACTTCCTTGAGGGCCTGCTGGCGGCTGGAGCCGACCGCGGCGGCGCATCCGGTCTTGGGGTCGGTACAGCACATAACCGCAAAAACGTGATCCAGGCCGTTGGTGCTCGCCGGCTGCTCGGCACAGGTGGAGGAGACCTGCTTGCAGGCGAGGACAGCGAGCTTTTTGGCCTGATCTTTTGTGGTGGCCCAGACAACCGTCGAAGAGTTCTCGAGGTTGGGAGCGATGGCGGCCCAACGTTCCTGGGCACTCGCCGAAATCGAGGACATTGCCACTAAGGCCAGACCGAGGCCCAAGATCGCGCAGGTAGCGGAAGCTCTGGCAGGCATCGGGGCTCCTCAGTTGACGGCCTGCCGATGCTAGCCTTGGGCGGAACGCCCTTCAAGCGTGGGGCGAGCTGAAAGCGCTTCTATCCGCCGGCAAGCGGTTGGCGGGCGCATTCTGGCCGCCTAAGTAGGCTGCTCGAGTTGATGCAGAGAGTTGCCTCAGATGCCCACATCCCGACAGGAACTGTTCGATCGCCTGGCTGAACTCGGCATAGAAACGCGAACGCTGGAGCACGAAGCAGTGTTCACTGTTGCGGAGAGCGGCGAGGTGGAGCGGCGGCTTCCGGGCGCGCATACCAAGAACCTGTTCCTCAAGGACGAGAGCGGGGCGCTGTTCCTAGTGGTGGCCATCGCGACGAGGCGCGTCGATCTCAAGTCGCTGTCGCGCACGCTAGGTGCCAAGCGCTTCAGTTTTGGCAAGCCGGAGCTGCTTCAGGACGTGCTGGGCGTGCCGCCCGGATCTGTTACGGCATTCGCGGTGATCAATGACGTATCAAAGCGGGTGGCTGTCGTGCTCGATGCCGATCTGCTGAAGCATGAGACGATCAATTGTCATCCTCTGGAGAACACTGCGACAACCAGCATTGCATGCGGAGACCTGTTGCGCTTCATTCGCGCCTGCGGGCATGAGCCGCGCGTCGTGGAGCTTGCTGGCTAGGCGCCCCAGGGGCGTAGTTATACGGGCGGTGCCAGAAATTGGCCGCTGAGGCAGCGACTTGCAGATTCGCGTTCAAACCCCGATCTGGCTAGTGGCCAATGTCTCGAGGGGGTGCTGGCAGGAGAGGCCTCGAATTAGGTCGCCCAAACGGCGTTTTCTGGTATGCAGAAGCGGTCGATGGGCCATTTTACCCGTCGCTAGGAGAGGAACATGGAATTCGGGCTGAAGGCATCTGCGACAGGCGCCGCCGATGCCGACATCATCAAGGATTCAACGTCGGCTTCCTTTGCTAAGGACGTGATCGAAGCCTCCCGCACGGCCGTTGTCGTGGTGGACTTCTGGGCTGCGTGGTGTGGTCCATGCAAGCAACTGACGCCGATACTTGAGAAGGTTGTCAGAAGCTACGGCGGGAAGGTCCGCCTGGTGAAGATCAACGTCGACGAACATCCAGCCATCGCCGGGCAGCTGCGCGTGCAGTCCCTGCCAACGGTGTACGCCTTCCGCGACGGTCGTCCGCTTGACGGTTTCATGGGTGCACAGCCGGAGAGTGCGGTCCGCGAGTTCATTGAGCGGCTCATCGGCGGCGACGCCGAGGACGACATCAACGCGGTACTGGCGACGGGCGAGGAAGCTCTCCAGGAAGGCGATGTGCAGGCGGCCGCGGAAGTCTTCGCGGCGGTTTTGCAGGAGCATAAGCACAATCCGGTCGCACTAGCCGGGCTTGCCCGCTGTTATCTGCAGACGGGCGATATCGATCGCGCCGAACAGATGATTGGTCTGGTGGCGCCGGACGATCAGAAGTCGCCCGCCGTGGAGCAGGTGCGCGCAGCGTTGGAGCTTGCGCGCAAAGCTGGCGGCGAGGACAATCGCGCTGAACTCGAGAAGCGCGTCGCCGCCAATCCCGCCGACATGCAAGCGCGGTTCGATCTGGCTGTGGCGCTGGCCGCGCGCGGAGCGAAGGCGGAAGCGGTGGAGCACCTGCTCGATCTCGTCCGCCGCGATCGCACGTGGAACGAAGAGGCGGCTCGCAAGCAGCTGGTGCAGCTGTTCGAGGCGTGGGGGTTCAAGGATCCCGCTGCGATCGAAGGCCGGCGGCGGCTGTCGTCGATCCTATTTTCGTAGGCTCTAGCCAATCTCGCTGAAGTGGAAGGATTTGAGCCCAGTGTCCCCGACTGACCGTTACCGGCGCCCAGCAGATCTCCCGCCACGCATTCCGGTGTTTCCACTGCGTGGTGCGATTTTGTTGCCGCGGGCGACGCTGCCGCTCAACGTGTTCGAGCCGCGTTATCTGGAGATGCTGGACGACGTGATGGCAGGGGACCGGCTGATCGGAATTATCCAGCCCGCGGCTGCCGATGTCGGCGAATTCGAGGAGAGCCCGTTGGAGTCAGTGGTGCTGCGCAACGTCGGCTGCGTCGGTCGCGTAACAAGCTATCAAGAGACTGACCATGAACGGCGGATGATCACGCTTACGGGAATCATGCGCTACGACGTTCTCGACGAGGCCGTCACCGACCTGCCGTATCGCGTGATGAGCGTGAGCTATGATCGATATGCTAGCGATCTGAGCGAGGGCCTGGGCGAAGAGCAGGTGGACCGCACGAACCTTTTGCGCGTGCTGCGGTCGTATCTCGATGCCAACAAGCTCGAGGCGGACTGGCCGGCGATTCAGCGGGCCTCGAGCGAATTTCTGATCAACGCACTGTGCGTGATGTCGCCTTATGGGCCTGAGGAAAAACAGGCGCTGCTCGAAGCTCAGGATCTGAAACGCCGCGCGGATGTGCTGGTGGCGTTGGCCGAGATGGAGCTGGCGTCGAGTGGCAACAGCGGCAGCACACTGCAGTAGTCTGGAATCCTGTGATGCCGCAGACACCGCAATCATCGGAGCAGAAGGTCGATGCGAAGCTGCTCGAAGTGCTGGTTTGTCCGCTAACCAAAACGCGGCTCGAATACGATGCTGAAGCTCAAGAGCTGATCAGTCGTGCGGCGGGACTAGCGTTTCCGATCATTGACGGCGTTCCGCGCATGCGCCTTTCCGACGCGCGCGCCTTAGATGCGGGTGCGGCGCGTCGATAACGACGCCCGTTAACCAACTCGCTTCAGCGTTTAGCAACCACCGTATGATTGCTTTGACGCAACCTCATTCAGTTTTGCGTAACGGGTTTGATTGGTGTGAAGCGTCTCAATTTAGCGGACGCCCCGGGTGTCGTGCGGGCCGGCGATGCAAAGTCGCGCAGGTCACGTGAGTATACCTCGGAGCGTATAGCCGGCATCCCTTCGGGGGTGCTTGCCGGGCGCCATTCGGCTGATCCCAACTCGCAATCCATCCTATCCTTGCTGATGCTGCTGTCGGGGCTGTGCTGTCTCGTCGTGGCCTTTGCGCTGCTGCCGGGGCCTCTCTCGGCGCTGCAGGTTTTTATGGCGCTGGGACTGGGGCTGACGCTGGTCTCGATCTATCTGGCGTTCACTGCTCGGGCGGGGGCGGGTGCGGCGCAGATGGAGAGTGTTGGGGCGCGCATCGAGCGGCGCCTTGAGCGACTGCAGGATGCGCGCTGGGAGCTGAACGAGGATGAGGCTCGCTATCGCGCTCTGCTCGACTCGCAGGAAGAAGCCATTCTGCGGCGCGACGAGCATGGGCTGCTGACCTTCGCCAACAAAGCCTTCCTGGATATGTTCGGTCTCAAGGCTGAGACTGCGTTGGGGACACCGTTCTTCGCCAAGCTGTGCGAGGACTGCGCGCACGAGCCGCTGTCTACGACGAGCGGCGTAAGACGGCAGCGGATTTTGCAGCACGTCGTGACCGTGGCGGGGCCGCGCTGGATCGAGTGGGAGGAGCAGCTGGTCGCGGGACCTGACGGCACGCGGCTCGAAGTGCAGTGCGTCGGCCGGGACGTGACGCAGCGGCAGCGGGCGGAAATGCACCTCGCGGAGGCGCGCGATCTGGCTGAATCTGCTAACCGCGCAAAGGGCCGCTTCCTCGCGACGATGAGCCACGAGATTCGTACGCCGATGAACGGAATCCTCGGCATGGCAAGTCTTCTGTCCGAAACCGAGCAGACGCCCGAGCAACAGACATACGTGCGCGCGATCGATCAATCGGCGCGCACACTGTTGGCGCTGATCGATGAAATACTGGATTTCTCCAAGATCGAGGCAGGTAAGCTGGCTCTTGTTGAGGCACCCTTCGCGCTTAATGTGTGCGTGCAGGAGGCCGTAGAGCTGTTGGCTCCGCGCGCCCACGAGAAGGGGCTCGAGATCGCCTGGACAGTCAGTCCGCAGCTGCCGAACATGGTCATCGGTGACGAGGCGCGCTTCCGGCAGATTCTGCTCAACCTGTTGTCGAATGCGGTGAAGTTCACCGATGCGGGCGGTGTCAGCGTGCGCATTGCGGGGCGGGGCGAGCCGGTCGGCTCGCGTATTGGCGTCGAGATGACGGTCGAGGATACCGGCATCGGGCTGTCGGCGAGCGACATGCGTGTCCTGTTCTCGGAGTTCGAGCAGGCGGACGTTGCCGTGCGACGTCGCGAAGGTGGGACGGGACTGGGGCTCACCATTTCCAGAGAGCTTGCCCGGGCGATGGGCGGAGATATCTGCGTCACCAGCGAGCTAGGCAAGGGTTCGATCTTCAGCGCCGCATTCATGCTGCAGCGCGCTGGGAACGATTCAACCGATGGTGAGGCGATCGCAGGGGCGGACGATGCCCGCGTGCTGTTGGTGTTTGACCGCCCGCTAGAGCGCCGCGCATTGGGAGAGGTTCTCGATGCAGCAGGGGTTGCCGCGACAGAGTGCGATTTCGCATCGGCGCGGGACCACCTCAGAGCCGCCCAAGGCGAGGGTGCCCCGTTCGACCGCGTCGTCATTGATGGGGCAGAGGGCGTGGCGGAAGCTGGAAAGCTGCTGAGCAACGCGCGCGAGATCAATCAAGAGCGCGGTGTGCGTGGCATCGTGCTGGTCAATGTGCTCGCGCGCTCGATGCTGTCAGAATTCCGTGATGTCGGATTCGATGCCTATCTCGTCAGGCCGGTTCGGCCGAGCTCGCTGATGATCCAACTGGGCCTGCAACGTAACGGGGCAGGTGACGGCGGGAGAGAGCGGGATTGTGCACGTGAAGTCCCCGTGGGCGTTCGCGCCGGTTCGGTGCAACGCGTGCTGCTTGCGGAAGACAACGAGATCAATCTGCTTCTGGCCAAGCGCGTGCTCGAGAAGTGCGGCTGCGAATACGTTGCGGTTGCGAACGGTGCGGAAGCAGTGGCGTTTATGCAGCGGTCGTTGGCGGGTGATGCCGAAGCGATCGACCTGGTGCTGATGGATATTTTCATGCCCCATCTCGATGGGATGGAAGCGGCACGCGCGATCAGAGCGCTTTATGCGCGCGAGCCCGACACGCTGAAGGCACCTCCAATCATCGCACTGACGGCAAGTGCCTTTGCCGAGGACCGGCAACGGTATCTGGAATCCGGCATGGATGACTACCTTGCCAAGCCGTTCGACAAGGCGGGGTTGGAGAGCGTACTTCGCCGCTGGTTCGGCCCTTTGCCGGGAAGACACACCGACCCGGCCTGAATTGCGCCGCACGCCCCCCGCAATTTCGCACACATGATCAGCGAAAGTGCGCTACCCCCATGGGCAACAAGTAAAAAGTCTGTCATGGAGACATGCTATGCGGCGCGGCTGGCGGGGGATGCCAGCAACGCTGCTCGACCGACTTCGCAAGGCGCTTCAAGCCAGGCTTCGGGAATCGTATGATGCCAGCGGGACTGGCAGGGGAGAGATCTAGCGATGAAGCAGGCGGCCCGGCGGATGGCCACCCGGTTGGCCCGTAGCCCGAAGTGGCAGGCGGTTCCCGGCGGTCTGTTGGCACTGCGCGCCCTGAGTGATGCGGGTGACGCGGGATTCCCCTTGCGCAAGCCCGACAAGGTCTACGGCAAGATCGGCAATCTCGAAGTGCGCCTGACGCGCAAGTGGCGCGATATCAAGCTCGCGCAGCGACTGCGCTACCAGGTGTTCTACGAGGAAATGTCCGCGGTGCCCTCATTGCGCGCAGAGCTGCGCCGGAGGGATGAAGACCCCTATGATTCCGTCTGCGATCATTTGCTGGTGACCGACGAGGCGGCAGGCCAGATAAACGATTCGTGGGGTGGGACGCGCCGCCAGAAGGTGGTCGGGACGTACCGCGTGCTGCGCCAGGAGATCGCCGAGCGGACATTGGGCTTTTACACGCAGAGCGAATACGACATCGCGCCGCTGATCGTATCAAAGCCGCATCACCGCTTCATGGAACTCGGGCGCTCGTGCGTGCTCGAGCCGTATCGCAACAAGCGTACGGTCGAGCTGCTCTGGCATGGCCTGTGGACCTATGTGCGCGAGCACAAGGTCGATGTGATGGTTGGTTGCGCCAGTCTCGCTGGCACCGATCCCGACCAACATGCGATGGCGCTCAGCTTCCTGCATCACAATGCGCTGGCGCCTCCCGAGTGGCGTTGCCGGGCGCACGACAATCTCTACATCAACATGGATCGGCTACCGCGCGAGAAGGTGGACGCCAAGGCGGCGCTCAAAGCGTTGCCACCGCTGGTGAAGGGGTATCTGCGACTGGGTGCCTATGTCGGCGATGGCGCCGTGATCGACCGGCAGTTCGGGACGACCGACGTTCTGATCATTCTGCCTGTCGAGAAGATCGATCCGCGCTACTTCGAGCACTTCGGTGCGCCCAACGAGGTGAAGAGCCGCGTGGCCGTCGACGCTTAGCGTGCGACTTTCAGCACGGGACTACTTCGGTGTTCGTCGGGGTTGCGGCTTCGGGGCCGGCATTGCCGTGTCGAGCGCGGCAAGACGCAGGGCGCACTGCTTGATCGCGCGTTTGATGCCGCTGACGCGAACCGGGGGGCTGAAATAGAAGCCCTGAGCCTCGTTATAGCCTGCGGCGCGCACGGCCGCGAGGCTTGCAGCGGTTTCTACACCCTCTGCCACGGAGCGCATGTTCAACTCGCGTGCGAGGTCGGCCACCGATTTGACGATCGCCACGCAGTCGTGGTGCTCGGGAATGTCGCGCACGAAGCTGCGGTCGATCTTGAGCTTCTTGAACGGGAAGCTGCGCAGATAGTTCAAAGTCGCAAAGCAGGTGCCGAAGTCGTCGAGCGAAATGAGCACGCCAAGATCGTGCAGCTTGCGCAGCACCTCCTGCGTGCGAGCCTGATCCCGCATCAGGACCGTCTCGGTGATTTCGAGCTGTAGACGCTGAGGCGGAAGTCCGGTCTCTTCGAGCGCTTCGATCACCGTCTCGTAGACATTGCTGGATTCGATCTGCACGGCGGACAGGTTCACCGCGACCTTGATCCCGTCCGGCCACTCCTTGGCATCAAGGCATGCCTGACGCAGAGCCCAACTGCCCATGCGGACGATGAGCCGTGTCTCTTCGGCGATAGGGATGAATTCGGAAGGCGGGATCATGCCGCGGCTGGGGTGCCGCCAGCGCATCAGGGCTTCAAAGCTGGAAACGCGGCCCTCGTGCAAATCGACGATGGGCTGATAGTGGAGGGCGAACTCGCCGCGGTCCAACGCGTCCTGCAACTCGGCGCGCAAGGGATTTGGCGAGGCGGACGGGGTGACAGCGCCTGGCGTGTAGATCGCGTGGATGCCGCGCCCCATCGATTTGGCGCTGTAGAGCGCCATGTCTGCGCAGGCGAACAGTTGCTCGGGATCCTGGCCGTGATGAGGTGCCAGCGCAACGCCGATGCTGGCGTCGACCTGCAGGCAGTGGCCGTAGACATCGTGTGTGCCGCGAATGTTCTGCAGCAGGCGCCGCGCGAGATTGTCAGCGAGGTCCTCGCGGTCAACGCCGACTTGAAGGATGGCAAACTCGTCGCCGCCGAGACGGCCGACAACGTCACCGGCACGCAGGCTGCTCTTCAACCGGGCAGCTACGCTTTTCAGAAGGCCGTCGCCGACGAGGTGGCCAAGGCGGTCGTTGATCTCTTTGAACCGATCTAGGTCCATCCAGAGAAGGGCAAATCCCTGGCGGGGATCAAAGGTCTCGAACTGCTGCTCGAGACGTTCGCGGAAGTGGAAGCGGTTGGGGATCTCGGTCAGCGTGTCGTGGCGTGCAAGCCATTCGATTTTTTCGTCCGACTGGCGCTGGGCCGTGATGTCCTCCTGCATGTCGACCCAGCCACCGTCCGATAGAGGCCGGTACGTCACGCGGATGACGCGGCCGTCGGGAAGATTCTGAATCTCCTCGCGAGGGCTGCCATGCTGTAGACGGGCAACGTGCTCCTTCACCCACTCGAGAGCGGCTGCCTTGGTCAGCTTCTTGCCCTTGCGCTGCATATGATAGCAGAGGATTTCAGCGAGCGGCGTGCCGGCGCGTGTCATGCTCGCGGGCAGGACATAAATGTCGGCGTAGGCCTTGTTGCAGACGACAAGACGCTGCTCGCCGTCGAACATCGACAATCCGCGACCCATGTGATTGAGCGCAGCTTCAAAGCAGGCGTTCAGTTGCTCGAGCTTTTCGTTGCGACGAAGGAGGGTACCGAGCTGCTGCTCAAATGTTGCTTGCAGACGCGCAACATCGTCGGTCGGCGCGGGAGACTTTGCTTTCTCCTCGCGCGCGCCTTCCTGCTTCCCCGCCTCTTGGGCAAGCTTGAGCACACTGTTCCTCACGCGTGGCATTCCCTGGAGTTGCCGCAGGGTCCCATCAACTCTAGCGGATTGATGGTCTCCACAATGCTAACCGATAACAATAAGGTCGCTAAATAGTTTAGCAGGCCGGGCCTCACAATCGCGGCGGCTCGCGACGGCAACCTCAGGGTGCGGCATCGTAGTAGTACTTCACGCCCAGCGTGATTTCGTACTGCTCGGAGGACACTTCGACCTGATGCGCCGCGCTGGGTATGATTTCCGAACCCTTTACGGTCGTCTCGGGCGCGTACATGCCTGCGAGCTCCAAAGACCAATCCTTATCGATGCGCCATTCGCCGCCACCCGTGATGTGGTGCTGGGTTGTCGCGGGGGCGAGAATGTCGAGCTGAACATCGCGCGATCCGAACAGCGGCGTATTGTAGGCGTAGCCGGCGCGGAACGTGAGGTCTGGTCTATAGCGCCACTCCGCACCAAACTTGATGGCGCTGATGTTGCGCCATCCAAAGGCTGGACCATCGTCGGCGCCGAAGGGAGCGAAGAGCATGTTGGTAGCGGGGTTCGCTACGCAGGCGACCTCGCCGTAGGCGATGTACTGGTAGTCGAGCATCAGAGTGAGATTGGGCTGAGCGTCATAGGCGATGCCTGCCTGACCATAGGCAGGCACGTCGCAATCTCCGTGATCGGCCAGCAGGTGCGCGTACTTCTCAAACGATCCCATATAGGTCTTGGAAGCAATTGCACCGCCGAAGCGAAAGTTCGGTGCGATGCTCCATTCGATACCGCCGCTGATGCCATAGCCCCATTCGCCGTCCACGCTGTTCGAGACCGGGGCAAAGAGCGACAGGCCCTTGGCGCGGAACTGCTGGCGCGCGAGCACCGGGGCGATGCCGACGGAGAAGTCGGGAGTGATCTGCTTGGCGATCGCCAGCGTGAGGAACATCTGCTGGAGATCGACGCCGGCTCTGCCGTTGCAGTACATGCCGAGGCCGCCGTTCGGACCGCACTCGGGGGCGGGGCGCGTGTACGACCCATAGTTCGTGCTGGCTCCGTTGCCCCAGACGGAAATGCCGACGACATCGACAAACGGGTTGCCGGAGACGCGATAGGCAGCCGCCAGGTTGGGCACGAAGAACTGCAGCGTGTTGCTCTCGTACTTTCCTGTTGGCGTGAGCCCTGGGGCGCCAGAACCCTCCATCTCGCGCGTCGGACTGAAGAGGCTGAATGCGGAGTCGATCTCGTTCTGGGCATGCACCAACCCCGCGGGGTTGATGACGATGACGGTCGCGTCGCGTCCGTCAGCCGCGCCAGCACCGGCCAGTGCTTTGTGGCGTGCGCCGTAGCCGTGCTGGAAGTAACCTTCCAATGCAATCGCCGGTTGCGCAGCCAGTAATGGCGCGATGATTGCCGTGCTGCACGTCAGGATCTGCCACGGCCATCGTTGCATTGTCGCTTTGCTCCCGAATCACTCCGGAAGCTTAGCTTTTTTGGCAGAACTACTGGATATACGCGGAACAATTCTTGTGGGTGGCCTCACGCACTTTGGCTGCGCAGAGGCATTTCGTCAGCTTGCCGGTTCACGACGCTGTAGCACCAGCGGCTGGAGGCCGACAAAGACTGCGCGGGCCAGATGAAGCGCGTCCAGCTCGAGTGATAGTCTGGATGATAGTGGCCGCCATTGGTGGGGAACCACGCGTGTGCCCTGCGTGTGCGAAGGAGGCGCACCATGTCGTCGGGGGCGCCTTGGCTTTCCGCGGCCGCGCACTGGCTGGCAGCGCTTTCAGTGTCTGAGATGAGGAGAAAGGACTCATTGCCCTCGGCGTCGCGCATCATGATGCCCTGCGGCGCGTCGGAGATGTAGTGCTCGACGATCTCGTGCTTTTCGGAGAGATCGCGGAATAGTTCGATGAAGGTCGGGTCGTCGAAGAAAGTGGGTTTCTGCAGGGCGAGCGCGCTCTGAATTGGCGCGGAGATTTCGGCGAAGTACTGGTTCTGCAGGCGCTTGATCTCGCGACGCAAGGCATAGGTCACGCCGGAGTCCTGCTTCTGGAGGAAGCAGTCGATGACGCCTTCATTAAAGGCGCCGATGGCCGTTTCGAGGCCGGCTTTGCCGGTGAGCAGGATGACTTTCACCGGCAAGTCGCGGATAGACCGCGAGAACTCCACGCCTGTCATCTTGGGCATATCGTAGTCGACGACGGCGACGGAGACGCGCTGTTCGCGGGCTCTATCATCTATGATGGACTGAAGCTCCGAAAGCTGCAGTTTGAGCACGAGGTCACCGAACCGACTGGCTTTGGCGGGGTGCATTTCAGAGACATCGCGGAAGTAGCGTCCGAAATTGGGATGCTGGTCGGCCTGGGCGCGAAGATGCTCCAACGCCGCGTCGGGGCGGGTGAAGGTCTGACACGAGACCTCCTCGCTGAACTGAAAATCCAGGCTTTCGAGAAAAAGCGGATCATCGTCAAGCACGAGGATCGAAGTAGGATGGTAGAATGGCGTCATTGTACCGCCGGATCCTTAGGGATGCGATGCACGTTCCGTAAGGATGTTGGTACTAGGTTTTCGTATCGTATCCGGTACGGTGACTGCTAAAAATTTAAATGTTCCAATTAGCTGAGTACAGTTTACTAAGACCGCTTCTGCGTGGACGGCCGCGTGGTGCTTCCAAAGCGCGACCGTTCGCGATCTCGCGCCTGGTGCAAGAGCTGTCGCGCCGTTACATCGAGTACCATGCGCATGCGCAGCGGAAGATTCGGGCGGCTGCGGTTATCGGCGTGCTCGGTTTTCCTGTGTTCTATCTGACCTGGAAGTATGTGCTGCCGCAGCCGTACGAGAGCATGCTGCTGCGTGGCATCGGCACAGTTCTCTGTCTTGCGCTGGCGCTATCACCATGGTGGCCGCCGCGATGGCAGCGATATGCGGTGCCATTTTCGTACTTTACCTTTCTATTCAGTCTGCCCTTTTTCTTCACGCTGATGCTGCTGCTCAATCACAGCAACTCCACGTGGCAGATGTCGACGTTGGCGGCGCTCATCTATGTCGTGCTTCTGTATGATCTTGTGAACGCCATTGTCGTTCTCGTCGTCGGGTCGTTGGGGGCGATAGCTGCCTACCTGCTGATGACGGGCGGGGCGCCAATTCCGATCGGGTACTGGACAACGCTGCCTATACTGCTGTTTGCGCTGACAGCGATCTTCGGTCTGGCGTACAGCGACAACCTGATCGCACGTGAAAAGCTCAAGGCCGCCGCATCGCTGGCAAGCCAAGTGGCGCACGAGTGCCGCACACCGTTGACTGGAATTCGCTTCGAGGCAGATGGATGTGAGCGGCTTATCGCGAGGCTGCCGGCCTCGCCGGCCCGAGACAAGTTGGCGGCGTCGCACAGGCGTGTGCGGCAGCATATCACGTCGGCCAACTCAGTGATTGATCTGCTGCTGTCGAACGTGGCGCAACATCACCGCGGATCGCCAGCGAGCGAGCTGCATAGCATGCGTCAGGTGGTGAAGCAGGCGATCGAGCGTTACAGCTTCAAGCCCAATCAGCGCGAGCTGGTGCGTCTCGACATCGACGAAGACTTCCGGTTTCGCGGATCAGATCTGCTGATGACGCATGTCCTCTTCAATCTAATGAAGAATGGTCTGCGGGCGATCGAGGCGCGCGGCGGAAACGAGCATTATCTGTCGATCTCGCTGCGGCAAGGCGAAGGGATGAACCGGATCGTTGTCACCGACACCGGAGAGGGCGTCCCCCCGGAGTTGCGCAACTACCTGTTCATCCCGTTTGTGTCGGCGCAGAGACCCGGTGTCGGCACCGGGCTGGGGCTGTCATTCTGCCGGATGATTGTGGAAAGTGCCGGTGGAACGATTTCGTGCGAGTCGGAGGTCGACTTCGGAACCAGCTTCACGATTGATCTGCCCGCGGTGCAGCCAGTCGGAGAGGACACGACTGCGGTCTGACCGTGGCCTGCGCGCAGCCCCCGGGGCAGATTGGCCCTTGGCGGTCGCTTTGCGCTTGGTCGAGCGCCACTCGGCCATGCCGACCTCGTTGCGGATTTCGTCGCAGACCTCGATGATGCGATCGAGGTCTTGGCGACTCAAACCGCAGTTGACGGTAAAGCGGATGAGGCAGCGCTTCTCGGGCGTTGCGGGCGGGAAGAAGATGGCGCCGAACACGCCGCGCTTCTCCAGCGCGTCACGCAGATGTGTGGTCTGGCGGATGTCGCCTGGCTCGAGCGCGATGATCTGCGCTTTCGATGCCGCTACGTTGTAGCCGAGCGCATCCAGCCCCTCTCTCAGGTAGGCGTGGTTGGCGTGCAGCTTGTCGCGGCGCCAGTATTCCGTCTGGAAGACATCGAGGACGGCGTCGAAGCCGGCAACCTCGTGCTGCATGACGGAGGTGCTGAAGATTGCGGGCAGCGCCTCGTAGCGGAAGTATTCAATGTTCCGCCGGGAAGCGACAACCAGTCCACCGCGGCTGGCAACAGCCTTGGACAGCCCGACAGTTCTGAAATGCACGCGATCGGCGAGACCCAGTGCGACGACGAGACCAGCGCCGTCAGGTCCCTGGGCGCCGAACGAGTGTGTCTCGTCAACGACCAGCGCCGCGCCGTGGCGCTCGCAGACATCGACCAGTTCGGCCAGAGGGGCGATGTCGCCGTCGGTGCTGTAGAGCGCGTCGACGCAGACGAGACCGGGCCCGCTTTGAGCCAAGGCCTTATCGAGAGACTGTGGATCGTTATGCCGGAAGAGGACGGCGCGGGCGCCGGCACTGACGACGCCCTCGTGCAGCGAGATGTGCGCCTTCATGTCGAGGTAGACCGGCGCATCGCGCATTGCGAATGACTGGATCAGCCCGACGTTGGCGGTGTAGCCGGAGGAGCAGAGGACGCAGTCCTCGGCCAGCATCAGGCGGGCGACGCGCTGCTCGAACTCACGCGTGACGTCGCGCTCGTGGTGGACCCAGACGCGGGAGACGGCATCGCCGTGACCGCCCGCGCGCAGGGCCGCGATCTCGCTCTCCACGACATGGGGGTGGCCGGCGAGGCAGAGATAATCGTTGCTGCGGACTTTGATGTCGCCGGGGCGCGGAGCTCTACCCTGCAGCGGATGGCTCCCCTGCCAGAGTTCGACCTTTCTGCGCACGTGATAATCATCAACGCGGGTCCGCAGAAAGTCAGGCTCATTGGGGCTTTGAATTTCAGTGCGCGGCGTATTTACTCTCTTATCGACAACTTTAAACAACACTGCCCACCCTCACTGTTAATGAGTTTTTAACTACGAAAGACGTGGGTTAACCGCAATCCCTATTCTGCTGACGTGGAGCGCATTGCCTCGGATTGGCGGCGTTCTTAGCACTTGTATTTGCACCATCCGGCTCTTTTTGAGCTGAATTGGGGCAGCGCTTCATAGATAGTTAACTATTACGACGCGCCAATGGCGGAGCATGCCCCCGCGGCGAAACGTCCGCGAAGTGCAGAGCTTTTCCAAAATTTACGAATTACGTGTGCGGATTAATTGGGGTGCATAAAGTCGGGCGATTCTCGGGAAACAGCGGCATAAGCCGACTTAATCCGCGAGTGGTCAAAAGATGGAACTGGGCTAGGTCGATCAGAACTCGACGTCGAGTTCTTCGAGCTCGTCAGGTTCGAGTTTTGCAGCTTCGATCCACTCGATCATCGGTGCCCAATTGGTGATTGTCTCGCAATAACCGGCGCAATCACTGTCCAGCTTCACATCATAGGTGCGGAAGCGGGTGCATACGGGCGCATACATGGCGTCGGCCATGGTGGGTGTGCCGAAGAGGAAGGGGCCGCCATAGGTGTCCAGGCAGTCGCGCCAGATTCTGGTGACGCGCTCAATATCGCCGAGCGCACCCGACCATACAGAAAAGCCCGAATAATGGGCCTTGAGGTTCATCGGCAAGGCGGAGCGGAGGTTGTGAAAGCCGGAGTGCATCTCGCCGGAAATCGCGCGGCAGTGGGCACGGGCGGCAATGTCTTTTGGCAAAAGGCCTGCCTCTGGCTTCAGCTCGGCGAGGTATTCGGCAATGGCGAGGGTATCCCAGACCTTGACGTTGTCGTTCACCAGGCAGGGCACGAGGAACGAGGGCGAAAGCAGCAGCAGCTCGGCGCGGGTCGAGGGGTCGTCGGTGGACATGACCTCCTCGTGAAAATCGAGGCCGGCCATCTTGCAGAGCAGCCAGCCGCGCAGCGACCAGGACGAATAGTTCTTGCTGCTGATCGTGAGCACTGCTGTTGCCATTCTGCCTAATCCTTAAGCGTTTGCCCGGTTTAGCCGGGTGGAGACGGTGTTGCAAAAAAACGCTCGCACGTTGCCCCAGGATGCACTAGCGTTTGTGCACCGCACAATAGGCTGATGATCAAATTTCGCCGACTGTGTCAGCCCGTAGAATGAGACTAGATGCTCTACCTCGCCTATCAAGCGCACTCTGACCTCGTCGAGCCGGCGAAATCGATCGCCCGCCACTCTTTGGAGCTTCTCGGTGCATTGGCGCCCGGCTCCTGGGGGCACCACGCCACCGTTCCCATCATGCGGAACCTGTCGGCGACATACGAGCTGGTCGCGCGCGCGGGGCTCACACATACGCGGCCAGATTATCGAATTCCTGCGGTGACCGTCGGCAATCGCGAGGTCGAGGTTACCGAAGAGGCGGCGCTGACCTTGCCTTTCGGCACGCTGCTGCACTTCAAGAAGGACATCGACTTCGAGCAGCCGAGGGTTCTCGTGGTGGCGCCGCTATCGGGCCATTTCGCGACGCTACTGCGCAATACGGTGCGCACGTTGCTCGCCGATCATGACGTTTACATCACCGATTGGCACAACGCGCGCGACGTAAGCCTGGACGAGGGGCGATTCGGGTTCGACGACTACGTTTCGTACGTCATGCGGTTTCTGGAGAAGATGGGGCCGGGGTCGCATGTCGTGGCGGTGTGCCAACCGTGCGTTCAGACGCTTACCGCGGCTGCTGTGATGGCGGCGGAAGGCAACCCGGCGCAGCCCGCCAGCATGACGCTGATGGCAGGCCCGGTCGACGTGCGCATCAACCCGACCAAGGTGAACGGCCTTGCCCAGAGCAAGTCGATCGGTTGGTTCGAACGCAATCTGATCGCGCGTGTGCCGTGGCGTTATCCCGGCGCGGGCCGACAGGTGTACCCGGGTTTCGTGCAGCTGTTCGCGTTCATGTCGATGAACATCAATCGGCATTACGCCGCGCATCAGGAGCTTCACGAGCACTTGCGCAATGGCGAGTTCGACAAAGCTCAGGTCATCAAGACTTTCTATGACGAGTACTTCGCGGTTCTCGATCTGTCGGCCGAGTTCTACCTGGAGACGGTGAAGTGGGTGTTCCAGGATGCGCTGCTGCCGAAAGGCGAGCTGAAGTATCGCGGGCAGCCGGTCGATCTCAAAGCGATCCGCAAGACGGCGCTGCTGACGGTCGAGGGTGAGCGCGACGATATCTGCGGTCTCGGGCAGACTGCGGCGGCGCACGATCTGTGCTCGAGCCTCAGGCCGCACCTCAAGCGCCATCACATGCAGGTGGGCGTCGGCCATTACGGCGTCTTCAGTGGGCGCCGCTGGGAAGGGCAGATCTATCCGCTGGTGCGGAACATGATCTTGTCGATGGATTAGCTTTCTTTGCAGTGACACAAGCGGCGAGAAGATTTGCGTGCGGCGAGCGTCGAGCAAGCTGATATCCGGCTCATTTTTGCGCCGCCGATTCACGTCCTCGCTGATAGGCGCTCGGACGATCGGGGCGTGGCGCCGGGCGCCCTTGGCGCCTGAGCATGGCGTGCTTTGCTCGCCATGCTGATTGGACTGGACCCTCGGCATGAAGCCGAGGATGACAGGTGAGGCGCGCGAAGGCGCGGGTCAGCGGCCGGCGTCGTGGGCGGCGATGGCGGCCATGTTGACGAGGTCGCTGTCCTTGGCGCCGAAGCCGCAGATCTGAACCGGTCGCGAAAGGCCAACGAGGATCGGGCCGATCACGGTTGCACCGCCGAGTTCTGACAGCATGCTGGTGGCGATTGAGGCGGCATGAAAGGCCGGCATGATCAGCACGTTGGCGGTGTCGGACAGACGGCAGAACGGATAATGCCACATCAGATCGCGATTGAGCGCGACGTCAGCTGCCATGTCGCCGTCATACTCAAAATCGACTTGGCGTTCGTCGAGTAGAGCGATGGCCTCGCGGATCTGGTCGGAGCGCTCGCCGCGCGGCTGGCCGAAGGTGGAATAGGCGAGCAAGGCAACGCGCGGTTCGATGCCGAAATTGCGGGCAGCGCGGGCGGCCTCAACGGTGATGTCGGCAAGCTGGGCGGCGGTCGGCACCTCGTGCACGCTGGTGTCGGCGACGAGCACGGCGCGTCCGCGCACGATGGCGAGGGAAACGCCTATCACGGTGCGGCCGGGCTCAGGGTCGAGTACGCGCTGCACATCGTCGAAGACATTGCGCCAGTTGCGCGTGATGCCAGTGACGAGCGCGTCGGCATTGCCATGCGCGACCATCAAAGCACCGAAGATGTTGCGCTCGTTCGCGGCGAGGCGCTGACAATCGCGGCGCAAGTAGCCACGGCGCTGCAGGCGCGCGTAGAGGTAGTTGGTGAACTCCTCCAGATGCGGGCTCTTGCGCATGTCGACGATTTCGTACTCGGGTCGAAGCGACATGCCGAGCGCGCGGAATTGCTCGCGAACGGCGTCAGCGTTGCCGACAAGGATCGGAACGCCGAAGCCTTGCGAGAAGTAGCTGTTGGCGGCGCGGATCGCGGCGGGCTCCTCGCCTTCGGCGAAGATCATGCGTTTGGGGTCCTGGCGCACGGCGCTGTAGGTGGATTGCAGCCAGCCCGCGATCGGGTCGAGGCGGCCTTCGAGGCGCGCGACATAGGCTTCCATGTCGACGATGGGCTTGCGGGCGACGCCGGAATCCATGGCTGCTTTCGCGACAGCGACGGGGACAGTGGAAATGAGGCGCGGATCGAAGGGCGCGGGGATGATGTACTCGGCGCCAAAGGTGGCGTGCCGGCCGTAAAATGCGGCGGCGACTTGGTCGGGGACCTCGGCGCGGGCGAGCTCGGCAAGCGCGTGCGCGGCGGCGACTTTCATCGCTTCATTGATCGTGGAGGCGCGCACGTCGAGGGCGCCGCGGAAGATGAAGGGGAAGCCGAGGACGTTGTTGATCTGGTTCGGGTAGTCGGAGCGGCCGGTCGCCATGATGGCGTCGTCGCGGACGGCTGCAACCTCCTCGGGTGTGATCTCTGGGTCGGGATTGGCCATGGCGAAGATGATCGGCTTTGGCGCCATCGAGCGCACCATCTCCTGGGTGACGGCGCCCTTAGCGGAGAGGCCGAAGAATGCGTCGGCGCCTTTCAGGGCATCAGCGAGCGTGCGCGCCTTGGTCTTGGCGGCGAAGGCCGACTTCCACTGGTTCATGCCGTCTTTGCGGCCCTGGTAGATGACGCCCTTGGTGTCGCAAAGGATGACGTTCTGCTTGGGGATGCCGAGATTGACCGCAAGCTCGAGGCAGGCGATGCCGGCGGCGCCGGCGCCGTTCACGACAAGCTTGATATCCTTCAGGTCGCGGCCGGTCAGCTCGGCAGCGTTGATGAGGCCGGCAGCGGCGATGATCGCGGTGCCGTGCTGGTCGTCATGGAAAACGGGGATGTCGAGCAGCTCTTTCAACCGCTGCTCGATGATGAAGCAGTCCGGCGCCTTGATGTCTTCGAGGTTGATACCGCCGAACGAGGGGCCGAGGTAGCGCACCGAATTGATGAACTGGTCAGGGTCCTCGGTGCTAACGAGAAGGTCGATGGCGTCGATGTCGGCGAAGCGCTTGAACAGCGCGCCCTTGCCTTCCATGACCGGTTTGGCTGCAAGCGCGCCGAGATTGCCGAGCCCGAGAATGGCCGTGCCGTTGGAGACCACGGCGACCAAGTTGCCCTTGTTGGTGTAGTCGTAGGCGGCGGCAGGATTTTCCGCTATTGCGAGCACCGGAACCGCAACGCCGGGCGAATAGGCAAGTGCGAGGTCGCGTTGCGTCGTCAGCGGCTTGGTTGGCGTGATCTCCAGCTTGCCGGGCTTTCCCTGGGCGTGAAACTGCAACGCTTCCTGGTCGGTGAAGCGCGCCTTGGCTGCCTTGGAGCTGCGGGCGGTGGTCATGGGAGGATGTCCGGTTGAACGGGCGCGAACCATATGCTCGCAGGCGTGATCAAACAATCACTTAGAAGATGCGGCTGTGTTGTCCGTGAACAAGTCCGGCGCAGCGTTTGACCCCTGTGGCGGTCTCGTTATCGTTGCGAGCCGCTGAGGGGAGCGGCAGTGGGGGACAGCCGCCAATGGCGGGAAAGCGCGCAAGAATAAGAGATTTAGAGGCTTTGCCGGAGGGCGCTGCGGTGCAGGATCAGGCGCCCGCAGCGCCTCGGAGCGTCGCTGACGCGCAGGCCACTGCGGCGCCCGCGTCTCCGACTAATGTCGAAGCCACGCCATCGATGGCGCAGTTCCTGGAGATCAAGGCGGCGAACCCCGATTGTCTGCTCTGGTATCGCATGGGCGATTTCTACGAGCTGTTCTTCGAGGACGCAGTGGCGGCCTCGGCAACGCTCGGCATCGTGCTCACGAAGCGCGGAAAGCATTTGGGTGAAGACATCCCGATGTGCGGCGTGCCGATCCATCGCGCGGACGAATATCTGCACCGGCTGATCAAGGCTGGCCATCGCGTGGCGGTGGCCGAGCAGCTCGAAGATCCGGCGGAGGCGCGCAAGCGCGGGGCAAAGGCGGTGGTGCGCCGCGATGTGGTGCGTCTCGTGACGCCGGGCACGCTGACCGAGGACACGCTGCTCGATGAGAAGGCGCGCAACTATCTGACGGCACTGTACCGCAGCGGCGGGCAAGGCACCGGCAGTGCGCTGGCGATGGATGGCGGTCTCGCGCTGGCCTCGGTCGACATCTCGACCGGTGAGGTGGAAGTCGGTGAGGTGATGGGCGCCGACCTCCCCGGTGAGCTGGCGCGCCTCTCTCCGAGCGAGGTGATCCTACCTGATGCGCTTTATGCCGATGGCGAGCTGCGCGCCTGGGTGGAGCGGGTCGGGGCGGCTCCGACGCCGGTGCCGGGGGCCTATTTCGACAGCCTCGCGGGCGAAGCGGGGCTCAAGGCGCAGTTGAAGGTGGCGGAGCTTGGCGCGTTCGGCAGCTTTTCGAGGGCGGAGCTGGCGGCGATCGGCGCGGCGCTGAAATACATCGAGCTGACACAGATGGGGCGGGCGCCGGTTCTGCGCGCGCCGAAGCGGTCGGGCTCGGATGCGATCCTGCTGATCGATGCGGCGAGCCGCGCCAGCCTGGAGCTGGTGCGTTCGGCGTCGGGTGAGAAGCAGGGCTCGCTGCTGTCGGCGATCGATCGCACGCTTACGGGTGCGGGTGCGCGCGAGCTGGCGGCGCGGCTCGCGAGCCCGCTACGTGACGTCAACCGCATCAATGCGCGCCTCGATGCCGTGGGATACCTCGTTGATCAGGAGAACCTGAGGCGCGATCTGCGCGAGGCGCTGCGTTCCGCTCCCGATATTGCGCGCGCCATCTCTCGGCTCGGGTTCGGGCGCGGCTCGCCGCGCGATCTGGGTGCCGTGCGCGATGGGCTCGGCGTGGCAGAAGGTTGCGCTCGCCTGCTGACTGCGGCCGGTGCCGGCATGGGGCTGCCGGCCGAACTGGGGCGCATGGCGGGAGAGTTGACCGTTGTCGCCGGCAGGCTGCGCGAGGAGTTGCAATCGGCGCTCGCCGATGAGCTGCCGCACCTGAAGCGCGATGGTGCCTTCGTGCGGGCGGGCTATCGAGCCGAACTCGACGAAGCGCGGCGGCTGAAGGAGGACGGCCGCGGCGTGATGGCCGGGCTCGAAGCCAAATACGTCGAGCTGACCGGCGTAAAAACGCTGAAGGTGCGTCACAACAACATTCTCGGTTTCTACATCGAGGTGACGCAGGGCAACGCCAAGCCGCTGCTCGAAGGGCCGCTGGCAGAGCAATTCCGGCATCGCCAGACGATGGCGAATGCGGTGCGCTTCTCGACGCTGGAGCTGGTCGACATCGAAGGACGCATCGCTTCGGCGACGGAGCGGGCGCTGAACCTCGAGCAGGAGATTTTTGCCGAGCTCGCCGCGGCGATTCAAAAGGAAGCCGATGCGCTCGGGCGTGTCGCGGCGGCGATTGCCGATCTCGATGCGACGGCGGCTCTGGCGGAGTTGGCGCGCTTCGAAGGCTACACGCGCCCGCAGATCGATACGAGCCAGGTGTTCGATATCCGCGGTGGTCGCCATCCGGTGGTCGAGCAGGCACTGCGTGCAGCCAAGGCGAATGCGTTCATCGAGAACGATTGCGTTCTGGGTGAAGGCGCTGGCGCTGGCGGCGATGAGGAGATGGCCAAGGGACGAATCTGGCTGGTCACCGGCCCGAACATGGCGGGCAAATCCACATTCTTGCGCCAGGCCGCGCTCATTACCGTATTGGCGCAGATGGGCTCCTATGTGCCGGCGCGCTCGGCGATGATCGGCGTGGTGGACCGGCTGTTCAGCCGCGTCGGCGCTTCGGACGATCTGGCGCGCGGTCGGTCGACATTCATGGTGGAGATGGTCGAGACCGCGGCGATCCTCAATCAGGCGAGTGAGCGTTCGCTCGTCATCTTGGACGAGATCGGACGCGGCACGGCGACGTTCGACGGCCTCTCTATTGCATGGGCGACCGTCGAGTATCTGCATGATGTGCTCAAAGCGCGGGCATTGTTTGCAACGCACTATCACGAGCTGACAGTGCTTGCGCGGCGGCTCGATGGCGTCGCAAACGTGACGATCGATGTGCGCGAATGGCACGATGAGATCGTGTTTCTACACAAAGTGAAGCCCGGGGCGGCGGACCGGTCTTACGGAATTCAGGTTGCCAAGCTTGCCGGGCTGCCGAGCGATGTCGTTGCCAGGGCACGTGAGGTGCTGGGGTTGCTCGAAAAGAGCGAAAGCCGCAAGAACGCCAAGAACGGCGGCCTCGACGAGTTGCCACTCTTTGCTGTAAGTCGCACGGTGATCACTGCTCCGCCGGCGGGACCCTCGCCGCTGGAGAGGGCCGTCGACGACTTGCAGCCTGATGAGCTGAGCCCGCGCGCGGCGCTCGATATGCTCTACAGGCTCAAGGCGATGCGGCGGGGCGAGCCGGAACGCTAGGCTAGGAGAATTGCGGTCAGTCAGCCGACGCCGCGCAGGCTATGGACAAGGCAATCCTACAGACCGCACCCTATTTCGACTCGCAGCAACTGCGTGTCGAGTTGACCGCAAATCTCCGCGCCAATGGTGACGATATCCAGAGGGCGCGGCCTGCCATGGTCGAGCGGCTAAAGCAGCTGGTCGCGGACGCGCGCGATGCGGCGCGCAAGGGCTTGGAGGCCGATCACAAGGGGCGGCGGTGTGCCGCTGGTCTGTCGCAGTTTCAGGATGAGCTAACACGCGTCCTTTACGATTACACGGTCGCGCACGTCTACCGGGCAACCAATCCCTCGGACGCGGAGCGTATGGCGATCGTGGCGACCGGCGGATACGGGCGCGCGTTGCTTGCCCCTGGGTCCGATATCGATCTGCTGTTCCTGCTGCCATACAAGCAGACGGCATGGGGCGAGAGCGTCGCCGAATACATGCTGTATGTGCTGTGGGACCTCGGCTTCAAGGTTGGACACGCGACGCGCACGGTCGACCAGTGCATCAAGATGAGCAGCGACATCACGGTGCGCACGTCGATGCTGGATGCGCGGCTCATTCACGGCGATGCGCAGCTCTACAGCGAGTTCGAGGATCGCTTCCGCAACGAGGTGGTGGCGGGCACGGCGCGCGACTTCATCGACGCCAAGATGGAAGAGTACGACTCACGCCACAAGCAGACAGGCGGCAGCCGGTATCGCGTCGAGCCGAACGTGAAGGACGGCAAAGGCGGCCTGCGCGATCTGCATACGCTGCACTGGCTGTCGAAGTATCTCTATGGGCAGGGCGTCGGCGCGGCGACTGTGGCCGCGGGTATCTTTCAGCCCGACGAAGTGGCGACGTTCCGGCGCTGCGAAGATTTTCTCTGGACGGTGCGCTGCTTTTTGCATTTCGGCAGCGGGCGTGCCGAAGAGGTGCTGACGTTCGACGTGCAGCCGTGGCTGGCGCGGCAGCTCGGCTACCATGACCGCGGCGGGTTGCGCAGCGTCGAACGCTTCATGAAGCACTACTTTCTCGTCGCCAAGGAGGTCGGTGACTTGACGACGATCCTGTGCTCAGCGCTGGAGATGCAGCAGCTCAAGGCGTCGCCGGGCATCTCACGCTTCCTGCGTCCGCTGAACTGGAAGCAGCGCCGACAGTTGCGTGTGCGCACGGACTTTCGCATCGACAACGATCGGCTCAACGTTGCCGATCCGGATGTGTTCAAACGCGATCCGGTGAACCTGATACGCTTTTTCGCCGAAGCGCATCTGTCAAACTCGTTCCTGCATCCGGATGCAATCCGCCTGTTGCGGCAGTCGCAACGGCTCATCGACGATAGCCTGCGCGAAAACCCCGAAGCAAACCGGATTTTCATCGAGCTGCTGACCGGGCACGCCAACCCGGAGATGTCGCTGCGGCGCATGAATGAGGCGGGCGTGCTGGGGCGCTTCGTGCCGGAATTCGGGCGCGTCGTCGGCATGACGCAGTTCAACATGTATCACAGCTATACGGTCGACGAGCATTTGGTACGCACGGTCGGAATGCTGGCGGACATCGAGCGCGGCGGTACGGGCGATGAGCTGCCGCTATCGACGGAGATCATCGGGACGGTCAAGAACCGTCGCGCGCTTTATGTGGCAGCGTTCCTGCACGACATCGGCAAGGGGCAGACAGAGGATCACTCGATCGTCGGTGCGCGCATCGCCCGCGTATTGGGGCCGCGGCTCGGCCTTACGCCGGCAGAGACCGAGACGACGGCGTGGCTGATCGAGCATCACCTGACAATGAGCAATATCGCGCAGAGCCGCGATCTGTCCGACCCGAAGACGATCCGGGATTTTGCGGACGTGGTGCAGAGCCCTGAGCGGCTGAAGCTGTTGTTGCTTCTCACGGTTGCGGATATCCGCGCGGTGGGGCCGGGCGTTTGGAATGGCTGGAAAGGCCAGTTGCTGCGCACACTTTACTACGAGACCGAACCGCTGGTGGCTGGCGGTCACACGCAGATGCAGCGCGGCCAGCGCACGGCGGAGGCGCAGATCGCGCTGCGCCAGTCTTTGACGGATTGGTCCAACGAGGAGATCGATCGCTACATAGAGCGGCATTATCCGGACTATTGGCTGCGGACCGATGCTGAACGGCGAGTCGAGCATGCGCGCCTTTTGCGCCGAGCCGAGCTTGAAGGGCTGCATCTTGCCACGGACACGCGCACCGATGCCTTTACCGCTATTACAGAGCTGACCATCGTCGCGCCCAATCATCCGCGGCTGCTGTCATTGTTTGCTGGCGCGTGCGCGGCGGCGGGCGCCAACATTGCCGGCGCACACATCATGACGACGCGGGATGGCTATGCGCTGGATACGTTCCTGCTCAACCGCGCGTTCAGTGACGACGAAGACGAGCTGCGGCGGGGCAAGCGGATCGGGGATCTGATCGGGCGGCTGCTGCGTGGCGATGCTTGGCTGGACTCGCTACTGGCTGACCGCGGACCGCCGACGCGCCGAGTGATGGCGTTCACGGTGGAGCCGGACGTCATCATCAACAATGGCTTGTCGGATCAGTTCACAGTGATCGAGGTGGCGGGTCGCGATCGTCCGGGTCTTCTGTACCAGCTGACGAGCACGCTCTCGAACCTGATGCTCGACATTACATCGGCGCACGTGACGACGTTCGGCGAGAAGGCCGTCGACGTGTTCTACGTGACGGACCTGACGGGGAAGAAGGTCGACGGCAAGCAGCGGCAGGAAACGATCCGCAAAGGGCTGCTCGAGGTTCTCGGAGAGCCGCGCGAGGATGCGCAGGTGGTGGCGCCTCCGGCCGAATAGACGTGGCAGCGTCTTTCTGATCAACGGGAGACGAGAAGCTCGACGCGGCGGTCGAGCTGCCAGAGGTCTTCCTGGCTGAAGTCTCCTCGCACGACCCCGGTGTAGGGCTCCGATTTGCCCTTGGGGACGAGATCCAGCTGTCCGCCGTAGCCGCCTTCTCGCAGGAAGCGCGCCACCGTCTCGAGCCGGTCGCGGGACAGGTTCATGTTGAGCTGGTCGCTGCCGCGCTCGTCTGCGTGGCCCGTGAGCGTGATCTTGGGAAACCGCTTGATCTGCAGATATTCGAGCAGAAGCTTGGCGGCGCGGCGGCCTTCGCCCGTCAGCGTGGCCTCGTTGTAGACGAAGGTGACGGGGACGGGCACTGAAGCGCGCGGGGACGCTTCGGGCAAATTGGTGGCGAACGCAGCGACGGCGGACTTCTGTGTGGAGGCGCTTCCGGGCGGCGGCGTGCTTTCGCGGGCCGGTGCTGTTGCGGCGCTGCTGGACGGCGCGGCTGCGGCAGGCGCTGTCGGTGCAACGGCAGGCTCTGGGACGGTGGCGCGGTCCTCGGTCTTTCCCTCGGCCTTGCGCGCTTCGGCGACCATGCCTTCGAGGCTCTTCAGCATGTCGGAGGTGACAGCGCGAGCGGTCTTCTGGCTAGGTTCGGCAGACGCCGAGGCGGAGGCTGAAGGTTTCTTCGGCGCTTTCGGCTCGGCGGCGGCAAAGTCACGCGGGACAGATCCGGGAGGCGCCTTGAACAGCGCTAGCTTGCCATCGGGATTGGAAATCCTTCCCTCGGTCGTGAAGGTCCACTCGCCGTTTTCGTCGACCTGAGCGGTGCCGATCTCTTTGCCGTCGACGGTGATGGTCACCAGCGAATTGGGTTCGCCGCGGCCGGCAAAGACGGAGGCGCCCTCGGGATCGATGCGCGCGATGTCGAAGCTCGCCGAGCCATCGGAGGGTGTGGGGTTACGCTCGAGGGCTTTGTGCAGTGCGTCGATGTCGTCAGCAGGCTGCTTATTGGCCGCTTCGTCTTGTTTTGCCGGTTTTTCCTGCTTCTGGGCCTCACGCTCGACAGTGGGAAGCTGCGGTTCGAGACCGAGCAGCCAGACGGCTCCGCCGAAGAGCATCAGCAGTAGAAGGACGAATGTAAAAGCCAGCCGCAGCATCGCATTTTCCCGAGCTTTGGCACGCAGCCTCGGCACCAACCAAACTGATGCGCCAATTAGCCCAAGGGTTCAAGGCGAGGCAATGGCAATTGCGCTGTCCGGTCAGGCGGAAATGCGCGGATCGTTACTATTGCCTCGGAAGAGGAAAGCCATCAGGAAGCCCGCCACGAAGCCGCCGACATGGGCCATGAAGGCGACGCCCCCCTGTTCCTCGCCCTGGGTGGTGGCCAGGGATCCGACGCTGGAGAAGAGCTGGAGGCCGAACCAGAGGCCGAGGACGAGAATTGCCGGTACGGCAACGACCCCGCCGCGCATCAGGACGTTGACCTTTCCGTGGGGGAACATCAGCAGATAAGCGCCGAGCACGCCAGCGATGGCACCGGAGGCGCCGAGGTTGGGGATGTTGGAGGCGGGATTGATGAAGTACTGGGCGAACGTCGCGGCGATGCCGGCGAGCAGGTAGAACAGCAAATACTTCAGGTGGCCGAAGTTGTCCTCGACGTTGTCACCGAAGATCCAGAGATAGAGCATATTGCCGCCGAGATGCATCCAGCTGCCATGCATGAACATGGCGGTGAAGACCGTTACCAGGCTGCCGGATGGATCGGCGCCGAAACGTGCCGGGGTAAAGGCCCATTGCTGGATGAAGGCCTCCCCCGCCTGGGTCTCCTGCAGGAAGACGAGCACATTGATGGCGATGAGGGCGTAGGTGACAAACGGCGTTGAACGCCGCGTGGAATTGTCATCTCCCAGGGGGAACATCGGCCCTATCCTCCACAGCCTACGTGCATCGTTGTCACGCAATCACGGTAGCGATGTCAACGTTGGCGCAAATGGCAGCAAGTGCAGCAAGAGGCCGCTTGCTCTCCGCTCAAGGCTCCGCTACCGCTCACCGCCCATGAAGCTCTATCGCTCCTTCGCGACCGTCGGCGGCCTCACGCTGTTGAGCCGCGTATTCGGCTTTCTACGCGACATCTTGATTGCCGCGATCCTGGGATCGGGCATGGTGGCAGATGCGTTCTTCGTGGCGTTCAGGTTTCCCAACCTGTTCCGGCGGCTGTTCGGCGAAGGCGCGTTCAACGCCGCGTTCGTGCCGCTGTTCGCCAAGCGCCTGGAGGGCGAGGGGAAGGAGACCGCGCGGGCGTTCGCCGAGGAGGCGATGTCGGGGCTGGTCTTTATCCTGCTGATCCTGACGGTGATCGCCGAGATCAGCATGCCGCTGCTGATGTATGGGCTGGCGCCGGGGTTCAGTGAGACTCCGGAAAAGTTCGACCTGGCGGTGCTGCTGACCCGAATCACGATGCCCTACCTCATGTGCATGTCACTGGTGGCGCTGATGTCGGGGGTGTTGAACTCGTTCGGGAAGTTCGTCGAAAGCTCATCCGTCTCGATCGTGCTCAACGTCACCATGATGGCGGCCACGCTGATTGGCTTGTGGCTCGGCTATCAGAACGATCCGACGGCCGGTGTGATTCAGGCGTGGGGCGTGTTCGCCGCCGGTATCCTGCAACTCGTGGTCCTGCTCGATGGTCTGCGCCGCAATGGTATTTGGCTGAAGCTGCGCAGGCCACGGATGACGGAAGGCATGCGCCGCCTCATCCAGCTGGGCATTCCGGGTGTGATCGCTGGTGGCGTGACGCAGATCAACATCGTGATCGGCACGGTGATCGCGTCGATGCAGAACGGCGCGGTCTCGTATCTCTACTACGCTGACCGGCTGTATGAACTACCGCTTGCGATCGTGGGGATCGCCATCGGCGTGGTGCTGCTGCCGGACGTGGCGCGGCATCTCAGGGCTGAGAACCATGAAGCGGTGATGGACAGCCAGAACCGCTCGTTAGAGTTTGCGATGCTGCTGACGCTGCCGGCGGCGGTGGCGCTCGCTGTGGTACCGACTCAAATTGTAGCATCGCTGTTCGAGCGCGGGGCTTTCACGGCTTCCGATACGCCAGCAACGGCGTGGGCGCTGGCGATATTCGCGATCGGTCTGCCGAGCTTCGTGCTGATCAAGGTATTCTCGCCGGCGTACTTTGCGCGCGAGGACACGCGCACGCCGATGATCTACGCGACGATCAGCCTAACGGCGAATACGATTGGTTCGATCGCGCTGTTTTTCCTGTTCCGCCATCTGGGCTGGATGCCTCACCTCGGTATCGCAGTTGCCACGACGCTGGGCGGCTTCCTCAATGCCGGACTGCTCTATGCAACTCTGGCCCGGCATGGGCACTTCGTAGCCGACAAGCGGCTGAAGCAGACGCTACCCCGGGTCATTGCGGCGAGCGTCATCATGGGCGTGGTTTTGTGGGTCGTTGCCGATTTGCTCGACGGCAAGTTCAAGCCGCCAACGCCGGAATTCGAACGCGCCGGGGCGCTGATCGCGCTGGTTGGTGCGGGCTTCATCGCGTACGTCGTCGCGGTGTTCGCGACGGGGGCACTGGACCGGAAGCAGCTTCGCCGGTTCCTGTCACGCAAGAGTCCTAGTTGATATTGGGCTGACACGGGCGGCGGGAAGCTTTGTGTGCGGCGGAGGTCGCGCGGGCTGATAGCCGCGCCTCGGCGCGGCGCCCGTCGGGCGCAGAGCATGGCGCGCTGCGCTTACCATGCTGAAGTGGGGCCGGGTTCGGGGTGATGTCTTGCGCGCCGGGGCCGAGCGCGCCATAACGCGCGCAATCACTTCAAGGGGCTCCCATGGCATTCAAAGAGCGCGTCTTTTCCGGCATGCAGCCGACCGGCAGCTTGCACCTGGGCAATTATCTCGGCGCTATGGTGCAGTGGATCGAGATGCAGAAGACGCACGAGTGCATCTATTGCGTCGTCGACCTGCACGCGATCACGGTGTGGCAGGACCCCAAGGAGCTGAAGAACGCAATCCGCCAGGTGACGGCGGCCTATATCGCGTCTGGCCTCGACCCGAAAAAGAGCATTGTCTTCAATCAGAGTCAGGTGGCAGCACACGCCGAACTCGCCTGGGTGTTCAACTGCGTTGCCCGGCTCGGCTGGTTGAACCGTATGACGCAGTTCAAGGAGAAGGCCGGCAAGGACCGCGAGAACGCCTCGGTCGGTCTTTACGCCTATCCGAACCTGATGGCAGCGGACATCCTCGCTTATCAGGCGACGCATGTGCCCGTCGGCGAGGACCAGAAGCAGCATCTCGAGCTTGCCCGCGACATCGCGCAGAAGTTCAACAACGACTTCCGCGATCAGATCGTCGAGGCTGGCTACGAGGATGGCATTTTCTTCCCGCAGCCGGAGCCGGTGATCACTGGGCCGGCGACGCGCGTCATGAGCCTGCGCGATGGTACCAAGAAGATGTCGAAGTCCGAGCCGTCGGACATGTCGCGCATCAACCTGATGGATGATACGGACGTCATCGCCGACAAGATCAAGCGGGCGAAGACCGACATGGAACCCGCGCCGCCAAGCAACATCGAAGAGCTGAAGGCGCGGCCAGAGATCGACAATCTGGTCGGCATCTACGCGGCGCTCGCAGGCACCAGCAAGGAAGCCGGGCTGCAGATGCTGATCGACACCTCGAAAGAGGGGCCGAGCATCTTCACGGGCTTCAAGAAGGCGCTGACCGAGGTCGCGGTGGAGAAGCTGGGGCCGATCCGGGCTGAGATCGTGCGTCTGATGGGCGATCCGGCGGAGATCGACCGTATCCTCGCCGATGGGTCGGCGCGTGCGCGGGTAATCGCGACGCCGATTATGAACCAGGTCAAAGACGTGGTTGGTTTTGTAAGAAGTTGATCGGGGCTGACACAAGCGGCGGGGCGCCGTGCGCCCTTGCCGCCTTCGGCGGCCAAGTGTGGGCTGGCGTCGCCGCTTCGTCGTCTCGCTGCGCTCGACGTTTCCGGGATGACAGGTGTGTGCGAGAGTTATGGCGTGAGTGGCCGCAGCATGGCAGCATGACAAGATGACTACGGGAATCAAACGCCGCTCGTTCGAAGCCGACAAATTTCGGAAGTTTCTCGTGGTCGTCGACGAGACTCCCGAGGTGGAGGCGGCGCTCTATTACGCGGCCAACCGCATGCAGCGCTCATCGGGGACGCTGGTGTTGCTCTACGTCATCGTGCCGCAGGAATTCCAGCACTGGATCAACGTGCGCCAGCAGCAGGTCGAGGAGGAAACAGCGAAGGCAAAGGCGCTGTTCCGGCTGATGCGTCGCAAGCTCAACCTTGCCGGGTATGAGAACGTCGCCTGCGAGGAGGTGATCCGCGAGGGCGCAAAGGGCGAGGAAATCCGCAAGTTGATCGACGAGGACGAGGATATCGCCGTGCTGGTTTTGGGAGCGTCGGCGGAAGCCGCTGGGCCCGGACCGCTGGTCTCATCGCTCGCCGCGGGTAGCTCAATGGGCAAGTTTCCGATCCCGATCACCATCGTGCCGGGGACACTTGCTCTGGAGGATGTCCGCTCCTTGGATTAGAAGGCTCGGATCAGAAGCCTCTCCTGGGCCTCGAAATCTTGGGCCGGGTAGACTATCTTTAGAAAACTTCTAAGCTGAGAATGGAAGGCCGGGCGCGCTCCGGCATGCCAGATCGGAAAGGCTAGGCCGATGTTCATTCAGACCGAAGCGACCCCCAATCCGGCGACGCTCAAGTTCATCCCGGGGAAGTCCGTGCTTTCCGAGGGCACGGCCGACTTCACCGATAAGGGCGAGGCGCTGGCGTCTCCGCTCGCCTCGCGCCTGTTCGATATCAAGGGCGTGCGCGGCGTGTTCCTGGGGTCGGACTTCATCTCCGTCACCAAAGGTGACGAAGAGTGGCAGCACCTGAAGCCCATGATCCTTGGCGCGATCATGGAGCACTACATGTCGGGTGCTCCGACGGTCGAGGAAACGTCCAACGACGAGGAGGGCTCCAGCTCCTACGATCCGAAGGACGAGGCCGTCGTCTCCACGATCAAGGAACTGCTGGAGACGCGCGTGCGTCCGGCGGTGGCGCAAGACGGCGGTGACATCACGTTCTCGGGCTTCCGCGAAGGCGTCGTCTATCTGCACATGCGCGGCGCGTGCTCCGGCTGCCCCAGCTCGACGGCGACGCTGCGGCACGGGATCGAGAACCTGCTTCGGCATTTCTGCCCGGAGGTTCAGGCCGTAGAGGCGGTTTGAGCCGCTCGGGTGCCCATCGCAAACCCCGCCAATTGGCGGGGTTTTTCGTTTCCAACGAGGACTTGAGGAGATCGGCATGCAAGTCGATGACAGCGTGCTCGCCCAGGCATTTCTCGATGCGCGAACGCACAATGCGTGGCAGGCGAAGGACGTGCCCGACAGCCTTTTGCATAGGCTCATCGACATCGTGAAAATGGGGCCGACGAGCGTCAACTGTCAGCCCGCGCGCTTCGTGTTCGTGAAGTCCAAAGAAGCCAAAGAGAAGCTGAAGCCGCTGCTCAGCGAGGGCAACCGCGCAAAGACGATGCAGGCGCCGGTGTGCGTCATCATCGGGTACGATCTAGACTTCTACGAGCATCTGCCAAAGACGTTTCCGCACAAGGACATGCGTGGATCGTTCGCCGGCCAGCCCGAGAAGATTCGCGAGACTGCTTTCCGCAATGGGACACTGCAGGGGGCCTATCTCATTCTTGCTGCGCGTCTTCTGGGACTCGACTGCGGACCGATGTCGGGTTTCGATAATGCTGGCGTCGACGCGGCCTTCTTTGCCGGGACGAGCACTAAATCGAATTTCCTCTGCAACCTCGGCTATGGCGATGCGTCTGTGCTTCGTGAACGGTCGCCGCGGCTCGGCTTCGACGAGATTGGCCGAATTGTCTGACACCCGCGCGTAATTTTCGGGTGGTGTAACCGCCGCGCCATGCGTATAGGCTTCGGACATGCATATTCTCGCTTTCGATACATGTTTCGACGGCTGCTCGGCGTGCGTTGCCGAGTTGCGCGGTGGAGCTGTGTCGGTGCGCAGCTCGCTGCTCGAACGCTTCGAGACGGGGCATGCCGAGCGGCTGATCCCGATGATCGGCGAGGTGATGGCGAAAGCCGATCTCGGCTTCCACCAGATCGATCGCATTGCTGTCACAACTGGTCCAGGTACGTTCACCGGGACGCGGATCGCCATTGCGGCGGCGCGCTCTCTGGCCCTGGCTACAGGGGCCGGTACGATCGGTGCATCGAGCCTTGCGGTCATGGCCGAGGCGGCGCGCGCGAAGATCGGCGACAAACCTATGGCGGTCGTCGTCGATGCGCGACGCGGCGAAGTCTATGCGCAGTTGTTCGGCGCGGGCGGTGGCGCGGATGCAGTCACGGCGCCGATGCTGCTATCGCTCGACGATGCCGCTGGGCTCGGCGGCTCGGAGCCCATTGTGCTCGTCGGCTCGGCCAGCCAGGCCGTGGCAGAGATTGCCGCGCTGAAAGGGCGGGTCAGTTATCCGTTGCTGCCCGATCTCATTCCAGATGCTGTCGCGCTGGCGCATCTTGCCGGATCGCTGCCGCTGTCAGAGACGCCGCTGTCTCCTCTCTACCTGCGTCCACCCGATGCGAAGCCCCAGGATGGAAAGGCCGTCGCTAGAGCATGAGTCAGGCTGCAATCCCACTCGATCCCAGAAACTTCAGTCTTTTGTGGGCGAGCCCCGATCGGGCCGAAGAGATAGCTGCTCTGCACGCCCAGTTGTTCGATCCGCCTTGGGACGCTGCCAGCATCACCAATTCCATCGAACATCCGGCATCTGCCTCGTTTATCGCGCAGGTGCGTGAGCCCAATGCGCTGGTGGGGTTCATCCTCGGCAACATCGCCGCCGATGAGGCGGAGATTCTCTCGGTGGGCGTTGCACCAGAGTGGCAGCGCAGGGGAATTGGCCGGCGCATGGTCGAGGGGCTCGTGCGCGCGGCGCGGCGGGCGGAGGTCAAGCGCGTCTTTCTCGAAGTGGCTTCGGATAACCACGCGGCGGGCGCCCTCTACACGGGCATGGGCTTCGTACCGGCAGGGGGCCGCAAGGGCTATTACAAGCGCTCTGACGGCACCCAGGCGGACGCGATCATCCTCGCGCTCGACTTGGCATAGCCCACCTTCAGAAGTGGACGGCTTGTGGGGGCTTTCCTATAAGTCGGTGACCGTAGCGAGAGTGGAGAAACCACCGCCGCATGGCCGAAGCTGCAAATTCTGGGTTGAGCCGCATCGAACGCCTGTGTGCCGAGCAGGGGCTGCGGATGACCGGCCAGCGGCGCGTCATTGCCCGCATTCTGTCGGCCGCCAAGGATCACCCGGATGTGGAAGAGGTGCATCGCCGGGCGAACGCCGAGGACCCTCGCATCTCGATGTCGACGGTCTACCGCACGCTAAAGCTGTTCGAGCAGAAGGGTATTCTCGAACGGCATGATTTCGGGCTGAAGCGCGGCTTCTATGAGGTTGCCTCGCGCGAGCATCACGACCATCTGATTGATGTTGCCACCGGGCGCGTGATCGAGTTCCGCAACGAGGACATCGAGGCGCTGCAGGAGCGGATCGCGCGCGAGCTCGGATTCAAGCTGGTGGGACATAGGCTCGAGCTTTATGGCGTGCGTGCGAAGTCGGCGAAGAAGCCGTAGCCGACGCGGAGAGAGTTATGGGTGCGTTTCGCGGTGGTGCTGTTCTGGCGGGCTTCTTCGCACTCACGGTGCCTTTGATGCCTGTGCAGGCGCTGCTCGTCCGGTCTCGTTCGCGTCGGGCCCGCACATTTCCGCATTGGTACCATCGCCAGGTCTGCCGCCTGCTCGGCATCCGCATCAAAATTACTGGGAACGTGGCGAGCGATCGCCCGGTGCTGATCATCGCCAATCATACGACGTGGCTGGATATCCCGGTGCTGTCAGCCGTGGCGCCCGTGTCGTTCGTTGCCAAGAAGGAGGTGGCGAGCTGGCCGTTCGTCTCCTCGCTGGCGCGGCTGCAGCGCACGGTATTCGTCGACCGCTCGCGACGTACTGCGGTGGGTACGACGGCGGGCGAGATCACGGGCCGCCTGGCGCGGGGCGACACCATCGTGCTGTTCGCAGAGGGGACCTCGAGCGACGGTAACCGTGTTCTGCCGTTCATGACCTCGCTGTTCGCGGCGGCCAAGCCTTCGGCCGGGGAGGTGGGCGCGGCTCCGGACGCGGTGGTGCAGACGCTGTCTGCCGTCTATACGCGCTTGCATGGCCTGCCACTGGGCCGGGCGGATCGGCCGGCGGTGTCCTGGTTCGGCGACATGGAAATGCGCTCCCACGCCTGGGAACTGCTGAAGGCAGGGCCGCTGGACGTCGAAATCCGCATTGGAGCGCCTGTTCCGCTTTCCAGCTTTACCGATCGCAAGGAACTGGCGCGCCACAGTGAAGGGGAAGTCCGCGAAAACGTCGTGCGCAGCCTGAGGGCCCGGCAGGACGGCGAGAAGGTGGACATCGCCGATCCGGTCGCGGCGCCAGCGGCTGTGAGGGTACGTGTCGCCGCAGATCCGGGCCAAAAGTGGACGTAGGGAGCATCGCTCGATAGACAGGTAGATCCGCGCCGGCTGGCTGGCAGGGCGCGAAGCCGAGCGGTAGTTGGATGCCCATGGACGATCGTCTTCCGGAGATTGAAGAAGATACGGCAACTTCGGTGCTGGCCGAGGCCGCCCAGGCTGAGATGCCGCGGGCTGGACGCAAGGTGTTCGTGCGCACCTTCGGCTGTCAGATGAACGTCTACGATTCCGAGCGCATGACCGAGGCGCTGGCGGCGGACGGATATTCCGAGACGAGCGCCATAGAGGACGCCGATCTCGTCATTCTCAACACCTGCCATATCCGCGAGAAGGCTGCTGAGAAGGTTTACTCGGACCTTGGGCGCATCCGCGTGCTCAAGGAGGAGCGGGCAGCTGCGGGCAGCGACACCGTGGTTGCCGTGGTCGGGTGCGTGGCGCAGGCCGAGGGAGCAGAGATTGCCCGCCGTGCGCCGGTGGTCGACCTCGTCATCGGGCCGCAGAGTTATCATCGCCTGCCGCAGCTCATTAAGCGGTCGCGCGCTGAAGGGCGCTCGCTGGTCGAGACGGAGTTTCCGGAAGAAGAGAAGTTCGCGCACCTCCCGGTGCGGGCGCCCACGCGCAGCGTGACGGCGTTCCTTACCGTGCAGGAGGGATGCGATAAATTCTGCACGTTCTGTGTCGTGCCGTATACGCGCGGCATGGAATATTCGCGCTCTGTCGCGGATATCGAGCGCGAGGCGCGGGCGCTGGTGGATTCAGGCGTGCGCGAGCTGACGCTGCTGGGGCAGAACGTTAATGGCTATCATGGCGAGGGTTCGAACGGGCGCGTGTACTCGCTCGCCGATCTGGTGCGCCATCTGGCGCGCATCGAAGGGTTGGAGCGGCTGCGCTATACGACCAGCCATCCACGCGACATGAGCGATGACCTGATCGCCGCGCATGCCGACGAGCCGAAATTGATGCCCTATCTGCATCTGCCGTTCCAGGCGGGTTCGGATCGCATCCTGGCCGCGATGAACCGGAAGCACACGGCGCAGGAGTACATCGATCTCGTCGCCCGCATTCGGGCCGCGCAGCCGGATCTGGCGCTGTCGACCGATGTGATCGTCGGGTTTCCAGGAGAGACGGACGCCGAGTTCGAAGAAACGCTGGCGGTGTTCGACGAAATTGGCTTTGCAGCCGCATACTCGTTCAAGTACAGCGCCAGGCCCGGCACGCCGGCTGAGAAACTCGATGGCCAGGTATCCGAAGCGGTTAAGACCGAGCGGCTGGCGCGGCTGCAGGCGCGGATCGAAAAACACCAGTCGGACTTTGCCGCGCACTGCGTTGGGCGGACCCTCCCAGTGCTGTTCGAGCGGCCCGGACGCCACCCTGGTCAGCTGATCGGGCGGTCGCCGTTCCTGCAGGGTGTGCATGCCGAAGCGCCTCGAGAACTGCTCGGCCGCATTGTTCCTGTTGAAATTTCGTCCTTCGGTACCAATAGTCTAGCCGGTGTCATACGTCCGGAGTGATGATCCGGTAACGCTATGGCGGCCTTTGGTCTCCCCGGCGCTGCGGGGTGGCCTGTGATTGTGCTAGGTTAATAGTCTCGAAGAGACGATTCGCAGCGAACGACGTCTGGAGCGCCGATTGGCAGCATTTCGTGGGAATCCGGTCGCTGGACCGGGACGATCACCCAAGGCCCAGGTTGCAAGCAAGCGCCTGGTCGTGCCGTTTGAGGACAACCGTCATCTGACGCGTCTCCTCGGAGAATATGACAGTCACCTTGCCCTGATGGAAGATCGTCTCGGAATAGAGGCGCATGCCCATGGCAACGTCGTCACGCTCAGCGGTCCTGAGGCGGAGTGCGATCTGGCGCGGGTAGTGCTGGAAGAGCTCTATGGCCGTGTGGCCGCCGGCGATAGCATTGGCGCGGGCGATTTCGACGGGCTTATCCGCCATGCGCGCGAAGAGAGCGTGCCGGGCGATGGGCAGGCGCAGATCACCACACGACGCCGCGTGGTCAAGGCGCGTACGCCGACGCAGAGCACCTACATCCGGGCGCTGTCCAAATCCGATCTGGTGTTCGGCATCGGTCCGGCGGGCACCGGCAAGACGTACATCGCGGTCGCTTGTGCCGCTCATTGCCTGGAACGCGGTATTGTGGAGCGGATCATTCTGTCGCGTCCGGCGGTGGAAGCGGGCGAGCGGCTGGGCTTCCTTCCGGGCGACATGCGCGAGAAGGTCGATCCTTATCTGCGGCCGCTCTATGATGCGCTCTATGACGTGCTGCCGCCGGAGAAGGTCGAGAAGGACCTTGAAACGGGCGTTATCGAGATCGCCCCGCTGGCCTTCATGCGTGGGCGCACGCTGGCCAACGCCTTCGTCATTCTCGATGAGGCCCAGAATACGACCAGCATGCAGATGAAGATGTTCCTCACCCGCCTCGGCGAAAATTCGAAGATGGTGGTGACGGGCGACCCCAGCCAGATCGACTTGCCGTTCGGTATGAAATCGGGGCTCGAGGAAGCGACGACTCTGCTAGACGGCGTCAAGGGGATCGAGACGATCCGGTTCACCGGCAAGGACGTTGTTCGTCGTGATCTCGTTGCTCGTATCGTTGAAGCATACGACAGGCAGAAGTAGTTCGTATCATGCCAAGTATCTCACCGGACTCGGCGTCGTCGCCGAACGATGGTGCCGAGGTCGCCGATGGCGACCCTCCGATAAGTAGCGTCATCGATGTCGTGCATGACGGCGGCGACTGGGATGCGGTTGCCGGCGCGGATGAACTCGTGCGCGTTGCGGCTCGTGCGGTCGCGCGGGAGTTCGCGCTGGAGAACATCGAGGTTTGCGTTGCGCTGTCGAGCGACGATCAAGTCGCCGAGCTGAACGGCAGTTATCGCGGCAAGCCAACTCCCACGAATGTCCTGTCATTCCCGGCGGTGCCGATGTTGCCGATGGAGGGCGACGCGCGCTTTCTCGGGGACATCGCGCTGGCGCTCGAAACTCTTCAGCGCGAGGCGGACGATATGGGCGTGCCGGTGGCTCACCACCTGCAGCACCTCGTCGTGCACGGGTTGTTGCACCTCTTGGGTTACGATCACCTGACGGACGCAGAAGCAGAGGAAATGGAGGCGCTAGAAGTTCGCATTCTTTCACGGCTCGGCATTGCTGATCCTTACGCCAATGCCGGAGATCCGATCGGGCAGAACCTGTCTGACAGCGAACGCGATTGAACATGAGTAACGTCCACGCACCCAAAGATCTGCCGGCAACGATATCCGAGGCCGACGATGGCGAGCCTTCCAGTGGGCCCTCCAATGGAATTCTCAACGCACTGCTAAGCCGCATCGGACTGCGCTCGCCGAGCCTGCGCGAACTGCTCGAGGCCGACCTCAAGGGCGAGGCCGACGCGGATGCCAGCGCTGCCGCATTCTCGACCGAAGAGCGCGAGATGCTGCGGCGGCTGTTGAGGTTCGGAGGGCTGCGCGTCGACGACATCATGGTGCCGCGTGCCGATATCATCGCGCTCGAAGAGAGCGATTCACTGGCCGACCTGCTGCGGACTTTCAGCGAGGCGGGCGTCTCACGCATTCCACTCTACAGCGAGACGCTGGATGATCCGCGCGGCATGATCCACGTGAAGGACTTGTTCCGCTGGCTGACGCAAGAGGCGGCGGAGGGGGCTCTCAACACGCCCATCGCCGTTGCCGACAAGGATAATGCTGCCCCGGCATCGGAATCGAAGCCTGCGGAAGATGAGCCAGTCTACTTCGACTTCAAGCGTGTTGATCTTTCGCGGCCGATTGCGTCGGCCAAGCTGCGCCGGCCGGTGCTCTACGTTCCGCCATCGATGCCGGCGACGAACCTTCTCATTCGCATGCAGGCAACGCGTATCCACATGGCCCTGGTCGTCGATGAGTATGGCGGCACCGATGGGCTCGTCACCATTGAAGACCTCGTCGAGCAGGTGGTCGGTGATATCGAGGATGAGCACGATGTCGCCGAGGCGGCGTATATCGTCGACGATCCGAAGCTGGGTCTTATCGCTTCTGCGCGCACGCCGATCCAGCAACTCGAGGAGCATCTTGGGCTCAAGCTGTTAAAGCCTGAAGATGAGGAGGACATCGATACGCTCGGCGGGTTGATGTTCTCTCTGCTGGGCCGCGTTCCTGTTCGCGGCGAGCTGGTGCGTCACCCTAGTGGCATTGAGCTTGAAGTTCTCGATGCGGACGCCCGACGGCTCAAGAAGGTGAAAATCCATCGTCCTCGCGCGCATGAGACGCGGGATCGATCGGCGGTGGCGGTAGAGACCGAGGGCACGTGAGCGGCGCTATAGCACCGGTGCAGCGGGGGGCGATTTCCGCCGGGGCGCGTGCGGTCGGCACATTCGCGCATGCGCAACGGTTCGTCGTCGCGGCGTCGGGCTGGTGGCGTGTTGCGATTGCATTCGGCGCAGGAGCTCTTTCAGCGCTCGCGATGGCGCCATTCTTTGTCACGCCGGTTCTGTTCATCACTCTGCCGGTGCTGGTGTGGTTGATCGACGCTTCCGATGGCAACACCCCAGGTGTGCGCTTTTTGCGTGCGGCAGGCGCTGGCTGGTGGTTCGGGTTCGGCTATTTCCTACTCGGCCTTTTTTGGGTGGGCGAAGCGTTCCTGGTGGAAGCGGACAGGTTCGCCTGGCTGATGCCATTTGCGGTGGTGCTGCTGCCGGCCGGGCTAGCGCTGTTTACCGGCGCGGCTACCGGGATTGCGCGGCTCGTTTGGCCGGGGGGCTTCGCGCGGGTGCTGGTGCTGGCGCTAGCCATTGCCATGGCCGAGTGGTTGCGCGGTCACGTGCTGACGGGCTTTCCTTGGAATGTGCTCGGCTATGCGCTGACGTGGCCTTTAGAGTTCATGCAGTCGGCGTCGCTTGTGGGCATCTACGGGCTGACCCTGCTGGCAGTGGCGATCTTCGCTGGTCCTGCAGTTGTCATTGCCGATGGCAAGGCAAAAGCGCCGACGCGAGCTGTGGGGGCTGGGCTCGCCTTGGCAGTGCTTCCCCTGTTGGCACTCTACGCCTATGGGGCGTGGCGGATGCCGGCAGAAGCGTCGCCGATGCTGGAAGGCGTCAAGGTGCGCATCGTGCAGGCGAGCGTTCCGCAGCGAGACAAGTGGCGGCCGGACAAGCAACGGGAGATTTTCGAGGATCAGCTTGCGCTGTCTCGTCGCGATGCTTCAGGCAAGCCGGATGATCTGGCGGGGATTACGCATTTGATCTGGCCAGAGGCGGCTATGCCGTTTCTGCCGCTGGAGCATCCCGAAGCTCTGGATGCGATCGGCAAGCTGCTGCCGGATGGGACGCAGCTACTGTCCGGCGCGCTGCGGGTAAAGCATGCCGAGTCTCCGGTCGGGATGCAGCAGGCTTTCAACAGCTTGATGGTGTTCGGCCCCAATGGCGCCCTGGAACACCTTTATGACAAGATCCACTTGGTGCCATTCGGTGAGTACCTGCCGATGCAGGCGCTGCTTGAGAGCATTGGCCTGGAGCAGCTCACGCGCTGGCGCGGGGGATTTTCTACCGGTGTGGAGCCTCGGCCGCTTCTTGGCATTCCCGGCCTACCTCCGGTGGCCGGCTTGATCTGCTACGAGGCGATCTTTCCGGCTTCTATCGTGCAGGGTGCGCAGCGGCCTGGATTGATCGTCAACGTGACGAACGATGGGTGGTTCGGTGACACCACGGGACCTTGGCAGCACTTCCACCAGACGAGGGTGCGGGCAGTAGAAGAGGGGTTGCCGATCATCCGGGCTGCAAACAATGGCGTGTCAGCCGTTGTCGATCCTTACGGAAGAGTTACCGCGATGCTTATGCTTAACGCGCGCGGTGTCGTCGATAGTGGAATACCCGCGTCTATCCAGGCGCCGGTTTATGCGAAGTTCGGCGATTGTACTTCCGCAGCTCTAGCGCTGATCTTCCTGGGTGCGTCTGTTCTCTTCGCGCGACGCAGACGGGATTAGAGACAATTTGGCTGTTGTTCTGGCGGGGGGCAGCGGTCATAGATATGTGGTCGGATCAATCGACCAAAAGAGCGCCTTACAGAGTGTGGGCAAAGCAACCAGCTCGTGAGTCAAGCGCGCAAAAACAACTAATATCGACAGTTAAGGTATGCGGCATGTCGAGAGAAAACACACTGAACAATAACGAAACAGAAGTGGTGGAAGAGCGTGGCTCGCGGCGCGCCAACCCCGTCGATGTGCACGTGGGCGGACGCGTCCGCCTGCGCCGCATGCTACTGGGAATGAGCCAGGAGAAACTCGGCGAACACCTGGGGCTCACTTTCCAGCAGGTGCAAAAATATGAGAAGGGCATAAATCGCATAGGCGCCAGCCGCCTCTTCGACCTTTCCCAAGTCCTCGGGGTGCCCGTGCAGTTCTTTTATGAGGAACTGGTGGTATCCAGCATGGACGGCAACCCGGCCGGCGGCTTCGCCGAGCGGCCAGCCGAGAGCTATGCTGCCGAGTTTCTAGGCAGCCGCGACGGGCTGGAGCTGAACAAGGCTTTTGCACGGATCACAGATCCCAGGGTGCGCCGTTCGATCGTGGATCTGGTGCGCGCCTTCGCCGGGGAACAGGGCCAAGTCTAGTCGGCAAATCATCTTTGCAGATATGAATTTGCGCGGCGGTGCTAAGGACGGGGCCGTTCACGTTGCGCGGCCCTTCCCGCCCTTGACCGGGCGTGCAAAGCTTGAGAAAACCCCGGCGAATTCGAGCCAAACACCGAAGAAACGGGGCAACTGAGTGGCACGCAAATCTTACCTGTTCACAAGCGAATCCGTTTCCGAGGGGCATCCCGACAAAGTCTGCGATCGCATCTCTGATGAGATCGTAGATCTATTCTACCGCGAGGGGCCGAAGGCAGGCATCGACCCGTGGGCCATTCGCGCGGCGTGCGAAACGCTCGCGACGACCAACAGGGTTATCATCGCCGGCGAGACGCGCGGTCCAGAGACGGTGACGAAGGATTGGATCGCGCACGTTGCGCGTATGGCGATCCGCGACATCGGTTACGAGCAGGAAGGCTTCCACTGGGACAAGGCCGACATCGAGGTGCTGTTGCATCCGCAGTCGGCTGACATTGCCGCCGGTGTCGATGCGCTGCAGCCGGGCACCAACAAGGAAGAGGGTGCGGGCGATCAGGGCATCATGTTCGGTTATGCGTGCACCGAAACGCCTGAGCTCATGCCGGCGCCGATCTACTACGCGCACAAAATTCTGCGTGATCTTGCCGAGGCGCGACACAAGAAGGAAGGCCCCGCTGCAATGCTCGGGCCCGATTCCAAGAGCCAGGTCACCATTCGCTACGAGGATGGCAAGCCGGTCGGAGCGACGCAGATCGTCGTCTCGCACCAGCACATCGATGAAGCGCTAAGCTCCAAGCAGATCCGCGATATCATCGAGCCGTTCGTATTGAAGGCGCTGCCGCAGGGTTGGATCAACAAAGACACGATCTGGCACGTCAACCCGACGGGCAAGTTCTTCATCGGTGGTCCCGATGGCGACTGCGGCCTCACGGGCCGCAAGATCATCGTCGACACGTACGGTGGTGCTGCTCCGCATGGTGGCGGCGCATTCTCGGGCAAGGATCCGACGAAGGTCGATCGCTCGGCTGCCTACGCTGCCCGCTATCTCGCAAAGAACGTCGTTGCGGCAGGCCTCGCGGACCGCTGCACGATCCAGGTTTCTTACGCCATCGGCGTTGCCAAGCCGCTGTCGATCTATGTCGATACCCACGGCACCGGCAAAGTCGAAGAAGCGCAACTCGAGAAGGCGCTGGGCGAGGTGATGGATCTTTCGCCGCGCGGCATTCGCAAGCACCTCGATCTCAACAAGCCGATCTATGCACGCACCTCGGCCTACGGTCACTTCGGCCGCACGCCGGATGCGGAGGGTGGCTTCTCGTGGGAGAAGACCGACCTTGCCGATGCGATCAAAAAGGCCGTTGGCTGACGCTGGCGCCGAGGTGGAGACTGAGGTCAAGGCGCTCGAGCTGCGCTCGTTCGGGCGGCGGCGCGGACGCAAGTTGAGCGCGCGGCAGCAGCATCTTCTGGATGACGTGCTGCCGCGCGTGTCGCTGCCTATCGGCGCGCCGCGCACACGACCGGTTTCGGAGCTTTTCCCGTCGACTTGCTCGCGCGTGTGGCTAGAGATTGGGTTTGGTGGCGGCGAGCATATGTTGTGGCAGTCGCGCGCAAATCCTGATGTCGGGCTGATCGGTTGCGAGGTGTTCGAGGACGGCGTCGTCAAGGCGCTGTCGGGTATCGAGACGGAAGGCCTCGAAAATGTGCGCCTGTGCGCGGAGGACGCGCGCGCACTGCTGCGCTGGCTGCCGGACGCCTCGATCGATCGAGTGTTCATTCTCTTCCCCGACCCGTGGCCGAAGAAGCGCCACGTCAAGCGCCGCCTGATCAATCGTGCACTTCTCGATGAATTGGCGCGGGTGATCCGACCGGACGGGGAGCTTCGCATCGGCACCGATATCGGCGATTATCTGCGGACGATCCTCATGGCTTTCAGGGGGCATCCCGCCTTCACCTGGATGGCGAAGGGGCCAGGGGATTGGCGCGTTCGGGCAGCGGACTGGCCGCCGACCCGGTATGAAGCCAAGGCCGAGCGAGAGGGCCGGAGGCGCTACTTTTTGCGCTTTCGGCGGCCTTGATCGCGCAGGCCAAGGATGGGCTGCGGCCGGCCAGTGGGCGGGCTCTTGCGCGGGCCGTCACGATCCCGTAATATTTCCCGGCTCATGATCATCTCAACTGTCACGAGTGGGCCCTCGCGGTCCGCTCTTTTTGTATTGGCATAAGGGATCGGCGTTCTGGCCGTAGACAAGCCGCATATGCAAGTTGGCGAAAGCGCCCCCACGGATCGATTCATCGTCGAAAGCGGGCCTGCTGCGCGGGTTGCCGAGCTTATAGAGCCGGCGCTGAGCGATCGTGGGTTCCGGCTTGTGCGCATCGTCGTTTCGGGGGGCGACAACGCGACCCTGCAGATCATGGCCGAGCGGACCGATGGGACGATGACGATCGAGGATTGCGAGACCATATCCAAGGAGGTCTCGCCGCTGCTGGACGTGCACGATCCGATCACTGGGGCTTATAGGCTAGAGGTTTCATCGCCGGGGCTCGATCGGCCGCTGGTGCGCCCGTCCGACTTTGAGGACTGGGCCGGGCACGAGGCGAAGATCGAGGTGAAGGAGCTGATCGATGGGCGCCGGCGTTTCCGCGGCATCCTCGAAGGCTTCGAGGACGGCGAGGTTCGCATCGAGGTCGATCTCGGTGCAGAAGGCAAGAACGTGATCGGCATTCCGGTGGACCTCGTTGGCGAGGCGAGGCTGGTGCTGACAGATGATTTGATCCGCGAGGCTCTGCGCCGCGCAAAGAAGAGCAACGCCTTGTCCGATGGTGCCGAAGCACCGGTAACGGACATCGAGGAGGAATAAGACCATGGCAATGGCTGGCATCAGCGCCAATAGGCTCGAGCTCCTGCAGATCGCCGAAGCAGTCGCGCGCGAAAAGTCGATCGACCGGAAGATCGTCATCGAGGCGATGGAGGACGCGATCCAGAAGGCGGCGAAGTCCCGCTATGGCGCGGAGAACGACATCCGTTGCGAGATCGATCCCAAGACCGGCGAAGCGCGACTGTCGCGCGTGCTGGCTGTCGTTGATGAAGTCGAGAATGACGCCACGCAGATCAACCTCGATGATGCGCAGCGCCGCAACAAGGATGCACAGGTCGGCGATCTGATCGCCGAGCCGCTGCCGCCGTTGGATTTCGGTCGCGTCGCCGCACAGAACGCCAAGCAGGTGATCGTGCAGAAGGTGCGCGAAGCCGAGCGCGAGCGTCACTTCAGCGAGTACAAGGATCGCATCGGCGAGATCGTCAACGGCACGGTGAAGCGCGTCGAATACGGCAACGTCATCGTTGATCTGGGCCGGGCCGAGGGCATTATTCGCCGCGACGAAATGATCCCGCGCGAGAACGTGCGCTATGGCGATCGCATTCGCGCCTACATCTACGACGTGCGCCGCGAGCCGCGTGGCCCGCAGATCTTCCTGTCGCGCGCGCGTCCGGAGTTCATGTCGAAGCTGTTCGCGCAGGAAGTGCCGGAGATTTACGACGGTGTCGTCGAGATCAAATCGGTGGCGCGCGATCCGGGCAGCCGCGCCAAGATCGCGGTGATCTCCAAGGATTCCTCCATCGACCCGGTGGGTGCTTGCGTCGGTATGCGCGGCAGCCGCGTGCAGGCGGTGGTGAACGAGCTGCAGGGCGAGAAGGTCGACATCATCCAGTGGAACCCGGATGCTGCGAGCTTCATCGTCAACGCGTTGGCGCCGGCCGAGGTTACCAAGGTGGTGCTTGACGAAGATTCCAACCGCATCGAGGTTGTGGTGCCGGAGAGCCAGCTGTCACTGGCCATCGGCCGTCGCGGACAGAACGTGCGGCTTGCCTCGCAGCTTACCGGTTGGGACATCGATATCCTCACCGAGCAGGAAGAGTCGGAGCGTCGCCAGAAGGAATTCTCCGAGCGCTCGAACATGCTCATGGAAGCTCTGGACGTCGATGAGGTGATCGCGCAATTGCTGGTGACCGAGGGCTTCGCCTCGATCGAGGAAGTCGCGTACGTCGATCTTGGTGAGATCGCGCACATCGAAGGCTTCGACGAGCACACGGCAAACGAGATTCAGACCCGTGCGCGCGAGTACCTAGAAAAGCAGGAAGCTGACCGCGACGCGAAGCGGCGTGAGCTGGGCGTTGCTGACGACATCGCCAAGGTGCGCGGCGTCAACACGGCGATGATGGTCGCCATGGGCGAGAACGGCGTCAAGACGCTCGAAGACCTTGCTGATTGCGCAACCGACGATCTCGTCGGCTGGACTGAGCGCAAGAAGGAGAAGGACTCCGAACCCGTGCGTCACAAAGGCGTGCTCGAGGGCTTCGATATCGGCCGCAAGGAGGCCGAGGACATGATCATGTCGGCGCGCGTTCTGGCGGGCTGGATCAAGGCAGAAGACCTGGAGCCCGCTGTCGAAGAGGCGGTCGAAGAGGCTGTCGAAGGTGAGGCCGTGGCTGAAGCCGAAGGTGGCGAAGACGCCGCCGCCCAAGGCTAGACGGTGATGTTGGCGGCGAGAAAGGGATCGGATTGGGCGCTGAATTGCTCGAAGACGCAGAAGACGGTGAAGCGCGGGGCTCGCTCCGGCGTTGCGCTGTCACGCGCGAAGAGCTGGCTCCAGACGATCTGATCCGCTTCGTCGTCGACCCTTCGGGTACGATCGTTCCCGACCTTTCCCGTAAGCTGCCAGGCCGCGGAGTCTGGGTGAAATGCGATCGGGCGGCTGTGGAGGCCGCGGTCAAAACCAATGCGTTCGCCAAGAGCCTGAAACGGCAGGTGAGCGTCCCCGAGGACTTGCCTAAGCGCATAGACGACCTATTTTTAGGTCGTCTCTCCAACGCGCTATCGCTGGCCAACAAGGCAGGTCTCGTCTCCACTGGAGCCGAGAAGGTCGAGAAGCTTCTCGGCGGAGGCCGGGCCGTCGCACTTGTGCATGGCGCGGACGGAACTTCCGAGGGACGACGCAAGCTGGACCGCAAGTTTTCGGCGATTCAAGGGGATAAAGGCCAATCGGCCCCGATTGTTGATTGGCTCACCATCGAACAATTGAGCTTGGCCATGGGCCGGTCAAATGTGGTACATGCTGGCCTCATACAAGGCGGAGCCACGAAGCGGGTACTGAGCGAGGCCGAGCGCATACGGCGCTACCGGTGCGGTATGGGTGCATCCTGAAGGCCGCAAACCGGGATTTCGGAGTTTGAACGAGAAGAGCATGACAGAGACCAAGGACAACACCGACAAGACGCTCCGCGGAGGCGCGCGCAAGCCGCTGTCGCTGCAGCGGACCGTCGAGAGCGGCCACGTCCGACAGAATTTCAGCCACGGCCGGTCGAAGTCGGTAGTCGTCGAGAAGCGCAAGACGCGCAAACTCTCCGGCCCCGGCAGTGGAGAGCCAGAGGCCGTGAGCGCTGCTCCGGTGGTCGAGGCGCCAGTCGCACGTCGACCGATTCCCGCGGCTCCGGTGGAGAGAGCGACGCCGGCTGTCGGCCGCGGCCTTTCCAACGAAGAGCGTGATGCTCGGGCCCGCGCACTTGCAGCTGCGCGTGAACGCGAAGACGTCGAGCGTGAGGAACGCGAGCGCGCTGCGGCCGAAGCCGCGGCTGCTCCTCCCCCGCCCCCGGCACCAGTTCAAGAAGCCGCGCCGCCGCCGCCGTCCGTGGCGGAAGCTCCTGCCGCGCCGCCGGCTCCTGCCCCGGCTGCCGCACGTGCGCCTGATGCACGCGCGCCGGCTGGCCGACCTGAGGGACGTTCGGAAGGGCGTCCGCAGTATCAGCGAGATCGTGGTCCGGATTCGCGCGGTCCAGATTCGCGCGGCGGCCCGGGTGGCGCATCGCCGCGTCCGCCGCGTCCGCATGATGGCGGTTCACGTCCGCGCACGTCGTACAATCCTGCTCTGCAGCCTCGCGAGGGCGGACGCCCGCGCGAGATCGACATCCCGATGCCGGCGCGGGCCAAGGCCGAACCGGAAGCGCCGAAGCGTGTCGTGCGTCCGGAGGCTGCCGAGGAGGACGAGGGTCGCGGCGCCGCGAAGGGCAACCGCAAGGTCGCCGGTGTGCCGCGTACGCCGACGCCGAAGCCGGACGAGCGCCGCGAGCGCGTCAAACTGACGATCAACAACGCTTTCGACGAGAAGCAACGCGAGCGTTCGCTTGCCTCGCTGAAGCGCAAGCGTGAGCGCGAGAAGCTCAAGGCGATGGGCATTCCCCAGGCGCGTGAGAAGATCGTGCGCGAGGTGGTGATCCCCGAAGTGATCACCATTCAGGAACTTGCAAACCGCATGACGGAACGCGCCGTCGACATCATCAAGTACCTGATGAAAGAAGGCGCGATGCACAAGATCAACGATGTGATCGACGTCGATACGGCAGAGCTCATCGTGCAGGAGTTCGGCCACACCGCTAAGCGTGTGTCGGAAGCCGACGTCGAAACCGGGTTCATTGGCGATAAGGATGACGAGGGTCATCTCGAGCCGCGCGCCCCGATCGTTACGATCATGGGTCACGTCGACCACGGCAAGACGTCGCTGCTCGACGCCATCCGCCAGACCAACGTGGTGGCTGGCGAGGCCGGTGGCATCACGCAGCACATCGGCGCCTACCAGGTGAAGACGCCGAGTGGCGACAAGGTGACGTTCATCGATACGCCAGGCCACGAGGCGTTCACCGCCATGCGCGCCCGCGGCGCGAAGGTGACGGACATCGTCGTTCTGGTGGTTGCCGCCGACGACGGCGTCATGCCGCAGACGGTTGAAGCCATCAATCACGCCAAGGCTGCGGGTGTGCCGATCATTGTTGCGATCAACAAGATCGACAAGCCGCAGGCCGATCCCACGCGCGTGCGGACGGAGCTGCTGCAGCACGAGATCGTGGTCGAAAGCATGTCGGGTGAGACGCTGGACGTGCCGGTGTCGGCACTGAAGCGCACCAACCTCGACAAGTTGCTCGAGGCAATCCATCTGCAGGCAGAAATCCTCGATCTCAAGGCCAACCCGAACCGCTCGGCCGAGGGCATCGTCGTCGAAGCCAAGCTGGAACGCGGCCGTGGTCCGGTCGGTACCGTGCTGGTTCAGCGCGGCACGCTGAAGGTCGGTGACATCGTGGTGGCGGGCAAGGCGTGGGGCCGCGTTCGCGCTCTCATCGACGAACTCGGCGCCAACGTGCCGTCGGCGGGTCCGTCGATTCCGGTCGAAATCCTCGGCTTCGACTCCGCGCCTGAAGCCGGTGACCAGTTCGCCGTCGTCGAAAGCGAAGGCCGTGCCCGCGAGATCACCGACTACCGCGTGCGCAAGCGTCGCGACACGATGGGCTCGGCTGGCACTCCGCGTACGCTCGAGCAGATGATGCAGTCGCTGAAGGAGACGGGCCGCAAGGACTTCACGCTGCTCGTCAAGGGCGACGTGCAGGGCTCGGTTGAAGCGATTGCAGGCTCGTTGCGCAAGCTCAACACCGATGAGGTCGCCGCGCAGATCGTGCACTCCGGCGTCGGCGGCATCACCGAATCCGACGTGGCACTGGCGAATGCATCGAAGGCTGTAATCGTCGGCTTCAACGTCCGCGCCAATGCGCAGGCCAAGGCTTTGGCCGAACGCGACGGCGTCGAGATCCGCTACTACAGCATCATCTACGATCTCGTGGATGACGTGAAAGCAGCGATGTCGGGCCTTCTGGCGCCGACGATCCGCGAGGTCTACCTCGGCAAGGCGGAAATCCTCGAGGTGTTCAACATCTCGAAGACCGGCAAGGTCGCCGGCTGCCGCGTTACCGAAGGCAAGGTCGAGCGTGGCGCGAAGGTTCGCCTGCTGCGCGACGACGTGGTGATCCACGAGGGTACGCTTTCGACGCTGAAGCGCTTCAAGGACGAGGTGAAGGAAGTGCCCGCCGGTCAGGAATGCGGCATGGCCTTCGCCAACTATCAGGACATCCGGGCGGGTGACCAGATCGAGTGCTTCAACATCGAGACGGTGACGCGGTCGCTTTAAGCCGCTCACGCGCGCAGATCCGTTCGCCAATCGGCGAACGGGCGCGCTTCGCGAGGCGGCGCATGCGCTGTGCCGCCTTGTTTCCTGGCCCTTCGGGCCGAGCTGTTTACCTTTTGTGATGCCATCAGGCGGTCCAATCCCGTCATGGCAGATGGATTGAATTCGTGACGAGATCAAAGAAAACGGGGGGCTCGGCGCCCCCATCGCAGCGTCAGCTTCGCATTGGCGAGCTGGTTCGGCACAAGCTGGCGGAGATGCTGGCGCGCGGCGAAATCCACGACGACATCATCGCATCGCATGTGATCACCGTACCGGAGGTGCGGCTGTCGCCGGACTTGAAGCTAGCGACGGCCTACATCGTGACGCTGGGCGACGCCGACACCGACGCGGTGCTGAAAGCGCTCGACCGAAACAAGCGCTTCATCCGCGGAGAGATTGCCCAAGCGGTGAACTTGAAGTTCGCGCCCGACTTGCGCTTCCGCCGTGACGAGACGTTCGAGGAGGCGAGCCGCATCGATGCGCTGCTCGCGAGCCAGAAGGTCCGCCAGGACGTCGACAAGGACTGAGCCTCGATGGCACGACGCAAGAAGGGAAACCCGGTTCACGGCTGGGTGGTGCTGGACAAGCCTGTGGGGATGACGTCCACGCAGGCTGTCGGAGCAGTGCGCCGATTGTTCGGGGCGCAGAAGGCTGGGCACGCGGGCACGCTCGATCCGCTGGCAACCGGCATCCTGCCGATCGCGCTCGGCGAGGCGACGAAGACCGTTCCGTTCGCAGTCGATGGCGAGAAGGCCTATCGCTTCACGGTTCGTTTCGGTGCCGAGACGGATACCGACGATGCGGAAGGGCAAGTTGTGCGCACGTCGGACGTGCTGCCGACGCTGGAAGACATCGAGAACGTACTGGCCGATTTTACTGGCGAGATAAGCCAGGTGCCGCCGGCATTCTCGGCGATCAAGGTAGATGGCAATCGGGCGTATGACCTCGCCCGCAGCGGCGAGACTGTCGTGCTCGACCCGCGCTGGATTGTGGTCGAGGACCTGAGGCTGGTCGACATGCCGGATGCGGCGACCGTGGTGCTGGAGGCCGAATGCGGCAAGGGCACCTACGTGCGGGCGCTGGCACGTGACATCGGCCGGGCGCTCGAAAGCGCTGCCCACGTCATCGGGCTGCGGCGGACGCGGGTCGGGTCGTTCGACGAAGAGACATCTGTGCAACTTCAGACGCTGCAGGACGCCTTCGAAGCCGGCGAGATCGATCAGTACCTGCGGCCGGTCGAGGCGGCGCTGGACGATCTGCCGGGGCTCAGCGTTGGGCCGAACGATGCGGTGAGCCTCTCCCGGGGGCAGGCGGTGCTGGTGCGCGGGCGCGATGCGCCGGTGCTGAACGGGGCCGCCTATGCCCACTTCAAAGGACGCATTCTGGCGCTTGGCGAGCTGGAGAAGGGCGCATTCCGGCCGACCCGCGTGTTCAATTTCGGCTGAGGGTTGGGCTTGGTCCAAAACGCTCGGCGTTAACCCTTCGGAGGCCCTCTTTTACGGCGATTTCCCCTCGCCGCGGAGGGCGTCTCGTGTATAAGACCCGCACTACTCCGCGACCCTGCTGGACGACATCCCGGCTGTGGCCGCTTCGTGAGGGCTAAGCCCTCATCACACCTAAACAGAAAGGATACCCGATGTCGCTGTCTGGAGAGCGCAAGAGCACGCTCATCAAAGAGAACGCCACCAAGGCCAACGACACCGGCTCGCCGGAGGTTCAGATCGCGATCCTTACGCAGCGGATCAATGACCTCACCGAGCACTTCAAGCTTCACAAGAAGGACAACCATTCGCGTCGCGGGCTGCTCAAGATGGTGAGCCAGCGTCGCCAGCTGCTCGACTACGTGAAGCGCAAGAACGAGCAGCGCTACCAGTCCATCATCGAAAAGCTCGGCATCCGCCGCTAATCACATCCAGCACTCGGAAGGCCGGTGCGCGATGTTCCGGCCATCCGTGGGCAACCCCCCGAGAGGCATCTCGCCTCGCACTTCGGCCCAAGAGCCGAAGGTGGCGCCGCGGCACTCCGGCCGCTTCGCGCAATGCACCGAGATGAGAGAGAGAAAGAACGCACATGTTCGATATCCATCGTGTTGAAATTGACTGGGGCGGCCGTAAGCTGACGCTCGAGACCGGGCGCCTTGCCCGTCAGGCGGATGCTGCCGTTTATGCCCAGTATGGCGAGACCAGCGTGCTGGCGACCGTCGTCGGCGCCAAGTCGCCGAAGCCCGGCATCGATTTCTTCCCGTTGACCGTCAACTACCAGGAAAAGACGTATGCCGCGGGCAAGATCCCCGGCGGCTATTTCAAGCGCGAAGGGCGTCCGACCGAGAAGGAGACGCTGACGTCGCGTCTGATCGACCGCCCGATCCGCCCGCTGTTCGTCGAGGGCTTCAAGAACGAGACGCAGGTCGTCGTCACCGTGCTCTCGCACGACATGGAGAATGATCCCGACATCCTGTCGCTGGTGGCCGCTTCGGCCGCGCTGACACTGTCGGGGCTGCCGTTCCTTGGTCCGATCGGCGCTGCACGCGTCGGTCTCATCGGCGGCGAGTTCGTGCTCAACCCGATGGTCGACGAGATGGCGGAATCGACGCTAGACCTCGTCGTCGCCGGCACCACGGACGCCGTGATGATGGTCGAGTCGGAGGCTAAGGAGCTTCCCGAGACGCAGATGCTGGAGGCCGTAATGTTCGGCCACAACCATTTCCAGCCGGTCATACAGGCGATCATCAAGCTTGCCGAGAAGGCCGCCAAGGAGCCGTGGGACATCCAGATCCCCGATGCGCAGAAGTATGCTGCGAAGGTTCGCGAGCTGGCTGAGGCCGACTTGCGCGCCGCTTTCTCCACCAAGGAGAAGCAGAAGCGTTATGAGCTGAAGGCTGAGGCCAAGGCGAAGGTGAAGGCCGGAATCGAGATTCCGGACGATCCGAGCGAGCAGGTGCTGCTGTCGGACACGTTCAAGGCGCTGGAAAGCGAGATCGTGCGTGGCGACATCGTCAAGACGGGTCGCCGTATCGACGGCCGCGATCTGAAGACGGTTCGTCCGATCGTCTCCGACGTGCACGTGCTGCCGCGTACGCACGGCTCGGCGCTGTTCACGCGCGGTGAGACGCAGGCCCTGGTCGTTGCAACGCTGGGCACCGGCGAAGACGAGCAGTTCGTCGATGCGCTGGAAGGCACCCGCAAAGAGCGCTTCCTGCTGCATTACAACTTCCCGCCGTACTCGGTGGGTGAGACGGGCCGCATGGGCTCGCCGGGCCGTCGCGAGATCGGCCACGGCAAGCTGGCGTGGCGCGCGATTCGTCCAGTGATGCCGGGCCAGGAAGACTTCCCCTACACGATCCGCGTCGTGTCGGAGATCACCGAGTCGAACGGCTCGTCGTCGATGGCGACGGTGTGCGGCACCTCGCTGGCCCTTATGGATGCCGGCGTGCCGATCAAGTCGCCGGTGGCAGGCATCGCCATGGGTCTGATCAAGGAAGGCGAGAGCTTCGCCGTTCTGTCGGACATCCTGGGCGATGAAGATCACCTCGGCGACATGGACTTCAAGGTGGCCGGCACCGACCAGGGCGTCACGTCGCTGCAGATGGACATCAAGATCACGGGCATCACCGAAGAGATCATGCGTGTTGCGCTCGATCAGGCGCGCGAAGGCCGCATGCACATCCTCGGCGAGATGTCGAAGGCGTTGAGCTCTACGCGTACCGAGCTCGGCGAGCACGCTCCGCGCATCGAGACGATCAAGATCCCGACCGACAAGATCCGCGAAGTGATCGGCTCGGGCGGCTCGGTGATCCGCGAGATCGTTGCCGAGAGCGGTGCGAAGATCGACATCGAGGACGATGGCACCGTGCGCGTCGCGGCCGCCAAGCGCGAGTCGATCGAAGCGGCGCTGAAGCGGATCAAGGAGATCGCTTCGGAGCCGGAAATCGGCACGATCTACAAGGGTAAGGTCGTGAAGATCATGGACTTCGGTGCGTTCGTGAACTTCTTCGGCGCCAAGGACGGCCTCGTGCACATCTCACAGCTCGCGCCGGGTCGTCCGGCGACGGTCGGCGAGGTCGTGAAAGAGGGCCAGGAAGTCTACGTGAAGCTTCTGGGCTTCGACGAGCGCGGCAAGACGCGTCTGTCGATGAAGATCGTCGATCAGACGACGGGCCAGGAGATTCCGCGTGCAGAGGGCGACGAGCCGGAGCCGGAAATGTCGGCGACGCGCCCGCCGCGTCGTGACCGCGAAGGTGGTGGCGGCGGCCGAGACCGGCGCCCGCCGCGCCGGGATCGCGAAGCTGGATAAGCTGATAGCAACAGAGGCCGCCGATTACATCGGCGGCCTTTTTGCCAATTGAAGGGTACTAGTGGCGTTCAGGCTATTGGCGTCTCTTTCTTGATCTGCTGCAAATTCTCGGCTGCGTCCGAGCGTCGGCCTTGCAGGCTGTTGATCAAGGTCAAGTCTTCCAGGCGGGAGTTGGAGCACATTCTCGGCAGCCACTATCCCTTTCCCTAGGAGGAAGGCCCTTCCCAAGAATTCCCATTCCCGGGGCCGCGTGGTCAATTCTGGGGTGCCGCTGCCGAGCGATCGGCGGGCACCTCTTTTTTTGCGGCAAGCTCTACGCGTCCCCCGATGGGGAGCGTTTGAAGCAATTTTCTGCGAGCGCACTAAGTGGCGATTGGTGTGGCTGGGATATGCTCTCCATCAGTGGTGATGGAGAGTGTGTTCATGTCGCGTTATGTTTTTTTGCCCGGCTTGGCGGCGTTGTTGGTGATGTCTGCCGTAGCAGGAACGCCGACCCGGGCTGCTCCGGTCAGTGGGTTCAGCGCTGTCCCCGGCTCCAACGCGCATAAGGCGATGATGGTCGAACAAGCAGGCTGGCGCCGCTGGCGGGGGCATCGCAATTGGTGGTGGCGGTGGCGTCGCTGGTAGGCGGTCCGAGCCGGCGTGGCTCAGACTCGCTGCGTCACTCGGCCAGCAGGGCCTTCTCGATTGCCGCTTCGCCAGAGATCATGCGCCAGAAGGCGATCATCTTGGCTGCGTCATGGAACTCTTCCAAACGCTCAATCTTGTCGTCGCGGTAAGTGATAAGCTGACGATACGAGCCAACCAGGGTGTGACGGGTCGTCTTGTGACGGATGTAGCACTCGATCTTGGCGCGTCCGATGCCGTCTTGAAAGCGGAAGTACTCGGACACTGAGACGCTCTCGGCGACCTCGAGAATTTGCCGTAGCGTTTCGCGGTAGGCTACCTTGCCGGTGATTGTGAGGGGGCCGCCGTCAGGGCCGCCTGTGTTGCAGAAATAGGTGAGATCATCGCAGAAGTGGCGAGTGACGCCCTCGATGTCCCCATTGCTCCAGGCTGCATGCGTAGCCTCGAGAATGACCCGGGCGCGACATTCGTCCAGCTGCATTTCCCCTAAACCCTTCTCACCAGCTCCGGTACGAGCGACCGTGGCGTCGGTCGACTGATGGGATCGTCGCCAGCAACTTTTTTTCGAGAACCCAACCAAGCTTCCTGATCAGGCCAGGCATTCTGCCAGCTCAGTCAAGCAAAGCAAGCCCCTCAATTGAATAGACTCAGTCCACTGATTGTCTGTTGTAGCTCGCATCTTCTTTGCGGGGCGCGCGGACGTTTACCAGTGTGATTCGGGGAACCTGATTTTCCTCGCTGCAGGTCGTGCAGGCGCGGGCGAACGCCTGCGGATTAGGCAGATGTGAGTGCAGTTATTGCCATTTTGACCCGGAACTAGGCGGCTTCAATTTCTGTTACGGCCGTTATCTGGTGGGGCAGCGCGGCGCTTGCATCGGCGTTTGGCCAGAGGCCTTCAGCGATGCGTTTTCGTCCGGCTCCCGCAACGCTGACATCGGCAAATCCTGCATCTCGCAATCGAGCGGCGACCGCTTCGTTGCCTGCCAGGCTTTCGAGCACGCCGAGAGAGATCTCGGCGCGGTAGCGATGGCCACGACGTACGGTGAAGGTGCTCACGCTGGTCCTTTCGATAACGAGTAGGTCCGCCACACGATGTTGCCATGCCGAGTTGCCCCCGTGGACCACCGGGCGGTCACGAAGGCGCGGTACCACTTCACGAAGGCCGATGCCCGTTGCTGCACCGAGCCATCAGGCCGTTACGGTCGCTACGGTTGCTCTGGAGTGCAAGTATCTGGTAGGCAACGTAAAAAAAGTGGCCGCAGGGGCAGGCGGGCCCGGGGTTCCCAAGAGCGGACTTGCGTACGAATGCTCGGGCATCTTTAACCATACTCAGTGATGGCTTTCGGGCCACCCTCGGCAAAGAAAGCAACTTTAATCAAGCACGCGACACAGTGCATGCTTTCCCCGTATCCTGACGCCGATTAGCCGTTGGCGCGCAAGCGTCCGTGAGAAGAAGTGCTCAATGAAGATCGTTATCGCTCCCGACTCGTTCAAAGAAAACCTCACCTCCCTAGAAGTGGCGACTGAGATCGAGACGGGCCTCAAAAGGGTCTGGCCGGACGCCACATACGTGAAGGTGCCGATGGCCGATGGCGGCGAGGGCACTGTGCAATCGCTGGTCGATGCGACTGGCGGGCAGATCGTCAAGGTCGAGGTATCAGGGCCGATGGGGGCGCGGGTGCTCGCGTCGTATGGCCTATTGGGCGACGGCCGCACCGCGGTGATCGAGATGGCAGAGGCTTCCGGCCTGCCACTGGTGCCCAAAGAACAGCGCAATCCGTTGGTTGCCACGACGTTCGGCACGGGCGAGCTGATCGCCGATGCCATCAACCGTGGCGTGACCGAGATCATTCTGGGCATCGGCGGTTCGGCAACCAACGATGCCGGCGCCGGTCTGGCGCAGGCGCTTGGCGTGCGTTTCCTCAATTTCGGCGGGGCGCTGATCCCCGACCTCATCGCGGGCGGACACCTGGACAAGGTGCAGGCGGTGGATATGTCGGCCGTCAATCCTGGGCTGGCGAAGGTTCATATCAGCGTCGCGTGCGACGTTACCAATCCGCTGTGCGGCGAGAAGGGTGCCTCGCGGGTCTATGGCCCGCAAAAGGGTGCGACGCCGGAGATGGTAGAGCAGCTCGATAAGAACCTTGCTCACTTTGCGCACGTCATCAAACGCAGCATCGGTGCTGATGTCATCGATCGCCCGGGCGCTGGCGCTGGCGGGGGCATCGGTGCCGGACTGATGGCTTTCACGAACGCCGAATTGAAGCGCGGTGTCGAACTCGTCGTTGCGGCGACGCGCCTCGAAGATCAGATGCAAGGGGCATTCCTGGCCGTGACGGGCGAGGGCCGGGTCGACTTCCAGACAGCATTCGGCAAGACGCCGTCCGGGGTCGCTGCAGCGGCCCGCAAGCATGGCGTTCCGGTCGTCGCGATCGGCGGTGGCCTCGCAGACGATGCCGGCGGCGTGTTTGAGCACGGGATCGATGGTCTCGAGACAGCGACGCCGAACGCGATGCCGCTCGAGGTGGCGATCAAAAAGTCGCGCCAGTATTTGCAGGACGCTGCGGAGCGTGCCGCGCGCCTGATCGCGATCGGTCAGCGGATGCCGAAGGCCTAACTTTATCTGGCCGGACCTGCGTCCGGTCAGATGATGCTCTTGGCGTAGAGGTCGGTGCGGCGGTCGCGGAAGAAGCCCCAATCGGCGCGGTAGCTCTCGATTTCATCGAGGTCGAAGGTATGCACGAGCACGCCTTCCTCGTGTGCACCGAGCGACTGTACGATCTCGCCGCGGTGATCGGCGATGAACGAGTGGCCGTAGAAGCGCTGCTGCGCGCCGTCGTTTTCCTCCAGGCCGATGCGGTTGGCAGCGACAATGGGGACAGCGTTGGAGACGGCGTGCCCCTGCATGGCACGCTGCCACTGCAAGTGCGTGTCAAGGCTCTTGTCGTAGGGCTCCGATCCGATGGCGGTGGGGTAGAACAGCACCTCGGCGCCGGCGACAGCCATCGCGCGTGCGCACTCGGGGAACCACTGGTCCCAGCAGATACCGACGCCGATGTGTGCGGGCCTCGTCTTCCACGTCTTGAAGCCGGTGTCGCCAGGCCGGAAGTAGTATTTCTCCTGATAGCCGGGGCCGTCGGGAATGTGGCTCTTGCGGTAGACCCCGAGGATCGCGCCATCGGTGTCGGCGATGGCGATGGAATTGTAGTAGCGCGGGCCGTCCTTCTCGAAGAACGAGATCGGAATGACGATCTCGAGTTCGGCGGCGAGCTTCTGCAGCGCGAGCACGCACGGATGCTCGCCCACCGGGAATGCGGAGGTGAACCACTTCGGGTCCTGGCGAGTGCAGAAGTAGATACCCTGGAACAGCTCGGAGGGCAGAACTACTTGAGCCCCCTCTTTAGCGGCTTCGCGCACGAAGGCTTCCGTGCGGGCGATGTTGTCGCGCAGGTCGTGGCCATACCAGGTCTGGATGCCGGCGACGGTGAGCGTGCGGTTCGACATCTAGCGCGGCTCCTGCTGGGTGATGCAGTGGAACGATCCGCCGCCAGCGGTGCCGCAGCCGAGCAGGCCCTTCGACGGCACGCCGATGACCTTGTGATCGGGGAACACCTGCTGCAGCGCGGCGATCGCAGCGTCCTGCGTCGGCGTCCCATAAACGGGGACGATGACAAGACTGTTGGCGATGATGAAGTTCATGTGTGACGCGGGCGATACCTCGCCGAGCGCGTTACGGTAGAGGCCGACGCCTGGAATGCGCGTCACCTGCAGCTTGCGTCCAGTCGCGTCCGTTGCCGCTTCGAGCGTCGCGGCGATGGCGTTGAGCGTCTCGGCGTTCGGATCATCCTCGCCGGCCGGCGCCTGACAAACCACGCGGCCAGGGCCGACGAAGCGGGCGATATTGTCGATATGTCCGTCGGTGTGGTCGTTCTTCAGGCCTTCGTCGATCCAGATGACCTTGCGCGCGCCAAATGCTTCGGCGAGGGCCGCTTCTGCCTGCTCCTTGGTCCAACCGTTGCGGTTCGGATTGAGCAGCGTCTGGCGCGTGGTGAGGACGGTGCCCTCGCCATCATGGTCGACGGCGCCGCCTTCGAGCACAAAGGGGAAGCGGCGGACGGGGGCATCGGCGAGCGCCGCCACATCGTCTCCGACAGTGGCGTCATCGGGCAGATCGTACTTGCCGCCCCAGCTGTTGGTTGCGAAGCGCAGCGCGACGGGCCCGAGGTGGGTGCGAGCGAAGATGGGGCCGGTGTCGCGCAGCCAGATATCGCCGTAGCGGGCCTGCACGAATTCGGCCTCGCCGCCGAGGGCTGCGCGAGCAGAGGCCTCGGCCTCCGGGCCGTTGACCAGCAGCCGGACCGTGTTCGCCTCGGCCAGTGCATGCACCAGGGCGGCGACGTCGCGGCGTGGGGTCTCGAGGTCGCCGTTCCACTCATCGGCGTTGGCCGGCCAGGCGGTCCAAATGGCCTTCAGCAGCGCCCATTCGGGCGGCACGGTGATGGTCGTCGCGGTGACGTCGGGAAGCATCGTTACTCCTGGCTCCGCAGCTGAACGGATCAATAGCGGCGCGCGCGGCCGTTGGGGAGCGTCATATCGTGATGCGCGGCCTTGTTCACTAGTGGCATGACGACGTACCGGGCCTAAACGCCAGGTTGGGGGCAAAAAACGTCCTATCACCAACTCCTGACGAGTGGTTGCGGCGATCGTGACAACTGGAACGAGACGCGGAAGCCTTTGTTTGCGCTAGGCCAAGGTCGCTCCGCGCTCATGAGGCTCTCGTCATACCTTCCGGGATATCCAGCATTCAGACGCCGGCGGGCAGGCCGGCGCCAATGCATCAGCTCCCTGGAGGGAATTCATGATCCGCAGCACGGCTCTTGCGCTGGCCGCAACCGCTTCGCTTGGCGCACTCGCACTGGTCACGGACGCGGAAGCGCGCGGTGGCGGCGGGCATTTCGGTGGCGGTTTTGGTGGCGGCCACTTCGGTGGCATGCGCGACTTTGGTGGCGGCATGCGGGACTTCGGTGGTGGTCGCGATTTCCGCCCTGAGTTCCACCAGGAGGAGATGCGCGCACCGCGGGCCGAGGATCACCGGGAGCCCGAGTACCAGGAGGATCGCGACCGCGCAGACGATCGTCGCAATGATGATCGCCACGCCGACGACCACCGCGCCGATGATCACCCGGCCGATGACCACCACGACGACCAGCGCGCCGATGATCGCCGCGATGACCGCAGAGACGACCGGCGCGATGACCGCCGTGACGACCTCGCTCACAACTGGAACAACTGGCACCAGCCGGTGAACGCCGGACACTGGAACCACAACGCGTTCTGGAACAACAATTGGAACGCTCGCAACTTCAACTGCTACAACTGCCGCTGGGGCTGGGCCGGCGGCGTGTTCTGGCCGTTTGCCTGGGGCGATATGTGGTCGTTCGCGTGGTGGCCTTCAGCGGGCAGCGCGCCGTTCTGGGATTACGGCGTCGATTACATCATGGGCGGTCTGTTCTGGCCGTACGGCGCTTACGCCTGGCCGTCGGGCGGTTATGGTGCAACCGCGTGGACGCAGTCGGACAACAACTACGTCTATGCGCGTGAATCGCATCAGGACGTCTACAGCTCCGGATCTTCGGGCGGCGACAGCAACGACCAATCGTCGGCCGCTGCCTCTACGCCAGTTACGCAGGACGACAGCCAGAACCCGGAAATGGCAACCTGTGCCGGTTTTGCTCCGGGCGTAAGTGGTCTGCCGGTCGACAAGATCAAAGCTAGTGTCGATCCGCATGGTGATCAGCTCGCGGACCTGAAAGCGCTCGAATCGGCATCGAACAAGGCCGAGAGCCTGCTCAAGGCGTCCTGCCCCAACTCTCCGCCGCTTACGCCGGTTGGCCGTCTCGATGCGCTGCAGAAGCGTCTCGACGCGATGGTGCAGGGGCTCGATCTGGTGAAGATGCCGCTCGCCAAGTTCGACGGATCGCTGTCAGCCGATCAGCGCGCCAAGCTCGATGCGCTGGGTGGCGACAAGGCCGATCAGCCGGCGAAGCTGTGCTCGACGCAGAACCAGGAATTCGTCAACGTGCCGACGCAGGAGATCATCGCGACGGTCGATCCGGATGACAAGCAGAAGGAAGCGCTTGATCATTTGGACGATGTTTCGGCAAAGGCCGCCGCGATGCTGCAGGGCACTTGCCCGTCCGACATTCCGTCATCAACGACGGCGCGTCTCGACGCGATGGACAAGCGGCTGAAAGCGACGGTGACGGCGATGAACGAGATCCGTCCTGCTCTCACCGGGTTCTATGACTCGCTGAGCGATGAGCAGAAGGCTCGCTTCAACACGATGCCGAGCCAGTAAGCTCCTGGTGCTGACACGGGCTGAGGGAAGCTTTGTGTGCGGCGGCTGTCGCGCGAGTGGATGGCCGGGCCTTAGGCCCGGGGCCCTTTGGGCCCTGAGCGAGGCGTGCAATGCACGCCTCGCTGAAGACTGGCGAGTATGGTCAGTCCAGCTTCGCGTGGCGCAGGCGCAGGGCGTTGGTGATGACGCTGACAGATGACAGCGACATCGCGGCGGCGGCCATGATCGGCGACAAAAGAATGCCGAACGCCGGGTAGAGCACGCCTGCCGCAATCGGCACGCCGGCCGCGTTATAGATAAATGCGAAGAACAGGTTCTGGCGGATGTTGCTCATCACCGCTTCGGACAGGCGGCGCGCACGGACGATGCCTTGCAGATCGCCTTTGAGCAGGGTGATGCCGGCGCTCTCGATAGCAACATCGGTGCCGGTGCCCATGGCGATGCCGACATCGGCCGCTGCAAGGGCGGGCGCATCGTTTACGCCGTCGCCGGCCATGGCGACGATGCGGCCTTCGCTTTTCAGTTTGTCGACGACGGCGCTCTTCTGATCGGGGAGCACTTCGGCTTCCACATCGGTGATGCCCAGGCGGCGGGCGATGGCGTCGGCCGTGGTGCGGTTGTCGCCGGTCAGCATGACCACGCGAATGCCGTCGGCGCGAAGGGCGTCGAGTGCTGCTGCGGTGGTCTGCTTGACGGGATCGGCTATGGCAATGACGCCGGCAGGTGTGCCGTTGATGGCGATGAAGATCGAGGTGGCGCCGTCGGCGCGCAACTCTTCGGCCGCAGCTTCAAGCGGGCTGGTCTCGATGCCCAGCTCGGTGAGGAAGCGGGCGTTACCGATGACGACGCGCTTGCGTTCGACCATGCCTATCGCGCCCTTGCCGGTCGGAGAGTCGAAGCCCATAACGCGGGAGAGCCCGATATCCCGCTCCTTTGCGGCGGCGACGATGGCCGCGGCAAGCGGATGCTCGCTGGCGACCTCGACGCTGGCGGCAAACTTGAGGACCGTGTCCTCATCGAATCCATCAGCCGGGACGACGGCGACGATCTTCGGTTTGCCTTCGGTGAGTGTTCCGGTTTTGTCGACGACGAGGGTGTCGACTTTTTCCAGCCGCTCCAGAGCTTCAGCATTCTTGATCAGCACGCCGGCGTGGGCGCCACGGCCTACGCCGACCATGATCGACATCGGCGTGGCGAGACCAAGGGCGCACGGGCAGGCGATGATGAGCACGGTGACGGCGGCGACGAGACCGTAGGCGAGGCGCGGCTCGGGGCCGAACGTTGCCCACGCAAAGAATGCGATTATCGCGGCGGCGATCACAAGCGGCACGAACCAACCGGCCACCTGGTCGGCAAGCCGCTGGATCGGCGCACGCGAGCGCTGCGCTTGCGCCACCATCTGCACGATCTGCGATAGCAGAGTGTCGCGACCGACCTTGTCGGCGCGCATGACAAACGAGCCGGACTGGTTGAGCGTGCCGGCGATCACCTCGGCTCCGGTTTCTTTCGTCACGGGCATCGACTCGCCGGTGACCATCGATTCATCGAGCGATGAACGGCCTTCCAGAACGACGCCGTCGACGGGCACCTTCTCGCCCGGGCGCACGCGCAGCTTGTCGCCAACGCTGACCTCATCGAGGGAGACGTCCTCGTCTGAGCCGTCCTCCTTCACGCGGCGTGCGTTCTTCGGAGCGAGGTCGAGCAGCGCGCGGATCGCGCCAGAGGTCTGCTCGCGGGCGCGCAGCTCCAACAGCTGGCCGAGCAGCACCAGCACGGTGATGACGGCCGCCGCCTCGAAATAGACGGCAACCGAGCCGTCGGCCTGTTGGAAGGCTGGCGGGAAAATCTGCGGCGCGATGGTGGCGATCACGCTGTAGATCCAGGCGACGCCTGTGCCCATGGCGATGAGCGTGAACATATTGAGGTTGCGCGTGACGACGGATTGCCAGCCGCGCTCGAAGAACGGCCAGCCGGCCCAGAGCACCACAGGGGTCGCGAGGACGAGTTGGATCCAGTTGGAGACGCTCGGCGCGATGAGATGATGCAGGCCGAACAGATGGCTGCCCATCTCCAGGAGGAACACGGGAAGTGCGAGCGCGAGACCGATCCAGAAGCGGCGGCTGAAATCGATCAGCTCGTGGTTGGGCGGCTGCTCGGCGGTCACCAGCTCGGGTTCGAGTGCCATGCCGCAGATGGGGCACGAGCCGGGACCAACCTGGCGGATCTCGGGATGCATCGGGCAAGTGTAGATCGTGCCCTCGGGAACCGGCTCGAGCGGCTGGTCGTCCTTGTTCAGGTATTTGAGCGGATTGGCGATGAACTTCGTGCGGCAGCCTGCGGCGCAGAAGTAGTACGTGCGGCCGCCGTGATCGGCGCGGAACTTTGCGGTGTGCGGGTCGACGTCCATGCCGCAGACGGGGTCTTTGGCCATACCCGAGGCCGGTTCTAGAGCGGCCGGTGGGCGTCCTCCGCAGCAGTCTTTGTGGTCGGGGGTGTCATGGCGGTGATCGGACATGTTCGCGGTTCCACACGGCCTGGCAGGTAGTTGACCATGTATACCCCATGGGGGTATAGGTCAAGCATGCGACAGCCAGCAAAAGATTCATGCCTGAAGCGCCTTGGCCGCATAGAGGGCCAAGTGCGCGGGATTTCGCGCATGGTGACCGAGGACCGTTACTGCATCGACATTCTCACGCAGCTGTCGGCTGTGAGGGCGGCGCTGCGACGGGTCGAGGAAGAGGTGCTGCGGGATCACGTGGCGCACTGCGTCGAGCATGCCATCACCAGCGGGGACGCCAATGAGCAGCGTCAAAAGGTGGCCGAGCTGATGGAAGTTTTTGCGCGCGCCGAGCGCTGAAGAGTGATCTGACACACGCTGAGGCAGGCTTTGTCTGCGACGAAGGTCGAGCGCGTTTATGGCCGCGCCATTTGGCGCGGGGGCCCTTGGCGCCTTGCCGTTTTGCGCGGCAGTCGAGGCCCGCTGCGCGTTTGAAGATGGCTCAGGCGGCGGAGAGGGTGAAGGGGGCTACTTCGGGCCAGAAGACGCGGGCTCTTGCGCTGATGTCGGCCGGGTTGGCGGCTGTCGTCAGCAGCGTAAGTGATCCGCCAGCATCTCCAGCTGTGTAATGCGCGTGGCGTGCGAGATAGTCTTCCAGGCTATCGGCGACGACCTCGGGCTGCGAGAGGATGCGCGTGAACGGCGGCAGGTGTCGGCGGAACAGATGCTCCACCAGCGGGAAGTGCGTGCAGCCGAGGATGGCGCGGTGCGGCGGCAGGCCGTTGGTCTGCGCGAGGAGGCCTTCGACGCCTTCGACGACAAGGCGCTCAAGCTCGGCTTCTGGGGCCTCGTGCTCGATGGCGCCGGCCAGACCTGCGCACACCTGCTGCACGACTGTGACACGTGGGCAGCGCTTGCGGATCTCCTCGGGGTAGACGCCGGAGGCAATGGTGCGCGTGGTACCGAACACGCCGACGACGTCGGTGTTGTACTTCTGCGGGTACTGCGGCGCTGAAACTGCCCAGGGCGTTTGGGTAGCGGCTTCGACGGTCGGCGCAACGATGCCGAGCACGTTGTGGCCGCGCCACTTGCTTTGCGGGAGCCAGTTCTGCTGCAGGTGACGCGCGGCGACGGCGGTTGCCGTGTTGCAGCCGAGCAGGACGAGCTTGCAGCCCTGAGAAAAGAGCGCCTCGGTGCTGGCGCGCGTCAAATCGATGACCTCGTCCGACGGCCGGTTGCCGTACGGGACGTTGGCATGGTCCCCCAGGTAGAGGAACGATTTGTCGGGGAAGCGGTCGACGAGTGCGCGAAGCACCGTCAGTCCCCCGAGACCTGAATCGAAGACGCCGATCATGCGCGTGTGTGAGCCGGCATCGTCAGATCGTCAAGATGCCTCGATTTGAGGGGCTGGCGGGCATCACAGCCCGCCAGAAAAGGTCACGCGATCGCGATCATTCCGCGGCCGCCGGAGGCGAGCGGTGCGACGCGTCGGCATCCAGCTGCTTCAACGTATCGAGGCTCGGCATGGCGACGGTCGAGTAACCGCAATCGACGAAGTGCACTTCGCCCGTCACTGCGCCCGACATATCCGAGAGCAGGTACAGCGCAGAGCCGCCGACCTCGTTCAGCGTGGGCGTGCGGCGGAGCGGGGCGTTCTCTTTCTGGAAGTTGAAGATCACGCGTGCGTCGGACACGCCAGCGCCGGAGAGCGTGCGCATGGGGCCAGCGGAGAGCGCGTTGACGCGGATGTTCTGCGGTCCGAGGTCAGCAGCGAGATAACGCACAGAGGCTTCAAGCGCGGCCTTGGCCACGCCCATGACGTTGTAGGACGGCACGGACTTGGTGGCGCCGCCGTAGCTCAGCGTGAGCAGCGAGCCCCCGTTGGGCATCAGGGCTGCGGCGCGCTTCGATACCTCGGTGAAGGAGAAACAGGAGATCACCATGGTGTTGGTGAAGTTCTCGCGCGTGGTGTTGACGTAGCGGCCGGACAGCTCGCGCGGATCGGAGAAGGCGAGCGCGTGGACCACGAAGTCGAGGGTGCCCCATTCATTCTTGATGCGCTCGAAGACGCGATCGACGCTGTCGAGGTCGAGCACGTTGCAGGGCTCGATGATCTTGGCACCGAGGTTCTGCGCCAGCGGCAGCGCGCGGCGGCCGAATGCGCCGTCCTGATAGGTGAAAGCCAGCTCGGCGCCCTGGCCGGCGGCGATGCGGGCGATACCCCAGGCGATGGATCGCTCGTTGGCGACGCCCATGATGAGCCCGCGTTTTCCTGCCAGCATCGGACCCGGCTTTGCGAGGTCGATTTCAGTCATGGGTGTTCCTGTCGTTCCTAATGTGCGGTGAGCCGGGCGGCCCTCAAGCGTCTAGTCAGCCGATCGGCGCGAGGCGCGCTGTTCCCGGCTTAACAAGCTTCTATCGGGCCGCAATCGGGCTCTTTTAGCCGGTCACGCGGCGAAAAACGAGCGTGGCATTAGTACCGCCGAACCCGAAACTGTTCGACATCACGCAATTAAGGCTAACGTTATCAAGGCGCTCGCGCACGATCGGCACATCGGCCAACTCGGGGTCGATTTCCTCAATATTCGCGCTCTCGCAGATGAAACCATTGTTCATCATCAGCAGCGAGAAGATCGCCTCCTGGACGCCGACGGCGCCCAGCGAATGACCGGTCAGCGACTTGGTGGCCGAGATCTTCGGCACGTCGCCGTTGAACACCTTGCGGATGGCTTCGATCTCGCGCAGGTCGCCGATCGGTGTGCCGGTGCCGTGTGGGTTGATGTAGTCGATCTTGCCGCCGATGCCGTTGCCGTCGAAGCCGCGAAGCGCGAGCTGCATGCAGCGCGCCGCGCCTTCGCCGGACGGAGCGACCATGTCGTAGCCGTCGGAAGTTGCGCCGTAGCCGACGACCTCACCGTAAATGCGTGCGCCGCGCGCCTTGGCGTGCTCGTACTCTTCCAGGACCACAACACCGGCGCCGCCGGCGATGACGAAGCCATCACGGTTCTTGTCGTAGGCGCGGGAGGCTTTGGCCGGCGTGTCGTTGTACTTCGACGACATGGCGCCCATGGCGTCGAACAGCACGGATAGTGTCCAGTCGAGTTCCTCGCAGCCGCCTGCGAACATCACGTCCTGCTTGCCCCACTGGATCAGCTCGGTGGCGTTGCCGATGCAGTGTGCGGAAGTGGAGCAGGCTGAGGCGATGGAGTAGTTGACGCCCTTGATCTGGAAGCTCGTGGCGAGCGCGGCCGAAGGGCCGGAGCACATCGCTTTGGGAACCTCGAACGGGCCGACCTTCTTGGGGTCCTTTTCGCGCGTCACATCCGCTGCGGCGACGATGGCGCGCGTCGAGGGACCGCCCGATCCCATGATGATGCCAGTCCGCTCGTTGATGACGTCCTTTTCCTCGAGGCCGGCATCGCGGATCGCCTGATCCATGGCGACGTAGTTCCAGCCCACGCCATCGCTCATGAAGCGGCGCGGCTTGCGCGGAACCTGGGATTCCCAATCGATGTTAGGCGCGCCGTGAACTTGGCAGCGGAACCCAAGCTCTGCGTACTTGTCAGCGCGGACGATTCCGGACTTCCCTTCGCGTAGGGAAGCGAGCACTTCCTGGCTGTTGTTTCCAATCGAGGAAACAATGCCCATGCCCGTGACGACAACACGTCTCATCCGCCAATCCTCTTGTACCGGAAGCTATCGGCTTCTCTCGCTGTTCGGCTCCGGCGGAAGCGAGCACGAAATACCATCAAGATCAAGGACTGACGGCAGCTGTTTCGCCGGTCTCGAACAGGCCGACACGCAGGTCGGTCGCCGTATAGATGACCTCGCCGTCCGCCTTCATGACACCGTCGGCGATGGCGAGCTTGAGCTTGCGCAAGATCACCCGCTTCATGTCGACGATGTACTCGACCCGCTTGACGGTCGGAAGGACCATGCCGGTGAACTTGACCTCGCCCACGCCGAGCGCGCGGCCGCGTCCCGGGGCGCCGAGCCAGCCCAAGAAGAAGCCGGTCATCTGCCATAGCGCATCGAGGCCGAGGCAGCCCGGCATCACCGGATCGCCTTGGAAATGGCAGTCGAAAAACCAGTCCAGACGGTCGTTGCCGGCCACCTTAAGCTCAGCGGCGATCTGCCCTTTGCCATGCTGGCCGCCATTCTCGGATACGGTCGAGATGCGATCGAACATCAGCATGGGCGGCAGGGGCAACTGGGCGTTGCCGGGGCCGAACAGCTCGCCGCGGCCGCACGCGAGCAAATCCTCGAAATCGAAGCTCGTGCGGCGTTCCGTCATGATTTCCTTGCTCAATTCCAGCCCCCTGAGGGCCCTTTGCGATATGTGCTCGGGGTTCCTAACACAGTCATTTGGTGTTCAAAAGGGTATGTGGCGAGCTATCAGGGGACGATGCGTTCCCGCCGAGAGGCTCAGTTGCGGTGCGGACGCGGCGTGCATATAGTGTACAGACGGTGTCATGTTCTCGTCGGCGTCTGCAATTTGTGGGGCCGAGGGGTGGGCACGCTTTTCAACTTGGTGTGACGCGCACGCCTATGACCGATAACAACCACGGCTCGCAAAAAGATAGCCGCCCCGCGCGCGGGGTTGCCCAGCTCCTGCGCAAGTCCGGTCTGCGCCCGACGCGGCAGCGGCTTGCGCTGGGCGCGCTGTTGTTCGAAGGCGAGGATCGCCATGTGACGGCGGAATCGCTGCATGCGGAGGCCACTGCTGCAGGTCAGCACGTGTCGCTGGCGACGGTCTACAATACCCTGCACCAGTTCAAGAGGGCGGGGCTTCTGCGCGAGTTGGCGATCAACGGTGCGAAGGCCTACTTCGACACCAACACCTCGAACCACAATCACTTTTTCGTCGAGGACGAGGGCGAGCTGAAAGATATTCCTGGGCACGCCATCCGCGTCGACGGGCTGCCCGAGCCGCCCGAAGGGATGCGCATCACGCACATCGACGTGGTGGTAAGGCTAGTGGCCGACAAAGACTGAGGCGGCGGGAGCGGGTCGCGCTAGTTTACGACCTCTCCCTGGTAGACGCCCCAGAGCTTCTTCTGCTCGATATAACCCTGGAATCTGTCGATACTGACGCGGCACCAGCGTCCGTCGCAGTTTGCCAGATTGGCGATGACGCCTGCCTCGATCATCGCCACCGGGCGGGAGCGCTCGCTGTCATCAGCGCGCAGCGCCACTTTGGGCGCGGGGGCTCCCGACTTGATCTCCCAGGGCAGAACGAGGGCGGTGCGGCGGCCAGACAGGAACGACTGTAGAACCCAGCCAGCTGCGCCATCCGCATCCCGGACTTGGCGCCAGCCTTCGAACTCCTTGATGACCTCGAGGGGAAGTCCGGCGCGGCGGTAAACCCAAGCGGTCGGATAGTCCGTGCCCGGGCCCTTGCGCATGTTGACGCGGTCGGATTTGAGGCTGACAAAGCGGGGAATCGGCAAGCCACTCCCCCCCGTGGCGCCTACTCCAGACGGCTGGGCGGTCGCTGCGGGGATCGCCGAAAGGAACAATATGGCTGCGAAGGTCGTGCGATACATTTTGTGCGCCGCAGCTTCCCACATTCAAATTGCCCTCGTCGTTATGTCTGGAGAATTAGTAGCGCCACAGCAACCCAACCGCGCAGCACCGATGAGTTAGCACCCATTGGTGCGGACAGAAAATCCGGCACTTTGTCATTGCAATGGCGTTCTGTTAGACCACCCTAACGATAACCAATTTGATCCCCGGCCCCCTCCCTGCAAATTCAAGAGGCTACAGCGGACCCCGATGCCGACCAGCGCCCGAAAGCCCATCGTCATTGTTACGCGCAAGCTGCCCGACGTTGTCGAAACGCGCATGCGCGAGCTGTTCGACGCGCGACTTAACGTCGACGATACGCCGCTGACGCAATCACAGATCGCCGAAGCCCTGAAGGTGGCCGATGTTCTGGTGCCGACCGTCACAGACCGCATCGACCGGGCGGTGATCTCGCAGGCAGGGCCGCAGCTTCGGCTGATCGCGAACTTCGGTACCGGCGTCGACAACATCGACCTCGATACGGCGCGCAACCGGGGCATAACGGTCACCAATACGCCGGGCGTACTCACCGAGGATACGGCGGACATGACTATGGCGCTGATCCTCGCAACGCCGCGCCGGTTGGTCGAAGGCGCCGACTACCTGAAGAATGAGAAGAACACGTGGAGTGGGTGGTCGCCGACGTGGATGCTGGGCCATCGCATTTACGGCAAGCGCCTCGGTATTGTCGGCATGGGCCGGATCGGCTCGGCGGTGGCGCGTCGCGCCAAGGCGTTCGGTCTGCAGATCCACTACCATAATCGCCGTCGCGTCTCGCTCGACCTGGAGCGAGAGGTCGAGGCGACTTACTGGGAAAGCCTCGACCAGATGCTGTCCCGCGTCGACATCCTGTCGGTGAACTGCCCGCACACGCCGGGTACGTACCATTTGCTGTCGGCTCGCCGGTTGCGCCTGCTGAAGCCGTCCGCCTACATCGTCAATACCTCCCGCGGCGAGGTGATCGATGAAAACGAGCTGGCGCGCCTGATCGAATCGGGGGCAATCGCAGGCGCTGGGCTCGACGTCTTCGAGCATGAACCGGCGGTCAATCCGAAGCTGCTGGCTTCCGACCGTGTGGTAGCGCTCCCGCACATGAGCTCGGCCACTATCGAAGGCCGCATCGACATGGGTGAGAAGGTGATCATCAACATCAAGACGTTCCTTGATGGTCACGCTCCGCCCGACCGAGTGCACCCGGCGATGTTCTAGACTGACAAGGTTTTTGGGCTGACACGAGCTGAGAGAGGCTTTGTGTGCGGCTGGCGGGCCGCTGGGTGAGAGCCGGCGCTCGCGCCGGGCGCCCTTGGCGCCTTGCCGCCGGACGGCGGCGCGGGCGTGAGGCTCATCGGCTGGTGTCAGTGGAAAAACTAGTTCGTGCGGGAGGCGGCTTCGAGGCGGCCGTCGCCGCAAACCGTGGTGCGTAGCTGGCAGGTACCGCGGGCGCGGCGATCGCTGTTGCAGCGCTTCAGAGCAAGCTGCTCGGCGCCGTCAGGGCTCAATCCGCCGCCTGCGTACGTGATCTTGCGGCGCTTACGGATTTCACCGGTAGCAATCGCGGTGCAGATCTCGCCGCGGAAGCTGACAGCCTCGCATGCCCCACGGCCCAAGGTGGCGCATTCCTCGCGCACTTTCTCCTCGGCTTCGAGGCGCGAGGAGATCTTCCAGACAGAAAAGAACGAGCCGTCGGGCGTGAAGGCAATGGCACCGTAAACGGGCCGTTGCTCGGTTGGCGCTGCTGGTCCGACGGACAACTCCTGGGCGTCGGGCTGCTGTGCGACGACTGGGTCGACGCCGAAGCCAGGCAGCGGAAACAGAACGGTAGCGAGGATTGTGAGCAGCACGACAGGAATGTCCCGAGCGATGAGCATCAGAGCGCTATCCCCTAACGCTGCACGTGTCGAGGTGTGTTTCGTCGCTCCCGGCTAGTTCCGTTATCGAGGGGTTGAGGCCACTCAGGGGATTCTCAGGATCCCAGCCAACCGTGAAGGTCTCAAAGCGCGCGGACAGGGCGTCATAGACCAGCAACCGTCCGGCGAGCCCCGTCCCGATGCCGAGGGCTTCCTTTAGAGTCTCGGTTGCCTGGATGGTTCCGATGACGCCGACCACCGCGCCAAGAACACCGACCTCGGCGCAGTTGGCAAGCGTGCCCGCGGGGGGCGCTTCCGGAAACAGGCAGCGGTAGCTGGGGTAGGGGTTGCCGTTCTCGTCCTTCAGGTGCGGCTTGAATGTCGAGACGTATCCGTCGAACGGCCCGACAGCACCGAACACGAGGGTACGTTTGGCGAAGTAGCAGGCGTCGGAAACGAGGTAGCGCGTTTCGATGTTGTCGGAGCCGTCGGCGATGATGTCGTAGCGCTGGATGATGTCCTCGGCGTTTTCGGCCGTCAGGCGCGCTTCGATGGTCTCGACGCAGACGTGCGGGTTGAGGCGGGCAATGCTGTCGCGGGCGCTGTCGACCTTGGGCTCGCCGACGTGGGGTGTGTCGTGAACAATCTGGCGTTGCAGGTTGTCCAGTGAGACGCGGTCATCGTCGATGATGCCAATGGTGCCGATGCCCGCGGCCGCAAGGTAAAGGGCGATCGGGGAGCCGAGGCCGCCGGCGCCGATGATCAGCACGCGCGCGGCCTTGAGGCGCTGCTGGCCCGGTCCGCCCACCTCTTTGAGCACGAGGTGGCGCTTGTAGCGCTCGATCTCCTGCGCTGTCAGTCGTGCGGGGGCGTTGATAGGTGCCTTGTCCTGCATGGGGAGAGGTTATCGCATATGGCGTTGAAGCGTCACGGGACACTGCCTCGTGGCCGCGCTCCTGATGGTCTATCTCCCAAAATAGTTACGATAGGGCGGACGAACAAAGGGCCGGGAGATGCGCATCCCCGGCCCCGTAATGCTCGGTCGTTCCTCGCCGACGTCAGGCGGGCTTTGAGGGATCCAGGAAAAGGTCGCTCGAATAATAGCGCTCGGCCGAGGAGGGCGCGAACGTAACGATGGTCTTGCCGGCGAACTCGGGGCGCTTTGCCACCTCGAGGGCCGCGGCCACGTTGGCACCTGTCGAGATACCGCCGGGAATGCCCTCGACCTTGGCGAGGTGACGCGAGGTCTCGAACGCCTTTTCGCTCGACACGGTGACGATCTCGTCGATGAGGCCGGTGTCGAGGATCGAGGGAATGAAGCCGGCGCCGATGCCCTGGATCTTGTGCGGGCCGCGCGGCTGGCCGGAAAGAACCGGGCTGGTCGATGGCTCGACGGCGATGATCTTGAGGCCGGGCTTGCGCGGCTTCAAGGCGCGGGCGACGCCGGTGAGCGTGCCGCCGGTGCCGACGCCAACGACGATCGCGTCGACATTGCCGTTGGTGTCGTTCCAGATCTCTTCGGCGGTGGTCTTCTCGTGCACCAGCGGGTTGGCCGGGTTGTCGAACTGGCCGGGGATGACCGCGCCAGGAATTGTCTTGGCAAGCTCAGCAGCGCGCTCGACCGCTACCGGCATGCCGCCAGGGCCTGGCGTCAGCTCGAGCTCGGCTCCAAGGTGCGTCAGGATCTTGCGGCGCTCGAGCGACATCGTCTCGGGCATGACGAGGATCAGCCGGTAGCCGCGGGCTGCGGCGATGAATGCGAGGCCGATGCCGGTGTTGCCGGAGGTCGGCTCGACGAGCACGGTCTTGCCTGGCGAGATGCGGCCCTGAGCCTCCAGGGCGTCGATCATGGCAAGGCCGATGCGATCTTTGACCGAAGACAGCGGGTTGAAGAACTCGAGCTTCAGAAGGACGTCGGCGACCGCGTTCTCTTCCTTGGTCAGCTTCGACAGACGTACCAGCGGCGTGTGGCCGATGGTTTCGGCGATTGAATCATAGACGCGGCCGCGGCCCCAGGACGTCGTGGAGCTGAGCGTCTTGATCTGCGGAATCTCGTTCATTACGGGGTGCCTCGTATCATGGGTTCCGAGCCGGAATGCTGAGCCTCCGGGGGAAGATCTAGATGTGCCGCTTTAACTGGCACGTTGAGACAAAGCGGCTGGGTGTCAAGGCGTACAAGGGATCAACGATTGCGATGTCGTGGCGGCGCTGCGCGCGCATTTTTTTCTGCGGTGGGCGGCTTGGGTATGGATTTCTGTTTTTTGGCCCGTTCGTGTAAGCCGCCGTTCTTATTGGCGGTCGCCTGGCCGGTTGAGCCAAATCCGCCTTTTCCGCGCGCTGTAGCGGATACAGCGTTAACCGCAGTGAACTGTGCGTGCGTCACCGGGCTGATGACGAGTTGGGCGATGCGCTCGCCGCGACGTACTTCAAAAGGCGCTTGTCCGAGGTTGATGAGGATCACCTGCACCTCGCCGCGATAGTCGCTGTCGATGGTGCCCGGACTGTTCAGTACCGTGATGCCGTGCTTGACCGCCAACCCTGATCGCGGACGCACCTGAGCCTCGTAGCCTCGCGGAAGCTCCATGACGAGGCCGGTGGGTACGAGCACGCGTGCGCCAGGCGCCAGAACGAGCGGGTGCTGGACATCGAGCGCGGCAACGAGGTCGAGGCCGGCGGCGCCGTCGGTCTGGTATGCGGGTAGCGGTAGGCCGTCGGCATGCGCTAGGCGCTGTACACGCACTTGGGTGGGCGGGCGCTTGGTTTGCGGCGAGGCCTTCTTGGTCTTGGAAGTCGCTTTCGGTTTCGGCGTCTTGGCGATCATTCTGCTGCTGCAGCTCCGCTGGCGAGCTGCTCTGCGGCCCGCTGAACGAGGCGGCGCGCCACATCATCCTTGCTCATGGTGGGCCAGTCTTCGATGCCCTCGGCGGTGACGAGATGCACGGTGTTGCCTTCGCCGCCAAAGACGCCGCGGTCGGGCGACACGTCGTTGGCAACAATCCAGTCGGCGCCCTTGGCTTTGCGCTTGCGCTTTGCTTCGGCAGAGACGTTGCTGGTCTCGGCGGCAAAGCCGATGACCAGCTGCGGGCGTCCGGTGCGCATATTGCCGACGCTGGCGAGAATGTCCGGGTTCTCGACGAGATCGAGGCTCGGCTTCTGGCCCGACTTCTTGAGTTTCTGAGGCGCTTCGGAAGCGGTGCGCCAATCGGCGACGGCGGCAGCAAAGATGGCGATGTCCGCGGGCAGGGTTCTGGCGACGGCGTGCTGCATCTCCTGCGCAGTCTCTATGCGCACGACCTCGACGCCAGGAGGATCGGCAATAGTCACAGGGCCAGTGACGAGGGTTACGCGGGCACCCAGCTGTGCCGCGGCGCGGGCGATGGCGTGGCCTTGTTTGCCGGATGAGCGATTGGCGATGTAGCGCACGGGATCGATGGGCTCATGTGTCGGGCCGCTGGTGACAAGCACGTGGCGTCCTTGAAGCGGGCGGGCCTGAAGCGGGTGGGCGTGAAGCTGCGCGATTGATGGGGTGTCGCTATTGGTGAGAATGTCGGCGGCGGCGGCGATGATCTCGGGCACCTCGGCGAGGCGTCCTGGACCTTTTTCATCGCGTTCGGCCATCTCGCCGGTGTTGGGTCCTACGATACGGATGCCATCAGCGCGCAGTTGAGCGACGTTGCGCTGCGTTGCCGGATGCAGCCACATGCGCGGGTTCATGGCCGGGGCGATGAGCACGGGCTTGTCGGTTGCGAGCAGTACGCTGGAAGCCAGGTCATCGGCATGACCGCCTGTCATCTTAGCGATGAGGTCGGCGGTTGCCGGGGCGACGATGAGAAGGTCGGCCTCGCGCGACAGGCGAATGTGGCCGATCTCGTGCTCGTCGTTGAGGTCGAACAGGTCCGTGAAGACGCGGTCGCCGGTGAGGGCGCCAACCGAGAGCGGCGTTATGAACTGGGTGGCGGCCTTCGTCATGATGGCGCGCACGGTCATTCCCGTTTCGCGTAGGCGCCGAACGAGATCGAGGCATTTGTAAGCGGCGATACCGCCGCCGATGATGAGCAGAATTCGCTTTTGTTTCACGTGGGACGCTCGCATCCGGCCGCAAGCTTAACGCTAGCATGGGGCGCGGGAGAAGGTGTTAAGCGGCATTCTTAGCCATTTGCGACCGTGGCGAGGTGCCGAGGTGCGCGGGCCGTCGATCAGCCTTATAAAGCGCCGCTTTTGGTGCTTCAAAGGCCTTCTGACACTCCGGGGGTGTAATGTCTTTCCTGAGGCTAGCTGTGGTTCTGGCGGTCCTGCTGAGCGGAGGCCTCGCGGCCTTGGCGACCGTGGACGACCCGATGGTCGATTGCCTCAGCGACGACAACCAGCGCCGCATCAAAGGCTGCTCGGCGATGATTGATACGCCGGGGCTGCCGGAGGATCAGCGCAGCCTCGCCTATGGCATGCGCGCGCTCGCCTACTCGTTGCTCGGAATGTTCGACAAAGCGATCCACGACTACGACGTGGCGCTGGAAGTCCGCCCGGACTTTCCGCTGGCGCTGAACAACCGCGCATGGGCCTATTTCAAGCTCGGTCGCGCGGAGCAAGGCATTGCCGATGTCGAGCGCGCCCTCGCGCTTTCGCCGGGAAGTCCCTATGCGCTCGACACGCGCGCGCATATCCGGCAAGCGCAGGGCGAGGCGGAGGCCGCATTCCGCGACTACGATCTCGCGATGCGGGCGGGCGGCGAGCGCATCGTGAAGATGTATCAGTGCGGGTTGCGCTCGCAGGGGCTCTACTTCGGCGCCCTCGACGGGCTCTATTCGACAGGCCTCTCAGAGGCGATGAAAACGTGCACAGGAAATCGGCAGTGCGACCCACTTCCATCGGACTCCGAGTGCCGTCCCGAGGTATCGTAGGGGCACTTCGGAGCCGGATATAAATCGCTGCATCGCATCAGATATTTTCGGTTGGAGGCGACTTGACGCAGGACCTTTCGTCGCCCATGTTGCGGGGCCGGCGAGTCGAGGACCCCTCAGCCTGCCAAAGCAAAAAAATTTACAACGGTCCAAGTCTAGGGAGAGGATCCCAGGGCGGGGGGATGCGTTTGCGCGTCGCCCCGCCTTACTGCATTCAGCGCCGCGCATTTGCGGTGGCCGGCTGTATGCGTCGCCACGACTGTGTCGCAAAGTGCAGTGAGTTTGGCGACCGCGGCGTCGCGTGCGTCGTCAGGGCGGGCGGGGGCGGACGTCGTGGGCGGACAGCCAATCAATTCGAGCACAGTTAGCGCGGGGCAGCAGGGGCGATTTCCTTTGCTCGCGCTGCTGACTTGGGCGCTGCTGGCGTTCGGAGTGCCGATGCTGGCGCAGGCCCTCGACCTTATCGACATCTTCGCCTTTCCCCTCGGCTACTTCATGGTCGCGCAAGGCGCGCTGATCGGCTTCGTGGTGATCGGGCTCGCGTCGGCGCACTGGCAGGACTGGCGCGACCGACGCCGGCTGGCAGGCCGCTGACATGCCGCTCGATGGGCAGAGCACTGTCTCCGAGAAGAAGACCGGGGTTGTGATTTCGGCGGTCACTGTTGCTGGCGTCGTCGGCGTGATCGTCGCTCTTCTGCTGGTTGCCCGGCTCGGCGCCTTGGCTGAGTGGGGCGATGGGGCCTACTGGGCGGCGGGCATAGGAACCGCCGCGGTCATCGCTTTGGCGGCCGGACTGATTGGTGCAGGCCGCGCCGGGCCCGTGCTCAGCGGCATGTCGCTGGTGCCAAGCGTCATAAGCGGCGCGTTCTTCGTTGCGATTCCGGGAGCGGTTTTTGCCCTTGGCTACGACGGGCTGTCCTATGCGTTGGGGATCGGTGCAGGCTGCCTGCTGATGCAACTTCTCGTGGCGCCGCGCTTTGCGGCGTCGGGTGCGGATTCGCTGCCGGCGCTGCTAGCGATGCGTTTCCCCGGCCGCATGGTCGCAGTGATCTCGGGTGCGATTATCGCGGCGTCGATGGTTGTGGCGGCGACAGCGGGGCTCACGGCCGCGGGGCTGATCGGAACGCGCCTGCTCGGTATCGGATTTGATGCGGCGGTCATCGCTGCGGCGTGCGCGGTGTTCGCGTGTTTCATTGTGCGCGGCGAGGGCAACGCTTCGATCCCCAACGCCATGCTGTATGTGCTGCTGCTTGTCGCGCTGCTGGTGCCGCTGGCTATCGTGTCGACGCAGTGGTTCGGACTGCCGGTACCGCAGATCGCGTATGCAAATTCGCTCTGGCAGCTGCAAGGGATCGAGGAGGACCTACTGGGCCGCGATCTTGCCGACCCTGCCTACATGCGCCCACTGATGACCGCGTTCCTAACGATGGCGCCGATCAACTTTGCAGGTATCGTCCTGGCGCTGGCTGCCGGCGTCGCGGCGCTTCCCAATGTGCTCACGGCACCGCTGGCGCAACGACCGATGCGTGAAGCGCGGCACACGGCGCTGTGGATATTAGGCTGGTGCGTAATGCTGCTGACGCTGATGCCGGCGGCGGCGACGTATGCGCGACAGTCTATTGCTTCCTTGATTGCAGACGGCGCGACGGCGAGCGACCTGCCGCGGTGGGCGTTCGCCTACGGGAAGCTCGGGCTGGTCGAAGTGTGCGAGCGCGCTGCGACAGATGCGGCGACGGTGAGGGCGGCATGCTCTGCGATACCGGACGCCGGCGGCGCATTGCGTTTGCAGGACATTGCCGTCAACCAGGACATCATCGGTTTTGCGCTGCCGGAGATTGCCGGGCTGGATGGTGGACTGACGGGGCTGCTTGCGGTTGCCATTCTGTCAACGGTTCTGGTCGGACTGTACGCTCCCATCAACGTGGTGGTGCGGGCGCTGGGCATCGACGCGGCAGCCGGCACTAAGGAAGGCCCGCGCGGAACGCGCAATGCTTCCTACGTTATCGCTGCGACAATCATTGCGGCGGGTGCAATGCTCGCCGTGTTGCGGCCGGCGCCGATCATCGACATTGCGACGGGATCGCTGGCGTTCGTTGCCGCGGGTTTGTTTCCTACGCTCATCGGTGCGCTGTGGTGGGCGCGCGCCAATGCTTGGGGCGCTTCGGCGGCCATGCTGGCTGGGGCTGGGTTCATGCTCCTCTATCTCGCCGGGCAGCACTATTTCGCGGTGCCGTTCGTCGAGGCCACTTCGGCGTTGTCGAGCGGCGGCGGCAATGGCCTCGAATACTTCACGGAGTTAAAGGATGCCTGGCTGGCGGCCGAGCCGGGGGCGGCAAAAATCGCCGCCTGGGCCGCGCTAGATGCTCAAGCCCGGTCGATGGCCGACTGGTGGGGTATTGGTGGCGCTGCAACCGTTCTACTGGCGTTGCCGGTAGGGTTTCTCGTCCTAGTCGTCGTCTCGCTGCTCACCGGTGATCCGCGCAAAGCGACGTCGCCGTAAGAAACGCAGCCGTAAGTCCAGCCGTGATAGCCATCGCGCATGATCTATGACCTCGTCGTGGTGGGCGGAGGCATCAACGGCGCCGGCATAGCTGCCGACGCTGCTGGGCGCGGGCTCAAAGTTCTGCTGGCTGAGAAGGGCGATCTCGGCGGGGCGACGTCCTCGGCGAGCTCGAAGCTCATCCACGGCGGGCTGCGGTACCTGGAGCACTTCGAGTTCCGACTCGTGCGCGAGGCGCTGGAAGAGCGCGAGGTGCTGCTGGCGAACGCGGGACACATCATCTGGCCGCAGCGCTTCGTGCTGCCGCAGACAGCGGGTGGCAGATCGACCTTGATGCTGCGCGCAGGGCTCTTTCTTTATGATCACCTCGGGCATCGCAAACACATTCCTGCTTCGCAGGCGGTCAACCTGCGTCGCGACCCTGCAGGCTATGCGTTGCGGCCGGAGTTTACGCAGGGCTTCTTCTATTGGGATTGCCGCGTCGATGATGCGCGGCTGGTGGTGCTGAATGCGCGCGCTGCCGCCGATCACGGGGCGGACATCGCCACGCGGACGCGTGTCGTTTCGGCGCGCGTGGAAGACGGCGTCTGGCGCGTTGTTCTCGACGGCGGACGCGAAGGCGAGGTTCGCGCGCGTGCACTCGTCAATGCGGCCGGACCGTGGGTGAGCAGCATCGGCGGTAAGCTTGCGAGCAACGCGCGTGATGTGGTGCCGCTGAGGCTGGTCAAAGGCAGCCATATCGTCGTGCCGCGTATCAGCGGCGCGAATGACGCTTATCTGTGTCAGAACGCGGATGGGCGCGTGGTGTTCGCTATTCCCTACGAGGAGCGGTTCTCTCTGATCGGTACAACGGAGATGGCGTTCGACGGCGATCCGGCAAAGGTGTCGATCAGCGCGGAGGAAGAGGACTACCTGCTGACGCTGGCGCGCCAGTTCTTCATCAATCCTCCGCGGCGGGCGGAAATCGCGTGGAGCTTTGCAGGCGTCAGGCCGCTGTTCGATGACGATTGCACGGCGAGCGCCGGCGCGGTTTCGCGCGATTACCGTCTCGAAGTGAACGAGGATGAGGGCGCGCCGCTGTTAACGGTGCTTGGCGGAAAGCTCACCACCTATCGGCGTCTCGCAGAGGCGGCGATGGGCAAGCTGAAACGATACTTTCCGGCGATGGGTCCGGCGTGGACGGCGTCGACGCCTCTGCCGGGCGGCGACCTCGGGGCGCACGGGCTGGAAGGATACATCCGCGGTCTTTGTCGCGAGCATCGCGGCTTCGACAGCGCGTTTCTCGGCCGGTTGGCGCGGCGCTACGGGAGCCGCGTCGAAGAGTTGCTGGGCGATGCGCGCGATATGCAGGATCTCGGAGCGGCGTTCGGCGCGGGGCTCAGCGAGCGCGAGGTGATCTATCTGCGCGATCAAGAGTGGGCGCGCGATGCCGAGGATGTGCTGTGGCGGCGGACGAAGTGCGGGCTTGCGATGAGTGCGGAGCAGCGCAGGGCCGCCGGAGAGATGATCGCGCGGCTGTTCTGATCGCTTCAGCCCGGCGCGGGGGCAATGCTCTGGGCGGCGTCGGGCGCGGGTTCGTTGCTGATCTGCGGCGCTGACCAGGGACCATGCATATTGATGATCTCGCGCGGGTGCATCTTTACAGCTGCGGTTGCTTCGCTTTCTGCTGCCGCTTTGATGACGTCGCCGACGGCAAGTTCCATATCGAGCCGCCGTTCGACGAGGCTGATGGCGCCATCGGCTTTTAATGCGCGCTCACCGGATACCGCCTCTGCTGACTGTGCGCGCAGTACGCCGTTGGTGACGCTGAATCTGGCGTCCAGCGTGTCGACTGTGATGGCCGTTGCACTCACCTGCTGCCATTTCTCTTCGGGGAGCGATTGGGACTGCGGGGAAGTCAGCGAGTTGATATCGATGCCAATGCGGCCGCCCTCGACAAGGGTGACGCAAAGCTTTCCGGCGAGCGACTGCAGCAGGTTCTCGCCCGTGTCGCCCGTAGCCGTCAGATCGATGGTAACGGAGCCACGGCCTTGCACAGTGGGATGGCCGAAGACAGCCTGAATAGCTTGGGCGACATCGGGGGATTCGAACTTTGCCTGCATGCCGAAGCCGGGGGTGTCGCCGCTCTGATCGATGCGGATCTGACCGCCACCGCGCGTGCCGTCGCTGAATTCCAGTTCGGCGAGGTCGGCGAGCATCTTGCCATCGCGCAGGGAAACAGTGGCGGCGCTGCGCCCGATCGTCGTTGCCGGGAGATTCACGGTGTCGGCGGACAGACGGAAGTCGGCGTCGACCGCATCGATAAGGGGAAAGTCGAAACCGTCGGCAGCGCGAAGGGATGCCAGGATCGTGCGCGCCTGATCCTCGGGGGTGTCCGCTTTCAAGTAGTGTGTCAGATCGAGAGACTTGAGGCCGAGCGTTCCTTCGACCGATGGCCGCGGACCGGCGAAGTTGACGGAGAGCGTTCCCGTTGCGTCGTTCTCGTCGAGCTCGATGGCGGCATTCTGAAAGGCAATGGTGCGATTGGCCCATTCGAGCGGACCCTTGGCGCTGAAGGCGCCGAAGCCTTTACCGCTCGGCCAGTTTACTCCGAGCCAACGTGCGGTGGCGCGCAGGTCGGTGGTGCTCAGCTCGGCGCGCGGCGACAACAGCTGCGGGCTTTCGCCGAGAAGAAGATTGCCGTCGAGTTTTGCGCTGATCGGGGTGCCGGAGAATGCTGCGTTGAGCGGACGCGACTTGCCTTGGGCATCAAGGCTGGCGCCCAGCGTGGTGTCGAAATCGATCTTCTCGCCATGAAACTCGAACGATCCGGCGGCGCTGATCGCTCCATTGGGCTCGCCCGAGAGTGATGCTTGGACCTTATTCAGCTCGGCGATCGTCCCGTCCGACATCTTGATGCGGACGGTGCCATTGCGGACAGTGAGGTCGCTGAACTGCATGCCTTGTAGCGCTTTGACCAGCGGCGCGATCTCGCTGGCCGTCTCGGTTTGCGAGAAGGTCGGCTCGCGCGTGGAGAAATCGGCCGTGAAGGTGGCGTTCTCCAGAGTGAGCTGCGGGCCGCTGCCGGTGATGAGCATGGCGATGACCTCGCCGCCACGCGCAAGGCCCGTGCGGGTCGGCGGCACTGAGAGCGTGCCGCTCTCGAGCTCGATGGTCGGGCCGCTCATCAGGCGGACCGGAGAACTGAGGCTGTAGCTGTTGTTCGAAGCGGCGAACACCACTCCGCTTTGCAGCGCGATGTGATGATAGCGGTCAGAGATGACCAGCGGTGCTGCGAGAAGAATGACGAGGAAGCAAGCGAGCGCCAGCGACCATGGGTAGCGTCGCTTCATTTGCCTCTGGCGTTCCATAGACCCTTGCCGCCTGAGCACACGCCACCCTTTCAGCGCGGGTGCATCAATCATCGGCCTCGATGGAGCGAGACCTGAGAGCCCTGCGCGAATTGTCTAGTCTTAGAGGCGGCTCAGCCGTGGTGCAAGCAGCGAGCTGACCTCAGTGAGCGCCAAGCGCTGAATTTTCTTAATGGTGCAATTCATATCGTGGACATTGCCGCGTGGCGAGGCATTCGGCGCCGTCTACACACGATATTTGCTTATGCTGCAGGCATTTTTTGTGGAGAGCGTTGAACGGCTTGGGGGACAAGCGCCCGGGGGCGCGGGCAGCGCCGCGATACTTGCGTGGAGGGAGCGTGTCGTGCACCTTCGCGGCACTTCGGAGATCGTGAGGGAGGCAGGGCCGCGCCGTGAGGCAGCCGTTCGTCATTGGTGGGCTGGCCGTGAAACCCGGCGAGCGGCGGTTGGTCGACCTGCCGATTTCGAAGCTTTCTAATCACGCGCCTGTCACGTTGCCCGTGCATGTTCTGCACGGCGCTCAGCCGGGGCCGACGATGTTCGTATCGGCGGCGATACATGGCGATGAACTGAATGGCGTGGAGATCATACGGCGTCTGCTGCGGACGCTGACGCCTGGGAGCATCAACGGGACGTTGCTTTGCGTGCCGGTGGTCAATGTTTTCGGTTTCATCAGCCGTTCGCGATATCTGCCGGACCGACGCGATCTCAATCGCTCTTTTCCGGGATCGGCGAATGGATCATTGGCGGCGCGGCTGGCGCATCTGTTTCTGACCGAGATCGTCAAGCGCTCGCAGGTTGGTATCGATCTGCACACAGCCGCCATTCATCGGATTAATCTGCCGCAGATCCGCTGCGTATTCCGCAAGCATCCGCGGGTGCGCGAGTTGGGACAGGCCTTCGGGGCGGAGGTGATGCTCGAGAGCGCGGAGCGGCCGGGGTCGCTGCGCGAGGCGGCGCGTGCGGTCGGTGTCGACGTGCTGAGCTACGAGGGCGGTGAGGGACTTCGGTTTGACGAATTTGCCATCAGGGCAGGCGTCGACGGTATCACTGGCGTGATGCTGAAGATGGGGATGCTCGATCTGGCGGATGGCGTCGAGCCGCCGGGAGAGCGGCATACGCCGGTGCTGATCAACGCGTCGAGCTGGCTGCGGTCGCCGGAAGGGGGCGTGTTCCGCACGACGAAGCGGATCGGCGATGGCGTGAGCGTGGGGGACATCCTCGGGCACGTCGCCAATCCCTACGAGGACGTGGCGGTGGAGGTGCGATCGCCACGGCGCGGCATCATCATCGGGCGGACGACGCTGCCGATCGTCAACATGGGTGATGCGCTGCTGAATATCGGGTGGTCGGAAGAGGTGGCGGAGCGCGCCTCGCCGGAGCGGGCGATCCTCGCCGATCCCGACGAGGAAGACGAAGTAATCGATTGAATTGGCGCGAGTGGTGCAGCGCTTGAATCAATGCGCGGCGTGGCTGCCCGCACGGCTTCCGGGGCGGCCGCCGGCAATGGCCTCATGCAGCAGCAGCACCGGGACGAGGCCGACGCCGACGATGGTGAGCGCGGCGAGTGAGGCCTGCTCGAGCTGCTCGATGGAAGCGAGTGAGTAGACACTCGTAGCCAGAGTTTCGAAGTTGAACGGGCGCAGCAGCAGCGTCGCAGGCAACTCCTTCATGCAATCGACGAACACGAGCAGGGCTGCGGCGCCGAGCGGGGCTGCGAGCAGCGGCAGGTGCACGCGCCACAAGGACGAGAGTGCTGTTTCACCCAGCGTGCGCGCGGCGGCGTCGAGGTTTGTCGATACGCGCTCCAGGCCGGCTTCGATGGGCGCCAAGGCAACGGCGAGGAAGCGGATGATGTAAGCCAGCGTGATCGCGAACAGCGAGCCCGACAGGATGAGGCCGGTCGAGACGCCGAATGTGGCGCGCATGAATTCATCGACGCGATTGTCGATGCCGGCGAGCGGAAGCAGCAGGCCGATAGCGAGCACTGTGCCAGGGATGGCGTAGCCGAGGGCGGCGAGGCGCGCGGCTGAACTGGTGAAGCGGTTGCCGGCAATGCGGCGCGCATAGCCGAGCATCAGGGAGAGGGCGACGGTCGCGACGGCGGCCATGGTCGCGAGCAGAAGCGTGTTTCCGGCTGCAGGCAGGAAGCCGCTCGACATTGCATCGTGGAGGTGCGTGGCGGCATCGGGGATGATGACGCCAAGCGGTACGATGAAGCCGAACACGAACGGCAGTGATGCGAGCCCGGCGGCAGTGACACCTTTCCATCCTTCCAGCTCCTGAAATGGAATGGCTCGGTAGCGGCCGGTGGTGTGATGGGTTCGCGCGCCGCCACGCAGCTTGCGTTCTGCCGCCAAGAGTATGGCAAGCAACAGCAGCATGACGGTGGCGATCTGAGCCGCGCCGCCGATGTTGGAGCGCTGTACCCAGGTCGAATAGATGCTGGCCGACAAGGTATCGACGCCGAGATACTGTACGGCGCCCAGATCGTTGAGGCACTCCATGATGACGAGCGCGACGCCGGCTGCGATCGCCGGGCGCGCCATCGGCAAGGCGACATCTGCGAAGGCCGCGAGCGGGGAGCGGCCAAGCGTGCGGGCGACTTCGAGCACGCACACCGATTGCTGGGCGAAGCTCGCGCGCGCGGTGAGGTAGACGTAGGGGTAGAGCACCGACGAGAAGATGAAGATGGCGCCACCGAGAGAGCGCACATGCGGGAACCAATAGTCGGCCGCTGTCGTGAAGCCGAAGGTCGCGCGAAGCTGCGTCTGGATGGGACCGGCGTAGTCGAGAAGTTCAACGTAGCAGTAAGCGACGATGTACGTCGGCACGGCGAGCGGCAGCACCAGCAACCGGTCGAGCAGGTTGCGGCCCGGGAAGCGATACATGGTGACGAGCCATGCGGTGGCTGTGCCGATTGCGAAAGTGACGACGGCGACGCCGCCAGAGAGAAGCAGCGTGCGTGCAACGGAGCCGGGCAGCACGGTCGAGACGAGGTGCGGCCAGATGTTGTCCGTCGGCGTCAGCGCCAGCAGCACAACGGTGGCGATCGGCAGGGCGACGACAATCAAAATGGCGGCGACGATGATCGTCCAGCCGGGGGATACGCGACGGCGATGATGCCACGCCTTCAGCTTCGCCGGCAGGTTGGCAAAGCTGAAAGTCGCGTCGCTGAGCGAGGTAGAAGGTGCTGTCGAAATTACTGGCTCGGGGTCTCGCACGCTCATCGGCTGCGGCGCTTTCCGTCAGCGTTCTGGGCGTGCGATGACAATCTTAGCAAGGTTTGGGGCTCAGCAGAGCGTGGGGCGCGGGCCAGGTGTGACCAGGCTGGCTCCCATGAACACGGTGCCGGGCGAGAGGATCTGGCCTGCTTCCTTGAGGCAGCGGGCAAAGCCCTCTGCGCCTTCGATGGCCTCTTCGACGTCATCGCAGCCAAGCAGCGCGATGGCGCAGGCGCGGAAGGCAGGGCAGGTCGAGTGCTGGCACGCGGCGACCATCGAGATGGCGAGGCACTCATCGCGGCAGAAGCGACGGGACTGGGCTGGAAACACCTCGATGCGGCGCTCGGCCGAGTCCTGCACCGCGCGCACCCAGCAGGCGAGCTCGGTCATCAGCGGTTTTGCCGCCTGCTGTCCGACAGCACGGGAGAATTCGTCCCATGCCAGCTCCCAGCAGCCGATGTCGCTGGTCTGAAAGCCCTGCAACCAACAACGAAATCCAACACCGACGAGGCGCTCAGCGGCGGGAAGCATGGCAGCCGCGGGCACCGCGAAGTCGCGGGACGAGCGGACCTTCTGGAAGGTGTCGATCTCAGACATCAGTTGGTTGGCCCCTGATCGAATTGGACACGGTCGACGAGTTCGGAAGCTTTCTTGCGCAGTGCTGCGATCTTGGTGAGTGGCAGAGGATCAGATTTCAGCGGTCCCCAGCTCTTCACGAGGTCGGAGGCCGGTACACCCTCGACCACCGGATACTCGCCGTTGGCCTCTGCGTAGATGCGCTGCGCCTCGGGGGAAGCGAGGTATTCCATCAGGCGCAGTGCATTGTCCTTGTTCGGCGCGTTGGCCGTCATCGCCATGCCGGACACGTTGACGTGGCTGCCGCGGTCGGCGGCGTTCGGGAAGATGATGCGCACGGCTTCGGCCCAGCCCTTCTGGTCCGGGTTCTTCAGCATCGCCGCCATGTAATAGGTATTGCCGACCGCGATATCGCAGAGGCCGGCCTGCACGTCGCGCACGCCCTCGCGGTCACCGCCGGCTGGGCGGCGGGCAAGATTGTCCTTGAGGCCGCTGAGCCACTTCTCGGTGTACTCCTCGCCGTGGTGGGCGACCATCGATGCGATGAGAGCGACGTTGTAGGTATGCTGGCCGGAGCGGATGCAGATCTTGCCGCGCCACTTCGGGTCGGCCAGCTCCTCGTAGGTGATCGTGTCCTGCTTCACCCGATCCTTGGACGCGTAGACGACGCGGGCGCGTTTGGTGAGGCCGAACCAGTGATTGTCGGCGTCGCGCAAGCTGCCTGGAATTTCCTTGTCGAGGACGGTGGAGTTGACGGGCTGTGTCACGCCGGCGCCGACGGCCTGCAGCAGCAGACCGGACTCGTTCGTCAGCAGTAGATCGGCGGGGCTGTTGCGGCCTTCGGCGGCAAGACGCTCGATAAGACCGTTGGTGGCGAAGACCACGTTGGTCTTGATACCGGTCTCTTTGGTGAAAGCCTTGAGCAGCGGATTGATGAGCCCCGGCTCGCGGTACGAGTAGATGTTGACCTCGCCGGTGGCGGCGGCCGATGTCGCGCCAACGATGGCAAGGAGAGCGGCACAGGCCGCATTGCGCAAAGGGGCGCAGAGAAAACGCATCGCGAGCTCCGATAGTCGGGGTTCAAGGCCCCGGTATGGGCGAATTGAATAGCGGCCGATTGGTGCGCCGCGGAACATCATCCCTAACGCGCTGTCGCATCGGCCGTCAACAAAAGTGCGAGCAATGCCAATAGATTAGAAATCGTCTAATTTGAAACAGGAGCACGTGCGGCGACTCTGTCGCGTGGAAATACGAGTGCTACGGCCGTGCCTTCACCTCGTTGGCTGTCGATTTCCAGTCGAGCGCCATTCGACTTGGCAAGATCGCGCGCCAGCGGCAACCCAATGCCGTGTCCGCCTGCTTCCCTGCGTTGAGGATGAGCGGGGACTTCTGCGTTGAGCGCGGTGGTGATCGCCTCGTTCGTCATGCCGACGCCAGTGTCCTGGACAGCGATGAAGATCGATCGGTCGAAGCCGAGGCCGGTGACGATACGTACATCGCCGCCGCGCGGTGTGAACTTGATGGCGTTGGAGATGAGATTGAAGAGGATCTGCTTGATGGTGGTGCTGTCGGCTTTGACTTGAGGCAGCTCGCGGTGGAATTCGCAGACGAGGTTGAGCCCGGCTTCGTCGGCAAGCGGCTTCAGGGCGGAGACAGACGCCTCGGCGAGGGCATTGAGATCGAGCTCGCTGGCGTTTCCGGAGGGTGCCGCATCGTCGGAGGATCTGTCGCCGAGGAGGCGCTCGATCAGCGCCAGCGCGTGGCGGGCATTGTCGTGGATATCAGACGTGTAGGTGAGGTAGCGCTCGTTCTCGATGGGGCCGAAGCGCTGGTCCTTCATGATTTCAGCTGCGGCCGCTATGGCACTCAATGGCGTGCGCAATTCGTGGGCGAGCTTGGACACCTGGGCGGAACGAGGATCGTGGGTCGATGCGTCGTCTGCAGGTTCAGCGTCGGCCTGGGGCGCTTCCTCGGAGCTACGACCGGCGGAAAAGCCGTTGCGGATGGCCGCGGCGATCCTGGTCATGGTCGCGGCGTCGTCGGGCGTGGGGGTGACGGGCGGCGGGAGAGCGGGTGCGGAACCTCCAGTAGGCGCGGGCAAAAGGCGTCTGCGTGCGCCCGAAGCCAGGCTGACGAGCACCAGATCGGGCCTGTTCGCCGCTTCGGGGAGACTAGCAACATCGCAAACGAGGTTTTCAGCTCCGTATGCGGTCCAGAAGACGAGGGGTTCGCGTCGACCATCGGCCAAGGATTCTCGCACCATGGCGCGAAGGCGCACCAGTCCGGGCATGGCGGCATCGAGCGTGCCGGAGGCGGCGTCAGGATGAAGTCCGAGGCGTGCGGCTCCTGCGGGGTTGGCGGCAAGCACGTGCCCCTTAGCAGGATCGATGATCCAAGCGGGGTCAGCACAGGCAGCGAGCGCCTGAGAGGCACCGGCGGCTGTCGATGTCAGCGAAGCGCGTGGGCCGTCTAACTGCATGGGCGAAACACCAAGGCTTTAAATCTGTTAGCGTGCTGAGCCGGTTCCGTCCACGAGCTCGGTTCGGTGCGTCGCGGTATCCACATTCATTTCACGTCCGTTCGATGGCGGATCGCGCTATAATCTTCGTTGCCCGAAAACCAGGAGCGGGCGTCATAACCATCCTGGCCCCAGGAGGAGACCTTCGATGTCCGACAAGCCGCAGTTCGAGTTCCCGGAGGCGGTCCGCGAACTCGCCGAGCGTAACGTCGAGCAAGCTCGGAGTGCCTACAACCAATTTGTCGACATGGCGCGCAAGGTGCAAGATACGGTGTCGGCGTCGCAGGGGGCCATGACCTCCAGCGCTGTAGAGATGCAGTCGCAGATCTCCAAGTTCGCCGAGCAGAACATCCAGGCGAACTTTGCCTTTGCTACGGAGTTATCGCGGGCGCGGGATCTCAAGGAATACATGGAGATTCAGCAGCGTTACGCGCAAAAGCAGATGCAGGCGTTCGCGCACCAGGCGCATCTTCTCGGCCGGCTGGTGGCCGAGGCAGCGCAGAAGGCGCAAAACCGCTAGGCTCTGATCGCCCGATGTTCGGGGCGGGCGCAAAAATGCTACCCCTGCGCCTTGCGTTGGCCGGTTCGCCGCTGTATTTGAGCGCTCCTGCGGGTGTCCCAGGCTCGGCCTTTCTGCCGGGCTGGATCGGATGCCCCCTTGCCGCATCGGGCAGGGGCGCCCACGGAATTGACTTTTCGCCGTGGGGTGACCTAAGTCCGTGATGTTGCTGGCGTGCCGCCTTAGCTCAGTTGGTTAGAGCGCTAGATTGTGGATCTAGAGGTCCCCGGTTCGAGCCCGGGAGGTGGTACCACCTCACTATCGATGGGGTGGGGAGCTAACGCTCCGAGGCTTCGCTATCGAGCAGGGCAAGGAACGAGGCTAGCGCGGCTGCATCGTGATATTCGTCCATACGTAGAATGCGGTGGCCGCGGAAGGTCAGCACCTGCCGGAAGGTGCCCGAGTGCGAATAGCCGCTGCGGTGGTCGCGCAGGTAGAACTCGGCATTCGCTGTGGCGACGCCGTTTCTGAAGCGGAAGCTATGCGGGACGGACAGCCCTTCCATATGCTGCAGGCCGTTGAGGAAGGCGAGGAACTCCGCCTTGCCATGCAGAATGGTCTCGGCCGTCGCGGTGCCGACGTTGCTCCAATAGATCATGTCGTCGTCGAAGAGGTCGAGGAGGGCAGCGAGGTCGCGCCTGTTCCAGATCTGATGCGCTGCATAGAGAACTTGTGCAGCTTTCGACTCGGAAATCGTCACTGATTCAACTCAGTCGTTGGTCTAGCTCGGCGAGATTTATCTCACATCTTCCGGAAGTGCAGCGGACACTAGCACGGATATACCGGTGGTTGCGTGTGTTGCTCTGCCGCAAGTCGCATTTCTTTATTGGGGTCCGGCGTGCGCCTGCTGGCATCCTGCGCGGGAGCAAGTCGCAATGAAGCATCTGCGCGCCGCCGCTGTTCGCCTACATCGTCATCAATCGCGGCTTGATATAGTCTTGAGCGTGCTATGAGTGCTCGCACGGCTGAAGGAGGCGAGGATGCGTCGGGTCGTTGCGCTGGGCATAATGGTGGTAAGTGGCTGCGTGTGCGTGGCGGCGGCTGATGTCAAAACGGACGCGGAGAAGGGCAGGGCGCTGCTGGAGCAGAACTGCGGGCGCTGCCACGGTGTCGTGGGCGATCAGAAGAGCCCGTTGAAGCAGGCGCCCAACCTGTCGGTGGTGCTGGGGGCGTGGCCGAACGAAGAACTGGAGATGGAACTGGCGGACGGCGTCGGCTCGCGCCATCGCGACATGCCGCAGATTCAGTTCTCGCCCGAGGAAATTACGAGCATCTACTATTTCCTGCATGGTGGCGAAGAGAAGGCTCCGGGCAAGACGCCGTGACGCTGTCAGGTTGCCTAGCTCCAGGAAGCCTTTCTTCCAGAGTAACGCCCTATGCCCCCTGCGGCACTGCGAGCGTAATAACGCTGTGGCTTCATCTCCAGGTGACCGGGAACCTCCAGTGCCATAGAAGCCGGGTTACTGCGCCGACCAATTCGCGTCTGCGCGAGCCGGATCGCGACCTTCATGAGTCAAGACAACGTTCTTTCGTTTCGCCGATACCCTGATTTCACGTTGCTGCTGACGGGGCGGTTCCTGTCGACCGTGGCAATGCTCACGCAGAGTGTCACGCTCGGATGGCAGGTCTATTCGGTGGCGCGGCTGGAGCATACGGTTGCCTACAGCTCGTTCCTCGTCGGCATGATTGGGCTCGTCCAGTTCGTGCCGATGTTCGCGTTCGTGCTGCTCGCCGGAGAGACGGCGGATCGGTACGATCGACGTAAGATACTGATTGCGTGCTGCGTGCTGCAGTTCGCCTGCTCGGCAGGGCTGGCGTTCAACGCGGCCGCGCAGCATCCAAGCATCCTAGCCATTTTCTCTATCGCGGCATTGTTCGGCGTCGGGCGTGCCTTCACGATGCCAGCGTCGGCGTCGCTCGGGCCGATGTTGGTGCCGCGTGAGATCCTGCCGCGTGCCATCGGCTGGAACACGCTGGCAATGCAAACGGGCATGGTGATCGGGCCGTGGCTTGGCGGCGTGCTGTGCGCTGTCTCTGTGCCGGCTGCTTATGCGACGGCGGCGGGGCTGTATCTGTGTGCTACAGTGGCCGTATTGCTCATAACTGCCAACACGAAGCCGGACCATAAGGGCGGTGGCCGTCTGAAGCTGATCGCGGAAGGGCTATCCTACGTATGGTCGAACAAGATCGTATTCGGCGCCATATCGCTCGATCTGTTTGCGGTGCTGCTGGGTGGGGTGACGGCGCTGCTGCCGGTGTTCGCGCGTGACGTGCTGCACATCGGTCCCGACGGGTTTGGTCTGTTGCGCTCGGGGCCTGCGATCGGTGGCGGGCTGATGGCATTGGCTTTGAGCACGCGACCGATCCAGCGAGATGCCGGGTTCTGGATGCTGGTGTCGGTAGCGGTCTACGGGTTCGCGACCATCATATTCGCAGTGTCGACTTGGGTGTCGATATCGATGGTGGCGCTCGCGGTTTTGGGAGCTGCGGATGCCGTATCGGTGTTCGTGCGCCAGAGCCTCATTCAGATTGTGACGCCCGATCCAATGCGCGGACGCGTGACGGCGGTGTCCAGCCTCTTCATCAGCGCGTCGAACGAGCTTGGCGAATTCGAGAGTGGTGTTGCGGCACGCTTTCTCGGTCCTGTCGGGGCAGCAATCTTCGGGGGCGTGGGATCAATCGCGCTGACTGGTGTCTGGGCGAAGCTGTTTCCGGCGTTGCGCGATGCTCATCTCGATACTGTGCGAGTGGAGTTGCCGGCCCAGAAAGTTGAAGGCGCCAAACCGAGCTGATGTGCTGCCTCACTGCATCATGCCACTGATGTTGCGGCAATTGGGGAGGGCGGCCTCTGCTTTCCTGGCGGCTTCGCGTCGCGCGCTCGGGGTGCGCAAGAGAAATTCGACGAGGTCGGTGCTCACCGGCTTGGCGGCGTAGGTGTGGGGTACGTTGCCCAAGCCAACGCCGACGTTGGGGTAGCCGGACAGCACGATGACCCTGACGCCTATCGCCTGCAGCTCCTGGGCAATGCCAGCGCCCGTGTGCCCATCGCCAAGCTCGAGGTCGATGAAGGCGACGTCGGGAATTTGGTGCTCGGCGGCTTTGAGAGCGTCGCTTGCGTTAGCGTAGATGCCGGATACGCAGTGGCCGGTTTCTTCGATGGTGAGGGCCAGGTCGGCTGCGAGGATGGCGTCGTCCTCGCAGATCATTACATTGCTCATGAGACGTTCTCCTTTGGTTAGGGAACGCGGTGCAGCAGCGGCGGTTCCGCGCTGCACAAAATCCATTAGTTGTCGGTCTTCGCCGAGCCAGCAGCGTGCTCACCGGCGAGCATGTCGGCGGCGGTCAGTTCGGGGCTCCCCGCTGGGACTAGCTTCCGGTCCACTTTTGCTGCGAGTGCGTACATCTCCTCGGGAACCGGGTTGAGGGTTACTGTCTCGTAAAGGAAGCGCAATTGCTTGGATGTAACCCGCGTCCAATGAAAGCCGTCGACCATTTGCTTGTGCCTCCTCGGCCTTGGTTTGCGCCGGTGGTCACGGCGGATCGAGCCGCTAACGGCGATCAGGCCTTCCCGTTCCCGTTGGGTCGAATTAAAGCCCCGGGCGTCGGCGGCGTGACTGCCGCGCGGCCTGGAACTAAGTAACTCCTGTTGAGTTGGGCGCTTCAACCGTCACGCCGCGTGAGTGACAGTCGGAGAGGGACATGACGCATCGACATTTGACACGGTACCGCTGGCATCTGCTCGATGCCGTGCAACTGGTTGCCATCGCCCTGCTCGCGCTGGCATTGACCCCAGTGCTGGGACATCTGCTGACGCTGCAGTCACGACTGCAAATGCAACCCAACGAGTATTTCGTTGTGCAGCAGCTCGATCGTTCGATGCTGGTTGTCGGAGTTCTGGGGCTGCTCGCCCTGGCCGGCGTGCTGGTGCACGCGTTCCTGGTGCGCGGCAATGCGCGTGCGTTCGCGTGGTCCATAGTTGCGGCTTGCGCGCTTTCCGTGGCGCAAGTCATTTTCTGGTCGATTGCCGTGCCGATGGGCGCGTTGACAGGTGGCTGGTCGGTGGCGTCAGAAGAATTCGAGAGCGCGCGGCAGAACTGGGAATACGCCATTGCGCTGGCTGGCGTGGTGACGTTCGGCGGATTACTGGCGCTGGCTCGCGCCATCGTAGCGAGCCGGCCAATCGCCTCGCTGGCGATAATCGAATCTATCGAACGGGATGCGGCGGTGCGGCTGGCGCGCCGGGAGGCGCGCCCGCTCAATGGTGATACCAGGCTGCAGCGGGATGATGCTGCAGCCTAAGCCAATCAGGTTTTTGCAGGGATCCACTGGTAGAGCCACGTCTCGGTCAGTGTCTCGTCGCCGAGGCGCAAGTAGCAGCGCAGATCGATGGGATCTGTGCCCTCCGTGGCAAGGTCAAACAGAGCGCGCCATCTATCTGTACCGACGACCTTGATGACGTACGCATTATCGACGCGACCGCGCGAGTGCGTGACGACAGGCTCGACGTCAAAGCGCTGCTGCATGTTGTCGAGCGGGCCACCAGTGAAGTCGATGACGAACTTGCGCTTGAAAAGGTCTTCGCGTCGGCGAGCGCCGGGGACGCCACCACTGCCGGTGTAGGTGGCGACTACGCGGCCAATGTTTATGGGTGGGTTCGGCTCGTCGTTCTGCCAGTAAAGCTTATAGCCGTAGTGCAATTCATCGCCAGCGCGGACTGCCTCCTTCGGCACCCAATAGGCGACGATGTTGTCGTGGATCTCGTCGTCGGTCGGGATCTCGACGAGCTGCACGGCGCCTTCGCCCCACTCGCCGGTGGGCTCGACCCAAATTCCGGGCCGTTTGTTGTAGAATGCGCCGTCGTCCTCGTAGTTGGCGAAGTTGCGATCGCGCTGCATCAGGCCGAAGCCTTTGGGGTTCTTGTCGAGGAAGGAGTTGGTGCGGACTTGATCCGAATTGATCAGTGGGCGCCAGATGTGCTCATCGGCGCCGGTCCACATGGCGAGGCCGTCGCTGTCATGGATTTCGGGGCGCCAGTCGCTGGCGTAGCGGCGGTCGTTCTCGCCGTACCAAAACATCGACGTGAGTGGCGCGATGCCGACGCGGTCGATGTCAGTGCGCGCAAAGATTTCTGCACTCACCTCCATGATCGGTACGCGCGTCTTGGTAGCGGTGAACTTATAGGCGCCGCTGACGCTCGGACCATCGAGGAGCGCGTAGACGGTGATCAACGCGGTGTCGCCCTTGGGCTGTTCCAGCCAGAACTCAACGAAGCGTGGAAACTCTTCCGGCTCGGGCATGGCGGTGTTTATGGCAATGCCGCGCGCCGATGCGCCATACTGGTTGTCTTCGCCTGAGGTACGGAAGTAACTGGCGCCCTGGAACGCGAACCAGTCGGTATCTTTGCCGCGACCATCCATGACGCGGAATCCGGAGTAGCCCAGGTCGGCGGGGAGCTTGCTGGCGAACTCTGGATCTTTGTAATCGAAACTGTCGGCCGAGTAGATGATCTGCCGTGCAACGCCGTCCGACAACTCATTGATGCGGACAGGAAGCTGATTGTACTTGTCGACGTGGAAAAGACGGACGGGGCAGGCGCCGGGGCCATTTGGGAACAGCTCGCGATCGGCGCGGAATTTGATCTTCTGGGCAGCGTCGAAATCGACGTCTCCGACGATGCTCGGTGCGGCGGCTGGTGAGACGTAGGGTTTGGCGGCGAGGTCTTTGGCGCGCTGGCGGAGGGCATCGAAGCTGAACGGTTCGGGGTCGCCGAGGCGGACCCCCGGCGCGGGCTCTGCGCGCGCTGGTGAAAGACCTGCCAATGCCATCAAGAGGGCCCATTGGCCGCCGGTCGTGAGGACTTCTCTGCGGTTGACCTGAGACATGCTCGCTACCTGAGCTCGATGCTGAAAAAGCCGCCACACATGTGGAGGCCGGCGTCGGCTTGTCAATGGCCAGGAAGAGCCACGGTTCCGCTGCGACGCAGCGCGGACGTAGCCCTTTCATTGTGGCGGGAGTTGCCCGGAGTGATGGCGGGAACCTGTCCGAAACCTAAGGTGTTCTTTAGGTTGGTTTCGACCCCGTTCCTCGTGAGGAAAGGCGATCACCATGAGTGGCAAGAAGAGCAAGGGGGAGGGCAGGCGGCAGAGTGAGAGGGCCTCTCGCTCACCGCAGGAGGCCGTCAGTAGAGACGCCGAGCGGCGGAAGGCGGCACGGGCGGAGGAGCAGCTGGAGGAGGGGCTCGAAGATACGTTTCCCGCCAGCGATCCGATCTCGATCCAGAGTACGCTGGTGCCCGGCAGCCGGCATTAGCCTTACTACGGGCATTCGCGCAGGACCGCGCGGGTCACATCTGCTTTTCGGCTTTGCCCGTGATGGGATCGCGACCACCGCGGTATTCATATTTGGCGTCGTCCTGCGGGATTTGCTGCTCGGCCTCTTGCTGGTCGGTTCCACCGACCTTGGCGGGAGGCTCGTAGGTGTCCGGCGAATGCGCTGGGGCGATGGAGCCGCTCATATCGTCGGGCGTGCCGGAATACATCGGTGACTGGCAACCGCCGAGCGTGAGCGATGCCACGAGTGCGGCGATCGACGCGATTGTGGCCCTGCGCCTAGAATTGTGGTGATCGGTCATCGGGAAGCCCATTGGCTCGTTTCATTTTGAAACGCCCGATGGGTGGTGCGTGTTCCTCGGGCGCGGCTGCAACCCGACGTGGCGTCAGGCGGCAATTCGAGCAGAGGCGGCGATGTAATTGACGTCGGTGTCGGCGCCGAGGCGCCACGTGTCCGACATCACATCATAGATAATGCCGGCCATTTCGGGGGGCGCGAACCCCGCGTCGGCGAGGTAGCGGGTCAGTTCGTCGGTGGTGACGAAGCGGTTCCAGTCGTGCGTGCCACGGGGGACCCAGCCGAGCACGTATTCAGCGCCGACGATGGCGAGGGCGTAGCACTTCAAGGTGCGGTTGAGCGTCGACATGATGAGGGCGCCGCCGGGCCGCACGAGCTGGCCGAGGCTTTTTACGAAGGCGGCCTGGTCGGGGACGTGCTCGATCACCTCCACGCAAACGACGGCATCGAACTGCTCGTCCGCAGCGACAAGCTGTTCCACTGATGCGGTGCGATAGTCGATGGTGAGGCCCTGGCCTTCGGCGTGGCTGCGGGCGACGGCAATGGAATCGTGCGTTGGGTCGATGCCGGTGACGGTTGCGCCGAGGCGCGCGAGGGGCTCGGAGACGAGACCGCCGCCGCATCCGACATCGAGCACGGAAAGGCCGGATAGCGGTTGCAACCCAGTGGTCTTGATGTCGAAGTGGCGCACAAGGGCGTTGCGGATGAAACTCAAGCGGGCAGGCCCCTGGCTGTGCAGCGGGCGTAGCTTTCCGCCGGTGTCCCACCATTCTCCGGCCAGGGCTTCGAAGCGCTCGACCTCGATCGGGTCGAGGTTGGCGGCAGGGGCGCTGGAGCTGTGTTCTGGGGTGGCCATGAGCGGGATACGGCGATGAGCGAAACAGAATGTCAAGACGCGGATATTGCGGGATGGGTGCGATGCCGTTAAGACAACGCCGCAAAAGCGGGATTCCTGTTCACTCCAGGCAATTAGGCGCCACCCGACGGCCGCGCTGCGCGGGCGGGCGACTAGAGCGGGCTGATCCAGATAATTGAAGAATGAGCCGCACGGCGGGATAGCGATGGCTGTTGTTGTGATGAAGTTTGGCGGCACGTCTGTCGCCAACGTCGAGCGCATTCGCAACGTGGCGCGTCACGTGAAGCGCGAGGTCGACGCCGGCAACAAGGTTTGCGTGGTCGTCTCTGCCATGGCCGGCGCGACGAACCAGCTCGTTTCCTGGGTGCGAGAGGCCTCGGTGCTGCACGATGCGCGCGAGTATGACGCCATCGTTGCTACTGGCGAGCAAGTCACGGCAGGGCTTCTCGCCATTGTGCTGCAGTCGATGGGACTGCAGGCGCGCTCCTGGCAGGGCTGGCAGATTCCGATCACTACTTCGGCGGCGCACGGGTCTGCCCGGATCGCCGGCATCGACGGAACCGAGCTGCGCCGCCGACTCGACGATGGCGACGTTGCTGTGGTGACTGGCTTCCAGGGTATCGAGCCCGAGCGTCGCCGCATTGCAACATTGGGCCGCGGCGGATCAGACACCAGCGCGGTGGCCATGGCGGTCGCACTCAAGGCCGATGTGTGCGACATCTATACCGACGTCGATGGTGTCTACACCACCGATCCCCGCATCGTGCCGAAGGCGCGACGCCTGCCGAAGATCTCCTACGAGGAGATGCTGGAGATGGCCTCGCTCGGCTCCAAGGTGCTGCAAACGCGATCCGTAGAGCTCGCGATGGTGCACCGGATGCGGGTTCGCGTGCTGTCCAGCTTCGTGGCGCCCGAGGCAATGAGCCCCGTGCGTCTCGATCGGCTGGAGGACATCGGCACTATCGTTTGCGATGAGGAAGAGATCGTGGAGAACCAGGTCGTCAGCGGCATTGCCTACGTCAAGGACGAGGCCAAGGTGACGCTCATCAAGGTCGAGGACAAGCCGGGCATCGCCGCGCGCATCTTCGGCCCGCTGGCGGATGCCAACATCAACGTCGACATGATCGTGCAGAGCGTCACGCCGGACGGCAAGCACACCGACATGACCTTCACGGTGCAGGCGAGCGAGCTGCCTCGCACGCTCGAGACGCTGAAAGGCGCTAAGACGGAGATCGGCGAGTTCGATGTGCAGAGCTCGGCTGACGTCGCCAAGATCTCGGTGATCGGCATCGGCATGCGCAGTCACGCCGGCGTCGCAGCCATGATGTTCAAAGCCCTTTCAAGCAAGGGCATCAATATTCTCGCAATCACAACTTCAGAGATCAAAATCAGCGTGCTTATCGACGCGGCATATGCCGAGCTGGCGGTGAGAACGTTGCACTCCATTTATGGGCTCGATTCGGATTGAGCGCTTAAGACAGCGCACCCGGTCGAGCACTGAGCCCCGCCATTCCGGCGGGTCACCCGGGCGGCACGACCTATGCAGAGGCGAGGCGACGAGCCACGAGTGATGACATCCGAGCCGGCGCTGCGTGTAATCATGCGGCGTCTTCGGGAGATCATGTCCGAACCGGGTGACGGACAGCAGCGGCTCGACAAGATCGTCAAGCAGATCGCGGGCGTAATGGTCGCCGAAGTCTGCTCGATCTACCTCAAGCGACAGGACGGCTCTCTGGAGCTGTTCGCCACCGAGGGCCTCAACCGAGACGCTGTGCACGCGGTGCGCATGAAGCGTGGCGAAGGTCTCGTCGGGCGGTGCGCGGAACTCAACATTACGGTCAACGAGCCGGAGGCTTCGAGCCACCCGGCGTTCTCCTATCGTCCAGAGACGGGCGAGGAGATCTATCATTCGCTGTTGGCGGTGCCGATTCAGCGGTCGGGCCAGGTGCTCGGTGTGCTGGTCGTTCAGAACCGTACGCAGAAGGAATACTCCGACGAGGATGTCGAGGTGCTACAGGCGACGGCGATGGTTGTTGCCGAGCACCTCGTTTCCGGTGCGGTGGCGGGCTCGGGCGCGTCTATCGAAATCGAGAAATCGCTTTCGGCGGTGATCCAGGGCGAGAAGATGGCCGATGGCGTCGCGCTCGGTCATGTGGTGCTGCACGAGCCGCGCATCGTTGTCACGCACCTGATGGCGGAAGATCCAGCGGCGGAGCTGGTGCGTCTCGATGCAGCGATCATCACCTTGCGCGCGTCGCTGGACGAGATGTTCGAGCATGAGCATCTGTCCGGGGCGGGCGAGCACCGCGACGTGCTCGAAGCCTACCGCATGTTTGCGCACGACAAGGGCTGGGAGCGTCGGCTGCGCGAGGCGGTCGAGGGCGGCCTGACCGCGGAGGCCGCGGTGGAGCGCGTGCAGAACTCTACGCGTGCGCGCATGCTACGGCAGAACGATGCCTATTGGCGCGAGCGTCAGCGTGACCTCGATGATTTGTCGGATAGGCTGCTTCGCATTCTCGCTGGCCGCATCACGAGCGCGGATGCGCCTTCCGCACTGCCGCCGGACACCATTCTCGTCGCGCGCACGATGGGACCTGCAGAGCTACTGGATTACGACCGTCGCCGGCTGCGCGGATTGATTGTCGAGGACGGCAGCGGACAGAGCCACGTTGCCGTTGTTGCGAAGGCGCTGGGCATCGCTGCTGTGGGCCAAGCGCGGGGCGTCGTCGAACGCGTGACGGCGGGCGATGCTGCGATCGTCGATGCGACGACTGGCGAGGTGCACTTGCGGCCATCGTCGGATGTGATCGCGGCCTATTCCGACAAGGTGCGATTCCTCGCTCGCCGGCAGCGGCAATACCGGGCGTTGCGCGATGTTCCGGCTGTGACGGCGGATGGTGTGCGCGTGAACCTGCACATCAACGCGGGTCTGCTCGTCGACATGCCGCATCTGAAAGAGTCTGGTGCGGACGGGGTCGGTCTGTTCCGCACAGAGCTGCTGTTCATGCTGTCGAACACGCTACCCAAGGTGGAGCGGCAGGCCGATTCCTACAGTGCGGTGCTGGCGCGCGCGGACGGCAAGCCGGTGGTGTTCCGGACGCTCGACATCGGTGGTGACAAGGTTCTGCATTATCTGCGGCAGCCCAAGGAAGAGAATCCGGCAATGGGCTGGCGCGCGGTACGCATGGGCCTCGATCGTCCGGCGTTGCTGCGCACGCAGGTGCGGGCCCTGCTGCGCGCGGCTGGGGGACAGGAGCTTCGGCTCATGATCCCGATGGTGTCGACTGCCGCGGAGATGGATCCGGTGCGCGAGCTGATCGATAAAGAGCATCAAATTCTTATCGAGAAGGGGCGTGAGCCGCCCAAGACGATCCGCGTCGGCGCCATGGTGGAAGTCCCCTGCCTGTTGTTTGAGCTCGATGCCCTGATGAAGAAGGTCGACTTCATCTCGGTCGGCAGCAATGACCTGATGCAATTCATGTTGGCGGCCGATCGCACAAATGCGCGTGTCGGCAGTCGCTATGACCCACTTTCTCCGGCTCCGCTACGGGCATTGAAGACGCTGGTGAAGGCGTCGGAGAAATATAAAGTGCCAGTGACGCTGTGCGGTGAGATGGCCGGGCGCCCGATCGAAGCGCTGGTGCTGATCGCACTCGGCTTCCGGTCGCTGTCGATGGCGCCTGCATCAATTGGTCCGGTCAAGACGATGATCTTGTCGCTCGATGCGAACCGTGCGTCGAAACTTGTGGAAGACCTGTTGAAAAAGGGCACCACCAATATTCGCGAACGTATCGCTGCCTTCGCTGGCGCGGAAGGTATCGAGATCTAGTTTCGCGTTCCGACTGGACATTGCGTCGCCGTTGTTGGACGATGACGCCCCAGGGGGAACTTCAGTTCCAGGATTGTTTTGGCGTTGGTCATGCGTAGAGGCTACGAGCCGGCAAGACCCTATCCCGTTGCGCGCCCGCAAGCGGCACGCACGCATGCCCCCGTTGCACCCCCTCCATCGCAAGCGGCACTTGCCGCGGACATCTCTCGCTTCTTTCATGACTTGCGCGGCGCGCTCGGGTTGTCGCCGATGCAGGCTGCACAGGCGCTGTCGACGCGCGTCGACATCATCGCCGCGCTCGAGGCCGGGCAGGTTCAGGCTCTGCCGCTGTGGCCGGAGACGTGCCGCATCGTGCGTTCGTACGCAGGGTTGGCGGGGCTGGACCCGCGTCCAGTGCTGCATATCCTGGAGCAGCTTTTCGTTGCCGCGCCCCGGGCGCAAGTGTCGCAACCGGCGCCACGGCGCCCGCTGATCCGCAATATCAATCTTGGCGGACAGAGCAGCGCTCCGATCATCAAGGCGATCGGTGGGAGTGGTAAGCGGGCGGCGCAGGCCGCGCGCCGGGTGAGCCGCGTGGTCAACGATCACGCCGGGCGCCCTGGCATGGCACTGTTTACCGTGACCCTCGGCATCGCCATGATCGTTCTCATCACCCAGACATCCGTGCTGGAAGCAGCGGTTTCTCAGCTGCCGCCGTCGATGAAGCGGATCGTGCGCGGGGCGCAGAACTATGTGATCGTGCGGTTTGCTCCGGTTCGCGACGGCTTGCGGTGGATCGATGTTCCCGATCCGCGGACCCGGCGCGGCGACAAATTGCAGACGGCCGCCCAATAGGATTAGATGCGGCGCGCCGCGGCGCGGGTGCCCATATATTCACCCCATAATAGAACTTGAACCGGCTCGCCGAGACGCGAAGCCGGCATTCCGTTTCGAGAACCATGGTCGGAATTCCACAAGACAAAATCGAAAAGATGGTCGGGCGCTGGAGCGCGATCCAGGCAGAGCTCAATGCCGGGGTGAACCAGGCTGCGTACGCGAAGCTGACGAAGGAGTTTTCCCAGCTCAACCCGGTGGTGGAGACGATCGAGGCGCTGAGGGCGGTCGACAAGGAGCGGGCGGACCTGCAGGCGATGGTCGATGATCCATCGTCGGACAAGGAGATGATCGCGCTGGCCGAGGCCGACATCGAGGCGCTGGAGCCGCGGCGCGAGGAACTGGAGCAGAAGCTGAGGATCCAGCTGCTGCCCAAGGATGCGGCTGACGAGCGCAGTGCTATTCTGGAAGTGCGCGCCGGCACCGGCGGCGATGAGGCGGCGCTGTTCGCGGCGGATCTGTTCCGCATGTACGCGCGCTACGCCGAATTGCACGGCTGGAAGGTGGAGGTCATCTCGGAATCGGAGAACGATCTCGGCGGATACAAGGAAATCGTGGCGTCGATCTCCGGCGAGGGGGTTTTCGCGAAGCTGAAGTTCGAATCCGGCGTGCACCGGGTGCAGCGCATCCCCGCGACGGAGACTGGCGGGCGCATCCATACCTCTGCGGCGACGGTCGCGGTGCTGCCGGAGGCCGAGGATATCGACATCGACATTCGCCCCGAGGACATCCGCATCGACACGATGCGTGCGGGCGGCGCGGGCGGTCAGCACGTCAACAAGACCGATTCTGCCGTGCGCATGACGCATTTGCCGACGGGCATCGTGGTCGTGTCGGCGGAGAAGTCGCAGCATCAGAACCGCCGGCTGGCGATGCAGGTTCTGCGCTCGCGCGTCTATGAGATGGAGCGGGAAAAGGTCGATTCTGCGCGCGCGGAGGCGCGAAAGGGGCAGGTCGGCTCGGGCGATCGCTCGCAGCGCATCCGCACCTACAACTTTCCTCAAGGGCGCGTGACGGATCACCGGATCAATCTGACGCTGCATAAGCTCGATACGGTGCTCGATGGCTCCGGTCTCGATGAGATGATCGACGCCCTGACCACGGATCACCAGGCGACGCTACTCGCCGAGATGGCGGGCAATGGCGCCTGAGGCTCGGCAAAATCGCGAGGGCCTGGCCACTCTTGGCGAGGCGGCGCGGGCGGGGCAGCGCGATCTTGCTGCTGCGGGTATCGAGGATGCGGGGCGCGATGCGCGGCTGTTGCTGGTAGCGGCGACGGGGTGCTCGACGGCAGACATCATTGCGCATCCCGAGCGGCCATTGCCCGAGGAGGCGCGGGCGCGATTTGCGGCGATGCTCGAGCGGCGGAGCGCGCATGAGCCTGTTTCGCGCATTCTGGGTGAGCGGGAATTTTATGGACGGCGCTTTTTGCTTTCGCGGGAGACGCTCGACCCGAGGCCGGACAGCGAGACCTTGATCGAGACTGCTCTGGGAATTGCGGAGCGGGAGGGCTGGCGCGAAAAACCCATTCGCATCCTCGACATCGGCACCGGCACGGGTTGTCTGCTGCTGACGCTGCTGGCGGAGTTGCCGCAAGCGCGCGGGCTCGGCACGGATATCAGCGCAGATGCTCTCGAGACGGCTCGGAAGAATGCTGCTGCGCTGGGCGTTGGCGATCGCGCGCAGTTCGAGATCCACGATGTGCTGGACGGGGTCCAGGGTCGGTTCGATCTGGTAATCAGCAACCCGCCTTATATCGCGAGTGGGGAGATCGCCGGGTTGAGCCCGGAGGTGCGCGTTTTCGATCCGCGCGCAGCACTCGATGGGGGTGCGGATGGCCTCGATGTATATAGAGAGATAGCGGCCGGTCTCGATCGTGTGCTCGATGGGGCAGCGGTGGTCGAAGTCGGGGTGGGGCAAGCCGAGGCTGTGGCTCTCTTGTTGCAGCAAGCGTTCGTTAAGACACGCAGGGCACAACTTAGCCGACATTCAGACCTTGGAGGCCATGAGCGCTGTGTGGCGTTGTTGCTACAGTTATAATTGGTCGCAAAGAAACTGTTTGATTTGCTCCGGTTCCGCGCTAGTCTGACCGAAGCCGATTGAACGTGTGGCGCGCTTCGGTGTTGGAGCTGATAGCCGCACGAGCTGGGAAACCCAGCTGGGATGACAAAGGCGCGGGGACACGTGGTTACGGGGCCCTGTAGCTCCCGCTGAAACGGCAATCGCTAGCCGTGTGGCGTGCCACGCCCCTTTCCGATCGGAAGTAGCGACTGCCGGTTGAGCGTCACAAGATTGAGATAGAACGCGCGCGCATGGGCGCCGCCAGGAAAACTGGCCAGAGACTGCGGTTTCAGCGCCTCTCTAGGGCACTAGCGATTGAAAGACGCTAACGAGGCGTGACGCCTGTCATTCATCACCACCGAGAACGGAGCCAATGAGGCAAGGACAGCAGAACCGCCGGGGACGCGGGCGCAACCGCAAGGGCCAGAGCCCGCTGACGCGCAGCTTCGAGAGCACGGGGCCGGACGTTAAGATCCGTGGAACTCCGTCGCATATCGCTGAAAAGTATATGTCGCTGGCCCGTGACGCCTCGTCTTCGGGCGATCCAGTTCTCGCAGAGAATTATCTGCAACACGCAGAACACTACAACCGCATCATCATGGCTTTCCGCGAACAGCAGATTAGCCAGGGCGGGCCTGACATAAACGGGGTGCCGCGCAATCGGCCCTTCAACGAAATGGACGGTGACGACTACGGCGATGATGACGGCGACGAGGGCGATATGCAGCCGTCGTTCAATCCGCCGCGTCACAACAACGAGCAGCCGCGGATGGAAGGTCAGCGGTTCGACGGGCAACGGCATGAGCGTCACGATCAGGGCCGCTTCCGCGATCGGAACGAGAATCGTGGCCGCAATCATGACCGAGGGGATCGGGGCGACCGCGGAGATCGAGGTGATCGGGGCGAGCGTCGCGATCGCGAGCATGGCGCCGAAGGGTTTGGCGGACAGCCGCGCCCTCCGCGCAACAATAGTCCTGAGGGCGTCGATACCGGTGGGCCGCAGCCGGTGGCCGAGGCGCAGCCTTTCCAGCCGCGCCGCGAACGGGAGCGTGATCGCGACCGCGATCGGTTCCCGCAGCAGCAGCACGAGCAGCCGGAATTTCTGCGTCGACCGGTTCGCCGTCCGCGCCGCGAGAGCAGCGCCGGCGGTGAGGTGAACGCGGCAGCAGCCGCCGCACCAGCCACGGACGACGCTGAGTAAGCTGTTCTCGAGTTTCGAACGGAATGAGCGGCCGCCCTCCCGATGGGGAGTGGCGGCCGTTCTTTGTTGAAACGGCCGATGGTCGGCCACGTGCCCGCCCCTCACCGTCTCACCCGGGTTCTGCCCCTCACCCTGACCCTCTCCCCGTGGTGGACGGGGAGAGGGAATGAGCTGGGTGGCGCGTCTAAGAGAATTTGATGGGGTCGCCGATGGTGATTTCGCCATCGGACAGGACGCGGGCGTAGATGCCGAAGTCGGAATGTCCGTAGGTGCGCAGCAGCGTGGCGGGCAGCGCGGTGTCGCGTTTTCCGGTATCGGGATCGACGTCGGTGGCGGCGCAGCGCTCGGTGCGCTTGATGAATGCGAGTGGCACGCCGCCGATTTGCAGCGGCTTATCCTTCCAACTGAATTCGGCCCAAGGCTCGGCGCCATCGATGATGATGTTAGGGCGGAAGCGCAACGGATTTAGTTGACGGCCGGCTGCGCGCTCCAATTCGCGTAGCGACGCCAAGTTGACGATGTGCAGGCACTTGGCAGCGACATCGGAAAAGCTGTGGCCTGGGGCCGAGACGACGCGGGGCGGGCCGCGCAGATCCGACTGCATGTAGGCGGCGAGGAACTGCTCGATCATGCGGCGGCCGAGCTGGGTGCGCAGATCGCCGCGCGCCACCTGCTTGCCGGCGCGGAAGATCGTCAGAGTTTCGGTCTCGTCATCGAAGCGCGTCTGCAATGTCGCCAGGCGCTCATTGCGCATCAACATCAGGAAGTTGATCTTCGGCAGATGGGCGGGATGCTCGGGGTCGAAACGGCCGATACCGTTCTCGATCGCATAGGCGCGGTCGAAAGGGGCGGTCTGGTCTCTGGTCAACGTCACGCGCTCGAGCGGTTCGGGCGAGAGGCCTTTGACCGGATAGCGGTAAAGTCCGCTGACGGCAGGTTCGTGCGAAGATGACATCGTTGATGCAACTCAAGTGAGTTTGAGAAGTACCGGTGTAGCCCTCTTTTGTCCGGTTTCGACCACACTATATCACCTGTTGGAAAGGTTTCCGGACGATGCTGCCGCGTCGGTAGGTCGGCGGAACCACCATCAATCCTGACGTGGAAGGTGCCGGGCCGTGCCATCAGGGCGGAACGGTGCGCTGAGGAGGGAATCTCTCATGAACTTTGAAATGTTTACAGACCGCGCACGCGGTTTCGTGCAGGCCGCGCAGAATCTGGCGGTGCGCGAAGGCCATCAGCAGTTTTCGCCCGACCACCTGTTGAAGGTGCTGCTCGATGACAATGAAGGGTTGGCCGCGGGGCTGATCCGCAAGGCGGGCGGCGATCCTAAAGCGGCGCTCAAGGCAGTCGAGGCGCAGCTTGCGAAGCGCCCGTCCGTTTCGGGCGGCGGGGCTGGCCAGCTATATATGGCTTCGGAACTCGCGCGCGTGTTCGACGCGGCGGAGAAGATCGCAGAGAAGGCTGGAGACAAGTACGTAACGGCCGAACGGCTGTTGCTTGCCCTGGCGCTCGAGAAGGGCACGGATGCTGCCAAGATCCTGGCTGATGCGGGGGTGACGGCGCAGGGTCTCAATACGGCGATCAACGAATTGCGCAAGGGCCGTACGGCGGACACGGCGTCGGCCGAGCAGGGCTATGACGCGCTGAAGCGGTATGCGCGCGACCTCACCGAGGCTGCTGCTGCGGGCAAGATCGATCCCGTTATCGGGCGCGATGAAGAAATTCGCCGCACCATTCAGGTGCTGTCGCGGCGCTCTAAGAACAATCCGGTGCTGATCGGTGAGCCCGGCGTCGGCAAGACGGCAATCGCCGAGGGTCTGGCGCAGCGCATCGTCAAAGGAGACGTGCCCGACAGCCTCAAGGACAAGAAGCTGCTGGCGCTCGACATGGGCTCGCTCATTGCCGGCGCGAAATATCGCGGCGAGTTCGAGGAGCGCCTCAAGGCCGTGCTGAGCGAGGTGGAGGCCGAACAGGGACGCATCATCCTCTTCATCGACGAGCTGCACACCATCGTGGGCGCGGGCAAGACCGAAGGCTCGATGGATGCTGGCAACCTGCTTAAGCCGGCGCTGGCACGCGGCGAATTGCACTGCGTCGGCGCGACGACGCTCAATGAGTATCGCAAGCACATCGAGAAGGACGCGGCGCTGGCGCGGCGATTCCAGCCGGTATTCGTCAGTGAGCCGACGGTGGAAGACACCATCTCGATCCTGCGCGGCATCAAGGAGAAGTACGAGCTGCATCACGGCGTGCGGATTACCGACAGCGCGCTGGTGGCGGCGGCTACGCTCTCGAACCGCTACATCACGGATCGCTTCCTGCCGGACAAGGCGATCGACCTCGTCGACGAGGCGGCTTCGCGACTCAAGATGCAGATCGATTCCAAGCCGGAGGAACTGGACCGCATCGATCGCGAGCTGATGCAGCTGAAGATCGAGCGCGAAGCTCTGAAGAAGGAGACGGATGTTGCGTCGAAAGACCGGCTGTCCAATCTCGAGAAGGAGATCGCCGACCTCGAGGAGGAGAGCAAGATCCTGACGCAGAACTGGGAGGCGGAGCGCGAAAAGCTCGGCAGCGCCCAGAAGCTGAAGGAGGAACTCGATACCGCTCGGACCGAGCTGGAGAAGGCGCAGCGCCGCGGTGACCTGCAGCGCGCGGGCGAGCTTGCCTATGGCAAGATTCCCGAACTGGAGAAGAAGCTCCTGAAGATGGAGCAAGAGGAAGCCAAGGGCGGCATGGTCGAAGAGGCCGTGACGCCGGACCAGATCGCGTCGGTGGTGTCGCGCTGGACGGGCATACCTGTCGACCGCATGCTCGAGGGCGAGCGCGAGAAGCTGTTGAAGATGGAAGATGCGCTGGCGAAGCGCGTCGTCGGTCAGCGCGAGGCGGTGGATGCCGTTTCGAAGGCCGTGCGGCGTGCGCGTGCGGGCCTGCAGGATCCGAACCGGCCGATCGGCTCGTTCATGTTCCTTGGGCCTACAGGCGTCGGCAAGACCGAGCTGTCGAAGGCGCTCGCGGCGTTCCTGTTCGATGACGACAACGCGATCCAGCGCTTCGATATGTCGGAGTACATGGAGAAGCACTCGGTTGCCCGTCTCATCGGCGCGCCTCCCGGCTATGTCGGCTATGAGGAAGGCGGCTCGCTGACCGAGGCGGTGCGTCGCCGGCCGTATCAGGTGATCCTGTTCGACGAGATCGAAAAGGCGCACCCGGACGTGTTCAACGTGCTGCTGCAGGTGCTCGACGATGGGCGTTTGACGGACGGCCAGGGCCGCACGGTCGACTTCCGCAACACGATCATCATTCTGACGTCGAATATCGGCGCGGAGTATCTCGTCAACCAGAAGGAAGGCGAGGACACGGCGCTCGTTCGCGACCTGGTGATGGGCGAGGTGCGGCAGAAGTTCCGGCCGGAATTCCTCAACCGTCTCGACGATATCATCCTGTTCCACCGTCTGCAGCGTGCGGATATGGGCAAGATCGTCGACATCCAGATGAAGCGGCTCGACAAGCTGCTCGCCGATCGCAAGATCGTCGTCGATCTCGACGATGCGGCGCGGACGTGGCTCGCCAACCGCGGTTATGATCCGGCCTATGGTGCGCGCCCGCTGAAGCGCGTGATCCAGCGGCACGTGCAGGATCCGCTCGCCGAGCAGATCCTCGCGGGGCGCATCAAGGATGGCGACACGGTGCACATCGGCGTGCGCGACGGCGAACTGGTGCTGAACGGCGAGGTCGTGAAGGCAGCGGCCTAAGCCGGGCATGGCAGGCAAGTAAGGCAGTCGGCAGTGGGCAGTCGGAATGGCGCCCGCTGCCGTTGTCGTTTCTGCCTCATGCGTGCAGGGCGCGGTGCCTATCCAACATCTGTCATCCCGGCGCGGGACGGGACCAGAGAAGCGTGCGGAAGCTGGCGCAGGCCCCGACCCTCGTCGGGGTGACGTCGAGGTGCGTCGGCTGCCTATTTGCTGGCGGTCATGACGGGGGCGAGGTGGCGCAGGTCGTCGATGCGCTGGCGCTCCTTTTGGAACTCGGCGAGCTGACGGCCGGAAAGCTCGCGCTCGCGCGGGACCTGGATGGCGAGCGGGTCGACGAAGCGCGAATTGATCAGCACCTCGTAGTGAAGATGCGGGCCGGAAGCGAGGCCCGTCGATCCGACATAACCGATGATTTCGCCCTGGCGCACCTTGGCGCCGGCGACGATGCCTTTACGCAGGCGCAGCATGTGTCCGTAGGCGGTGTGGTAGCCGTTGGGGTGACGGATGCGCACGTAGTTGCCGTACTGACCTTTGCGACCGGCCTCCTCGATGACGCCGGTGCCTGCGGCAAGAATCGGCGTTCCGGTCGATGTCGCCCAGTCGACGCCGGTGTGCATGCGCCGCTCGTTGAGCAGCGGATGGAAGCGCATGCCGAAGCCCGAGGCGAGGCGAACGTCGCCGCGAACGGGGCGGCGCATGAGGAACTGTTTTGAGTTGTTTCCGCGCTCGTCATAGTAGTCGACGACGCCATCGGGGGTGCGGAAGCGGTAGAATTTGTACGTCTCGCCGCCGCTGGTGATGGACGTGTAGAGCAACTCACCAGGCGGACTATCCGCCTTCGCACCATCCTTCATGTCGAAGAAATACTCGATTGAATCGCCAGGGCGCAGGCGGCGTCTGAAGTCCGTTTGCGACGCGTGAATCTTCATCACCTTGGTGATGACGTCATCGGGTAGTTTCTGGAGCAGAGCGGCGTAGTAGACGCTGGCGTAGACGCTGGATGTCGATGCGCGGTCGTTGTGGTCGAGGGCCGCGTTGGCGATTTCCTCGCCAAATGGAGGCGACTTGCTGGCGACGAATTCGCCGGCAGCGTTGCGCGAAACGGTGACGAGATGATCGTGACCGTCGGAGAAGACGGAGAAGCGCGCGGGCTCTTTCTTGTCGCGTCTCGTTAGTGAAGGCACGAGCGTGATTCGCACCTCCTGGCCGGCGGCGAGACTGGTCTCGGGGAAGATGTTGCGCGCAGCCTCGATCATGCCGCGCGCCTGCCAATTGTCGGCGCCGACGCGCATGAGGATCTTGCGCAGCGTGTCGCCTTGTCCGACGCGAATGACCTGCGTTTCTCGGCCTTCGAGGTCGGCGAGCGTGTCCTCGTCCTCTTGCACCGGCTTGACGAGAACGGTCGTGTTCGGGGTGGCGGCGCCGCCGAGCGGCGTGTCATCGCCGGCACTGCGATTGGCTTCGGCCTCTGCACCGGCACGGATCAGCTCGGCTTCGGTTTCGGCCTCGCGCGCGGCATCGACGTGCTGGGCGACCTCGGCGTCGTCGAGCTCCTGGTGATCCTCATCGGGGAGAATGCCGCCGAGCAGCTCGATGATGTTGACGGAGACATTGCCCTGATTGGTGGTCTCAGACTCGCTGT